>CAZPLR010000026.1:0-26779 GCA_964587555.1 uncultured Oscillospiraceae bacterium
ATCGCTGTCAGCAGAAGGCTGAATAATCTCTTAATTGTCTTTTTCGTGTAAGCCTTCATATTCTTTTCTCCTCTTTATTATTCTTTCTGCCGCACCTCCCTTCTTCAATTCTGCCGCGCGCCGAAATCGCTGCGGCGGCTCCTCCGGCGCGCCGGACTCGCTGATTTTTAGTTTCATAAGTTTACCTCCGTCGCGCATCATGCGCCCTTCACGATGCCCTGAAACAGCAGCTTTTTCAACTCCATGTATTCCGAAAATAACTGCCATTTCTCCTATTACCCATATTATACCATATAAATTTCAAAAAGTAAATCCCTGAAACTTATTCAAATTTATTTTCTTACTTCAGCTGGCGTCCGAGTCTGCTTTTTGAATTCTGCAAAGAGAAAAGCCTTCGCCCGCCCCGTAAAAGGAGCAGGCAAAGGCTTATCGTTTTTTGCAAAAAGCGGTATTTACATATCGACCTTTTCGTCGTTCCAGGAGTAGAGCTTGCGCAGGGAAGCGCCGACTTCCTCCAGCTGATGCTCCGCCTCGATGCGGCGTTTTGCAATGAAGTGCGCACGGCCGTTCTTGTTCTCGGCAATCCACTTGGAAGCAAAGGTGCCGTCCTGAATCTCGGAAAGAACCTTGCGCATCTCGTTCTTGGTGTCCTCGGTGATCAGGCGCTTGCCGGTCTCGTAGTCGCCGAACTCAGCGGTGTCGGAGATCGAGTAACGCATCATCTTAAAGCCGCCGCGATAGATCAGGTCTACGATCAGCTTCATCTCGTGGATGCACTCAAAGTAGGCGTTCTGCGGATCGTATCCCGCCTCGCACAGTACCTCAAAGCCAGCCTTCATCAATGCGGTCACGCCGCCGCAGAGAACACACTGCTCGCCGAACAGGTCGGTTTCGGTTTCCATACGGAAGGTGGTCTCCAAAACGCCCGCGCGGGAACCGCCGATGCCGGCAGCATATGCAAGCGCGATATCCTGCGCTTTGCCTGTCGCATCCTGCTCAACCGCAAATAAGCACGGAACTCCCTTGCCCGCAACATACTCGCTTCTTACGGTGTGGCCCGGACCCTTCGGCGCAATCATAATAACGTCAACGTCAGCCGGCGGAATAATCTGCTTGAAGTGAATGTTGAAGCCGTGCGCAAACGCAAGCGTCTTGCCGGCGGTCAAATATGGAGCAATCGACTGCTTGTAGCAGTCAGCCTGCTTCTCGTCCGGGATCAGGATCATGATGATGTCGGAAGCCTTGACCGCTTCTTCCACAGTCATAACAGTTAATCCGCGTTCTTCAGCCTTTGCTTTGGACTTGCTTCCCTCATATAAGCCGACAACTACGTCAACGCCGCTCTCTTTTAAATTCAGCGCGTGCGCGTGACCCTGAGAACCATAGCCGATAACAGCTACCTTTTTGCCGTCTAAAAGCCCTAGGTTGCAGTCGTTCTGATAGTAAATCTTTGCCATTGTTTTTTCCTCCAATATTATTTTTTCCCGCCCTTGGTCTGCCCAAAAGCGGATTTATTTCAGACAAAAGCGCAATGCCCCTGCCGTCATAAGCCTTTATCGGTCGCTTTTTACGCCCTTTTCCACCGCGATGCGCCCTGTGCGCACGATCTCCTCAACCCCGAACGGGGTCAGCATCTGCTGCAAAATCTCCAGCCGTTCCGGCGTGTCGGATAATTCCACCGTGATCGTCTTGGTCGAAATATCGCAGATCTTCGCATCCGTTACCCGCACAACGTCCAAAATGTCGCCGCGCGTTTTCGCCGACGCCTTGACCTTGACCAGCATCAGCTCTCTGTGGATACTCTCTGTCGGCGCAAGCTCCCGCACCTTAATCACATCGATCAGCTTGTTAAGCTGTTTTTCGACCTGCTCAAGCACATATGCGTCGCCGTTCACCACAATCGTGATCCGCGAGATTGCCGGGTTGTCGGTGATGCCGACCGCAAGGCTGTCAATGTTAAAGCCGCGCCTTGCAAATAGGCCTGAAACGCGGGATAAGACGCCCGCATGGTTTTCGACCAAAACCGAAATCGTCTGCTTCATGCCGCTTACCCCTTCCTATAATGTGCTTTCGTTCGGTGAAACCCGAACTTCCAGCAGATACGCGCCCGGATAGGCAATAAAATTACGCATCGTCTGCTCTAAATCCGTCTGCTGCGCCTCGATTACACTGGATGCAATGCCGTACGCGCCCGCCAGCGCCGCAAAGGATGGCGAACCGTCCAAAAAAACCGCGATCTCTCGGCGCTTATACTGCGCATCCTGCAGCTCGCGCACCATGCCAAGCCGATTGTTGACAAATAAAACGATCTTGACCGGAAGCTTTTTCGCTGCAATCGTCGCAAGCTCCATCGACATCATCTGGAACGAGCCGTCGCCGCAGGTCGCAAATACCGTACCGCTTTGCCCCAAGTCCCGCTGCGCCATCGCGACACCGATCGCTGCTGGGATCGAATATCCCATCGTTCCCATGCCGCCGGAGGTGATGAACCGCCCCTCCGAAATATCAAAGTTTAAGCAGCTCCAAATCTGGTTCTGTCCGACGTCCGAAACGCAGACCGCATCCTGCGGCGCTAACTCAGAAAGCCGGTGCATAAACCACTTTGGATTGATAAACCCGTCCGCGCCAATCTTATCCCGTTTCGGGAAGGTGGCGGCAGGCGCTATCTCCTTCCACCAGCCATCGCCCTCTTTGCGAGGAAAATCTGCCGTGACCTCAAGCATCTGTCTTAAGATATGTCCCGCATCGCCGACAATCGGGATGTCGATCGAGAGATTCTTCCCGATCTCCGCCGGATCAACGTCGATATGGATCACCGTCGCTCGCTCGGAAAGCCTGCTTGGATTGCGCATCGAACGGTCGCCGAGCCTTGCGCCTGCAATCAAAATGGTATCCGCATTTAAAATAAGCTTGTTCGCGGAAGCTGTGCCATGCATGCCGAGCATTCCCGCCTGCAGCGGATGACTCTGCGGTAAAACGCCGATGCCCATCATCGTGTGAACAACCGGGATTCCAAACCGCTCAGCAAACGCCCTGAGCGCGGCCTGCGCACCGGCGTAAAAGATGCCGCCGCCCGCGATAATAAGCGGCTTTTTCGCTTTGCACAGCGCGTCGCACGCGCGGCGGATCTGCATTGGATGCCCCTTGACGCTCGGCTTATAGCCCGCAATGGAGATCTCGCCCTTCGGCTCCGGAGAAGGAATCATCTGCTTTTGAATGTCGACCGGAACGTCGATCAGCACCGGTCCCGGTCTGCCGGTCGAAGCAATGTAAAACGCCTCCCGCATGATCCGCGGCAGCGCCTTCGCATCCTTGACCAAATAACTATGCTTCACAAACGGTTCCGCCGAACCGGTCATGTCCGCTTCTTGGAACACGTCCCGCCCCAAAAGCGCCGTTTCCACCTGCCCGGTAATGGCAATCATCGGCACACTGTCCATGTACGCCGTCGCAATGCCGGTAATCAGATTCAGCGCGCCAGGTCCCGAAGTCGCAACGCAGACTCCCGGCTTTCCGGAAATGCGCGCATAACCGCTTGCAGCATGCGCCGCATTCTGCTCCTGCCGCACCAAAACGTGCTGGATTTCCGAATCGTATAAAGCGTCGTAAAATGGACAGATGGCTGCGCCCGGATAACCGAACACTGTTTGTATTCCCTGTTCTATAAGGCAATTTACCATTGCCTGCGCCGCATTGATGATAGCAGCCGCCCCCCTTTTTATAGCTTATTCGTATGTCTTGTCTTTGTATGATGCTTATCTTTCATTATAATCCTGTTTTGCAATTCTTTCAAGTGCAGATTGCAAAAACTCCCTTTTTGATAAAATCCTTCTGCGGAACAACCGCGGTATATGCACTATTCTGACCGTTCCTCCCGCCCGATTGCCTGCACGTGCATAATATCAACGTCCGCTTCATAATCGACGCCGTCCAGCTCAAAGCCAAACATCTGGTAGAAGTCCTTCCAGAAGCCGTCTAAATCCGCGCAGTCGCCAACATTCTCGGTCTTGATGCTATCCCAGATCGCCATGACGGCAGCCTGCACATCATCCTGCATCTCGTAATCGTCGACCCGAATCCTGCCCTCCGCGTCAAGCTGCAGATCGCCGTATACCCTTTCGGCAAACAACCGGTACATCTGCTCAATGCAGCCTTCGTGGCAGCCCTTTTCCTTCATCACATGATATAGGATTGAAATATAAAGCGGCACAATCGGAATCGCTGCGCTCGACTGGGTGACAAGCGCTTTATTGACCGAAACATAAGCGTTTACATCGCCATACTTTGCGGAAATCTCCTTCGCGGTGCGGTAAAGATCCGCCTTCGCCTGCCCAATCGATCCGTCTAAATACATCGGATGCGTCACCTTCGGCCCGATATAGGAATAAGCGATCGTAACCGCGTTCGGCGCAAGCGCGTCGGCTCGCTTCAGCGCGTCGATCCAGCTCGCCCAGTCGTCCCCGCCCATGACCTTGATCGTGTTGGCAATCTCCTCCTCGGTCGCCGCCTCCACCGTGATATCATGCACCTCGCCGGTGCGCAGATCAATCGTCTTGTTGGTATACGGCGCGCCGACCGTCTTCAATACGGAGGAAACCGCCGTCCCATCCGGCATCGTGCGCCGCGGCGCGGCAAGCGAATAGACCACACAGTCCACCTGCCCAAGCTCCGCCTGAATCGCGTCGATCACAGCCGCCTTCATCTCGGCGGAATATGCGTCGCCGTTAAAGCTTTTGGCATATAATCCGGCTTCTTTCGCAAAATGCTCAAAGCTTTCGGTATTGTAATATCCCGCAGTCGCGGTGCGGCTGCCCGACGCCGGCTTCTCAAACGCCACGCCGATGGTTTTTGCACCCGCACCGAATGCAAGCGCAATGCGGGAAGCAAGCCCATATCCAGTAGACGCGCCGATAATGAGCGCCTTCTTCGCTCCGGCAATAGCTGGCTTCGATCTGACATATGCAATCTGACGGCGGACATTCTCCCTGCATCCCGCCGGATGGGCAGTCGTGCAGATAAACCCGCGTACTTTTGGCTTTACAATCATTTGATTCTTCCTTTCTAAGCTTCCGGCAGAAACCCTGCCCGCGTCCGCGCCTCTGTATCCGCGCAAAAGAAGCTCCCTTTTCCTCTCTAATATTCGGTTTTATCGAACAGGAAAACGCTTTATAATTAAATTTTATTATACCATAAAACGCAGGAAAAGGCAACCGTAAATTCACAAATTCATCCCCTGCAAAGCAATCCATTCCTCTTTTGAACATAAAAAGGTGGGGTCTGCCTTTCGGCAGACCCCGTTAGGAAGGAGCTATATACTTATTGCAGATATTATCAAAATCATTTACATTCCTCGGAACAATTATATTATATCACAGCGACGTGAAAAAAGTCAAGGGCTTTTTCGAAAAAATTTTGCGATTTTCCAAATTTTCCGTAAGATTGTAGCAAATTACTAAAATAGAATATTAGAATTGTGCAGTATACATTGCAAAATCGTCCATCCGGTGATTGACAACCGGAAGCGGATATGCTATGATTAAGATAGGAGAATTTTATTAGAAAGATTTCCCGGGGAAAACCGAAAAAGGAGAGAAAGCTATGGACATGTTAATCAAATTGTACGCCTATTCCAGCGACTATGTATTCATGCAGGCGCTCAAGGAGGACGGCGTAGAAATCCGTCCGGCGCTCGCGCCGGAAAAGGCACAGGTGCTGAAATGGGTCGGCGAACGTTTCGGTCAGGGCTGGGTCGACGAGTGCGAGGTCGCATTTTCCAACCATCCGGTTAGCTGCATCATTGCGGTAAAGGAAGGAAGGATGCTCGGCTTCGCCTGTTATGATTCGACCTGTCTTGACTTCTTTGGTCCGACCGGCGTCGACGAAAACGAGCGCGGCAAGGGCTACGGAAAGGCGCTTTTATACGCAGCGCTCGACGCTATGAAAGCCAAGGGATACGCCTACGCCATCATCGGCAGCGCAGGTCCGCAGGACTTTTACAGGAAATGCTGCGGCGCTATCGCCATCGAGGGCAGCCGTCCGGGCATTTATAAAGGGATGCTGCACGGCTGAGCAATGGAAAAAGCCTTCTTCCAACCGCGAAGAGGGCTTTTTTAACCGCAGGCGCCGGAACCTGTTAAGTATTGTCAAGCCGTTTGGATTCCTATTTGCACAAACCAATTCAGCAGGAAAAACCGCCTTTTGCACCTATTGACAGTTTACGGCATATCCTGTATAATAGATAAACATTTACGCAGGCTGTTTTTGCAGCCGGGTCGCCTCATTCGAGCGCGGCAGCGGGAAACACTCCCGCGGGCAAACCGCTATCGTATTTCCCGCCGGCAATCCCGGCGCGCAGGAGGCAGCCATGAAAAAGAAAAACCGTATCGTCAACACTTCTCCGTCCGATCAAACTGCGCTTTTCACCGTTATGCGGGTATCGGCCGTCAGTCTTGCCGCAAATGCCGCGCTCAGCGCGTTTAAGCTGTTCGCGGGCGTTTTCGCCCACTCTGGCGCTATGATCTCCGACGCCGTCCATTCCGCCTCGGATGTATTCAGTACTGTCATCGTTATGATCGGCGCAAAAATCTCGCATAAAGCCGCCGATTCCGAGCATCCCTATGGCCATGAGCGTATGGAGTGCGGTGCGGCGATCATTTTGGCGTCAGTGCTGTTTGTGACCGGCTTGTCAATCGGTTACAGCGGCGTCAATACGCTGCTGCACGCAGGCGAGGAACCGGTTTCTGCTCCGGGGATGTTCGCGCTGATCGCCGCAATCGTTTCCATCGTCGTCAAGGAAGCGATGTACTGGTATGCCAAGCTGGCGGCAGATCAGATAGGTTCGGCCGCGCTGCTTGCAGACGCATGGCATCATCGCTCTGATGCGCTTTCCTCCGTCGGCGCGCTGATCGGTATCTCCGGCGCAAGACTCGGTCTTGCGATCCTCGATCCGATTGCAAGTATTGTCATCTGCGTTTTTATCCTGAAAGCGGCGTATGACATCTATAAAAACGCCTTTAACCGGATGGTCGACCGCTCCTGCGATCCCGCCACCGAGGAAAAGCTGCGCGGCTGTGCGCTGGATACTCCCGGCGTCTTGGGGATCGATCTGCTGCACACCCGCGTGTTCGGCAACCGTATTTTTGTGGAAATGGAAATTGCCGCCGACGGGAACCAGACGCTTTGGGAAACCCACAAAATCGCAGAATCCGTTCATGAATCAATCGAACGGCAATTCCCAGAGGTCAAACATGTTATGGTACACGTCAATCCCAAATAACAGCCGTATGATCCTAAAGCTCCTCTGCCCCTACCGGACGGAGGAGCTTTTGCTATTCCGCATCATCTTGGAGAACGCCGCTGTTTCACACAACAAGGAGCGGACTTCCGCCCGCTCCCAAGGGTATTCGATTATTTCGCGACTTTCCGCTTTTTCAAAACCACCAGCACGACCGCACCGATGATAGCAACGCCGAGCGCCACACTCCCCACGATGACCCACGGAGGACGTAAAGCAAAAACTACGCTTGATCGTAAAAATCTGCTGCCGTTCTGCCATCAGCCCCGCTGTACGACGTTGTATTCCCCTTCGCCGCCGCAATGCGGTCATTGCAGGACTCGATTACATTCAAATCCATTGTAACTCCGCCTTCGGCAACTGGGTTTCCATCCACATACAGGACAAACCTCCATCCGCTTATAGAATTACGGATCTCCTGCGCGCTGATATTTTCGCCCTTTTTCAGACAAAACAAAGCATCAGATGCAAGATATGGCATAGTGGCTATTTCAAATTCTTTATTTCCGTATAATAATGCGTACTTCTGATCCTGCGTCAAGTGTATATACTCCATAACCATATCCGAAGTAAGCGCCTCGTGGATCACATATTCCTCGGCAGCCTTCCGGTTTTCCTCTGTATTCTCCGGACAACAGGCAAGATACTGCTCTAAAAACTTTGAGTTTTGGTGATATTCCAGCCATAACTCAGCAGCTTCGACAGGCTCAGCCTTAGCGGACGCTTCACGCCACGCCTCAAATTCGGTAAAATCCGTCACCTCCGCAAAGGTGGGAACAGCGCTTATGCCAACCAAACACATACAAATGATCATCGTCAGAGCCTTCATAAACCTTTTCATTTCTTTCACCTCGACTTTCTGATATTAAGAAGCAATAATGTAGTGTTCCGAATAATAGCCTTCGCCAGTGTTCTGTTGACGAAAAACGTCTGTCATTCTCATGCCCAATGAAGAATCGTGAATGATTACTTTTCCATCCAGCGGCATAGTTCCTTCATACTGATAGCCGATATATACATACGCATGATTATATCCATTCGTATAACCAGAACCAATCACCGGCTTTCCTTGATCAGTATTTCTCACAAGCTTGCTAAAATCAAAATAACTGCTTGTATATGTCGAAACAGAAAAACCATAGCTTCTCAATCCAAGTTCAATTTCACCCGCTGTTCCACCAATTGACGTATCCGGGGTTCCTTTAACTGCAAAAATAAACTGCTCTGCCGCGCGCCGGGCTTGCTGCGGCGGCTCCTCCGGCGCGCCGGATTCACTGATTTTCAGTTTCATCTTTTGTCCCTCCACGCTTTGCGTCTAACGCTTAAGCGTCGCTCACTCTGCCGGATACCAGTCGTTTCCGGACGCCATTTTTTCCGGAACAACTGGCATTTCTTCTTTATCTAAATTTTACCATAATAAAAACATCTGTCAATCGTAAAATAGCATTAATTTCCGCTTTCTTGTTATCCGATTTATCCGAATTCGCTTTTCTTTATAACCAGTCGGGAATTCCGCAAAGAGAAAAGCCCCCGCTCCAAAAGAAGCGAAGGCTTTTGAAAGATTCGATTTACTTTAAGTCCTCATTTAATAAAACCGTCTTGATCTCAAACGGATGCAGCGTAAACTCCGCCTCGTTTGCGTTTTCAGCGATCACAGACTGCCGCTTTTCCATCAGGTTGGTTTCCACAATCTCGCGGTAATTCTTTTCAAAATGGAACCGCGCTGAAACCGGCATACCGGTGTTTTCATAAAAGCGCAGGATCACGCCATTTCCTGTTTCAGCCGGCTTGACCGCCTCGACAATCGGCTTCGCACCGCACAGCGTTTCGATCTCAAACAGCGGCAAAAGCATATTCGTGCCCGCATCGGCGGATAAAGTGACGCTTTGCATTGGAAGGTTTAATTCATACGCCTGTTCCATGACCTTCCCGTCGACCACATCCCCCGCATGCGGATAGATCGAGTAGGTAAAGCTGTGATGTCCAATATCCGCATGACGTCCCGGATAGGTCGGCGCGCGCAGCAGGTTCAGACTCATAAAGTTGTTGTCCTTGACCTTGTAGCCATACTTACAGTCGTTGAGGATCGCGACGCCATGCTCACGATCAGAAAGGTCGGCAAACTTGATGCCGCATACCTCGAATTTCGCCATATCCCAACTGGTGTTGACCGTCGTCGAACGGCGGATTGTGCCATACTGGATATCATAGGTGCAGCGCTCCGAGAAAACGTTGACGCGGTTATCGCTGCGCAGCATCCTGTGATAGGTGTCCCAATCGACCTCGGTCACAAAATCCAACCGCTTTGCATCCGCCGCAAGCACCGCCTTCTGGTTGAGCGTGCATTTCCCGTAGACATAATCCTGCTCCATCACCGCGTTGATCCCATCGATATAGGCCTTGCGGGAGACAAGCCTCATCTGCTGCGGCGCTTTATCCTGATAGGTGATCGGAATATCCCAGCAGTCGCCATTGTCCTCGTAGATATTCAGCACGTTCAGCCGTTGTCCCTTGCCGCAGGCGTCAAAGCCGTTTTCCTTGCAGATCATCGACTGGATTGTGCCGTCCGGTGCAAATACTACCTTCAGCTTAGCATTCTCTAGGATATTGTCGGTCGCAGCCAGCAGCGGCATTTCGACCTTCTCGCAGCTTTGCAGGATCGCCGCGCCCATGGCTGGCGTTTTCAGCAGATAAACTGCTGTTCCGTCCGAAACAAGCTGCTCTCTTTCCCAGCTTAAGGAGTTGAAATAAACGGTCTGCCCCGCTTTTGCGCCGGTCTTTTTCGCCGCCGCTTCATAAGCCGCCGCCGTTAATTCCTTTACGCGGTCATGAAGATCGGCGTACCGCGCTAAGCTTTCATCGTAAACCCGGTCGATTGACGAGCCTGGAATAATATCGTGGAACTGATAAAGAAGAACCTCTTTCCAAATCTTCTCGGCTTCTTCCTTTGGGAACGGTGTCTCGGACAGCACATACGCAAACTCCATCTCGCGCAGCGCATACTCCATCTTTCGGTTGTAGCGTTTGTTGCGCCCTTGGGTCGTCAGCGTGCCCTGATGCCGCTCCAAGTATAACTCGCCCTGCCACTTCGGCAGCTTGCTCCACGATTTTGCAAGCCGCGGGAAAATCTCCCCCGCCGCCGTCATCTTAACCGGCGTAATGCCGGAAAGGTTCCGCATACGCAGCAAACGCTCGATATGATCGGAGCCGGGACCCGCGCCGCCGTCTCCAATGCCGTAAAGCATCAATACATCGGAGCAGATGCCGCTTTCCTGATACTGTCTTTCCGTCTTGACCACTGACCGCGGCGATGCTGGACCGTTATAAGTTTCCTCCGGCAGCATATGGGTTAATATCTCGGTGCCGTCAATGCCCTCCCAGCGGAAGGTGTGATGCGGGAATTTATTGTGCTCGCTCCAGCTCAGTTTCTGGGTCATAAAGTAGTCGATGCCGGATTTTTTGAGGATCTGCGGAAGCGCCGCATTATATCCGAATACATCCGGCAGCCAGAGATTATTGACCTCCTTGCCGAATTCGTCCCGAAAAAACTTGGTGCCGTAATAGATCTGCCGCACCAGCGCCTCGCCGGAAGAAATATTGGTGTCCGCCTCAACCCACATACAGCCCTGCGGCTCGATCCTGCCGTTCGCCACCGCTTCCTTGATCCGCGCATACAGCCCCGGATAATACTGCTTCATCCAGTCGTATTGCTGCGGCTGGGACTGTCCAAAGATGTAATCGTCGTATAAATCGATATGATAGAGCGCGGTCGAAAAGGTGCGCGCCGCCTTGCGGATCGATTCGCGGATCGGCCAAAGCCACGCCAAATCCAAATGCGCGTGCCCGACTGCCCAAATCTGTAAATCGGCGTCGCCGTTTTTCTTGTCCAGCTCCTCCTTTAACAGCTTGCGCGCCGCAACGATCTCTTGCGGCGTAAACTCTCCAAGCAGCGTCGCGGCGTCGTATAGCTTGAAGAACACTTTCTGCGCTCTGGCACTGTCGGCAGGAAGCGCGCGCCACAGGTCGATCAAAACCATCATATCGTAACAAAGCGCTCTTCTCTCCTCATCCAGCACCGCGATGTCCATCTCCTCGATCGTGCCGCCCAGGTCGTTGCCAAACAGGTCGTTGCAGCCCGCATCCATCCAGACGTCGATTTTTTCGCCCGCCTTTGCCGATGGGAAAATACGGTAAACGCGCTTGGTCGGAGCGCCCAAGCTGTCATCAAAGCTCGACTTTTTCGTCGTGATGCCGCGCACCGGCTCCCCGTTTTCGTCCATAATGCAGCCCTCGCCCGCAATATCGATCAGCAGCACAATATACTTGCCGCCGCAATCTTCCGGTACGCTTCCGGTAAAATGAAACCAACCGCAGTCCCAAAGCTTCCCCCAGATCTCTCCCTTCTGAATATCATAGTGTGCCTTGCCGCTTGCCCTTTCCGCAAAGCGCACCGGCTCAGGCGTAACGAATACATCGGCACGCAGCGTGTCAACAACAGTATAGACTCCTTCCTTTACCATCCGGTACTTTTTCTCAATTGCCCGCTGCATATGCTCTTTGTAATATGGCATTGTTCCATATCCTCCCATGAAAAATGTGAATTATATTTTTTGCACAAAAATAATTTCCTTAGAAGAAGTCCCAGTTCCTGATCCGATTGCTGTCCGTCGCATCCACCGGCATACCAAGACTCTGCATCAGCTCCTGCGCCGCGTTATATCCCATCTTCTTCTGACGGTTGTTCATTGCGGCAACCTCTAAAATGATCGCTAGGTTGCGCCCCGGCTTCACCGGGATCGTCAGGCTCGGCACCTTAATCCCCATGATGGTGGTGTACTCATCCTCCATACCAAGCCGGTCGTAGTTTTTCTCCGTGTTCCAAACCTCCAGGTTTACCACCATGTCGATCTTCTCGGTCATCTTGATCGAGCTCATGCCGAACAGCCGCCTTGCGTTGACGATACCGATGCCGCGCATCTCGACAAAGTAGCGGATGTTCTCCGGCGAAGAACCCACTAAGCTGCGATTGGATACCTTGCGGATCTCGACTGCGTCGTCGGCAACCAGCCGGTGTCCGCGCTTAATCAGCTCCACAGCCGTTTCCGATTTACCAATACCGGAGTCTCCGGTGATGAAAACGCCCTCGCCGTATATCTCAACCAGAACGCCGTGTCTGGTAATTCGCTCCGCCAGATGCACATTGAGATAGGAGATCAAGTTGGATAAGGTTGACGCGCTTGACTCTCCGGTGCGCAGCACCGCGACGCCATACTTTTTCGCCATCTCCAGGATGCGGTTGTCCACCGCTAGACCGCGCGTGACTACCATCGCCGGAAAGCCGTAGGAGAAAAAATGCTCCAGCCGCTCGTTCCTGACGGATTCCTCCAATCCCAATAGATAGGTATTTTCGATCCGCCCGTAGATCTGGACTCGCTTCGGATCAAAATACTCCCAAAAGCCAGTGAAATTTAATCCGGGACGGTTGATGCTCGCCGTTTCTACCATGATCTCCTCTTCCGTTTCCGGCATATACATCGTTTCCAGATCAAAGTCTTTAATAATACGATTTAATGAAATCTGATATTTTGCCATTTCCACTCACCTTTCTATCGGAAAATACTCTTGTATATTTTTGATTGCTTTATCGCATAATATCCACGATATCTTTCGCTTTTCGACACGACGAATCATTATGCTTTAGGGGGGAATATCTTGCTGATCGTTTTCATCCGCGCGGCGCTTCTTTACATCCTGCTCATGTTCTGCGTACGCTTAATGGGGAAGCGGACTCTCGGCGATTTGCAGCCAAGCGAGCTTGTTACCACCATTCTGATCTCCAATATCGCAACCCTGCCAATGGAGGATATTTCCATGCCGCTGATCTTCGGTATCATTCCAATTTTGGTCATCGTCGGTATGGAGATGATTAGCTCCAAGCTCTCCCTGCACTTTCCAGCCTTCCGCAAACTCTGCATGGGCAATCCAATTCTCCTCATCGAGGACGGTGTGATCCTACAGGAAAATCTCAAAAAACTGCGCTGCACCATCGACGACCTCTACTCCGCCATGCGAAAGGCGGGCTACTTTGACGTCACAAAAATCAGCTGCGCTGTTGCCGAAACCACCGGTACGATCAGCTTCCTGCCAAAATACGCCGATACTCCGGTCACAGCGTCAATGATGCGGCTCAAAAGCCAAAAAATCCAACTGCCGCAGATCCTAATCAGCGACGGCAAGCTTTATCCAAACGTCATGCGCCGTTATCATATCACCGACGAATGGCTTCAAAAGATCCTCAAGGCAAACGGCGCTGCCGTTTCAACTACCTTTTTGCTGACTGTCGACCAAAATCTCTCTTATTACCTTGTCAAAAAGGGCAAACAAAAACCGCCGGAAGAGTCCAAGCAGGCTTAACACCCCTCCAGCAAAGGTTCTGCTTCCGTTTGCGCCGATTCTGCCTCCGTTAAAAGAACAAGAATAGAAAGGACCCGGCTTATGAAACGTCTGCTTACAATCATCATCATCCTTGCGGCTGCGCTGGGATTCGGCGTCTATACATCGCAAAGCATCAAGCTGCAAAACGACGCGCTGCAAAAAAAGATTGAATCCGCGCTTACCGCCCCAAAAACAAACCCCTCAGACGCCAAAACAATCGCAGAAAGCTGCTTTGCTTTGACCGACGGGTTGGGACAGATATTAAACGACGACAAGATCAGCACCGTATCCTACCAAGCGCATCTGCTGTCCTTCGCAGCGGACGAGCAGGATGAACAGCGTATGCGGGAAACCCTCTTTTTGCTCTCCCGCTCGCTTGACGATCTGGCGGAGGCGGAAAGCGTCAGCTTCCGCAGCATCCTTTAGCACATCCATTGCTTTCGGCGATTAAAGTCCTCATGAAAGCCCTGAATACGGCGTTTGGAAAACGGCTGCCTTATTCCCTACCCTCATCCCGTTTATCGCGCAGATATGCCAGCTCTGCCAAAAAAGAGTCCAGATCGGTAAAATCGCGGTAGACCGAGGCAAAACGGATATAGGAAACAATATCGACCTTCCGCAGCCGGTTTAAAACCATCTCGCCGATCTCCTCCGAGGTGATCTCCCGCATATTCGCCGAATAGCAGTAACGCTCCACTTCGTTGACAATACAGTCCATCTCCTGCGCGCTGACCGGACGCTTGACACAGGCGCGCAATACGCCCGCACGCAGTTTGTCCCGGACAAACGGCTGGCGGGTTCTGTCTTTTTTTATCACCATAAGCGGCGCGTCCTCAGCCGATTCAAAGGTCGTAAAGCGTGTACCGCAGAACGGGCATTCTCTCCTGCGGCGGATCCTGCCGTCCTCTCCAGCGCGTGTTTCCACCACCTTGCTGCCCTCTTTGCCGCAGACTGAACATTTCATCCCGAAAAACGCTCCTTTTTCATGATCTGGCATTCCTCGCCTTCTATGCCTAAACTATTAATAGCATACCATATTCCACTCAAAATAACAAGACCCCCACGTAAAAAAAATTGCCCGAAAACTCCGTTTTTTGCTTCCTTTTACCGCATCCTCCGCTGGACAACGCCGTATGTTTATGCTATAATGAAGGTAATACATAGTTCCATTGTCAAGACGCATTTTCAAGTTCGCCGCATGGCAGGCTTGAGCATTTGTATAATCGGGCAACGGGTTAAAACCGTCTTTTGCCTTTGGAGTGATCGATATGAAAAAATTTCTCTCTATCCTGCTTTGCGGATTTCTTCTGCTTTGCCCGCTGATCTCGCAGGCACCGGGCGCCCTTGCCGCCGACAGCTACGAGGATGCGCTCGATCGTCTGACCTCTCCCGAAAATAATCGCGTTTCCGACCAGCTGCGACATACCTTTTCCCATAGCAATATGCTCGACGCAATGGCAAAGGGATATACCTTCTTTTTGGGAGACGGCATGCAAAAGCTTTGGGAATTAGCCCCCGAAGCAATGACCGCCATCGCGCAAAACCGCTATCATGAACAGTTTGATACTGAAGAAGAGACGTCTGCCGCAGCGGAAGAGCTTACTGAGGAGGAGCTAAAGGCGCTGATCCCCATTGAAAGCATAAGCTTTGACGATCCTGCGCCGATCTATCGCCACTGCTGGTACGATTACGCGATCGACGCGCAGAGCATGACATGGGAAAACGCGCTCAACCAGATCAGCGGCTATGCGTTTACCATCTCCTGCGATAACCAGGCGCTTGCGCTTCTGTTGGTGAGCTACCTTACCCAGAATACGCTGACGGCTACCTTACAGCCGCTTCCAAATTCCTACCGCAGCCTATATTTTGCAGCTGCTGCGGAAATTACCGATCCGTCTCAGTATCCGATCCTGCTCACCAATCCGCAGCAGCATCATGCGATGGCGTTCCTTACGCCGAAAAAATTTGGCAATACCGTCTTTATCAAAAACGATTCCTCCAGCTTTTCCAAAGAAGAATATTTAAAAACCGACCTTGCGGCTTTCTGCGCCGCCGCGCTGAACTGGAACCGCAGCACGCTTTCGGTTTTGATCGATGCAAACGGAAATATTCTGCCGAACGCCGTGGTGCAATATAATAACCTGGAGAGCTACGTCCGCAGCGAGCTGCGTCGGGTCAGCAGAGAAAACACGCTGCGTGCTGTCTCGCTGATCGTCGCGCTTGCAATCGTCGTTTTGTTTGCCGTTATTATCATCAATAAGCTGAATACGATGTTCTTGGAGGACGGCGATCAAAGCCGTACCAAAGCTTTTACCCTGCCAAAACGCGGGAAAAAAATCAAGCAATAAAGCAGCTGACGTTCCTATTGGGCTATGTGATTACAGCCCGTACATGTTTTCGCTGGTCGATCAATTGGACGCGTTTTGGCGCGTACTCGTTTAACAGGCCCCCCGATCTGGAAGGATCCTGCGTCGCAGTGCCTGCCTTTTTCCAATTGACCTATGCGGCGATTGAAGCGTGAAGAAACGGAAACATCTCACACCCGCAAAAATGATCAGACGCTTTTGTCTATATCATAAATAAAGTTCAAAGGGGAAATTAACATGAACTATGAAAAACCTGTCGTGATCGCGCATAATCGCGCCGCGATCATCCACATCGTGTCCACCGACACAGCCTTCGACCGTGCAGCCGGCGTTCTTTCGGATTATTTCCATAGGCTGACTGGCGCAAACTTCCCGGTGCAGAACGTCACCGACGTGCAGCCGGATTTTGTCCTGCGGCGGCCGCAGGATCCGGAAAATGCCGAAACCTTCTGCTACTACATCTTCGACAAGGACATTATTTTAGAGGCTGCCGATGAGCAGGAGGCGGTTTGGGGCGTCTACGACTTTTTGGAAACAGTCTGCGGCTGCCGCTATTATACCTCTACCGAGGAGTACCTGCCGTTTGACGGCAACCTGACCGTCCAGTTTTCCAAAACAGCCCATACCTCTCCGCTTGTCTACCGCGAGGTATATTACCGCGATTACTTCCATCCGGAATTTGCAGAAAAGCATAAAATGACTGCCGCCGGCGCAAAAGATCAGGTCTGGGGATTCTGGTGCCACTCCTTTGCAACCCTCTGCCCGCCGGAAGAATATTTCGACTCCCATCCGGAATACTTTTCGCTCTACGAAGGCAAGCGAGTTAAGGATTCTCAGCTTTGCTTGTCCAATCCTGAGGTATTTGAAATCGTCAAGAGAAACCTTGCGCACTATATGGCGCAGAAGCCGGAGTGTCGGTTCTGGTCAGTTTCCCAAAACGATAACAACGCCTACTGCCGCTGCGAAAACTGCCAAAAGCTGGATGAGCGCGACGGCACACCAATGGGCTCCATCCTGAACTTCGTCAACCGTCTCGCCGCGGAGTTTCCGGATAAAGTGATCTCAACCCTCGCCTACTGGTACTCCCGGAAACCGCCGAAAATTACCCGACCGGCGCAAAACGTGCATATCATGCTCTGCAACATCGAAGCCAACCGCGGACTCCCGATCGCGTCCGATGAGCTGTCAAAGGATAGCCGCGAGGAGCTGCTTGCCTGGGAACAGATCTGCCCGAATATCTCGCTTTGGGACTATTGCATCCAGTTTAGGAATCTGGTTTCTCCGTTCCCAAATCTGCGCGTGATTCCGCAGAATATCCGCTTTTTTACCGCGCATAACGTCAAGATGCTCTTCTCGCAGTCAAACCGCGAGTACGAGGGCGAGTTTTCCGCGCTGCGCGGCTACTTGCTCGCTAAATGTATGTGGAATCCGGACGTTGACGAAAACGCCGTGATTAACGAATTTTGCTCCGGCTATTATCAGCAGGCGGCGCCTTACATCCTCTCATATATCAACGAATCCACCGATGCAATGGAGGCTGCCGGCGGCGAACTTTCTATCTTCGGCGGTCCGCTGGACGCCAAGGATTCTTGGCTGGATGAGCCGCACTACGCCCGCTATGACACGCTGATGAAGCAGGCGCTGGAAGCCGTAAAGGGAAGCGAGATTCTAACCTTCCGGGTCAAAACCGCCGCAATGCCGGTCTGGTACGCCGGAATCGTCTTGGCATACGGCGATCTGGAAACACGCCGGAACCGTATTACCCGCTTTGCCGCACACGCAAGAAAATTAGGGCTGGAGCGGGTTGAGGAGTGGAAGATTACCCCCGATCAGTTCATTACTGACGCTATCGCAGCGTTAGAAGCATAATCAAAAAAGGAGATGCTATTATGGAAACCTACACGATTAAGATCGCATCCGAGCCGATAAACTGGGAGCATATCCCTTCCCTTTCGGTCAAGGAATACAGTTGGGGCGGAGATTACCGCCCAGAGGTTACTGCAAAAATTGCTTTTGTCCCACAGAAGGGCTTCTGGCTCAAAACCGCCTGTAAAGAGGACGCACCGCGCGCAGTTTATACCGTACCGAACAGCCCGGTCTGCCGGGACAGCACAATGGAGTTTTTCGCCGCATTTGACCCGCAAAAGCCGGACGTCTATATCAATTTTGAATGCAATTCAAACGGCTGCTTGCTATGCGAATTTGGTACGAACAAGGACCGCACCTTCATCGATCGTTTGGGCGCGGCGATGCCAAAGCCTGTCCCTTACCGGGAAGGCGCATACTGGGGCTTTACCATCTTCATTCCGCTGGAGCTGCTGCATCAATTGTTCGGTGAGATTGCTTACACCGCCGGAAGCGTCATTTATGCCAACGTTTTTAAATGCGGCGACGATACCGAGATCCCGCATTATGGAAGCTGGCAGCCGATCACATGGCCTTACCCAAGCTTTCATCAGCCGCAATTCTTTGGAAAAATGACCATTGAAGCATAAAATAAAAATCCCCAGAGTGCATTACACTCTGGGGATCGCTTTGTTGTAAATTAGCCCTTCATTTCGGCATAGCAGTCGCTGCAATAAACCGGACGATCCTCGCGCGGCTGGAACGGAACACGTGCAATCTTTCCGCAGCGCGCGCAGGTTGCTTCAAACATCTCTCTCTGCGGTTTTGCGCCAGTACCGGCTTTCCGGGCGGCACGGCAGGATTTGCATCTCTGCGGCTCGTTGGCAAAGCCTTTTTCAGCATAAAATTCCTGCTCGCCAGCGGTGAAAATAAACTCTTTCCCGCAATCCTTGCAGACTAACGTTTTGTCTTCGTACATCTTGGTATACCTCACTTAAAAAAATAGTTGTGCGTCTTACAAAAGAGAGAATCCCCGCTTAATAAGCCGCAGATGAATATTATATCACGGTGTGACTCTTTGGGATTGACGCACCATAGATACCAAAAAACTCCGTTTTCCTAAACGGTAAGGGATTTGAGCTTTCGGCGTACTCGTTGTAAAGCATTGTCGACAGATTTGTAAGGAATACCCATTTTCGATGCAATAAACTTGTAGTTGTTTCCGCAAAGATATAAAATTAGAATATCTCTCTCTAACGGAGAAAGCTTGCTGTTGACGTCTTGATAAAACGTCTCTACCTGCTCTTTGGACAAATAGATACTCTCCGGATTTTTATCATCGGAGAAGTCGCCGCCGTTTTCGTTTAACGCTTCCAAAGAAAGCTGACTGCGATATGCGCTCATCTTCTGAGAACGCTGCGCGGCGGCAAAATTCTTTAGCCTGTTTTCCACACACACCCTCGCAAACGACATAAACGACGCTCCGCGCTGCGGCTCATACGCCCTTAACGCGGACAAAAAACCAATACACGCCTCTTGATAAATATCCTCATAGTCGCACGCCGGTAAGCTGCACCTGCCTGCGCTGCGGTGCAAAAGCGGCGTGTACCGCACAAAAAGCACGGCGGCGGAAGCCTTATCTCCCGCCTGAAATCGGCGCACAAGCGCGTCGTCGCAAACTTCTGTGTTTTGAGCAAAGGTCATACGGCAATAATCTTCCTTTTCTCCACCGCAAAATTGTGCCGGAATATCTCTTCCCACTCTTATTGCAAGCAGATATCCCGCTGTGTCATCCTGTGTCATGGCGTCTGAAAACGATATCAAAAGGCTTACTATAAGAATACAACAAATTCGCTTTGTTGTCAAGGGGAAAATTGAGATTTTTTAATTTTCTTTGTATTTTATTTTTGGCGCTTCGCAGAGAACGCCTGTTTGGTCGTATGCACATTTTGCAGCGACTTGGCAAGCGTATCCTCAACCTGCTTTAGCTGGTTTTCAATATATTCCATAGAAGCGCGGTTGATCTCCGCCGCTTGGTTATTGGCGTTGAACAGCATGGTTTTTGCACGGCTCTCCGCCGCGCGGATAATCTCGCTGTTGGAAACAAGCGCGCGCCGGTTCTCCTCGGCATTCTGGATGATGCGCTGCGCCTCCGCTTTGGCGCCGTTTAAAATCTCCTCTTTTCTCCGAAGCAGATTCTGCGCTTCCTCCAGCTCAACCGGCAGCGTATCGGCAAGCTCGTCGAGCAGCGCGCGCAGCTCACGCGGATTGACGATCACGCTCTGCTTGAATGGAATTACCACAGCCTTAGAAAGCAGCTCGTCCAGTTGCTCCATGATTTCATTAACTCTCATCTAAATTCCTCCTTATGCTTCTTGCTTTGAAAGCTTTTTCTGGATGAGCGGAAGCGCCTGCTGCGGCACAAACTCGCTGATATCCCCGCCAAAGCTCGCGATCTGCTTGACGATGCTGGAGCTAAAATATAAATATTGCTCCGCCGTCGTTAAAAAAACCGTTTCCGCACGCGCATTCAGCTTCTTGTTAACCAACGCCTGCTGAAATTCATACTCAAAATCGGTTACTGCGCGCAAACCCTTGACGATCGCGCACGCGCCAACCTCGTCGACATAATCCGCCAAAAGCCCTTTCATCTGCACAATCTCAAGATTATCCAGCTGCTCGGTGCATATCTTGATCAACTCCACTCGCTCTTCAAAAGTGAAAGTTCCTCTCTTCTCCGCATTCACCGACACAGCAATAATCACCTTGTCGAACAGCCTACAGGCGCGGCTGACAATATCCAGATGCCCTTTTGTGATTGGATCAAAGCTGCCCGGGCAAACCGCAATTCTCATCGCTTCTCTATCCCCTTCTCTCCGGATAACACCATATCCGTCATCCCTTTTTATAACCGTACTCCGTTTTCGGCCGATTCCTTGTCCTGCGCCCGGTAGACGCTCAGCACAATCCTCCCGTAGCGGTAATCCTTTACCTTCCCAAACGCGCCGTAACGCTCCGGCAGCGTTTCCTTGGCCGAATGCTCGCAGATGATTATCCCATTTGGACTCATTCGCCGGATCAAAAGCGGCATGACCTGCTCTAATAATCCCTTTTCGTACGGCGGATCCAAAAACGCAAGGTCAAACACCTCGCACGTGTACTGTAAAAATAACGCCGCGTCCGAAGCAACCACTCTGGCGTTTTCCGTCAGCTTGGTATGTTCTAAATTCTCCTTTGTGCAGCGAAGCGAGCTTTGACCCTTGTCCACAAAAACGCAGGAAGCCGCCCCGCGGGAAAGCGCCTCAATACCAATTTGCCCGCTTCCGCAGAATAGATCGAGCACTCTTGTGCATGGCACCTCAAACTGGATGATGTTAAACACCGATTCCTTGACAACAGCGGCGGTCGGTCTGACTTCAAGCCCTTCCACCGTCTTTAACGCTCTGCCTCTCGCAGAGCCAGTAATTACTCGCATCGCAGACTCCTTTATAATACGCTCTTGCTGTATTTGTAAACGCTCATCACCATACCGATCCCAACATAGCAGACAAGCACCGAGGTTCCGCCCGCACTGTAAAACGGCAGCGTAATGCCGATTACCGGCATCATGCAGACCACCATCAGAATGTTAATCGCGATCTGTGTAAAGAAAATGGCAAACACACCCATGCAGATATAGCAGCCCATCGGGTCCTTCGCCCGAATGCCGGTATGCAGCATCTTAAAGCAGATGGAAGCAAGCAGCAGCACCACCACCATACACCCGACAAAGCCGAACGCATACCCGATCACTGAAAAGATAAAATCGTTGTAGCACTCCGGCACGCTGCACATATCCGAACTGAACAGCCCTCTTCCGATCAACTGCCCTGAACCCAGCGCAGTTTTTCCTTGAAACTGCTGATACCCCACGCCGAGCGGATCCGTTTCCGGATGAAACGCGATATAAAACCGATCCTTCAAATAATCCGGCATTAGAAAAATCCAGAAAAGCGGCAGCCCGATGCCCAGCGCTGCAAGCCCTCCAACAATATAATAAAAGGGCAGCCCCGCTGCAAACAGCATAACAAGAAAGATCACCAAAAAAACAATCGCTGAGCCAAAATCGCCCTGCACCACAATCATCCCGACCGGGATCGCTCCGTGCAGGCACAGCAGCAGCAGCGTTTTTATGTTTTTTAAGTCATCCTTTACATAGGAAAGATGCAGCGCAAAGGTGAGTACAAACGAAAGCTTGAGCAGCTCCGACGGCTGTAGGGTCGTAAACCCGAAATCAAGCCATGCCTTGTCGTCCGTCCCCTCCGGCGCTACCCCAATAAAATAGGTCAGCCCCACCAAAAGCAGGCTCAGCGGCATATGGAACTTCCAAAGCCTGCACATAAGGTGATAGTCTACATTGGCGAGCAGAAACGCTGCCACAAGCCCCGCACCGGACATTGCAAGCTGCATATAAAAGGTGCGCGGTCTGGCAACAAAGCCCATTTTGTAGATCGCATACTGACAGACAACGCTGATGCCGGAACAAATCAGGCACAGCAGCAGCATCCTTAAATCAATTGTGCGCAGATACCCCCGCACGCTAAGCCATAGCTTTTTCAAGTCCGACTCCTTTTCTTATGAAAAAAGCTCAGAATAATCCGCTGATCTGACCCTTTTCGTCAATGTCGATCAAAAGCGCCGCAGGCGCCTTCGGCAGCCCCGGCATCGTCATAATATCGCCGGTATATGCCACGATAAAGCCGGCGCCTGCGCTGACCTTTAAGTCCGAAACATGGATCATAAAGCCTTTCGGCGCGCCCAGCTTCTTCGGATCGTCGGTCAGGGAATATTGCGTTTTTGCCACACAAACCGGGATTTTGTCCAATCCTAAGCTCTGGATATCCTTGATTGCCTTTGCTGCCTTGGAGGAAAACTCTACGCCGTCCGCACGGTATATCTCCTTCGCAATGATCTCAAGCTTATCCTCAATCGAAAGCTTTTCATCGTAAAGCGGCGTAAAATGGCTCTCTTTCTCACAAGCGGCAATCACCTTTTGGGCAAGCTCGATACCGCCTTCTCCGCCTTTGGTAAACACATCGGAAAATGCGCAGGCGGCGCCCTTTTCCTCGCAGTAGCTCCTCACTGCGGCGATCTCCGCTTCAGTATCGGTGGCAAAGTGATTGATCGCCACAACAACTGGAACGCCGTACTTCTTCATGTTTTCAATATGAACGCCGAGGTTGACAATACCGCTTTGCAGCGCATCCAAATTCTCCTCGGTCAGCTTCGCCTTTTCCACTCCGCCGTTATACTTTAACGCGCGGATCGTCGCGACCAGTACAATGCAGGAAGGCTTCAGCCCCGCAAACCGGCACTTGATGTCAAGGAATTTCTCCGCGCCTAAATCCGATCCAAAGCCCGCCTCAGTGATGGTGTAATCGGCAAGCTTGAGCGCCAGCTTGGTCGCGCGCACCGAATTGCAGCCATGCGCAATATTCGCAAACGGACCGCCGTGGATCAGCGCCGGAGTATTCTCCAGCGTCTGCACAAGGTTCGGGTTGATCGCGTCCTTCATCAAAGCCGCCATTGCCCCCTGCACCTTCAAATCTCTGACATATACCGGCGTATTTTCATAAGTATAGCCGATCAAAATGTCCGCAAACCGCTTTTTTAAATCCGCAAGATCGCTTGCAAGACACAAAATCGCCATGATCTCGCTCGCCACCGTAATCTGGAACCCGTCCTCACGCACAACGCCGTTCGCCTTACCGCCCATGCCGACAATTGTATGCCGCAGCGCGCGGTCGTTCATATCCATACAGCGTTTGAATAGAATACGGCGCGGGTCGATATGCAGCGCGTTCCCCTGCTGCAAATGGTTGTCGATAACCGCGCAAAGCAGATTGTTCGCTGCTGTAATCGCGTGCATGTCACCGGTAAAATGCAGGTTGATGTCCTCCATTGGAACAACCTGCGCGTAACCGCCGCCCGCAGCGCCGCCCTTAATGCCGAATACGGGACCAAGCGAAGGCTCCCGCAACGCCAGAATTGCGTTTTGGTGCAGCTTTCCCATCGCTTCGCCAAGACCAATCGAGGTCGTCGTTTTTCCCTCACCCGCCGGTGTCGGGTTGATAGCGGTTACTAAGATCAGCTTTCCGTCCTTTCTGTCCTTCACCTTCTCAAACAGCGATTGATTTAACTTGCACTTGTACTTCCCGTAGAGGTCAACGTCCGCTTCCTCTATCCCCAATTTTTCCGCAATCCGCATGACCGGCAGCATCTTCGCCGCCGAAGCAATCTCAATATCAGTCAGCATAACTTCCTTTTCTCCCTTTTCCCTTTTGTGCAGCACAGCAGCGTACGATTTCTGCTGGAAATAACATTATACCACACCTTACGGCAAAATACCATACCTTTTAACGGATTTTTCGCGCCTCACAGTAAAAACGCTTATCCCATGCGTGCCCCATGGAAAAGGTCTTGCGCGGCAGCGCCCTATCCCGGATCACGGTTGGATACAGCATCGACTTCTCCATCGCATCAAGCAGAAAGCAGATACAGTTTTCCTGCCGGGACAGCGCAATCGCAACCTCTTCGCCATGGATATAGTCGATCTCTCCGCCGTTTTCCTTACAGTAGTCGTCCAAAAACCGCTGCAACGATCCGACCGTCAGCTGCAATTTCGGATTGCGTATCACAAGCGGGGACAGCTTGCCCTTTACTGCCGCATAAAACCTCTGCCCTGCCGCGTTCTCATCGAAAGACAGTTCATAATACGCTGCCATCGCCGCAAGCAGCTTTTGCGGGTCTGCGCCGAACACTGCTCTGTGAATCCCCTCAAACTGCAGCGAATCGTCATGCAGATTGCAGACCTCCACCAGCGCATACCGCGCCGGATGGACTCTCCTTTCCTCCTCGGACAGCCCTTGCTTGATATTATCCCAGCACTGGCGCGCAGTCGCAAGCGAATGATTTCCGTCGCCTACCGCAAAAACAAGCGGCTGCTTACCCTCGGCTTCAGCTAATCCATATTTTCTGCAGAACGCCCGTTTGTCCGAAAGCGCTTCTACCATCTCGTCGATCACCGTGTTTTTCTCCTGCGGAAGCTTGTAGCCGGTCAGATGCCCGCTTTGCTGCATCAAATCAAAATCATAAAGCTTTTCAAAGGCGGACGTCTCGTTTCCAAGCGGCTCAATATATTTTTTCTCCGGATCGTCGATCAGCAGCATGACGTGCGGCAGCTCAAGCGGCGCGTTTTCCCGAATGCTCACCCGCGGCGGGATTCTAGAAAGCACCGTTCCCTCAGTTGCGCGAATTGGAGTCTGGATATCGTCCTGCGGATGCCGCGCAAAGTTGTATCCCTCTAGATCCACCATGCCGATCAGCCCCTTCCGCAGCGCACCGCTGCGAAAACGCCGCTCGATGTAAAAATAGGAAGGCTCCATCTCCTCCAGCGCCCCGGTTTCCAGATATTCCTTCATCGCAGCATTAATTGCGGCAATACGCGCCTGATACGCCTGCTCGCCATCGTTTAAGTAAACCTCGGGGAAAATCAGATGCAAAGAGGACACGGCGGTGCCGACCTCCCTCCGGACGTCCTCCCAAACCTCACGCTGCGAGGTATATTGGTCGCAGGCAACGACGCAGTATTTCTTCATCGCGGCGGCGTCCCTGTTTTTCGGCAGCAGGATCTTCGCTGGTAAAAATAGACTTTGCATAGGTCCTTCCTCCCAATTTTATTCAGATAAATAACCCCAGAAGTATTCGGCGGCTTTCCCGTCGACCATCACCGCGTTCACATAGGTCAGCATATCCTCAGAATACCACTGAAATACCGTACATTTCTGCCCGTTGTAGGTATCGTTGTAATAATTCGACGCGTCGCCGCCGATAATCGCCGATATCTGCGCGTAGCTCATGCCCTGCTCTAGGCGCGCGTACTCGGCGTCGCTGCACCCGTTCGGATACTCGTCCGATTGCTGCTTCGGCAAGGCGGCGGAGTCGTTTCCAGAGGAATCGCCGTTAAACGGGTCGTTGTTCCCAAACGGATTGAAATCGTCCCCAAACGGATTACTTGAAAACGGGTCACTGTTAAATGGGGAGTCGTCCAAAAAATCATTCCAAGAAAGACCGCTTGAGGTATGCTCCATGCCGCCGCTTACTCCCAACGCGACCCCTGTTCCGATGCAGAAAATCAACGCCGCGCCGCACAGGATCACCGCAAGTTTCCCGCGCGTAAAGCCCTTCTTCGTCTTCTTCTCAGGCTGAGCCGGTGCCGGATTCGGCACCGGCGGCGTATTCTGCGCGCCTTGCGGTTCCGCCGGATTCTGTGCGTTTGCAGAGCTGTTCAAATCCTGCGCATTCGTCTCGTTTTGCGGATTTTGCGGCGCCTGCGGCATGGTCAGGCTGAAGCCTGCGCCGCAGCCCGCACAGCAATAGCGCGCGCCGTTTTTGAGCAGCGTCCTTCCGCCGCAGCGCGGACAGATAAACGGCGGAAGCACGGCAGTTTCCGCCTGCGTAAGCGGCTGCCAAGTATTCTGCGGCGCGCCGTAAGGCGCCGGATTTTGATTTTGTACCGGAACGATCCGCGTAAAGCAGATCGGGCATATATCTTTGTCGGTCTGCGTCGCGCAGCGCGGACAAGTTCTTAGCATAATAGCACCAGCCTTTCCTGAATTTTAAGAGGTGAACGGCATGGCAAAACCATACCGATTTTATTATAGCATTTCTTTTTGCAAAAGTAAAACCCCAAATCATAAAAAAACGGTTTTTTCACGATTTTTTTAGAATTGCCTCTCCCGCCTTTTTGGGATGCAAAAAGCGCTGGACATTTGCGCTGATATGTGCTATACTGTAATAT
>CAZPLR010000027.1:0-25701 GCA_964587555.1 uncultured Oscillospiraceae bacterium
CCTCAGTTGACATAATACCATACTCGCGCTAAAAAGTAAATGCTGTCGCCGTGCGATAAAGAAGCGCTTGCCCGCGCGCTCAGCCCTTACGGAAAAGCTTCTGGTCGTTCGGCTGGGAATTGTTTAACTGCGGGGTGTCCTGGTGTATGAGGGTTGCGGCGGTAACGCAGTCCTTGCCAAAGCGGTTTCGCAGCTGGAAAACGGTGTTTTCAATTTTTTCCGTTTTTTCGCGCCTTTCGATATCACTGTCCCAAAAGATCTGCTCCGGCGTGTTTTCATCGATCAGATGAAATGCGCGCACGGTGAGCGCCCGAACCGGATGCACCCAACGGTAATATTCCTGAAACAGCGAAAACGCTTCCTTTGCAATTCCCTTGGCGCTCTGCGTGGGAAGAAGCGTCTGTTTTTGAAGCTGCTTGTCAAACAGCGTGTTATCCCGAATGACAATCTGTACGCCGCATGCCGAAACATGCTCCTTGCGCAGACCTCCCGCCACCTCTTCTGCCAGCAGATAAAGCACCCGCCAAACCTCTTCGGCGGAAAGGAGGTCTTTGGCGCAGGTGACGCCGCGCCCGACGCTCTTCGGCGGCGGGATAACGCTATCCTTGGATACCGGGGAGCAGTCCAGCCCATTGGCGTAGCGCCATATCTCCTCTCCGCTCTTTCCCAATCTGCGCTTCATGGTCTCCGGCGGCACACGGGCAAGCTCACCGATGGTGCGGACGCCGTAGGAGGAAAGCTTGGCGGCGGTTTTGGGACCGACTCCGAGCATCTCCGAAACGGGCAGATCCCAGATCATCTGCTGGAATCCCAGATAAGGGATCACTGTGACTGCGTCCGGCTTTTTGAGATCGCTGCCAAGCTTTGCGAAAACCTTGTTGAAGCTGACCCCGATTGAAACGGTGATGCCAAGCTCCTTTTTGATCCGCTCCTTGATCTCGTAGGCGATCTTTTCTCCGCTGCCAAACAGACGTTCGCTCCCAGTGACGTCCAGCCAGCATTCATCTAAGCCGAAGGATTCGACCAGATCGGTGTATTGGCAGTAGATGTTTCGCGCCAGCTTGGAGTATTTGCGGTATTCTTCAAAATGCGGCGGAACGATAATTAAATCCGGGCATTTGCGCTGTGCCTGCCAAATGACCTCCGCAGTCTTAACGCCGTGTTTTTTTGCCTCCTCTGACTTTGCCAGTACGATACCGTGGCGCTCCTCCTTTGAGCCGCAAACGGCGACCGGCTTACCGCGCAGGGCGGGGTTAAGCTTCATCTCGATTGAGGCAAAGCAGTTATTCATATCGCAGTGCAGAATGGTGCGCGGCTTCATCTTCTCAGTCCTTTCTTTTTTATTTATTATACCACAGGTAAGCCGCATTTTGATATTGATAAAAATAGTGTTTCTGTTTGAGCTGTAATAGGCATAAGCGCCTCAATCCGCGCAGACGGCTTTTTGATTTATTTATAGAATCCGGAAAGATTTTCCGCTTAGCGCACGGCAGCCCGATAAAATATCAAAATGCGTGCAGGAAACGTCTTGACAAGCTTCGGCATGGAGAATAGAATAAGTAAAAAGCGTCTGGCTTTAAAAAGGAGAATTTATATGAAGCAGTATTTTGACGCGGCGTTATTCGACGAGCTGACCCACATTTATCCGAATGTGTCAGGGTATCTTCACTGGGGTGCAAATCAGGCGGGCAGTAATCCATATGAGCGTTCCTCGTTCCAGTTTACGGCAAAGCCGATGGACTTCCATGAGAAGCTTGCGATGCTGCTTCCGGCAGGCGACCCGTCGATCATCTATCCATGGGGCGATATGCCGTGCGTCAGCGCACGCAGCGAGGTGCACCGTATCGGCATGAGGATATGGGCTACTTGAGCAGCTTTCTCCGGAGCAGGCGAAAGCAATCGCCGAAAAGGTATTCCGCGGCTATGCGGGCTACACCAAGGATGTCGCGCTTTAGTAAGGTAAAGGAGGAGCTTATCCAAGCGGTCTGCGCATTGGAAAAGAAATAAACGGATAGATACGCAAGGCGTGCTTAGTCAATAAGTACGCCTTGCATGTTTACTGGACATCTTGACGGAAATATGCTATACTGAGAATCGATGGGACAGAATGGGGGCGGAATGATTCGAAGGGCAAATTCCGGCGATCTGCCGTGCATCCGGCGTATGTCGGGCTGGGGCTTGTGCTGACCGAAAATCTGACCTATCCGCAGATCACACCGGTATTGTACGCTTATCTCAAGCGGCAATCAGACGTAGGAGAATGCGGGCATGCGGACGCATAGCGCGCAGTATGGAGGAGAGGAAATGTTTTTTCAGATCGCCGCGCTTGCGATTTTAGCGGCATTCTATGGCTGCTATTTTGGAAAGATGGCTGCTCAGCGGAAAAAGGGGATAAAAACCGACCGTCTGGGGGAGGGGAAAAGCGGCTTTGTAAAATGGGTGGAACTGGGCACTAAGGCAACGACAATCCTTGCTCCGGCGGCTGAGATAGTCTGCATCTGTCTGAACGTATCCCGCTTGCCGGTATGGGCGAGATATGTCGGGCTGGGGCTTGCGCTGACCGGCGTTTTGACGTTTATCAGCGCAATGCTTACCATGCGCGATAGCTGGCGTGCGGGCGTACCGGAGAACGACCGGACCGAGCTTGTCACAGATGGAATCTATCGGATCAGCCGAAATCCGGCATTTCTGGGCTTTGATCTGGTGTATATTGGGATTTTGATGATGTTTTTCCACTGGGGGCTGCTTGCACTGTCCGCGCTTACGGTGCTTGCACTTCATTTGCAGATTGTCAACGTGGAGGAGGATTACTTAATCGCGACCTTTGGTCAGGCGTATCTGGATTATAGAAAGCAGGTCTGCCGATATATCGGAAGAAAAAGGCGGAAGAAACGATGATCATTTTGGAAACCCGACGGCTGACGCTGCGCAGTCTTCTTCCAAAGGATGCTGCCGTTATGTTTGATTACCGCAATAACGAGATCTGTGCGCGATATCAGCGCGGGCAGACGAAGGATTATGATAAAATTGCGGCTTTGATCGAGCGGCATCAGGAGGATCTTGTTTCGGTTGACGCACCGTTTATGCTGGCGGCGGCGTTAAAGGAAAGTGATGAGATGATAGGAGAGATCGTTTTGATCCCCAAGGAAGGTACAATCACGATGGGCTACACCTTTTCCTACCGTTATCACCGCAGGGGTTATGCGTTCGAGGCGCTGTCTGCTTTGCTTGAATTGCTGCATAAGCGTTTCCCGGACTGGGACTTTATCTGTTTTACCGAGCCGGAAAACGAGCCGAGTATGGCGCTTTTGAAAAAACTGGGCTATGAGCATTTGGGGTATGCGCCGCCGATTACCTCGCAGGTGTATGGAAAATGGCTTCTTCCAGGCACGAGGGAGCAGATTGCCAAGGCGGCAGCTGGTGGAGAGAGTCCCAAAAGCGGGGAATAAGAGCCTGCTTTTTGCCTTTGTTCACAGTTTTGCAAAATATTTTTAGCGCCTATTTTTTCTTTGGAAATGGATTTTGGTGTTGCAAAACCCGAAAAGATGATGTATAATTATTATGGATGAATTGGTTTGTGAATGGATTGTCGTTTGGACAGGCTATGCACAGCTTGAAGTTTTCCAAGAAGGAGGGATAAAAATGACACAGACTAACTTTCCGGATTGGAGCGGAGTAGATACGGCTGCTCTTGTTATTTCCGGTCTGCTGGTTGTTTTCGCGGCACTGTGTGTCATCATTTTATTCATTTGGATCATGGGTAAGATTATGAACGCAGTCAATCAGAAAAACCAAAAGGCAGAGCCGGCTGCAAAAAGCGAGAAAAAGCCCACTGTGCCTGCACCGGCTTTGGTCAAAGCTGCCGCGCCTGTCGCAGCTTTGGCGGAAGAGAATGGGATCAGCGATGAGGTCGTAGTCGCTATTTCGGCGGCGATCTCAGCATGGATGCTTTCACAGGGGAACAATAAACCGTTTGCGATCAGAAGCATCAAGCGTGTAAAAGAGGGCCGCAGCGCATGGAACGCTGCCGGCGTGATGGATAATACGCGCCCGTTTTAATGATCGGCTTTTTGTAAAACAGGAAAGGAATTATAATTATGCAAGTATTTTTTGAAAGCATCATGGGTATCTTGCAGGATTCCGGTTTTGCGATGCTGGGCGACCATTGGCTGAATATCATTATGATGTTGGTGGCCTGTGTTCTCGTCTATCTGGCTATTGTCAAGCAGTACGAGCCGCTTCTGCTTCTCGGTATCGCGTTCGGTATGCTGTTAACGAATATCCCCGGGGCGGAGTTGTTCCATATGGAGTTATTCCTAGGGCAACACATAGAGATCCAAGAGGTAATCAATGAAGGCGGTCTGCTTGACTTCCTCTATTTGGGCGTTAAACTTGGCATTTATCCTTCGCTTATCTTCTTAGGTATCGGCTGCGGCACCGACTTTGGGCCGCTGATCGCCAATCCAAAGACTCTGCTGCTTGGTGCTGCGGCACAGGCGGGTATCTTCTTTACCTTTGTCGGTGCGATTTTACTCGGCTTCTCGCCGGAATTTGCCGCTGCAATCGGCATCATTGGCGGCGCTGACGGCCCTACTGCAATCTATGTTGCAAAGACCTTGGCTCCGGCACTGCTCGGTTCCATTGCGATAGCGGCTTACTCCTACATGGCGCTTGTCCCTGTGATTCAGCCGCCGATCATGAAAGCGCTGACCACCAAGAAAGAGCGTAAGATCGAGATGAAGCAGCTGCGCAGCGTTTCCAAGACCGAGAAGATCGTATTCCCGATTGCGGTTACTCTAATCGTTTCCCTGCTGGTTCCGTCTGCGGCTCCGCTGATGGGTATGCTGATGTTCGGCAACCTGATGAAAGAATCCGGCGTGGTCGAGCGTCTGGTTAAGACGGCGCAGAACGAGCTGATGAATATTGTCACCATCTTCTTAGGCGTTTCGGTTGGCGCGACCGCTACTGCGGAGTATTTCTTGACATGGGATACCATCAAGATCATCGTGTTAGGCTTGATCGCGTTTTCAATCGGCACCGCGTGCGGCGTACTGTTTGGTAAGCTGATGTGCGTTGTCACTAAGGGACAGGTCAACCCGCTGATCGGCTCTGCCGGCGTATCCGCTGTTCCGATGGCGGCGCGTGTTTCGCAGAAGGTTGGTCAAAAGGAGAATCCGAAAAACTTCCTGCTCATGCATGCAATGGGTCCGAACGTTGCTGGCGTTATCGGCTCTGCTGTTGCTGCCGGCGTTCTGCTCTCCGTATTCGCATAAGATCTTTTTTAGGCTGGCGTCAGATGATGCCAGCCTTTTTCGGAAAAAATTCGGTTTGCCTCCTTTGAGGCAAACCGAATTTTGTTTTTTATCATGGAGGATTCTGTTGTCTATCGGCTCACAATTCAAAAAGCGCCTGCTAATCTTTAACGAAGTAACGGATATTTGTTCTGACTTTTTGCAGAATATTGTGTCCTTCAGCTTTTCATTTTTCCTCTTGCGCTTCTATACCGCCGGGATATTTTGGATCCAGCTTGCCATTTGCCTTTCGCGTTCCCCAATAAGGCTGTCCTTGGAACGCTGATGGCTTGCCCATGCCGCAATCGACGCAAAAATTCCTGCTGTCATTTGTGCAAGAACGTCTATGCCAGAACGATATCCGCGATTTCCGGCAAGCGATGCACGATAGCGTCCTCCTTGCCGGATGGGATGACCGTGCTTTCCGGAAGCAGGAACAGGATACTGCGGATTCCGGCGTTATAGCCGCATGCGACATCCAGATTGCGGTCGCCGATGTACCAGCAGCGATTCCTTTGGAGGCGGTATTTTTTTAGGAGGAAGTTGACCGCCTGCGGATCGGGCTTGCGCTTAAAGCCGTGTTCGCTTGTGAGAACCTCAGTGAAGTAGGGCGCTAAGCCCAGCCGTGAAAGGATCGCATGGGTCGTTTTTCCCTTATGGGTGTAAACAAACTGCCTTACGCCGGCGTCCGATAAGGTTTTTAACAGCTCGAGCGCGCCGGGCATGGCGGAGACGCTCATGCTATAGGAATCGTTGATTGCGTTGAAGCGAGCCTTTAGCGGCGTGAATGGAAGTCCCCGGCGTTCTGCGACCGCCTGTAAATAGTCGTTGACAGAGGAGGCGATAATCTCGCTGTGCAGCGCAGCAGGATCCGGATAGATCGAAAGCTCTGCTAGGGTGTCGAGCAGGCTATGCAGGATGCCGTCGTAGGAATCGAGCAGCGTGCCGTCTAAGTCCCAGATAACAGCGGTATTTGTCATCTGCGCTTACCCCCGGAAAACACCGACAATGTTTTCTCTGTCGGTGTAGCTGGTCATCTGCGTGAAGCCGTTCTTGGTCAAAAAATGCACCAGCCGATCATCACGCTGCGGGCATTCTGCATATAATGTGTTGCCAGTCTGCTCACAGCGCTTTTTGCTGACCCGCAGGATTGCCGAGCCGATCCCTTTTCCGCGCAGCCGCTCTTTGACGATCAAGCGGTAGATCAGCTTACATCCCTGTGCCAGCGGCTTGATGCTGAATACCGCAACAAGCTGGTCGTCCTGCCGGACAAAATACTGCGTTTTATCGGAAATGTCATTTTGAATCGTCATTTCGTCCCAACGCTTTCCGGTGGCAATGGTCAGAAATTGCGCGATCTTTTCCGCGTCGGACGGTTTTGCTGTGTATAAGCGCATGGATTCCACCTCTCATATTTCCCGCAGATAGCGAAGCGTTTGGCTGGTATCGCCGTTCGGCAGGTACTCCAGCCCATAATATCCCTTGTATCCCGCGTTTTCGATCTCAGGGAGCAAAAAACGCCAATTGATCTCTCCGCTGCCCGGTTCGTGCCGTCCCGGCACGTCCGCCAAGTGGAAATGCCCGATATACGGGAGCATTTTCAAGATATTATCGGTCAGGTTCCCCTCGGTCATCTGCTGATGGTAGATATCAAACAGCATCTTCACCTGCGGCGCGTTCACCGCCTGTAGGATCGCAAGCGCTTCATCACTGCGGGAAAGAAAGACGCCGGGGTGATCTTTGGCTGTATTCAACGGTTCGATCACCAGCGTGACGCCGCTGTCGGCCAAACGCCCCGCCGCCAGCGAAAGACTTGCGATTATATTTTCACGCTGCGCTTTGCGGGAATATTCCGTCCGCTCTTTGCCCGAGCAGACGATCAGCGAGGGGATCTGATATTTTCTTGCGATCTCGACCGATTCGGCGCAAATCTCTGAGAAAAGGGCGGGGGATTGCGGACAGACAAGACCGTACTCGTCAAATGCCGCAGCCTTTTTGGAATCTGCCGTACCGACACAGCAGGCGGCGATCTGCATGCCGTGCAGCGCAGCTTGAGCGGAAACGGCGTTTAGGTCCTTATCTGAAAAGCCCCAAAATTCGATGGCGGGGAGGTGATCCTCAGCCGCCGCCTTGACGCGGCCGATGAACGGAAGGTGCGGATATAAAACTTCAATACAGGCGGAAAGCTTCATTCGAAAACCTCATTGTCAGATCAGCTGACGATTATCGCAGTATTCGCAAACCTGGATATCACCGTCTACTGTGTGGTAACGCTTTAAGTATTTTTCATGGTTGGTGATGCAGCGCGGATTGGAGCAGACATAGCCGGTGTCGACGCCCTTGATCAGCGGATAGGATGCGCTCTCGTGCAGCAGCGTCAGGATCAGCGCCATGCGCGCGTAAACGCCGTAATTTGCCTGCTTAAAGTAGACGGCACGCTCATCCTCGTCGACTGCCAGATCGATCTCGTCGACGCGCGGCAGCGGGTGCATGACCTTTAAGGTTGGCTTTGCTTTGAAGATTTTCGCCTTGTCCAGCACATAAACGTCCTTTTGCGCGAGGTATTCCTCATCGCTGGTAAAACGCTCGCGCTGGATACGTGTCATGTACAGCACGTCTAGCTGCGGGATGGCGTCCTCCAAGCTGTGCGCCTCAGTATATGGACAGTTGTTGGCGTCCATGATATCCTTAATATAACGCGGCACCTGCAGCTGTGGTGTGGAGATAAGAATGAAGCGGTTGTTCGGATAGGCGGCGAGCGCCTTCATCAACGAATGAACGGTGCGCCCGTTTTTCAGGTCGCCGCACAGCCCAATGGTGAGGTTGTCCAGATGACCGACCTCCGCTTTTAGAGTAACCAGGTCGGTGAGGGTCTGCGTTGGATGGAGATGACCGCCGTCACCTGCGTTGATGACCGGGCAATCGGCGTAAAGCGCCGCCGCCTTTGCAGCGCCCTCAAGCGGATGGCGCACGACCAGAATATCAGCGTAGCCGCTGACGATGCGGATGGTATCGGTATAATTTTCACCTTTGGAAACGGAGGAGTTCTGCGGATTGTCAAAGCCGATGATAGAGCCGCCGAGCTTGATCATCGCGGTTTGGAAGGACATCTGGGTGCGGGTAGACGGCTCGTAGAACAGGGTTGCTAAGATGCGGTTGCTGCACGCGCCGCGGTAGATATCCGGATCCTTGTAGATTTTAAGTGCGAGATCGATGATCTCGTTCCAGCGCTTGATGCTGAAATCGTTTAAATCCACTAAATGCTCATAGCTTTTGTTCATGCAAAAACTTCCTTTCTGGCTGCTTTTTTACGGCTTGGCATATCGTGATGCGAAAGCAACTTTATTATACCACGGAAGAGGACATTTTGCAACCAAAAACGCCGTATTCTGCGCAGAAAGAGAGGAAATATATGCAGACGCTTACCTATGCGAGAGCGCGCAGAAAAAAACGGCCGGTGCAGAAGGCAGTCTTGCTTTTGCTCCTCCTTATCCTTCTGCCCTATGCGCTGTGGCTGCGTCCCGCTGTGCAGATAAGCAACCGGCATCAGATCGATACCGCCGCCGCCGTCATGGTAAGGCAGGCGGTTGAGGAGAGCATAAGGCTTGATGGAGAGAGTTTTTTCCGCATGGAGCAGGATGAGACAGGGGAAGTCCTTGCGGTGCAGCTCAACGAAGGGCGCTGTACCGCGTTCCAGCTTGCATTTGAGAAAAGGCTGACCACGCTGCTGCAAAGCGGATTTGAATACCGTTATACCGTACCGCTCGGCGCGCTGCTTGGCAGCGACCTTTTTATGACGTCAGGCCCGGATGTACCGCTTGGCGTAATGCTGTTTGGAACCGTAAAAACCGCATTTGGAACCGACATGGAGAGTGTCGGAATCAACCAAACGCGGTATCGGTTAAAAATGACTGTGGTCTGCCGCCTGCGCACATCGCTGCGCGAAAGCGCGCCGGTGGTGAAGGTCAGCGGCAGCTATACGGTAGCAGAGCTGATGGTCTGCGGAGAGATCCCGCAGGTGAACCTGAGCCTGCCGGACGGGTAAAGCGATAATGAAGCAGCTGCAAAGAGCGATCCGAAACGGGTCACGCCCAAAGCTGTTTGTTCGGGCGCTCGGACATTGTAAGCTTAAGCGTGCCTCCCTCAAGCATCTGCGCGTGAGTAAAATACGGCGCGGAAAGCGGACTGCCGTTGATCTCGGCGTTTTGGATATATTTTGCTTTTTGGGATGCGCCGTGCGCTTCGATTGTAAAGGTCTTGCCGTTTGGCAGGTCGATCTCGATCTGGTCAAAGATCGGGCTGCCCAGATCATAACGGTCGCTGCCCGGCGTGACGGTGTAGAATCCCATTGCGGAAAACGCGCAGAACGCGCTCATCGCGCCGCCGTCCTCGTCGCCGCAGATGCCCAGCGGGGAGTTTGTAAACCACAGGTCAAGTATCTCATGGAGCTTGCGCTGGGTCTTATATGCCTGCCCGCAGAAGTTGTAGAGGTACGGGATATGAAAGCTTGGCTCGTTGCCCATGCAGAACTGTCCCATCAAACCGGTGGCGTCCGGATACTGCATGAGGAAGGTCGACTTCAGCACGCCGTCATACTGCTCGACATAGAGATTGTCAAGCTTCTGAGCAAACGCTTCTTTGCCGCCGTGCATCTCTACCATGCCGGCAATATCATGCTGCGCGGCAAAGTTATAGATATAAGCGTTGTTCTCTGCAAAGTACCTGCGGCCGCCCTGACCGCCGCAGAACTTTGGGTTATATTCCTTCACAAAGCTGCCGTCCGCCTTACGCGGATGGACAAACCCGGTTTCTCTGTTATAGACGTTTAAGTAATTTCGCGCGCGCTTTTCGAAATAAGCGGCGTCCTCTTTCTTACCAAGCGCCTTAGCGAGCTGCGCGATGCACCAGTCGTCATAGGACTGCTCGATCGTGACCGCGACCGCTTGGCGATTTTCAAATTCCTCCACCGGTTCGGCCGAGGTTTCTTCTTCGTCCTCCTCCAATGCCGGGAAGAAGCCTTTTTCGTGATAGCAATAGGTCAACTCGCCCGCATTGCCGTCCTTCCATGGGCACATTGTGCGCTCCATCGCGTTTTTATACGCCGCTTTGTAAGCAAGCTCCAAATCGAATGGAAATCCCTTTGCAAGCGCGTCGGCGAAAAGCGAAACAGTATGAAAGCCCAGCATGCACGGGCGGTTTCCGCCTAAGAATGGGAAACGCGCCATCCAGCCGCCCTGCTCGTAGGTACGCAGATAGGATGTCAGAATGTCGCTGTGTACCTTTGGCTCAAGCAGCATCTGAAGCGGGTGCATCCCGCGATAGGTATCCCAGATCCCGTCGTCGCTGTAGTATTCGTGGCCGCCGTCAGCATGAACCTGATGGTCAAAGCCAATGTATTCGCCGTCAACGCTGTAATTGTGCATCCGGGAGAGCGCGCGGTACAGCGCGGTATAGAACACCGTTTTTCGGTTTTCGTCGTCCCCGGTCACGCGAATCTTAGAAAGGACTGCGTTCCATGCGCCGCTGCACTGCGCGCGCAGCTCCTCAAAGCTGTGATTTTGCACCGAGCGGGCAAAGCTTTTCTCGCAGCTTTCCTTTCCGATGGCGCTGAGCGCGAATTTCACGATTGTTTCCGGCCCGGAAAGCTTGACCAGCACAACGGTGGTATCGTCTGGGATTTCCGGCTTATAGAAGCCCGGCGTTTGGGTATTTATCACTTCAAAGCCCTCGCAGGAGGAAAACTCGTAAACGCCGGTCATAGCGGTCTGCTCGTCGAGAGCGGCAGCGGCGACAATCCGGTTCTGTATGGTTTCGCAGCGGATGCAGCGCTTGAAATAGACGGCGGCATAGCGGCAATTTTCACCGGTGAAACGGAAAATGCCGGTATTATGGTAGGCGGTCAATTCCGCTTGGATACCGGTATCCTCCAGCATGACGGCGTAATAGTCCGGCTTTGCAGTTTCGAAATCATGGTCGAAAACGCTGCCGTTTTGCATGAAGTCGGCGCATCTTTCTTCAAGCGGCATGATGATCCCGCCGCCCGCCGAAAAGCCGTAGATGCGGTCGGAAATATAGCGGTCTTTTACGCCCGGACGAAAGACCGGCGCGCAGACAGCCGCGCCATGCGGAGACTGCACATTCGGCGCGGTCGAGGTCAGCAAATGTCCGATCGTGCCGATATTTGTGTTGACATAACGTGTATAATCCATATAAATTCCTCCTTTGATTCAAACAGAATACGCTTTTTTTAATTATACTCGTTTTCCAGTGTTCGGACAAGATGTATTTTCCATACAAATTGTTTTTTTCATTGTGTGAATTTTCTTAAAACGGAGACGGAAAATCAAAAAAATGCTTGATTTTTGCTGTCGCTGCAAGTATAATGAAGGTAAAAGAAGCAGGCGTTTTTCGTTCTTTGAAAGCGCAGGCTGCAAGGGAGGGGAATGAGTATGTCGGTTTTTTATCCAAAGAACAAAGCGGAAAGCTTGCCGCTTTCGTTGTTTGAGAATCCGAGCTGCGAATATCGGGGCGCGCCGTTTTGGGCGTGGAATAACAGGTTGGACGAGGCGCAGCTTCTGCGGCAGATTGACGTTTTGAGGGAAATGGGGTTCGGGGGTTTTCACATGCATCCGCGTACCGGGCTTGCGACCAAGTATTTATCGGAAGAATATATGCGGATGATTAAATCCTGTGTGAACAAGGCAAAAAACGATCATATGCGCGCTTATCTTTATGACGAGGACCGCTGGCCGAGCGGGTTTGCGGGCGGTTATGCCACGAAAAAGGCGGAGAATCGCCAGCATAGCCTGCTGTTTACCCCGTTTCCCTATGGGGAAGGAAAGGCTGGGCATATCAATATTTCCTCAGCTGCCGCAGTCAGGAGCGAAAACGGCGTGCTGCTTGCAGCGTATGATGTCGTTTTAAGCGCGGACGGCGCGCTTCTTTCCGGAACGCGGGTGGAGGAGAATCAGGCGGCGAAGGGAAAAAAGTGGTACGCCTATTTAGAAACGGCAAAGGGAAGCTCTTGGTTTAATAATGAAACCTACATTGATACCCTAAACCCAAAGGCGATGCAGGATTTCATTGAGATCACCTACGAAAGCTATCTGGCGGCGGTTGGAGGGGAGTTTGGAGAAACCGTTCCGTCCATCTTCACCGATGAGCCGCAGTTTTCCCACAAACGCACCTTGAATTATGCGTCGGACGAAATGGATGTGATCCTGCCGTGGACGCCGGATTTTGCGGAAAGCTTTAAACAGACCTACAGAATGGACATTCTCGACCATCTGCCGGAGCTGATTTGGGATCTGCCGGATGGAATGCCGTCCAGAGCGCGGTACTGCTACCACGATCATATTGCGGAACGGTTTGCGCAGGCGTTTGCCGACCAGTGCGGCGGATGGTGCAAAGCGCACGGGATTGCGCTGACCGGCCATATGATGGAGGAGCCGACCTTACAGTCGCAGACTGCCGCGCTCGGCGAGGCGATGCGATCCTATCGCTCGTTTGCGCTGCCGGGGATTGATATGTTGGCGGATATGACCGAGTTCACAACCGCAAAGCAGGCGCAGTCGGCGGTGCATCAGTATGGGCGCGAGGGAATGCTTTCCGAGCTGTATGGTGTGACCGGCTGGGATTTTGATTTCCGCGGGCATAAGTTTCAGGGCGATTGGCAGGCAGCGCTCGGCGTGACGGTGCGCGTGCCGCATCTATCTTGGGTATCGATGGAGGGCGAAGCAAAGCGCGATTATCCGGCGTCTATTTCGTATCAGTCCCCATGGTACAAGGAATACCGCTATGTGGAGGATCATTTTGCGCGGCTGAATACGGCGCTGACGCGCGGCACGCCGATTGTGCGCATCGGCGTGATCCATCCGGTGGAAAGCTGCTGGTTATACTGGGGGCCGAAGGAGCAGAACGCGCTTATCCGCCAAACGTTGGACGAGAATTTCAAGACGGTCACGGAGTGGCTGTTATTCGGCGCGTACGATTTCGATTTCATCAGCGAGTCGCTGCTGCCGAGCCAATGCGAAAGAGCGGGCAATCCGTTGAAGGTCGGGGAGATGGCTTATGATGTGGTGGTCGTGCCAGACTGCCGCACCTTAAGAAGCAGCACGGTGACAAGACTGCGTGATTTTGCGGCGGCGGGCGGAACCGTTGTTTTTATGGGCAATGTGCCGGAGTTTGTAGATGCCGTGCCGTCTGATGAGGCAAAAACGCTTTGCGCCGAAACCGCGCATATCCCGTTTGACCGCAGCGCGCTTTATACTGCGCTGAAACCGTTTACCGAGGTGTCCATCCGGGAGAGCGACGGCGCGATGGCAGAGGATCTGATTACGCAATACCGCGCCGATGGAGCGGCTTCGTGGCTATTTATCGCCGACGGAAAAAAGGCGGCGCCGGATGTGACGCGGGAAAGGACGCTGACGGTTACGGTGAACGGATGCAAGAAAGCGGAGCTGTACGATACGATTACCGGACGGGTTTTGCCGGTTTCATACGACGCAAAGGCAGGCGAAACGAGAATTACAGTGACCCATGTTCCATATCGGTCGCTGCTGCTGCGGCTGACGCCGGGAAAGGAAAATAAAGTCGTCTTGCCTGCCAGACCGCAGCCGCAGGAGCAGATTTCCTTCCTGCGTCCGGTTCATTATACGCTTTCGGAGGACAACGCGCTGCTGCTTGATTTGGCGGAATATGCACTGGATGATGAAGGCTTTGCGCCGAAGGAGGAAATGCTGCGGCTCGACAACATCCTGCGGGCAAAAGCGGGCTTTGCGCTGCACGGCGGCGAGATTGCCCAGCCATGGGTGACCGGCGTTTCGAAGCAGACTGCTGCGAAGCATACCGTAAGACTGCGCTTTGCGTTTGAGAGCAAAAAGGCGTTTTCCGGCTGTAAATTAGCGTTGGAGCAGGCGAAGCGGGCGCGTATCCTCCTGAATGGTGCTGAAGTGCAAGAAAAAGTCTGCGGTTACTATGTTGACGAGGCAATCAAGACAGTACCCCTTCCGGATTTGGCGGTCGGCAGAAATGTGTTGGAAATCGTATATCCGTTCACTGAGGATCTGCAAATGGAGTGGTGCTATCTGCTGGGCGCGTTCGGCGTGAAGCTGATTGGTACAGACGCGGTTTTGGAGGAATTGCCGGATAAGCTGGGCTTTGGCAGCATCGTATCGCAGGGACTGCCGTTTTATACCGGAAACGTCACCTATGCGTTTGATTTTACCTTACAGGAAGAGAAGCGAGCCTCGCTTCGTATCAGTTATTATCGCGGAGGCTGTATGCGGGTGCGCTGCGACGCAAAAAATGCGGGCGTTATCGCCTACCCGCCGTATGAGTGCGAGCTTGGAACGCTTTTTGCCGGAACGCATCATATCGAGGTGACGCTTTACGGCAACCGCTACAATGGCTTTGGCGCGGTACATAACTGCACGCAGAATGCCTCTTGGCCGCATGCGTGGCGCACGACGGACGACAGCTTCTGCTATGAGTATCAGCTAAAGGATCTCGGGGTGCTGCGTTCGCCGGTTTTACAGCTTTATGCGGATGAAAGGAAAGAAAAAAGATGAAAACTGCCGAGCAAGTGGATAAGAATTTACAGATATCGGTGCGTATCGACCAGCCGGGGGTTATTTGGCATGACGCAGCGGAGCGCTGCTTTACGATCTATGGGCTGGACGCGGGGTCGCTTTATACGGGAGAAAAGCCGGTCTATTGCCGTATGCCGGAAGATGTGGCAAGAAGGGTCAGCGAGGGCGTTTACGCCCTTTACACCAATACGGCTGGGGGAAGAGTGCGATTTGCTACCGATTCCGAATATGTCGCGCTGCGCTGCGGCTACGATTTGTTATGCAATATGCCGCATATGCCGTTGACCGGATCGAGCGGTTTTGACCTCTATATCACCGAGGATCACACCAGCAGATATTTTGGCGAATTTGTACCGCCGTGGGATCAAAATGCCCGCGCGCACGGTTATGAGTCGATCCTGCACTTTGGAAGCCGCGAAATGCGGGATATTACAATCGATTTCCCGCTTTATAACAACGTGTCCCATTTGGAGCTTGGGTTTGAAGCGGAGGCGGTCATTCAAAAGGGCGGAAGCTACCGGCTTGACAAGCCGGTAGTCTATTACGGATCGTCGATTACGCAGGGCGGATGCGCCTCCCGTCCGGGAAACAGCTATCAGGGATTTATCTCCCGCGCATTAGACCTGGATCAGCGAAATTTGGGCTTTTCCGGCGCGGGAAAGGGCGAGCCGGAGATGGCGGCGTATCTTGCGTCGCTGCCGATGTGCGCGTTTGTGCTTGACTACGACCATAACGCGCCGAATGCTGCGCATCTGCGGCAAACGCATAAGCCGCTTTATCAGGCGGTGCGGGCGGCGCATCCGGATATCCCGATCCTCTGCGTTTCCCGCCCGAACGCCGATTTTGAGCCGCAGGATGAGATGCGCAGGGTGATCGAGCAGACGGTTTGCTGCGCGCGGGCGGCGGGGGATCAAAATATCCGCTTTTTAGATGGCAGAACGCTATTTGGGACAGATTGCCGCGACGGCTGTACGGTTGACCGCGCCCATCCGAATGATTTAGGCTTTTACCGGATGGCGCAGGCGATGATCCCAATATTGCGGGAGATGCTATTGAAAGAATAAAATGCCGTTGCCATATTTTACAAAAAAAGCACTGTTCACAAAAATGGACAGTGCTTTTTTCCAAAAAAGAAAAAGCCCCTTGACAGGGGAACAAAATTATGATATAATGCCATAATGTATCAAAATGCTGTCAGCCAGATGAGCTTACAGATTAAGTATATCATACATTTTAGAAAAGTGCAAGAGGTTTTTCGAATTTTTTTGAAAAAGCATTTTGCGCCGACTAAGATAAAACTTTTTTGCTTTACAGACGGTCTTGCGTCAGCGATTTATGAAAATGAGGCTGCACAGGATCGGCTTTGTGCTGTCAAAAAGGCAGCGCGGCAAAAAGCAACCGCATAAGATGATAATCAAGAGAATGGAGTGGATATGCCAATGGTAGTAGAAAAGCCGGTAGTGAGCGAAGTGGAAGGCGTTCATGTCACTGACGTACAATATGGCCGCCGCACCCGCAAAAGCTTTGCTAAGATCAATGAAGTTTTAGAAACCCCAAATCTGATCGAGATTCAGAAAAAGTCCTATAACTGGTTTATCACCAAGGGACTTCAGGAGGTTTTTGACGAAATTTCCGAGATCACGGACTTCAATGGGAAGTTGGTTCTGGATTTCATCGGCTATAAGCTGGAGAAAACCCCAAAATACACCATCGAGCAATGTAAAAAGCGCGATACCACTTACGAGGCGCCGCTGCGCGTGACCGCCAGACTTCAAAATAAAGAAACCGGCGAGGTCAAGACCGAGTCGGTATTCATGGGTAATTTCCCGCTGATGACCGAAAGCGGCACCTTTGTTTTCAACGGCGCGGAGCGCGTTATCGTTTCGCAGCTAGTGCGTTCCCCGGGCGTTTATTTCAGCGAGGCTTATGACAAAAACGGAAAAAAGCTTTACACCTCGACCATAAATCCAAACCGCGGCGCTTGGCTCGAATACGAAACTGACTCCAACGACTTTTTCCAAGTGCGCATCGACAAAAACAGGAAGCTGCCGATCACGGTGCTGATCAAAGCAATACTGATGCTGCGTGACGACGTGCCGGTTGAGGACGTGAACGCCGACTATAGCTGCGCGCTGACCGGCAGATTGGGAACCGCCGAGGAGATTCACGAGATCTTTAATGTGAAGGACGAAAACGGCAATTACCTTGAGGATCGCCTGATCGATTCGACGCTGCTCAACAAGGATACCACCAAGAACGGCGAAGAAGCTTTGCAGGAGATTTATCGCAAGCTGCGTCCGGGCGAGCCGCCGACCATCGAGAGCGCGGTTAAGCACTTGGTCCCGCTGTTATTTGATCCGCATCGTTATGATCTTTCCCGTGTTGGACGTTATAAATACAATAAAAAATTAGCCATTGCCGCACGCTTGAAGGGTCAGGTTTTAGCGCGCGATATCGTCAATGAGGAAACTGGCGAAGTGCTTGCGCTTGCCGGCGACCGCATCGATGAGGAGAAGGCGATGGAGATCCAGCGCGCCGGTATCTTTACCGCATATTTAACGGTCGAGGATATCAACAACGCCGGGAGCACCCGTCCAGTCAAGGTGTTCTCCAACGGCATGGTCAACATTGAGGATTTTGTCGAGATCTCCGCAGAAGAGAAGGAAGCCTGCGGCATCAACGAGATGGTCAGGCTTTCGGTTCTGAAGCAGATCATTGCGGAGGCGGGCGACGATCACGAGCAGCTGCTTGCGCTGGTTAAGGAACGCGCGACCGCGCTGATTCCGCGTATTATTATCATCGACGATATCTTAGCTTCAATCAACTACCTTTCCAATCTCTGCTTTGACGTCGGCACAGTGGACGATATTGACCACTTAGGCAACCGCCGTATCCGTTCGGTCGGCGAGCTGCTGCAAAATCAGTTTCGAATCGGCTTTACCAGAATGGAACGCGTCATTAAGGAGAAGATGTCGCTGCAAACGCAGGAGAACGGCGAGAATATCACGCCGACCTCGCTGATTAACATTCGTCCGATTACTGCGGCGATCAAGGAATTCTTTGGCTCCTCTCCGCTGTCACAGTTCATGGATCAGAATAATCCGCTGGCGGAGCTGACCCATAAAAGACGTCTTTCCGCGTTGGGCCCGGGCGGATTATCCCGTGACCGCGCCGGATTCGAGGTTAGAGACGTTCACTATACGCATTATGGGCGCATGTGCCCGATTGAAACGCCGGAAGGGCCGAACATCGGTTTAATTTCCTATCTTGCGACCTTTGCGCGGGTCAACGAGTACGGCTTTGTAGAAGCGCCGTACCGCCGCGTGGACAAGGCGACAGGCAGGGTGCTTGACGAGGTCGTATATATGCCGGCTGACGTAGAGGATAACTATATCGTCGCACAGGCGAACGAGCCGCTGACCGAGGAGGGCACCTTTGCCCGCAGAAAGGTCAACGCCCGCTACCGTGACGAGATTTTAGAGATCGAGCGCGAAAAGGTCGATTATATGGACGTTTCTCCGAAGATGGTAGTTTCTATCGCAACCGCGATGATCCCGTTCTTGGAAAACGACGACGCAAACCGCGCCCTGATGGGTGCGAACATGCAGCGTCAGGCAGTTCCGCTGCTCAAGACCGAGGCGCCGATTGTTGCCACCGGTATGGAATATAAAGCCGGCGTTGACTCCGGCTCGGTAGTCGTTTCGAAGCACAACGGCAAGGTGATCCGCGTTTCGGCGGACTCGATTGTGCTGGAAACAGAGGCTGGCGAGAAGGTCACTTATGATCTGATTAAATTCCTTCGTTCGAATCAGGGCACCTGTATCAACCAGATCCCGATCGTTTCCAAAGGGGAGGAGATTCGGATCGGCGACGTGCTGGCGGACGGCCCTTCGACCAACGGCGGCGAGATCAGCCTTGGCAAAAATGTGCTGATCGGCTTTATGACCTGGGAGGGTTATAACTACGAGGACGCTGTCTTAATCAATGAAAAATTAGTCAGAGATGACGTTTACACCTCGATCCATATCGAGGAGCATAAAGTAGAAGCGCGCGACACCAAGCTTGGGCCGGAGGAGATCACCCGCGAGGTACCGAACGTCGGTGCGGAGGCGCTTGCAAATCTGGATGAGCATGGTATTATCCGCATTGGCGCGGAGGTGCGTTCCGGCGACATCTTAGTCGGTAAGGTAACGCCAAAGGGCGAAACGGAATTGACTGCTGAGGAAAAGCTGCTGCGCGCGATCTTTGGCGAGAAAGCGCGTGAGGTGCGCGATACCTCTCTGCGTGTTCCGCACGGCGAATACGGCATTGTGGTCGACGTGCAGGTCTTAACCCGCAACAATACAAACAACGAAGAGCTTGGCGCCGGCGTAAACGAAGTGATCCGCTGCTATATCGCGCAGAAGAGAAAGCTTTCGGTCGGCGATAAGATGGCGGGACGCCATGGCAACAAGGGCGTTGTTTCCCGTATCCTGCCGATGGAGGATATGCCGTTTTTGCCAGACGGCACGCCGCTTGATATCGTGTTAAATCCGATGGGCGTACCTTCTCGTATGAATATTGGACAGGTGCTTGAGGTCAATTTAGCATACGCTTGTAAAGCGCTGAACTGGCAGATTGCGACTCCGGTATTTGACGGCGCGCACGAGGCGGATATTCACAAGCTGCTTCAGGCGACCGGCAACAGCGTCGACGGCAAGACCTACGTTTACGACGGCCGTACCGGCGAGCGCTTTGACAATCCGGTTACAGTCGGTTATATGTACTACCTAAAGCTGCATCATTTGGTTGACGATAAGATCCACGCGCGTTCGATTGGCCCTTACTCGATGGTAACGCAGCAGCCGCTTGGCGGCAAAGCGCAGTTTGGCGGACAGCGTCTTGGCGCGATGGAGGTTTGGGCGCTGGAGGCTTACGGTGCGGCGTATACGCTGCAGGAGATCCTGACGGTCAAGTCGGACGACGTCGACGGGCGTGTTAAGACCTATGAGGCGATTGTCAAAGGGCAGAATGTTCCGACGCCGGGGGTTCCGGAATCCTTTAAGGTGCTGATAAAGGAATTGCAGTCGCTCGGACTGGATATGCGCGTGCTTGACGCGGATAAGAATGAGATCGACTTAAGTAACCACTATGACGAGGATGAAACGGGGCTTGACAGCGACCATCGGATGCCGACCGATTATGTCGACGACAAGGCTTACGAGGGCTTCACCGTGACCGATGAGAATGAAAATGAGATCACCGAAGCGGCGGAGGATGCGTATGAAGACGAGATGCTTGACCTAAATTCGGACGATGAAAGCTATCAGTTTGACGCGATGGACGATTTCGATCAGTAAAAGCGACCATTGGTCATAGAAATTTTAACTGCCTGATGGAAATCGGCTAATGATAAAGGAGCGATAATTCGTGGAGTTTACAACTTTTGATTCGATCAAAATCGGACTTGCTTCACCGCAGCAGATCAGGGAATGGTCCTACGGCGAGGTATTAAAGCCGGAAACGATCAACTATCGTACCCTCAAACCGGAACGCGACGGTCTGTTCTGCGAAAAGATTTTCGGGCCTATGAAGGACTGGGAATGTAACTGCGGTAAATACAAACGTATCAAGTATAAAGGCAAAAAGTGCGAAAAGTGCGGCGTGCAGGTCACGCGCGCAAAAGTAAGACGTGAGAGGATGGGGCATATCGAGCTTGCGACGCCGGTTTCCCATATCTGGTACTTCAAGGGGATTCCATCCAAAATGGGTCTGCTTTTAAATATCACGCCGCGCCGTTTGGAGGAGGTTTTATACTTTTCCAAATACATCGTGCTTGATCCGGGCATTTCTCCGCTGGAAAAATGCAGCCTTTTGAGCGAAAAGGAATACAACGAAAACTACGAGGTTTACAGCGATAAATTCCGCGTTGGCATCGGCGCGGAGGCGGTGAAGGAGCTGCTGGTCGATATGCAGCTTTCCAAGGCGTCTTTGGCTTTTGCGACCCAGCTGCGCAAAAAGGTAAGCGATATGCACGCATTGAACGACATGGTCGACTATCTGGAGCAAATGCAGGAAAATGTCGGCGAGGGCGAAAACGTGCTTGACAATATCATTGCCGATATGAAGCAGAAGATCGAAAACGCCGAGGAGGACGAGGATATCTCGCTGTATGAAAGCTATATCAAATACGCCGAGGCTGCAAAACCGACGCTGCAGCCGGCAGCGCTGACCGACACCCGCACTGGGCTAAAGGTGCTTTCCGACGAGCTGCACGCCGAGCTAAGCGACAGCGCGCAGGGGCAGAAGCGTGTGCGCATCTTAAAGCGTTTAGAGGTTGTTGAGGCGTTCCTGTCCTCCGGAAATAAACCAGCGTGGATGATTTTGGACGTTGTGCCGGTCATTCCGCCGGACATCCGTCCGCTGGTTCAGCTTGACGGCGGTCGTTTTGCTACCTCTGATTTAAACGATCTTTACCGCCGCGTTATTAACCGCAACAACCGTTTAAAACGGCTGCTTGAGCTTTCTGCACCGGATATCATTGTTCGCAATGAGAAGCGCATGCTGCAAGAGGCGGTCGATGCGCTGATTGACAACGGCAGACGCGGCAGAGCTGTCACCGGCGCGAACAACCGCGCGCTGAAATCACTTTCCGACATGCTCAAGGGCAAGCAGGGGCGTTTTCGCCAAAACCTGCTCGGTAAGCGCGTCGACTATTCCGGCCGTTCGGTTATCGTCGTTGGTCCGGAGCTGAAAATGTATCAGTGCGGCGTTCCAAAGGAGATGGCTTTGGAGCTGTTTAAGCCGTTTGTTATGAAACGGTTGGTCGATACCGGCGCAAGCCAGAACATTAAGAGCGCCAGAAAGATGGTTGAGAACGTCAAGCCTGAGGTTTGGGACGCGCTGGAGGTAGTTATCAAGGATCATCCGGTGCTGCTCAACCGTGCGCCGACGCTGCACCGTCTTGGTATTCAGGCGTTTGAGCCGATCTTAGTTGAGGGACGCGCGTTAAAGCTGCATCCGCTAGCTTGTACAGCGTTCAATGCCGACTTTGACGGCGACCAGATGGCGATCCATGTGCCGCTGTCGGCTGAGGCGCAGGCTGAGGCGAGATTCCTGATGCTTGCTGCAAACAACATCCTTAAGCCGTCCGACGGCAAGCCGGTTGCGGTTCCGACGCAGGATATGATTCTTGGCTCCTACTATCTGACCCTTGATAAGGACGGGGAACCGGGTGAAGGAAAGGTATTCCGCGACGAGAACGAAGCGATGATGGCGTATCAAGAGAAGATCATCACGCTGCACAGCCGCATTAAGGTGCGGATGTCCCGCGAAGTGAACGGCAGACTTTACACCGGGCTTGTGGAAACCACGATTGGCAAGATTATTTTTAATCACCCGATTCCGCAAGATATCGGCATTATCGACCGCAGTGTTGCAGGCAACGAGTTAAAGCTTGAGGTCAATTTCTTGGTCGGCAAGAAGCAGCTTGGAATGATTATAGATAGGTGCATTAAGACGCATGGCACGGTCGTCACCGCAGAGGTGCTTGACCAGATCAAGGCGCAGGGCTATAAATACTCCACGATCGGCGCGCTTACCGTTGCAGTAAGCGACGCGACCATCCCGGCAAACAAAAAGGAATTGCTTGCCAAAGCGGATGAGAAGATCGAGGAGATCATTGAGGAGTACGAGGACGGTCTTATCACCAAGGAAGAACGCAGCCGCAATATCGCCGATATTTGGAATCATACGACTGAGGAGGTTGGTAAAGCCCAGACCTCCAGCATGGATCGTTACAACCCGATCTTCATGATGGCAGACTCCGGAGCGCGTGGTAATCCTGCGCAGATCCGTCAGCTTGCCGGTATGCGCGGGCTGATCGCGAACACCTCTGGTAAGACGATTGAGATTCCGATTCGTGCAAACTATCGTGAAGGCTTAAACATTTTGGAATACTTTATTTCCTCCAGAGGCGCGCGTAAGGGTCTGGCTGACACCGCGCTGCGTACCGCTGACTCGGGCTATCTGACCCGCCGTCTGGTCGATGTTTCTCAGGAGGTTATCATCCGCCAGAACGACTGCCACACCAAGCGCGGCTTTGAGGTGAGCGAGATCCGCGAGGGCAATGAACTGATTGAGGACTTCAAGGAGCGTTTGATCGGGCGCTATCTGCTGAACGACTTTACTGATCCGCAGACCGGCGAGGTTTTGGTTTCGTGCGACAAGCTCATGGATGAGGATGACGCAGCAAGGATCGTATCCACCGGTGTGAAATCGGTTCGTATCCGCTCAATCCTGACCTGCGAAGCCAAGCGCGGCATTTGCGCTAAGTGCTACGGCGCAAACCTTGCCAACGGCAAGGTGGTTTCGATCGGCGAGGCTGTCGGTGTTATCTCGGCGCAGTCGATCGGCGAGCCGGGCACGCAGCTGACCATGCGTACCTTCCACACCGGCGGTATTGCCAGTACTGAGGATATCACGCAGGGCCTTCCGCGCGTTGAAGAGCTGTTCGAGGCCAGAAAGCCGAAGAATGCCGCTATGATCTCGGAGCTTGCAGGCGTTGTTCGGGTAGACGAGGTGAAGAAGAACAAGCATGTCATTGTCACGCCGGAGAACGGTGAGGCGAAGGATTACGAGATTCCATACGGATACCGTGTGAAGGTTCACGACGGCGATCATATCGCGGTGGGTGATCCAATGACCGAAGGCTCGATCAATCCGCATGACCTGCTTGCTGTAAAGGGCGAGCTTGACGTGCAGAATTACCTTATTACCGAGGTTCAGAAGGTTTACCGTTTGCAGGGCGTTGATATCAACGACAAGCACATTGAGGTCATTGTCCGCCAGATGATGAAAAAGGTTCGCGTCGAAAATGCCGGCGACACCGCGCTGATTGCCGGAACGCAGGTGGATCGCACCGAGGTCTATGCGCAGAACAAAATAATCGAGGCACGTGCGGCAAACGGCGAGGAATTGACGCCGGCGAGTTATCAGGCGGTTCTGCTTGGTATCACAAAGGCTTCGCTTGCGACCGACAGTTTCCTGTCCGCCGCTTCGTTCCAAGAAACGACCCGCGTGCTGACCGAAGCTGCAATCAAAGGCAGCGTCGACCCGCTGCTCGGTCTGAAGGAGAACGTTATCATTGGTAAGCTGATCCCGGCTGGTACCGGTATGAGCTGCTATCGCAACGTCGAGATTGAGGAAACCGCTCCGGCGCCGGCGGCAGTGAACGCGATGGCTTCTATCGCGCCGCTGGATGATACGGGGATTCTTTCTGAAAGCGCAGATTAAGGGAAAACAGATTGTGCAGTCCTTTTGGCGGGCTGCACAATTTTTTTGAGCGTAGAATGTGCATTTTCTCCCGACATAATCCAGCGGAATCGATTGACAAAAATGCCGAAAGATGTTATCATAATAAATGCTGGATTTTATCAGGGAATCCATGTCTATTTCGTTTTGTCGGCGGACAAAGCGCGAAATCTGCAAAGAGTTTTGCAGGCAGAAGTTTATAAAAATGAAAGAAGGAGGTGCGGTATGCCTACTTTTAACCAGCTTGTCAGAAAAGGTCGTGCTGTTGTCAGCACCAAGTCGACTGCTCCGGCGTTATTAAAAGGTTACAACTCGATGAAGAAGGTTGCAATCGATCAGAACTCCCCGCAGAAGCGCGGCGTTTGCACGGCAGTTAAGACAACGACCCCGAAAAAGCCGAACTCTGCGTTAAGAAAGATCGCGAGAGTTAAGCTGACCAACGGACAGGAAGTTACTTCCTATATTCCGGGTATCGGTCACAACTTACAGGAGCATAGCGTGGTTTTGATCCGTGGCGGACGTGTAAAGGACTTACCGGGTGTTCGTTATCACATTATTCGTGGTACCTTGGACGCACAGGGTGTAAACAACAGAAACCAGTCCCGCTCGAAATACGGTGCTAAGCGTCCAAAAGCTGGTGCTGCGAAGAAGAAATAATTACCGTACTTTTTTGTTGCCGTGTATGGCGGATATATGCTTAAAAACAGCGGATATCGCCTGACATTGGAACAACGGGAGTTAGTTTTCTTTCGAGTACCGATGAATTCATTATATGAAGGAGGGAAGTAAAGTGCCAAGAAGAGGTAATGTCGCAAAACGTGACGTTTTGCCGGATCCGCTTTACAATTCTAAACTCGTTACCCGTCTGATCAACAATGTGATGCTGGATGGCAAAAAAGGTGTTGCTCAGAGAATCGTTTACGATGCCTTTGCTATCGTAGCAGAGAAAACCGGCAAGGACGCCCTAGAGGTTTTCCACGACGCAATGGAAAACATCATGCCGTCCTTAGAGGTTAAAGCCCGCCGTATCGGCGGCGCGACCTATCAGGTGCCGATGGAGGTCAGACCGGAAAGACGTGAAACCCTAGGCTTACGTTGGATCGTAACCTATTCTCGCGCCCGTAACGAGAAGACTATGAAGGAACGTCTTGCAAACGAGCTGTTAGATGCCTTAAACGGCATGGGCGGCGCATGCAAGAGAAAAGAAGACATGCATAAAATGGCTGAAGCAAACAAAGCGTTTGCGCACTTCAGATTCTGATCCGAAGCGTTTTGAAGTAAGCGGCGGCAAGGCGGGGATAACACTGCGCCTTGCGGACAGAATAAACACTGTATGTGCTGCTTTTGCGCTGAAGAGATGTATTTTTCCGCTGTGCGGACGGGCTTTTTAAGCTTTTCCCGCAGCACAAAACGCTAAGGAGGTTATTATGCCAAGAGACGTTTCACTTGAAATGACCCGTAATATTGGTATAATGGCTCATATTGATGCTGGTAAAACAACTACTACCGAGCGAATTCTGTTCTATACC
>CAZPLR010000028.1:0-25351 GCA_964587555.1 uncultured Oscillospiraceae bacterium
GCTGCGCCTAAGATCGCCGAAACCATCGCATAGCCCGTCAGCCCGTAAGCGGAGATCGCCAGATAGAGCGAGGGCAGCTCAATCATCCCGGTGATGATGTTGTTCAGCATGAGCTGCCGCTGCTTTCCAAGCGCGTTTAATACGCAGGACGCGCCCGCGCCGATGAATCCGGTCAGCGCCGCTAAGCCTAACAAAAAGACCTGATCCATCCCCGCCGGCGCCTTTTCTCCAAAGAATATTCCGCATAACGACGGTGCGAACACCACCGCCGCACCCTCAAACAGCACGCCGGCAAAGCTTCCGGCTAAAATGGTCTTCGCCGCGCGGCGGCGGGTGGCGGCGCGGTCCTTTGCCGCAAAGCTTTCGGTAATCCGCGGCAGCATCACGGTGTTGATCGGCGAGATAAACGCCCCCGGAAAGCTTAAAAGCGGCAGCAGCATTCCGCTGAGCGTCCCGTAATCCGAAAGCGCAAGCCGCGCGGAAAAGCCGTAGCGCTGCAGCGCCGCCGGGATAATCGCCCCCGAAGCGCTTGAAAGCAGCATCCCGCACGCCGCTCCCGCGCAGACCGGCAGCGCACAGCGCAGAATTGCGCCGTCGAGCAGATGCGTTTTCGGAGCCTTTGGCAGCGTGCCGCGCGCAAACAGCAGCAGGATGACGTCCGACGCGATCTCGCTGACGATCATTCCGCAGACGATTCCCGCGCAGGCGCGCGCTCCGTCCCCTGCCTTCGCGTTCATCATCAAAAGGATAAATCCCACCGAAACAATCCGCACAATCTGCTCACTGCACTCGGATATCATCGACGGCGTGACGTTTTTAAGCCCCTGAAAGACCGATTTCAGAATGTTTTCCAGCGCTGTCATCAATAGACAGGGCAATAAAAGCAAAAGCGCTGTCCGCAGCCGCTCCTCACCAAGCAGCTCGGAAAGTCCGCCGGAGATCAGCGAAAAAAGGATCGCCGCCAGACAAAAAAAGAGGGCGTACATGGAAAACGCCGCCCGCACCGTCTGTGAAGCCCGGCGTAAAAGCGCTTCTCTGCCGCCGGAGAAATCGGCAGTTGTGCGCGCTGCCGCCAAAGAAAAGCCGGAAAGCGTCCCGGCATTGAGTACCGCGTAAACCGGCATCAGCAGTCCGTAAACCCCCATCTGCTCGGCTGTGAGCATCCGTGAAAGCAGAATGCGGTAGATAAAGCCTAATATTTGCAGGAAAAGCGAAGAAACGGTCAGCAGCGCCGTGCTGCGTAAAACTGTCTGCGCCTTGGTAAAGCTTTTCGCCATACGACCATACCTTTCCTCTTTCTTGGGAGGGCGCTTTCCCTTCGGGAAGCCTCCCCTTGACAAACGTGGCGGAATAACCGATAATAATACTATGCGGTGCGTTTGCCGCCGTATGACTTTTCACAAAAGGAGCTGGCAGCTTTGAATCATAAATCGCTTTCTTCCCCCGCACGCATCAAGGAGATCGCCGCGCGCTACGGCTTTTCCTTCCGTAAATCCTTGGGACAAAACTTTCTCATCAACCCGGCAGTCTGCCCGCGTATCGCCGAATTGGGCGGCGCAGCGGCGTCCTGCGGCGTTTTGGAGATCGGTACGGGCTTTGGCGTGCTGACCGCCGAGCTTGCCGCCAGAGCAAAAAAAGTCGTCGCAGTTGAGATCGATCAGTCGCTCGCCCCGGTTTTGGCGGAAACCCTCGCCGGATTTGATAATGTCACGGTCATCTTCAAAGATATCTTAAAGGTCGATCTTCCCGCGCTGCTGGCGGAGGAATTTCCCGACATGGAGGTGTTCGTCTGCGCAAACCTTCCTTATTATATCACCTCACCGATTCTGATGTATTTGCTTGAGCAGCGCCTGCCGATCACCGCTGTCACAGTTATGGTGCAAAAAGAGGCGGCAGCGCGGCTCTGCGCGTCGATGGGCAGCCGCGAATGCTCCGCTATCACCTTCGCCGTGCGATACTATTCCGAGCCAAGGCTGCTGTTTGAGGTGTCGCGCGGCAGCTTCATGCCCGCTCCAAACGTCGATTCCGCCGTCATCCGGCTCGATCTAAAAAAATCCCGCCCGGACGGGATTGCGGACGAGCATACGGAAGCCTTCCTGTTCCGCGTTGTTAAGGCTGCCTTCTCCCAGCGGAGAAAGACCCTCCCCAATCCGCTCAGCGCGGGTTTAGGCGTCCCAAAGGGGGAGATTATACGCGCCATGACCGCATGCGGCATCTCCCCGACCGCCCGCGCCGAAGCGCTGACGACGGAACAGTATATCGCGCTTGCAAACGCGCTCATGGCGGAACAATCATGATCGGAATCTATCTCCATGTCCCGTTCTGCGCACAGAAATGTCCTTACTGCGACTTCTACTCCCAACCGTGGCGCATCGACATCGAGGAACGTTTCTTTGCGGCGATGAAACGGGAGATCACGCGTTATGCGGCGCAGAAAATTCCCGCCGATACGCTGTATTTTGGCGGCGGCACGCCGTCGCTCATTCGCCCGCAGACGATCGCCGCATTGATCCGGACGGTAAAGGAAAGCTTTCTTCTCTCTGCCGACGCTGAAATCACCCTCGAATGCAATCCATGCACCGTCACGCCGCCCCGCGCCGCCGCGTGGAAGGAAGCAGGCGTTAACCGCGCTTCGCTCGGCATGCAGTCGGCTAATGCGGAAGAATTAAGGCTCTTAGGGCGCAGGCACTCCCCGGCGCAGATTCAAACGGCAGTCGAAACGCTGCACCGCGCCGGAATCCATAACATCTCTTTGGACGTCATGCTCGCAGTCCCGCGTCAGACAAAACAAAGTCTGCAAGATACGCTTTCCTTCGCACTCAGGCTCCCCATACAGCATATCTCCGCCTATCTGCTGCAAATCGAGCCGGGGACGCCGTTCGCAGACAGCCCGCTCCTAGCCGACTGCCCCAGCGAGGACGATACCGCCGCAATGTATCTGCAAACCATACAGACGCTGAAAAACGCCGGTTTTACGCAATACGAAATTTCTAACTTCGCCCGCGCAGGCTTTACAAGCCGCCATAACCTGAAATATTGGCGCTGCGAGGAATACCTCGGGTTCGGTCCTGCCGCCCACTCCTTTTTTGATGGGAAACGCTTTTCTTATCCAGAGGACCTGCAAGCTTTTATAGAAGGAGTTTCTTTTGGGGGTGTCTCTTATGGAGGGGATGCAGAAGAATATGCTATGCTGCGTCTGAGGCTCTCTGAGGGGCTTTTGCTGGATGATTTCGCCCAACGCGGCGGAGATGTATCCTCCTTGCGAAGGCGCGCAGAAAAATTCCGCTTGGCTGGACTTTTATCCTGCAGCGCAGACAGGGTTTCATTGACCGAAAAAGGCTTTTTACTTTCAAATACGATTATTAGCGACCTTCTTTTCTGAAAAAAGCCCCTATTTTATTGCCGATATCTATAAATATAGAAGAATTAAAATAATAATAATAATCAAAACATAGAATATTGAAAAAGCTATTGACAAAACATATTTTTACGTGTATAATATATCTGTACTCACGGAGAGATAAAAACAGACAAGCAAAAAGACATGATTGGATAAGACACTGTACTGTTCTCCGTGCTTAAATTGCCAGACTTCTTTTTCATATAAATTTCCCCATTTTTTAATGCAAGACGTTTGTCTTGCATTCTTTTTATCCGGAAACAAACATATGTTTCGCGTTTTGCATGCGTTTATAACTACTATATGTATTTTTTAACTTATATAATACAAAGAGGCGGGAAAGCATCCCGCCTCTTTCTAGCGAATCAAACCAAACAATATCATACTGGTATTTGTAAACCTGCGCAGTCAGGTTCTTGTGATGAACCGTTCCCTGCATTTTGGACAAGTAACCTCAATCCGCCCCTTCCCGCGCGGCAGGCGCAGGCGTTCTTTGCACTTTTTGCAGCGAATATAGCGATGGGAGGTATCCTTCACCCGGAAAAGCCAGCCGGAAAAGCATCTTTGTATCGGATTCCAAACCCGTAGAAAAGCGGCATTTTCCTTCCGCCTTTTTTCGTAATTACGCGAAAGCATCCGAAATATTATCATAAATATCAGCAGCAGCGTCAGGATTGCAAGCGGCAGAAACTGAACAAAGATTTCGATCATCACCAAAATCAGATACAGCACCATAAGCGCTATGTTAAGCTGGTCGCTGCCATAACGTCCGGTCATAAAGCGTCTAAGCCAGTTCATGTTACGAAAAACCATCCTTTCCCTCGGTCTTACATCAAAAATGATACCTTTATTATTATCATACACGAATCCTTTTACAAAATCTTGGGTAGAAAATGAACATTTCCCGAACATGAACAAAACTGCCTCCGCTTTTATGTAAAAGCAGAGGCAGTTTTCTGCGTCATGGCAGAATATGCATTGTAGTTTCAAACAGGACTTCGTCCGAGTTTTGCAGGATTAGCTGCACATCACCCGGTTCCGGAGTAAATTTCATCCGGCTGTCCCAAACGGAAAGCTCCTCCTCACCGACCGAAAGGGTAAGCTCCTTCTCCTCTCCCGGCTGTAAAAGCACCTTGGTAAAGTCCTTTAGCTCCTTCACCCGACGGGTGATACTCGCCTGCAAGTCCTTGATATACAGCATCGGAAGCGCATAATCCGCACTTGTCCCCGCATTTTTAACGCGGAAACGAATTACGCTGCGCGCGCCTGCGCTTAGCTGCGCAAGCGTCAGCGATTCCTGCTCCGGACGGAAGCCGGCGTATTCCATCGGCTGATAGCTAAGCCCAAAGCCAAATGGATACTGCGCCTTCCTAGTGGAATCGTGGTATTTTAACTCGGTGCCCAGATCCTTCTGGTTATAAAATACCGGAAGCTGTCCGCTGGATCGCGGGATCGAAACCGAAAGCCGTCCGGATGGATTGACCTTGCCGAACAGGATCTCCGCAATCGCACGCCCCGACATTGGACCGCCGTAGAACGCGCAGAGCGCCGCGTCAGCCGGCTCTGTCACCGACCCCATCGCATATGCGCGGCCCGCGATAACCACCGTCACAACCGGCTTGCCAGCCGCAAACACCGCGTCGGCAAGCTTTTGCTGATAGCCCCCAAGCGCAACATTCGCTACATCCACGCCCTCGCCGCAGTCCATATCCAAAATCGCGTCCTTGACGATCACAGCGCCGTTTGTATCAAATTCCACGTCAAAATTACGGTTGCTCGAACCGCCCAGCGCCAATATGGTCAGATCCGCTTCTTTCGCCGCGTCGGCTGCCCGCTCGATTTCGTCAAGCTCAAAGGTGCAGACCTTACAGCCATGTACATAGGTCACTTCGCCGGAAAACTGCTCCTTTATTCCCTGTAATAGCGTCACGCCAACGTTTTCGCGCATCGGCGGGGTATAGTCGCCCATCTGATTATAAATATGGTCCGCGTTTGGTCCGATCACCGCGATCTTTTGATATTTTGAGGCATCCAGCGGCAGGATTCCGTTATTTTTTAACAGCACGACCGACTCTCTGGAAAGCGCCAGGCTCTCCGGATGCAGGTCATAGTCGTTATACTCCATCAAATCCTTTTCCTCAACATACGGATGGTCAAACAGTCCCAGCTGGAATTTAAAGGTTAGGACGTGCCGCACAGCGCGATCTAAATCCGCAACAGAGATATCGCCGCGATGGAACGCTTCCTCCAATTCGGAGAAGCAGTTATCCCAAAGGCTGATATCGACCCCGGCTTTCAGCGCGACCGCGCCTGCGCCGGCAGCGTCGCTTGCCAATGTGCCGTTTAAACGGTCGATCGCGCAGCCATCCGCCATCACAGCGCCCTTAAAGCCCATCTCCTTGCGCAGTACATCATTTAACAGCCACTTATTCGCATGACAAGGGATACCGTCGATCTCGTTATACGCCGCCATTAGGCACTCACAGCCGGATTTGGCGAGCTGCTTCATCACCGGAAGATGAATCTCCCGCAGCTCCCGCTCGCCGATGCTGGCGGGACTCGCGTTAATACCGCCGGTACACTGTCCCTGCGCGGCAAAGTGTTTAACGACTGTAATCAGATCCAGATTGCCGTTTTCATCATACTGGTTGCCCTGCATTGCGGCGACCGCCATCCGTGCGGACAGATACGGATCCTCGCTATAGCACTCCTCGCTTCTGCCCCAGCGCGGATCGCGCGCCATATCCAGTGCCGACATCAGCGAAAGGTGGACGCCCATCGCCTTCTGCTGCTTTCTTGTGACTGCAAACGCTTTTCGGAGCAGCTCCGGGTGAAAGGTGCAGCCGCTGGCAAGATTCACCGGGATGATGTACCCGTCAAGCGCCTGTAATCCATGCGGATTTTCAATGCTCATCAGCATCGGGATGCCCAAACGGCTATGTTCTATTACATAGTGCTGTACCTTGTTGTACATCCGCGCCGCATCCTTTGCAGTGATACCGTCCGCATAGGTCTTTTTCGACCACGGATCCGCGCGGAACAGCCCGTACAGCACGCCGATGCCGTAGCGGTCGACTTCCTTTTTAAAGTAGTCATTTAACTCAAAGTCAACGCTGCCGTCCTCCTTTTGAATCCGCTCAAACGCCTGAAATCCGCAGAGCCGTTGATTTAACTGCCCCACCTTCTCTGTCACCGACATCCGCGAAAGCAGGTCGTCAACCCTCTTTTCCACCGAAATGGAAGCATTTTTATACATTTCCATTCGTCACTCCTCCTTACTTGACGAAAAATGTTTTGATTTCATACGGACGGATGGTAAACGAGAAGCTATCCTGCTCTACAGCAAGCTCCTCCTGCGGGTTTTCCAGCAGATCGCAGGAAAAAACCTGCGCTGCGCCGTCCATAATCCTAATGGCTGCTTTTGTGCGCATATTTTTGCACTCATACACGCGCAGGATCGTACCTTCTCCGCTTTCGGACTGCTTCACCGTTTCCACAATCACATTGTCATGTCCTCCTTCGGCGAAAAGCGTAAGATACTGCATATGCCCCTTCGTGTGCGCGTCCCGCTCCATCCGCGCCGTTCTCACCGGAATATTCAAGCGATACGCCTCCTTGATAACCTCCGAATCCTTCCAGCTTCCGGCGTGCGGCAGAAGCGCATAGGTAAAGGTATGCTCCTCCTGATCGGTCGTCGGATTCGGCAGGATACCGGATTTGATAAGCGTCAATCCCATCACACCCTCATGGATGCCATGCCCGTATTTACAGTCATTCAGAATCGATACGCCGTAATTCCCCTCCGACAGATCCGCCCACTTATGCCCGCAGGTTTCAAATTTCGCAGCATCCCAAGAGGTATTCTTATGGGTTGGACGGGTCAGGCTGCCAAACTGGATATCAAAGGTTGCTTCCTTCGTGTTGATATCCACTGGGAACAGCACCTTCAACAGCAGGTTAAACTGCTTCCAATCCACATAGGTATCAAAATCGATCCGTCTGTCCGCAGCGTAAAAGATGATCCTCTGCCGGATTGTTGAGGACAGAAACGTCCTTTCGACCTCCAAAACTGCGCGCACCGGACCGACCTCGATCCACGCCGCGCGTCTTACGTCCTCGACCGCCCAACGCTTTCTATCATAGTAAATCTCAATATCCCAGTTATCATAATAAATCGGCTTATCCTCATAAACCATTAGGACATTGCCCTTTTCCCCGGCGGTCAAAACCTCGCGGTCATTTTCCTTATCATATACCGAGGTAAACTGGTACCGATCGTCGAACGCAACGCGGTAATACGGCGTTTCGATCCCGCCTTCTCCGATGCTAAACGGCGCTGCCGGCTCCGCCTCCCGCTTGACCGGCGTGTAAACCGCCATTCCCTTCGCCGGAACTCCCTTTGCGCGGAAGATCAGCTTACCATCCGCCGTCCGCTGCGCCGGAAGTACTTCTCCGCGCTCGCCCGCAAAGGCGGTGATCTGCGGATAATCCGCCGCCTGCACAGTAATGCAGTCGTCACGATCAAACGAAAGGCTATTAAACGCCACAATATCATTTTTCCTAGCGCCAGAGAGATTCTCCGCCAGCAGCGCAAGGCTTTTTTTAACCTGCGCTTCTCCCTGCTCCTGCAGCTGCGCGTACTCGATCTTCGTCACCTCGTAGACCTCATGAATCGACGAGCCGGACAAAATATCGTGGAACTGATTGACCAAAATCTTTTTCCAACTGTCAAACAGCAGCTTTTTCGGATAATCTAAGCCGAACCGTTTTGCCCAATTCGCGTAGAACTCAACGTCCTCAAACAAAAACTCACACTTACGATTCGCCTTTTTATTGCGCGCCATCGAGGTGTAGGTCCCGCGATGATACTCCAAATATAGCTCGCCATCCCAGCGCGGCATCCTGCCGGACGCAATACAGCGCTCCTTCAGCTCATCAAAATATGTCCCCACAAGCTCCATGCGCGCCTTTGGGAAATTTGGAAATCCGTTTTTCATCCGCACGCCGCTTTCGATCATCTCACGGGTCGGTCCCCCGCCGCCATCGCTGTGACCATAGCTGATCAGGACGTCCTGATTCATCTCCTTCTGCTGATACCGCTCCCACGAGCGCGCCATGGAAACCGGTTGAAGGCGGACGCCATAGCTGGTGCCGAAGCTATCCTTCGGCTGATGCGCCTCCGTCCCGGTGATCAGATGGGTAAATATCTCGGTGCCGTCTATCCCCTTCCACCAGAAGGTATCCACCGGCAGCTTATTATACTGATTCCATGATATTTTGGTGGTCATGAAATACTCGATCCCGCACTTCTTCATGATCTGCGGCAACGCGGCGGAATAACCGAATACATCCGGCAGCCACAACACCTTATTCTCTTTCTCAAATTCTTCTTTAAAAAAGCGCTTTCCGTATAAGAACTGGCGTACAAGCGACTCGCCGGAGGTTACGTTACAGTCTGCTTCGATCCACATACCGCCCTCCGCTTCCCAACGTCCCTCTTTCACCCGCTCTTTGATGCGTGCATACAGCGACGGATAGCGCTCCTTGACAAATTCATAGAGCTGCGGCTGGGAGGACATGAACTTATAATCCGGATACTCCTCCATCAGCTTGAGCGCCGTCGCAAACGATCTGGCAGCCTTCTCCTTGGTCTGCTCTACCGTCCACCACCACGCAATATCGATATGGGTGCTGCCAATGCAGGTCGCGGTTACGCCGTCGCCGCCCGCCATATCGCGATACACCGCCTGCTGCAAATACCCGTCCGCAGCCTCTAAGGAGGCATAAAACGCCGCCGAACGCGGCTCTCTGAAATCAATCAGGTCAATGGTATGCTCCAGCGCATTTTCCATCTTCACACGCGCCGGATGATTCTCATCCAGCCACTGCACCATCCTGCACGGCTGCGCGATATCGTACAGAAAATTTAAAACCGGCGCGTCAAACTCGATCAGCTCCACCAGAAGCTGCAAGCCGGAGGTAGAGCCGCTCGTGCGGTCGTTATCCCTTCCGGTGTACGCCTGTAGATCAAGTGTAAAGCTCTCCCCCGCGTTTGCCGCCTCAAACAGCCGTATCTCGCGGTGATTTACATCCACGCCCTGTACGATCTCGCCGTCGATAAACGCTAAAAATTGCGGATTGACCGCGTCCCAAAACCGCACCTGTGTGGAAAGCCGCAGCCAAAGCGTTTTTCCTGCAAAGCTTTCCGGAATCGTGATTTTGGTGCGAAACCAGTAGTGCTGATCCGGACCTCTCCAGCGATCCTCCTTCGGATCAAACGCTTCCCACGCTTGCGCGGAGCGATCCGCCTCCTCCGGCGTGAACACCGCAGCCTGTTTAACCTGCCACAAAGTGATCGGAACCGATTGCAGCACAGTGTATTTTTCCAAATCCTCGCAGATTTTTGCAACACGCTTGTGCCTTAATTGTAAGTCCATAGCTCTAAACACGCCTGCACCTGCGCACAAACGCTTCCCCTTCCAGATTTTTTATCATATCTTTTTGTCTAAGCTGCTTTACGTTCAGCCTTCCCCATCAAAGACGGGGCGCCGCACAGCAATGCGCGGCGCCGCCCTCTCGTTCGCTTATTGCCGCATCCTTATGCGGTTATTTTCCTTTGATCCTACAGGGATCAGTCCTGCGGAATAGAATTCTCCTTAATCCACGGAATCAGCTCGTTGACATTCGCAAACGCCAACGCGGTGACAGTGTCGGCAGCGCCATAGTAAACCGCGATTCTGCCGGTGTCCGCATCGCAGAGCGACGCGCACGGGAAGCAGACGTTCGGAACGTCGCCGGTGCATTCGTAGATTTCGGTCGGATGGATCAGGTACGGCGCGCTGCGGTAAAGCACCTTGCTCGGATTGTCGCGGTCCAAGATCGCCGCGCCAAAGCTGTAAATATAGCCGTTGCAGGAATGCAGTACACCGTGATAGAGCAGCAGCCAGCCCTCGTCCGTTTCAATCGGAACTGGTCCCGGACCAATCTTCATGCACTGCCACGCGGATTTATCAAAGTCCGCCGGCTGCATCATGAAGCGATGCTTGCCCCAGTAAACCAAATCCGGGCTTTCCGAAACAAAAATGTCGCCGAACGCGGTGTGACCGGTATCGGACGGCCGCGACATCATCATGTACTTGCCGTCAAATTTGCGCGGGAACATAACGCCGTTTCTGTTATATGGCAGGAACGCATTCTCGCACTGGTAGAAGGTCTTAAAATCATAGGTGTAGCCAATGCCGATCGTCGGGCCATGATAGCCGTTGCACCACGTGATAAAGTACTTGTCTTCGATCTTGCAGACACGCGGGTCGTAACGGTACTCAAACCGCGTTACCTCTGGGTCGCCTTCAAATTTTAACGGCTCGTCGGAAATATCCCAGTTGATACCGTCTTTCGAAAAACCTACGAAAATGTTCATCCGGATACACTTGTCGTCGCAGCGGAAAATTCCCGCGAAGCCGTCCCCAAACGGGACAACCGCACTGTTGAAAATACTGTTCGAAATGCGGGTTGCATTTCTCTTGATGATCGGGTTCGCGCTGTAGCGCCACATTACGTCTTTACAGCCCGCCGGCCTGTCTTCCCAAGGAATGTTCGGCAGGGACTGTCCGCCAATAATCTTAGCCATTTTTCATCTCTCCATTCTCTCGTATTTCAATGTCTTCGCAAAGTTTTTCCCTTTGCCTTCCATTAGCTTTATTATACATGATTCTAGCTGAATTTGCAATAGTTATGGCAAAATTCTTTTAAAATTTACGCAAAAAAACGGGCTGCCAATTCGGCAGCCCGTTTCCTTATGCTACATTGAATATACTTCAAAGAACAAAATTATTTGGTTGCAAGGAATGCATCAACCTGAGACTGATACTCAGCAATGATGGTGTCCATACCAGCGGACTTCAATTCATCAAGAACAGTAGCCAACTGAGCATCAACATCCTCATAAACGCCGCAGTTGAACGAACGGCTATATTTGGTCCAAACGGTTTCAACAGAAGCAAGCTCGGTCTCAATTTCGGTGGAATCACCAGAGAAGCCCTGCAGAAGAGTTGTCGGAGCGTTAACGCAGGACTCAAGCAGGCCCATGTAACCATCCAATGCGTTCGGAGTTTCCGGAGTCATGGTGAAGAAGGAGCCCTGAGAGAATGCGGATACACGATAGTTCGCATTGCCTTCTTCAGTTCTCTCAACAACGCCGTCTTCATTCTTGTTCCAATGTTTGCCTTCGATACCGTAGCAGTAGATATCTCTTGCTTCGTTGTTGCAGTTGATCCACTGGAACCACAGAAGAGCTCTCTCAACGTTATCAGACTGATAAGAGATAGCGTTGCAGGCGCCGATCGCGGAGTCGGTGGTGTAAACAGCTTCATTCTTGGTGCGGATAACGACATCACCGTGGTCATTGTTTCTCCACAGCGGTTCGCAGCCCAGCCAGCCCTGACCTAAAGATACCGGAGACCACGGCTCAGTGTCAAGAGTAGTAGCATCCTTATTGATGTAGCCAGCCTGATTCCAAGATGCTAAGCATTTCAGGTTACGTACGCAGTTCGGATCTTCCAGAACAGACATAACAGTAGCTTCAGTAGCAGAATACGGAATACCGTAGCCAGCACCATTTCTGTTGATGTAGTCGAATTCCTGGTTGAATAAGTAATGAGCAGTACCTAACATATACGGAGCAGAAGCACCTTCCATGTCGGTCTGAGCCATCTTCTCAAGGATCGGAGTGATGGAGTTCGGGTCAGCGCCAACAGAATCCAGCTCTTCCTCGGTGATGCCAGCATCCTCAACCAGAGATGCGTCGAATTTCCACATGTTAGCAGCAGCAACATCCTTGTAGTTCGGTACGCAGTAAATGTGACCGTTGACCTTAGTACCGTTCCATACGTTCTCCGGAATGAAGTTCCACAGAGTCGGAGCAGCCGTCGGAAGCGCTTCGTCCAATTCAGCAAAAGCGCCGTTGCCTGCGTTCTGCAGATAGTTGTTCTGCCACGAGCAGGTGAAGATCATGTCGTACGGCTCATCGGTAGAGATGATTAAGCCGCCCTTGGTTCCGTCAGCCCACTGGAAATCAACCGTCGTGTTGATCTCGGCAGAAGACAGTTCATTCAACTTCGCAAATACTTCCTCAGAATCGGTCTTAATTTCATCATACTGATAGAACAGTAACTCAACCGCTTCGCTGGTGTCAATGTTGGTAGCTGTGTAATCCAGAGTGGTAACCGGAGTGGTGGTAACCTCGATCTGATTGTGCTCAAGGGAAACCTCACCGTCATCATCCGTAGTGGAAGAATCATCAGTGGTGGACGAATCATCCGTGCTGGAGTCCGGGGTAGACGAAGTGTCCCCGCCGCCGCAAGCCGCAAAGCAGGTAGCAGTCATCAGCACTGCAGCCACTAAAGCTAAAGCTTTCAGTTTCATAGTAATAACCTCTCTTTTCTACTTACGCCGTTTGCTTAAAAGCATCGGCGAAAACGTTGAATTGCATCCAAATCAAAATATCCATTTTCAAAATGGCAAAACATTTGATTTATATGCGTTCTTTTGTTTCTGCTTCTATTATACAGGCTTGCGAACGCTTTTTCAATATCCATTTTTGCTTTTAACTTATCCAAATACGCTCATTTTGTGTGCATTGTCCTTAATAAAAAACCATTTCCGACTTACTTTATGCATCTTGTTAGTTCCATTCCTAAAGTGTCTTTTTTCAGAACTTGTAATATTCACATTATAATCACATATATAGTTTCGATTCTTCCGGCATTTATTCGCATTTTTTTTGATTCACGGTTCAATAATCGGCATCGTTATTTATCTATCAGAGTTTTTCCTGAAAAAACGCATCCTTCCTTGGCAAAAAGCGTTTTTGCCTTTCTTTTGCGCAAAATCAATTGCATTTGGCGTACATGAGGACGCAAAAAAGCAGGACTGTCCGTACCTGGACAGTCCTGCTCAGATATACAATTAGGTGAGAATCGGAGTGTGTACTTTTAGCCTTTAACAGCGCCAATGGTTAAGCCGCCGACGAAGTATCTCTGGAAGAACGGATACGCGCAGGCAATCGGAAGCACGATGATAACAGCAACAGCCATTCTGACCGTATCGCTTTCAATTTGCGCAGCAATTTCACTTAACATGCCGCCTGCGCTCTTCGCAGCTTCTTTCATTGCACTGATCTGCCGCTCCATCTGCATGAGCAAGAACTGCAGTGGATACATATCCTTGTTCGTGATGTACAGCAAAGCGTTAAACCAGTCGTTCCAATAACCAAAGCAGAGCATCAAGCCGATCGTCGCGATTGCCGGAAGTGAAATCGGAAGAACGATCTGCGCAAAGATACGCAGCTGGGAAGCGCCGTCCATCTTTGCCGACTCAATAACCTCTTCCGGAACAGTCGTCTGGAAGAAGGTACGGAAGATGATGATATTCATTGAACCAACCGCAAGCGGAAGAATCAAAGCAAGAATATTATCGGATAAGCCTAAGAATTTGGTGTTGATTAAGTAGCTGGAAACCATACCGCCGCCAAACAGCATCGGGATAAGGATGAGGTAGGTGAAGAACGGTTTCAGCTTATAGCTGTTTCTGGAAAGTACATAGCCCAGCAGACCGTTTAAGATGATGCCAAGCAGAGTACCGGAGATCGTTACGATTAAGGACATTCCAATTGCGCGGAGTAAAACCTCCTTAGAAGTCCATAAGTACTGGTACGTCTCCAAAGACCATTCCTGCGGAATGAAGGAATATCCGATCGCATCAAGGGATTTCTGGCTGGAGAACGAAATGATGATGATGAAGATCAGCGGGACAAAGCAAGCGATTGCTCCTAAAATAAAGATCAGCGAAAAGATCACATTCACCACAGGAGATACTCGGTTAAACTTTGCAAGGCCGTCAAGATATTTTTCTTTCTTTGCCATAGTTATAATACCTCCTTTTAAATTAGAACATTGCTGACGCCGGGTCGATCTTGCGGACAGTGAAGTTTGCAATGTTGATCATGATCAAGCCGCAGACAGACTGGAAGAATGCAGATGCAGATGACAACCCGATATTAACCGTCGTCGTCAGCGCTTTATAAACGTAAACGTCAATGGTTAAGGTCACCGACTGCAGAGGACCCATGTCCTTCGGTACATTGTAGAACAGACCGAAGTCGGATGAGAAGATACGGCCGACAGCCATAATCAGCATGATGGTGATGATGGTTCTCAGCATTGGCAGAGTGATGTACTTAACCTGCTGCCACTTGGAAGCGCCATCGATGATAGCCGCTTCGTAAAGAGTCTGGTCGATACCGGTGATGGTCGCTAAGTAAACGATCATGCCGTAGCCTGCGCCCTTCCAAACGTTCATAAAGATCAGGAACGGAGGCCAGAAATTCAGCGCCTGCGTGTCATACCAGTTAACTGTTTCTGCGCCCATCGATTCCATAATGTTGTTTACAAGACCCTTGGTCGGGGAAAGGAATGCATAAACGAAATAGGAAACTACGACCCAGGAAATGAAGTTCGGCAGGAACATCATGGTCTGGCAGACCTTTGCAAGCTTCTTGCTGTACAGCTCGTTAACGATGATAGCTAGGGTTACCGGAACCAATACGCCTAACGCGATCATAACGATGTTGTACAGAATGGTGTTACGCAGCATCCACCAAGTCTGACTCGTCCAGAAATTGCCGCCTGGGTTAAATAAGAACTCGAAGTTCTGGAAACCGACCCATTCAGATTTTGTGAACAAGGTCTGCAAGAACCCGATGCCTTTAACCGGCTTATAGTTCTTGAATGCGATGATAATACCGAACATCGGCAGATAACTGAATACGGCGAACCATACTGTGGTAGGCAGTGCCAGAATCGTCAGTTCAAGGTCATCACGCGTGAACTTTTTCTTGTACTTTTTGTCTTCTTTTCTCGACATTAACGCCACTCCTATACTATAAATTTTTATTTAAGCCGATAACGGTATTTCTTGCCCCGCCCCGCGTGTAATTCAAAAGCTTCCGGCAAATTACCGAAGCGCGGAGGTTGAATCACCCGTCCGACTTACCATGCTCTTATTATATACTAAAAAATTTAATAAATCAAGTGTTTATTTACAAAAAACGAAAAAAAATTTTTCTTAAGTTAGTTATAGGAAGCACAAAGCAAAATAATGTTGTCGAGAGCCTTAAAAACAACAAAATATTATTATTTTCCGCGTGAGCAAGACAAACAAAAATGAAATCGGCGGTTAAAAAATTATCATCACTCTTTTTTCAGACGGTTAACATTTTTTTGCCTCCGCCCGCTAAAAACCAGTTTTTCAAGGGCAAAAAGTGGTTATATCTAAAACCGAAAATTAAAATTGTGCAAAACGCCAAAGCGGTTAAAATTCGAAAAAACCTTTACCTTTGTGCAAAATTGTGATATAATAAATTATAATATAATTAAAGAAGCAATTTTTCAATTCAATTCGTCTGACAGGACAGCAAGGAGGATTCATATGCTCAATCAACCGCAAATTGATCGTGTTTTAAACAAGCTGGAGGAATTTGAAAGGGTATTAGAGCCGATGATGTTTATCAAGCACGACTCCGTACCAATGATGAAATTTGAAACAAAAACGCGCTTTGACGCGCTGCCGCAGGACGCGCAGCTTTCGCCTGCGGTAAACGGTGACCGTTGGGGTGAGGAATTAAGCTACTGCTGGTTTGACGGTGTCTATACCGTACCGGAGAAGCTTGCCGGAAGGGACCTGTTTGTGATGCCGCATTTTGGCAGCTACGAAACGCTTTTGTTTGTCGACGGCGTTCCATACGGCACCTTCGCCAACAAGATCACAAACTCGGGCCACGGAAACCACTACTGCGACCTGATCCGCAAGGATGCGAAAGCGGGAGAGGAAATCCGCCTGACGTTTGAAGCCTACGCCGGGCACTACGTCTTGGGATGCTACCCGTTTGAGACTTCGCAGAACCGTAACTTCACCTACACCTACGAAGACGTGACCGTCTGCACCAAGGACGAGCAGATCATCGACTTTTATTTTGATCTGCGCACTTTAACGCAGCTTGCGCGCGTTCTAAGCGCGAACAGCGTGCGTTTGGGTCAGATCACCGACTGCCTGCTAAAGGTAAACGCAATCGTCCAGTACGCGCCGGAGGACACCGATCCTGCCCTCTTCCGCCAAGCGCTGTCCGAGGCAAGCCCGATTTTAAAAGAATGCCTTGCGGCGAGCGGAAGCGGCTCATCCGGTTTCTGCGGCATCATTGGGCATTCCCATCTGGACACCGCGTGGCTTTGGACAATCCCGGAATCGGTCAAGAAAGCAGCCCGTACCGCTTCGAACGCCCTAAGCCTAATGGAGCAGTATCCGGAATACAAATTTGTGATGTCCTCGGCATACCACCTAGAGGTCATCCGCCGTCATTATCCGGCTTTATTTGAACGGATCGCCAAGCGGATCGAGGAAGGACGTTTTGAGCCGAACGGCGGCGTTTGGGTCGAGTGCGACTGCAATATCACCGGCGGCGAGGCGATGATCCGCCAGTTTCTTTGGGGACAGAATTACACCCGCAAGCACTTTGGCTTTACCTCCAACAGCTTCTGGCTGCCGGATACCTTCGGGTACTCCGCCGCGCTCCCTCAGATTATGAAGGGCTGCGACGTCGATTATTTCTTGACCACCAAGCTCTCTTGGAACGACACCAACCGGTTCCCATACGAAACTTTCTGGTGGGAAGGCATCGACGGGTCGAGGGTGTTCACCCATTTCAACTGCACCCACTGCTGGCCCGATCCAAACGATCTGATCACCCGCATGAGAAGCGATGATCCGGACGCGCTGCATCAAAAAACCGTGTCGGATAAACGTCTGATTTCCTACGGCTTTGGCGACGGCGGCGGCGGTCCGCAGTTTGAGATGCTTGAGGCTGCACGCCGCGTCAAGAATTTAGACGGCTGCCCAAAGACGGAGCATATGACTGTCGGCGCGTTTATGGACCTGCTGAAGGAAACAGCCATCAACCCGAACGTCTACGCCGGCGAGCTGTATTTAGAGCTGCACCGCGGCACGCTGACCAATCAGCACGTTACGAAATATAACAACCGTAAGGCGGAGATCGCGCTGCGCAATTTAGAGCTTTTCACCGTTGCAAACGCAGTCAAGGCGGATCAGGTTCCGGACGATCGCGAAATTCATGAGCTTTATGAGGTGCTTTTGGTCAATCAATTCCATGATATCCTCCCCGGCACCTGCATTCCTGCCGCACACGACCAGTCCCATGCAGAAACGACAAAGCTGCTCTCCGACGCCGCCGCGCTCACCGAAAAAGCGCTTGCAGCAGTCCCGGCAGATGAAAATCATCTGACGCTGATCAATCCGCAGAGCTTTGCCTATAACGATCTCATCACACTGCCGACGGCTGGAAAAACGGTTCTGGGCGATTATCCGCAGCAGACTATCACCGACCTGAAGGGCGAGGAGAAGCTTGTCCTGACCGGCATCGCTGTCCCTGCCATGAGCAGCGTCGATATCACGCTGACCGACGGAATCCCGCAGGGCAAAAGCGCGTTTGCATATGACGGCGTGCATCTGGAAACGCCGTTTGCGAAAATTGTTTTTAACGAAAAGGGGTATATGTCCTCGTTTATTGATAAAACGAATGGACGCGAGCTGGTCAAGGCGGGATCTGCTTTTGGTGCGCTGCTTTACGGGCAGGACGTGCCGCAGTCTTGGGATAACTGGGATATCGAATGCGATCTAAACAGTCTGCTCACCGACTGCGGCGTTCTAACCTCCCGCATGACGGTTGCCGACGGTCCGGTCGAGCTGCGTATTCGCAGCTGCTACCGTTTTGAGGAAACAATGGTACGTCAGGATATGATCTTCTATGCGCATACCCCGCGCGTCGACTTTGAAACCGAGATGGACTGGCACTCCAGACGCCGCTTCTTAAAGGCGGACTTTGACACCACTGTGCTTTCCCGTTTTGCGCGGCATGAAATCCAGTTCGGCAACGTTCTGCGCCCGACTACCCGCAATAACACCGTCGAACAGGCGATGTTTGAAGTCACCAACCACAAATATACCGATCTGTCGGAAACCTCGTACGGTATTTCGATCCTAAACGACTGCAAATACGGTATCTCGGTCGAAGGCTCGGATATGCGGCTTTCGCTGCATAAGGGCGGCACCCGTCCGGATCCGCGCGGCGATGCCGGCCTGCATTACGCAACCTACTCGCTGCTGCCGCATAACGGCGCGTTCAACGCTGCGGATACGATCCTTCCGGCATATATGCTGAATAATCCGGTTGTCGCGGCGCGCGGCGGCTATAGAATGGTAAATCTGGGAGCAAGCGATAAGCCGAATGTCATCGTCGAAGCGGTCAAGCCGTTGGAGGACAGCATCACGGCGGGCGAAAAGGCTTATATCCTGCGTGTGTATGAAGCGGAGGGCTGTTATACTGCCGCCAATATTACCTTTGGCTTTGTACCGAAAGCGATTGCCCGCACAAATATGCTGGAAGAGTTTCAGGACTCGCTTCCGAGCGATCGGACGGTATGCCTCACCTTCAAGCCGTTTGAGATCAAGACCCTGAAAATATCCTACTAAAATCGGCAAAATTTAAAATCCGGTATGCAGGGGCAATCTGTTGCCCCTGTTTATCGTCTAAAAAAGCATTGGAAAGGGGAATTTTATGCCAAAATTCTTCATGCCGGTACAGGATAACGCCGCGCAAATCATTCTTTCCGGCGAGGACGCGCATCACGTCGGCTACGCGCTGCGCGGCAAGGTGGCGGATGCGCTGACGGTCTGCAATACCGATCCCAACGCCAAGACCTACGGCTGGGACTATCTCTGCCATATCGCCGCCTTCGACGCGCTTTCGATCATTCTGACTGTTGACGAGGTGCGGGAGAGCAAGCTGGAAAGTAATGTAAAAATTACGTTGTATCAGGCGGTTCCCAAGGGCGATAAGCTCGACTTCATCGTGCAGAAGGCGGTCGAGCTTGGCGCAAGCGCCATTGTTCCGGTAATCACCAAACGCTGTATCTCCCGCCCGGATGAAAAAGCGCAAGAAAAAAAACGGCAGCGGCTGCAAAAAATCGCGTTGGAGGCTGCAAAACAGTGCGGCAGGAGCATTTTGCCGCAGGTAGAGCCGTTTTGCAGCTTTGACCGTGCGTTGGAAGGTCTCCGCGCCTTTGATCGGGCGATCCTTTGCTACGAAGGCGGCGGTGTGCGCTTGCCCGAGGCATTCTCCGGTGACGAAGGATCGCTTGCGCTATTGATCGGCAGCGAGGGCGGCTTTGATCCGGATGAGGTGAAAAAGGCTGTCGGCGCTGGCTGCGTCTGCTGTACGCTCGGCGGCTTTATTTTACGATGCGAAACTGCGCCGGTCACGGCGCTTTCGATCCTGCGCCATCTGACCGGCGATATTTGAAAATAAATTTTCTTTTTGCCTAATAAAAAGGAAATTCGGCGGGTAAGCTGTATTTTAATTATAGGAGGGTATTTTCTCATCCGATATCGGGGAAGGAGGAGCATATGGCGAGAATTCCAAAAGAATTTATCATCCGGCTAACCGAAAGCTGCGACATCGGTGACGTGATTGCAAGCTATGTGCCGCTGAAACGTTCCGGGCGCATTTCCAAGGGCTTATGCCCGTTTCACTCGGAAAAAACACCTTCTTTCTGCGTCTATCACGACACCCAGTCGTTTTACTGCTTCGGCTGCGGAATCGGCGGCGATGTGATTACCTTCATCAAAAAGGCTGAAAATCTTTCCTATGTGGAATCGGTTCAGCTTTTGGCAAGGCGCATGGGCTTGACCGTACCAGAGGGCGAAGAGGACAAAACCGCCTCGCGCCGGAAAGCTATCCTAGAGATCAATCGGGAGTCCGCCCGCTTTTTCCATCACACCCTGCGCTCGAGCGCCGGAGCCGCCGGATATCAGTATCTCAAGGGCCGCGGCCTTTCAGATGAGATCATCGTCCGCTATGGCTTAGGCTTTGCGCCGGATTCGTTCCACGCGCTGATCGACCATTTGCGCTCCAAGGGCTTCTCCGACCTTGATCTGGAAGCGGCAGCGGTCGCCAAGCGCAGCAGCAAAGGAACCCTCTACGACCTGTTTCGCAACCGGGTCATGTTCCCAATCATCGATCTGACCGGAAACGTCGTCGCTTTTGGCGGACGGGTGATGGATGACAGCAAGCCGAAATATCTGAACTCGCCGGAAACACTGGTGTTCAAAAAGAGCAAAAATCTGTTCTCGCTGAACTTTGCGCGGAAGGAAAACACCGATACATTCATTCTGGCGGAGGGATATATGGATGTTATCGCGATGTATGCCGCCGGATTTCATAACGCAATCGCAACCTTGGGTACGGCGTTGACGCCGGAGCAGGCGCGCATTGTCGCCAAATATGCAAAACAGGTTGTTCTCTCCTACGATTCTGACGAAGCGGGACAAAAAGCGATCCAGCGCGCGATGAACCTTTTCGCTGACGTTGGGCTGACCGTCAATGTGCTACATATGGAGGGCGCGAAGGATCCGGACGAATATATCAGGAAATTCGGCCCGGAACGGTTCTCGCGCTTAATCAAGGAATCCATGACCGTTATGGATTTTGAGCTTGGAAGAATCCGGCAAAAGTATCACTTAGAGCTTGCCGAAGACAAAATCTCCTACGCCAAGGAAGCCTGCGCGGTTTTAGCGCGGCTTGACGATCCGGTTTCCCGCAGCGTTTACGCCGGAACGGTCGCAAACGAATGCGGGATCGATCCGCAGACATTGACCGGCAGAATCGAAGCAATCCGCCACAGTAATGAGAAAAAAAAGCGGCAGCAGCGGCTGCGCGAGGTCATCGCGCCCAATCTGCGCCAACCCGCCTACCGGGTGAATCCGCAGAAATCGCAGTTTGAAAAGGAGTCGGCGGCGGAGGAAATGATCCTAAGCCTGTTGCTGCATCGGCCGGAAATGGCGGATCAGATCCTGCAAAATGTACCGGACAGCCTGTTTGTAACCGACTTCAATCGAAAGCTTCTATCCTCGCTGCGCGCGCTGCGGGAGGATGGCGATCCTGTCAACCTCACAATGCTCAACTCTTTATTAGAAGAGGACGAGCGCGCGGCAATCAGCGCGATCGCCGCAAAAACGGGGGAATTTTCCGCGCCGGAAAAATGTCTGTCCGACTGTATCGCAAGGCTGAGCGAATACGCCGAGCAGCACAGTGCGGGAAAAGGCGAGGCTTTTTCCGCCGAACAATTTCAAAAATTAAAGGAGCAGAAAAAAAGATAGCCTCATTTGGTTTTTTGATATGAGAAAGGATGTTTCATTTATGGTAAATGAAAATATGGAAGATCATGCTTTAGAGATAGAGCAGGCGCTGCCGCAAGAGGAGCAATCCGCTGTAGAGGAGCTGACCGCCGCATCGGAGGACCCGGCGATGGCGCAGGAAGGAACCGACGACAAGGCGGAAAAAGCAAAGCCGAAATCCAAATCCGCTCCCGCCAAAAAGATATCCGCTTTGCTGGAGCAGGGCAAGAGCAAGGGCACTGTCACCACTAAGGAAATCACCGACGTTTTGGAGGATCAGGATTTTGACGAAGAGCAGATTGAAACGCTCTATGAATCGCTCGAAAACATGAATATCGAGGTCATCGAGGATCTGCAAACTGATATCGATCTGAATTTCGATCCTTCGGCCGTGGAAAACGACCCGTCATTGATGACCGACGGCGTGAGCATCGACGACCCAGTCAAAGTCTATCTCAAGGAGATCGGGCGTGTTCCGCTGCTCTCCAGTGAGGAGGAAAACGAGCTTGCCAAGCGGATGCTTGAGGGAGATATCGCCGCCAAAAAGCGGCTTTCCGAGGCAAACCTGCGCTTAGTGGTCAGCATCGCCAAACGCTACGTCGGCCGCGGGATGCAGTTTTTAGACCTGATTCAGGAAGGCAATTTGGGATTGATTAAGGCAGTGGAGAAATTTGACTACACCAAAGGCTTCAAATTTTCCACCTATGCCACCTGGTGGATCCGGCAAGCCATCACACGCGCAATTGCGGATCAGGCAAGAACCATCCGTATCCCAGTGCATATGGTGGAAACGATCAACAAGGTTAAAAAGGTTTCCAGCCAGCTGCTGCACGAAACAGGACATGAGCCAAGCCCGGAGGAGATTGCCGACCGGCTGAACCTGCCGGCGGAAAAGGTGCGGGAGATCATCCGCGTTTCCCAAGAGCCGGTTTCGCTTGAAACACCGATCGGCGAGGAGGAGGACAGCCATTTGGGCGATTTTCTCCCAGACGACGACGCCTTAGCGCCGGACGACGCGGCTGCAAACACTCTGCTGCGCGAGCAGCTTAACAACGTTCTGGCTACCCTGACCGACCGCGAGGAACAAGTACTGCGTATGCGCTTTGGCCTTGTGGACAACCGTCCGCACACGCTTGAGGAAGTCGGACAGTATTTCAAGGTCACGCGCGAGCGTATCCGCCAGATCGAGGCAAAGGCGCTGCGCAAGCTGCGCCATCCAAGCCGTATCAAGAAGCTGAAGGATTTTGGGTATTAAGTATCGGGGAATTTTATGAACATTACTTTAGAATCCGACTATGCAATCCGTATCGTGCTTTCTTTGGCGCAAAACCAAGAACGCTGCGACGCTGGAAAGCTATCCGCGCAAACCGGCGTGCCGCAGCGCTTCGCACTCAAAATCCTGCGCAAATTGGTCGGCGCACAGATTCTGTGCTCCTTTAAGGGGGTCGGCGGCGGATATCAGCTCGCGCTTACGCCGAAAGAGATATCCTTAGCAGATATCATCGCTGTGATAGAGGGACCTTACGCCATCAGCCGTTGTCTTTCAGAAGAAAAGGGCTGTCCGCATCCGGGCGGGATTTGTTGTGAAAATTCCTGCAAGATACAGAAGGTCTTTTCCGATATCTCCTGCATGGTTCATAAAAAATTGGAATCGACCACCATCGATCAATTATTATAGAAGAAGGTTATACGCTATGCAAGTATTTCTTATACTTATCAGTTGTATTGCAAGCTACCTCATCGGCAGCCTGAACTTTGCTATCATCATCTGTAAGCTTACCCATAAGGAGGATATCCGCAGTCTCGGCAGCAAGAATGCCGGAATGACCAATATGCTCCGCGTATACGGCAAGGGACCCGCAATCTTTACCGCGCTCGGCGATCTTTTAAAAGGTATCCTCGCTATCCTGCTTTGCAAGCTTATTTTCTTTTTAGCCGGAATAGCTGCGCCGGTCTGGGTTTCCTACCTTGTCGGCATCATGGCTATCTTAGGTCACTCCTTTCCAATTTTTTATGGCTTTCGCGGCGGCAAAGGCGTGCTGATCGCCATCGGTATGGTGCTTCTTCTCACGCCGCTCCCAGCGCTTGCTATTTTGGGCGTTTTCCTGATTGTCCTAGCGTTCAGCTGCACGGTTTCGCTTTCGTCAATGATTGCGGCGGTGACTGCGCCGCTTTGGGTCTGGTTATTTGGCTGGCTGACCTCCGACGAGGATATGCTGGCTAAGATCATCGGCACCGCTGTGATGGCGCTGTTCATCATCGGGATGCATTGGAGCAATATCGTCCGTTTGGCTCATGGCGAGGAAAATACCTTCCGTAAGAAAAAGGGTACCTCTGTGGACGCAGACGATAAACAATTATAAATAAAGCCAGAAAGGAAAGGTTATCATGCAAAAACACATCGTCATTCTTGGCTCCGGCGGATTCGGCACGTCGCTTGCCGTGACCCTATTCCGCTGCGGCTACCGCATCACGCTCTGGAGCGCATTCCCAAAAGAGCTTGAGGAGCTCAGGCAGTACGGCGAAAACCGCAAGCTGCTGCCGGGCGTAGCCGTCGACAGCGCGATCGCATTTGACGCCGATATTCGCTGCGCCGCCCAAGCGGATTTGATTATCATCGCGGTGCCGTCCTTTGCAGTGCGCGGCGTTGCAAAACAGCTCAAAGACGTCGTAAACCCGCAAACGGTCATTGCAAACGTCGGCAAGGGTTTTGAGGAAAGCTCGCTGCTGCGCTTGTCCGAGGTGATCGAGAGCGAATGCCCAAACAATCCGATTGTCGTGATATCCGGACCTTCCCACGCAGAGGAAATCGCACGCGGCGTCCCGACCACCCTAGTCGCTGCCAGCAAGAGCCGCGCTAGCGCAGAATACGTTCAGGATCTGCTGATGACTTCCAATCTGCGCGTCTATGTCAACGACGATATTACCGGCGTTGAGCTTGGCGGCGCGCTCAAAAATATTATCGCGCTTTGCGCTGGCGTGCTGGACGGAATGGGTCTGGGAGATAACGTCAAAGCCGCGCTCATGACACGCGGGCTGGCGGAGATCGCAAGACTTGGCGTCGCAATGGGGGCGCACTCCTCTACCTTTGCCGGACTCACCGGCATGGGCGACCTGATTGTCACCTGTACAAGTATGCACTCCCGCAACCGCCGCGCCGGTATCCTAATCGGGCAGGGGTTGTCCGCACAGGAAGCGATGGAGCGGGTCGGTATGACCGTCGAGGGGGTCAGTGCCGCAAAAGCGGCGTACCGTCTGGCACAGAAATATCATGTCGAGATGCCGATTGTCGAACAGCTTCACGAGGTTTTAGAGAACAATAAAAGCGTGCACGACACAGTCGTGGATCTGATGGAACGTCCAAAGCGCCACGAAAACGAAAAAATTTGGCTTGCCACGCAGGCACAGCAGTAAAAGAAGTGTGCTTCAATATATCATGGAGCAGCAGCCGGATCTCAATATTTTCACCTGCGCTGCGGATAGGTAGATTTTTATGAGAAATGCGGCCGGAAAGCCGAAAGAAGCGTGAGTTTTGTCGGCGGAACAACAGAAAAGCCATTTCGCAGCGGCAGCCCGGGGCCTATCGCCATGCTGCCGCCCATCCGGCCGCATTGGGGTTCCGGTACGATATTCGATCAGCGCCTGCTG
>CAZPLR010000029.1:0-21707 GCA_964587555.1 uncultured Oscillospiraceae bacterium
CAGCAGGCGCTGATCGAATATCGTACCGGAACCCCAATGCGGCCGGATGGGCGGCTTGCAGAGCGGTTCGCCGCGGAGATACTCGCGCTGTTTTGCAACAGGCTGAGCGCATATCGATAAAAAGCGTATCCGAAGACGGATACGCTTTTGCTTATTGTCTTGCAAAATCCTTGCAGATTAGATGCAGCTTAGTCGCAGGAGGAAGTCCCGGCGATTTTTTGTAATCTGCATCGTAGATCAGATCGGCGCAGTAGATCAGTGAAGCGCCGTCATATTCCGCGCGGCGGTAATTGGCGTCTGGATTTGGGAAATGGTTTGCTCCCGCGTTGTAGCTGCTGGAGGAGCAGTCGGTTTTACCTTCCATCCCGTTTAAAATCCTTTGGGCAAGCGTAATGTACTTGTATAGCCATTCCTTGCCGATCGGCGAGCCGTTGTGCGCTGGACAAATCAGGTCAAAATCCTCCGCAAAACCGGCGAGCTTTTGCATGGCGTGCAGATAGGTTTCCACAGTAGCGGCGGATTCCGCGTGGATTTGTCCCATGCGTTCCGCATAGCCCGGCAGCAGCAAAACCTGTCCGGTTTCCAGCTCGTCGCCGGGAAACAGCATTCGCTCTGTCCTGTCTAGGATCACGAGGCTGCCCGGCGCATGGCAGTTCAATACGATAATCTGTAATTCCCTGCCGGCAAGGTCGATGATATCCCCGTCCTTTACCAGCGTAAAGGTGTAGTCCAGCGGATAATAGCTGGGATCGTCGCCCATCGTATTTTTTGCGCTTCTTGCAATACCCGCAGTGCCGTATATAACCTCAAAAAAACCGTTTCCGGCGGTGTGATCAAAGTGGCTGTGCGTATTGACGACGCGCCGAACCGGAAGCGCAGTAAGGCTTTGCGCATAAGCGCGGATGTCCTCTCTGGACATCCCTGCGTCGATCATCAGCGCTTCCTCACGCCCCTCCAGCAGATAGCAGTCGCAGCCCGGCGTAAGGATACGGAAGGTGTTCTGGTTTAGCTTCTCAGCATGAAAATCAGACATGATATTTCCCCATTTCTATCATATTTTTGATTTTAGGATAGCATATCCGGCGGGGAAAAGCTTGTAAAAGATTCTTTTGCAATTTACAAATCCTGCTAAGCGGGTCTATGGCAAAATAAAAATGTGGGCAGATGCAACCGCTTTTTGAATTTGGATGAGAATAGAAGTGAAAGGCTTTCAAAAATCGCAGGTGAGGTGAGCGCATGAAGAATGAAGATATTGTCGCTTTGTATTGGGCGCGGGATGCAGGCGGCAAAGCGCCGGAGCGGAGAACCTGCGCTTGTATATGGGGAGTTTATTGCCTGCGAAACGTTGGTGAAGGGGAACTGGCAGGTCACGTTCCCGCTTGATGGCGGACAGGATTGAATGAAAATAGGCGAAAGCGTCGGAATTTTCCGGCGCTTTTGATTTGCATTTTCTGGCTTTCTGTGTTATAATAAGCTGTCGCGCCGCAGAAAGGCTTTGGCGCGGGCAGGGTTGTTTTAGAGATCATATCGTAAGAAATGCCGCCTTTTCTCATCAGAGAGGGCGGCGAAAATAGTTGTTCAGGAGGGGAAGCTATGAAGCTGTATCATGGAAGCAACACAAGCGGAATTAAGATGCTAACGCCAAGACTTGCGGATCACGGCAAACCGTATCTTTATCTGACCGAAAACGAGGTTGTAGCGCTGTTTTACACCTGCAACGCGGTGGAGCGCCCGCACTATCTTTTCCCGTATGGGTTTGACAAGATGGGAACGCCGGTCTATCACGAAATCTACTCCGGTGCGCTGCGGGACGCCGCGAACGGCAGAACGGGGTATCTATACGAGGTCGAGGCGACAAAGGAAGCGCTTTTGGCGTTTGATAAAATTCCCGGCGCATATCTTTCCGAAAAGCCGCTTGACATCTGCCGCTGCACCGAAATCCTAGATGCATACCGGCAGTTTTGCGCATACGAGCAGGAGGGGAAACTGATCATCGAGCGGTATGAGGAGCAAACGCAGAAACAGCGGGATTTCTGGGATGCGATGATGGTCGATTCGCTTTTATCCGAAAAGCAGCTGCCGGCAGACGGCTCCTACGCACGATTTTTTCAGGAGAAGCTGCCGCAGGTCTGGGCGGCATACCTGAAAAAAGCAGAAGCTATCTGAGCGGAACTTCTCCCATATTTAAAATTGCTGCTATGCGTCAAAGGAGCGTATCGACACGCTGTCTTAAGAAAAACAGGGTATGCAAAAAGCGTGCAGAGGGCGGTATTTTCTCCCGCGTTGACAGCAGGGAAAAAGGATAGTATAATGATATTTAAATCCTGTGGATGAGAAAAGAAGGAAGGGGAATTTTTTATGACGAAGGAAGAAGAAAAGATCATGGCGGGGGTTTTGTTTTGCCCGGGCGATCCTGAGCTGCGTGCGATCAAGCTGCGCACCCATAATCTGAACGTCGAATATAACCAAACCTTTGAGGATGAGACGGAGAAGCGTGCAGACATTCTGCGCCAGATTGTCGGAAGGATGGGGGAAAACTGCTTTATCCAAGGTCCGATTGCGTTCCATTACGGGATTCACACGACGATTGGGAATAACTTTTTCGGCAATTTCAATCTAACAATTCAAGACGACGCACCGGTTACCATCGGCGATCACTGCAACTTCGGTCCGAACGTGACGATTGTCACGCCGGTACATCCGATGGTTGCCGCTGAGCGCAACGCAATGCTTGATCGGGATGGAAAGATCACGCGGTTTTGCTACGCGAAGCCGGTAACCGTTGGGGATAATTGCTGGTTTGGCGCGAATGTCGTGGTCTGCCCCGGCGTGACCATCGGCGATAACTGCGTGATCGGCGCAGGGAGCGTGGTGGTGAAGGATATCCCGGCAAACAGCTTTGCCGCAGGCAATCCGTGCCGCGTGATCCGGGAGATCACCGAAAAGGACAGTATGAAATATAAGCCGGAGATTCTGGCGGATAATCAGGTGATTGAGTAATGCGCTTATGGGAGGATTGTGTCGATCGTTCCGCCGCCGACCACAGTGTCGCCGTCGTACAAGACGACCGATTGCCCCTTTGTGACCGCGCGCTGCGGCTCGTCAAAGGTAATCAGCAGGGAGTCCTCCCCGGTTTGTATGGCGGTCGCCCACTGCTCGCTCTGACGATAACGCACCTTTGCTTTGACCCGCATTGGCTGATCTATCGCGGCAACCGAGATGAGGTTGAGATCCTTAGCGGTCAGCGCAGTCGCCATGAGATCCTTATCCCTGCCGAGTGTAACCGTGTTCTGTGTTGGATCGACCTTGCAGACATAAAGCGGCGCGTCGGAGGAGATATATAGCCCCTTGCGCTGACCGATGGTGTAGCGGATAATGCCGCGGTGCCTGCCGAGTACCTTTCCCGCCGGATCAATAAAATCGCCCGGGGGATAGGTTTTGTGGGTGTACTGCTCGATAAAATCGGCATAGCTGCCGTCCTTTACAAAGCAGATATCTTGACTGTCATGCTTTTTGGCATTGATAAAACCGTTTTGCTCCGCAAGCCGTCGTGCCTCTGCTTTAGCCATCCCGCCGAGCGGAAACTGTACGCGTGACAGCTGTTCCTGTGTCAGAGAGTAAAGCACATAGCTTTGATCCTTAGCCGGATCCAGCGCTTTTTTTAAAAGGTAGCGTCCAGTGACTGCGTCCTTTTCGATTCGGGCGTAATGCCCGGTGGCGATACAGTCGCATTTTAATTCCTTTGCACGATGGAATAATGCGCTGAATTTTAGATAGCGGTTGCAGTCGATACATGGGTTCGGCGTCGCGCCGTTTTCGTATGCGCAAACGAAGCGCTTGATTACGTCCTCCTCGAACCGCTCCGAGAAATTAAAGACGTAGTAGGGCATCCCAAGCGCATGGGAGACGCTTCGCGCATCCTCAATATCGTCCAGCGAGCAGCAGGTGTGACTCTCTTTGACCGCAGGGGAAAGCGAAGCGTCAGCCAATTCGTTTTGAAACAGCTTCATCGTGACTCCGATGCAGTTATAGCCCGCGTTTTTCATCAGAAGCGCTGCGACGCTGGAGTCCACCCCGCCGCTCATCGCTATCAATGCTTTTGCCATTGGTAAGATCCTTTCTGTTAATAGCCTGCCTGCTTCACGCTCTCCTCGCAGCTGCGCATAGCAAGAATCGTGCGGCTGATCAGCTCGTCCAAGCTCCAACCAAGCAGTTCAGCGCCGTTTGTAATGACCTCGCGAGAGCATCCCGCCGCAAAGTTCGCTGCTTTGAACTTTTTCTTCACCGATTTCAGCTCTAAGTCCATCACGCTTTTTGATGGACGCATCAAGGCAACGGCACCGATCAGCCCGGTCAATTCGTCCGTTGCATAAAGGATCTTTTCCATCATATGCTCCGGCTTGATGTCCACCGTCAGACCGTACCCATGGCTGGCAGTCGCGTGGTTGATCCGCTCATCAAAGCCGTTTTGCCGCAGGATCTCTTGGCTTTTGATGCAATGCTGCTCCGGAAACTGCTCGAAATCAAGATCGTGCAGCAGCCCGACAACGCCCCAAAACGCGGCTTCGTCCGCATACCCTAATTCCTTTGCAAAATACTGCATGACGCCCTCCACCGTCAGCGCATGATGCAGGTGAAACGGCTCTTTATTATATGTGGTAAGCAGCTCCCACGCTTTTTCTCTTAGATCTTCTTTCATCTTTTTTTCCTCTTTTATTTCCGATAGAATTACTATGCTTTAATGATACACAATCCTGTCCGGATTGTCAAGAAAAAAATTTTCGTAAAACCGGTTGACAAATACTCTATTCTGTGCTATAATAATTCCTATTAAAATGGTAGGCAAAAGATGTCTGCCAATGACCGCAGCATTGCGGCAAGAGGGAAAGGAGTAAGGGAATGAAAATCTATAAGCAGGTTACGGACTTAGTGGGAAGGACTCCACTGTTAGAGGTAAAAAACCTGGAAAATACGTTAGGCTTAAAGGCGAGAATCGTTGTAAAGCTGGAGCTGTTTAATCCGGCGGGAAGTGTGAAGGACCGCATTGCGAAAGCGATGATTGACAAGGCGGAGCAGGAGGGCGTGCTAACCGCTGATTCTGTGATTATCGAACCGACCTCGGGCAATACCGGCGTAGGGCTTGCATCGGTTGCAGCGTCGCGCGGGTATCAGCTCATCCTGACTATGCCGGAAACGATGAGTGTTGAGCGGCGAAACCTGTTAAAGGCGTACGGCGCAAAGCTTGTTTTGACTGAGGGCGCGAAGGGCATGAGCGGCGCAATTGCGAAGGCGAAGGAATTAGCCGAGCAGACGCCGGGCAGCTTTATTCCAAGCCAGTTTGAGAATCCGGCGAACCCTGCCGCGCATAGAGAGGCGACAGGCCCGGAGATCTGGGAGGATACCGACGGTGAGGTGGACATTTTTGTCGCCGGCGTAGGTACAGGCGGCACACTGACCGGCGTTGGCGAATATTTGAAGGAAAAGAAGCCGGACGTTAAGGTGGTAGCGGTCGAGCCGGCGACCTCTCCGGTGCTGTCTCAAGGTCATGCCGGGCCGCATAAGATCCAAGGCATTGGCGCGGGCTTTGTCCCTAAGACCTTAAATACCGGCATTTACGATGAGATCATCACGGTAGAGATCGAGGATGCGTATGCCGCCGGGCGTGCGATTGCACGTCAGGAGGGCGTATTGGTCGGCATTTCTTCAGGCGCTGCGCTGCACGCGGCGATCGAGCTGGCAAAACGGGAGGAAAACGCCGGAAAACTGATTGTTGCGTTGCTGCCGGATACCGGAGAGCGGTATCTTTCCACCGAATTGTTTGCTGAATGATAGACTTTACCTCACTCCAAAATTGAAAAGTGTAGGCTTATAACGCAGAAAGCGGCTTTGAATCCGGAATCGGTTCAAAGCCGCTTTTTGTGATCTGAAAAATAAAATATATTGGGCGGGACTTTGTAGCTTTCTCCAAAACAACACCCAAAGGACTTGCATTTCATAGTGCGATGTAGTATAATGTGTATTTGGGTATTAGAGCAGCCGCGAAAAAAAGAGGGACGTGAGCCGTAGGACAAGCTTTCGGACGGGAATCGTCGCTTTTTCGTCTGCGAAAATCCCGCCTTCCGCAGATCAGGGAGGACAGCGCCGCGTGAGCGGTGCGAAGAGAAGAAGCTCAGAGGGGATGGTCTAAAATATGATCGTGATTCTTTTCCTGCTGTGGTTGATCCTAAACGGGAAGGTAACGCTTGAAATCTGCCTTTTCGGCGTCGGTATCACAGCGCTTATTTACACATTTGTGCATTTCGCGTTTGGATTAGGATTAAAAGACGAGGTGCGGTTCTGGAAAAAAGCAGGGCTGCTTTTTTGCTATATTGTGGTACTGGTCGTCGAGGTGCTGAAGGCGAACTTTTCGGTGATGAGGATTATCCTGCACCGTAAAATCGAATATCATCCGGCGATCGTGAGGATCAGGGTTCCGCTCAAGCGCAATTTTACTCGTGTGCTGCTGGCAAACTCGATCACGCTCACGCCGGGAACGATTACAGTTGATCTCACCGGGGACGAATACACAATCCAGTGCTTGGATCGTGCTGCCGCAGAAGGGTTAGAGGATGGGATCTTTGTCCGGATGCTCAAAAAGATAGATTGATCCTGCGGTATCAAACGGCATTTTCTTCGGGAAAGACGAAGATTATTTTAACAAAGGGGAAGCTTAGGCTTTTGGTGCCTTGAAAGGAAGGATAAAAAATGGAGACATTGCAGCAAGCGTATCGGATTTTATACAGTGTGACTTTAGTTGCGCTGGCGCTTGGCATCATTATTGCGCTGTTTCGTACCATTACCGGCAGGCTGACGGTTGACCGTATCATAGGAATCAATATCATCAGCACCATGGCGGTTTTAGCCATCTGCGTATTGGCGCTGCTTTTTGCGGAGAACTATGTGGTGGATGTGGCGATTGTATATGTTATTTTAAGCTTTATTGCGGTTTTGATCCTGTGTAAGATTTATATCAATCTGCACGGCAGAAAGAAAGAGGATAAGCATGGTATTCGAATGGATTAAATTCGGCGTAGTAGCGGCGTTGTTTTTATCTGGGATCGTCGTGCTTTATATCGCGCTGTTCGGAATGTTCCGCTTTCAGCACGCGCTGACGCGGATCCATTCTGCGGCGATAGCGGATACGCTTGTGCTTTTGCTGTTCGTGATCGCGGCGGTTCTGGCAGAGGGGTTTAACTTCACCTCGCTTAAGCTGGTGCTGGTGCTGTGCATACAGTGGTGCACCAGCCCGCTTGCATCGCACATGCTGACTAAATTCGAATTTATCACCGACCCAAAGCTAAAGAAATACTGTAAGTTCGAGATCGACGAGCCGGAGGAAAATAAGGGGGAAGAGATATGACGGTGATCTTTCTTGTCATCCTGCTGTTGGGACTGATTATCTGCGCGGTTGCCACCGCGCTCACCAAGCGTTTAATGACGGCAGTTATTATCTATTCCTCCTACAGCATCATCATGGCGTTGGTATGGCTTATGCTGCAAGCGCCCGATCTTGCCATCACCGAAGCGGCGGTCGGCGCGGGGATTACCGGCGTGCTGTTTTACCTGACGCTGCGCCGCATCGATTTGATCGATAAAGACTTTGGGGAGAAGGAGGAGCAGGAAGAAGATGAAGAAAACGACTGATTTCCGCACGAGCTTAAAACGCTGGGTCAGCGGCAAGGTCGACTTTACCTTGGCGCTTGAGGAGAAGAGCGCGTCCTTGCCTCTAACCTCTGAAACAAAGCCTAAACGGGGCGAGCCGCACCTGAGTAAACGGGTAGAAAACGCGGAAAAAAGCTTCTGGGAGCATGCCTATCATGTTTTAGGCTGTATTTTCTGCGCGGTGTTTATCGGTACGTTGATTGTGACGGTCATGCATCTGCCAGCTTTCGGTGCGGATGACGTCCCGGCGGTCAACGAGGTGGTAGAGCGGTACGTGGAAAAGGGGATGGAGGAAACGGGCGCGGTCAACGCGGTCGCCGGCATGATCTTAGACTATCGTGCGTTTGATACGTTAGGCGAGTCCTTTGTGCTGTTTACCGCCTGCTGTTCGGTTATCATCCTGTTAAAAGGGACAAAGGTCAAGGGGCGCAGCCGCGAACGCATCATTAACTATGAAAAGGATCCGATTGTCAGGACGGTATCCAGCTTTTTGATCCCGTTGATTTTTGTGATGGGCATTTACGTCATCCTGAACGGACATTTGTCGCCGGGCGGCGGCTTTTCGGGCGGCGCGATGCTGGGCGCGGGCTTTATTCTCTACGGTATGGTATTCGGCGAGGATAAGGTGGCGCGGTTTATGAATGAAAAGGTCATCCGTGTCGTTGTGCTTTGCGCGCTGGGCTTTTATGCGCTGGCAAAAAGCTATTCCTTTTATACCGGTGCAAACCATCTGGAATCCGTCATCACACCGGGCGTGCCGGGACGTATTATCTCGGCAGGATTGATTATGCCGCTTGACGTGGCGGTCGGCGCAGTAGTCTGCTGTACGATGTACAGCTTTTATATGTTATTCAGAAGGGGGAAAATCTGATGCAGGAAGTTATAACGTTTCTAGCGGAGCATCTTACCAATTATACCGAGCTTGTTGCGGTAATCCTGTTTGCAATCGGCTTTACGATGCTGCTTTTCTCCCGAAATTTACTGAAAAAGGCCATTGGGCTGAACGTCATGGATACGGGTGTGTATCTGCTGCTTGCCTCGATGGGCTATATTCAAAATCGTATTGCGCCGATCATTGAGGATAATATTACCGACATGGATCAATACATCAACCCGATCCCAAGCGGACTGGTTCTGACCGGCATTGTGGTTTCGGTGAGCGTTTCGGCGCTGATGCTTTCTCTGATCGTCCGGCTTTACGGGAGGTACCATACGCTGAATCTGGATGAGATCTATATGGTCAAAGAAAGGCAGGATCACAAGGTATGAGCTTTATCTGTAATTTTCCTTTCTTTTCGATCATTCTATCCTTTGTATGTGCAGTGACCTCGTTCGCACTGCCCGGAAAGGCGGCGCGGTATTGCAGCATTTTCCTGCTGACCACGTCGATCTGTCTTTCGACCGCGACGCTTTGCTACAACATATCGACCGGCGAGAGCTTCACCTTTATGATGGGTCATTTTCCAGCGCCGTGGGGCAACGAGATCATGGCGGGCTATATCGAGCCGTTCTTTGCGGCCTTATTTGCAGTGGTACTGCTCTATTCGGTAATTGGCGGCGCAAAAAAGCTGGAAACCGATATTGATGTTGGTAAGATGAACCTTTACTATATCATGGTGGATCTGGCGCATGTCGCGCTTTTGGCACTCTGCTATACTAACGATATTTTTACCGGATATGTATTTGTTGAGATTTGTACGCTCTCCTCCTGCGCGCTTTTGATGATCCGCGGCATTGGGCGGGCGCTTGCCGCCGCGATCCGGTATATGATCTTCAGCTTGATGGGCTCCGGTTTATTCCTGATCGGCTGTATCCTGCTTTACTGCATCACCGGGCACCTGCTTTTCCCGAATATCAGGGAAGCGGTCGCGGCGCTCTGGGCAGGCGGCGAATACACGATCCCGCTGATTGTTTCGATTGGCTTGATGGTTTCGGGGCTGGCGATCAAAAGCGGTTTATTTCCGTTTCATTACTGGATGCCGGATACCTATTCGTCGGCGACGCCGGGTTCTTCCGGTATCCTTTCCGGCGTAATCTCAAAGGCGTACATCATCCTGTTGATTAAGGTGATCTACCGTGCTGTCGGTATTGAGGTGTTTTTGGCGACCGGTATCCAGAATCTGCTGCTCATTTTGGGTGTGGCAGGGATGATCTTCGGCTCTGTTTCCGCAATCCATGCAAAGGGTATCAAAAAGATGGTGGCGTATTCCTCGGCGGCGCAGATCGGCTATATCTATATGGGGCTTGGCATGGGCACGCCTGCGGCGCTGCTGGCGACGTTTTATCAGATCATCGCCCACGCGATCACAAAGCCGGTGTTGTTCCAGTCTGCGGGCGCTTTGTGCGATGTCTCACAGGGAAAACAAGAGTTTTCGTATCTGAGGGGCGCCGCGCATCGTAATCCATTGGCAGGGATTGTTTTCCTTTGCGGATCGCTTTCGATTATCGGTATTCCGCTTTTCACTGGGTTTATTCCAAAGCTGTATTTTGCCACCAGCGCGTTTGCGCTCAATTGGCAGACCTATGTCGTATTGATCGCGCTTGCAATCAGTACATTATTGAATGTTTTATACTTTTTGTATACTGCTATCAAGTTGTATTTACCGGAGAAGCTGCCGGTCAAAGGCGGCGCAGTGGTATGGTGCGGGCAGCGAGGATTTGCTGTGGCGTCGGTCGTAATGATCCTGTTAAATCTGGTGATCGGCGTGCGTTCGCAGCCGATCACGATGCTTTTGCAGGACGGCATTGAGCTGTTTATGAAGTAGGGGATGGGAGAGAGATATGCTTATTTTCAGTATTGCCCTTCCGCTTGCAGCGGGGGTTATCTGCCCGTTTTGTAAGCGTATGCGGCGCGCGGTTAAGCTGACGATCCTTTTGCTTTTACAACTGATACAGACCGGTGTGATCGGGTATCTTATCTGCGCCGGGCAGGAGGAAACGGTTTTTGGCAGTCTTACTGCTCAGATTACGATTGGGCTTTGTTCTGACGGGCTTTCCAAGATATTTGCCGCAGTTATCGGCATCGGCTGGCTGGCAGTACTGCTATACTGCGCGGTATATATGAAGCATGTGCGGAAGGAGGATCAGTTTTACGCATTTTTGTTTTTAACCGAGGCGGCGATGCTTGCGACGGTGTTTGCAAGCAATCTGGTTTCGATGTACCTTTTTTATGAGTTTGTAACCCTGTGTTCAATGCCGCTTGTTCTTCAGGAGCGCACAAAGGAAGCGATTGCGGGCGCGAAGAAATACTTGTTTTATTCGATTGCGGGCGCGTTTTTGGCGTTGTTCGGCATTTTTGTGCTGGCGGCGAATGCGGATAGCCTGAATTTTGCGGCAGGCGGCACGCTGAATCTGCAAAAGGCGGCGGAAAACAGGGAACTGATTCTTGCGGGTGTGTTCTGCGCTGTTGTCGGCTTTGGTGCAAAGGCTGGTATGTTCCCGCTGCACGGCTGGCTGCCGAGCGCGCATCCGGTTGCGCCGGCGCCGGCAAGCGCGCTTTTGTCCGGCGTGATTGCAAAATCCGGCGTGATTGCGGTGATCCGCGTGATGTATTATATTGCCGGATGCGCGTTTTTAAAGGGGACTTGGGTGCAGAGCGCGTCGCTTTGGCTGGCGCTTTTGACCATCCTGATGGGTTCGATGATGGCGTACCGCGAAAAGAATCTCAAAAAACGGCTTGCCTATTCGACAGTCAGCCAGATCTCTTATGTGTTCGCGGGTGTTTTCCTGCTGACCGAGGAGGGGCTTTGCGGCGGGCTATTGCAGGTCGTCTTCCACGCTGTGGTTAAGATGGGATTATTCTTAGCCGCGGGCGCCGTCATTTATCTGACGGGGAAGACGGAAGTGGACGAGCTTTCTGGTCTTGGGAAGCGGATGCCTGTTACCTTCTGGTGCTATACGATTCTTTCCCTTTCGCTGATCGGCATTCCGCCGACGGGGGGCTTTGTCGGCAAGTGGCAGATCGCCTCCGCGGCGCTTGCGGGCGGAAGCGAATTTTTCTCAATCTGTATTCCGATTGTACTGCTTGTCAGCGCGCTGTTGACAGCGGGATATCTGCTCCCGATTACAGTACAGGGCTTTTACCCGGGAAAGGACGCCGCTGTCAAGGAGGAGAGGATTCGCGAGCCTCTCTGCATGAAGCTGCCGTTAATTGTTTTTGCTGCCCTGACGGTTGTTTTGGGAGTTTTCTTTGCGCCGCTCACCGGATGGATAAGCGCCCTTTGTGCGGCTGCGGTGTAAGGAGGGAGAAAAATGAGCAATAAATTTTTATTACTTCCGATCCTGCTTCCGGTTGTTTTAGGATTTCTTTCCTATCCGATCCATTTCAAAACCGAAACGAAAAGACGGATATTTTACAGCGCTGTGATCGGTTTAAATACGGCGCTTGTCTGGCTTTTGCTGTTCTGCTGTGACAGCGGCTCGTTTACGCTGCTGCACTTTACCGCCACCTTGAACTTTACCCTGCGGTTAGATGGGCTGGGGAAGATTTTTGCCGCCCTTTCGGCGACGCTTTGGCCGGTCACGCTCTGCTATGCGTTTGACTATATGAAAAATGAAGAGCATAAAAATATGTTCTACACCTTTTTCACGGTGAGCTTTGGCGTGACGGTGGGGATTGCATTTGCGGCGAATCTTTTGACACTTTATCTGTTTTACGAGCTTTTAACGCTTGCAACGATCCCGCTTGTCATGCATGGCATGGACAAAAAGTCGGTGTCGGCTGCAAGAAAGTATATGGCGTACTCCTTCGGCGGCGCGGCGTTTGCGTTTGTGGCGATGGCGTTTTTGATAAGCGTTGGACGCGGCGACTTTTCTCTGGGCGGCAGCTTTGCGGATTATTTAGGGGAGCGCAATGTCGCGTTGGTTTTGTATTGCTTCGGCTTTGTGGGCTTCGGTGTCAAGGCGGCGATCTTTCCGCTGCACAGTTGGCTTCCAACCGCTTCGGTTGCGCCGACTCCGGTGACGGCTCTTTTGCACGCGGTGGCAGTTGTCAAGGCGGGTGCGTTTGCGGTAATCCGCCTGACCTATTATGTTTACGGCGTGGATTATCTGCGCGGCAGCTTTGCGCAGTACATCGTCATGGGGCTTTCGCTTGTTACGATTCTGTTCGGCTCGATCATGGCGCTCAAGCAGACCCATTTCAAACGGCGGCTGGCGTATTCGACGGTATCAAACCTCTCATATATCTTGTTTGCCGCATCGATTATGACAACCGACGGCTTAACCGCTTCGCTTGCACATATGCTGTTCCATTCGCTGATCAAAATCGGCGCATTTTTTGCAGCAGGCGCGGTGCTGCATTATGCGCATAGAGAATATGTCGGGCAGTTAGAGGGCATTGGCAGGAAGATGCCGGTTACTTTTACCTGCTTTACGGTTTTTGGGCTTGCATTGACCGGCATCCCGCCGCTGAACGGTTTTATCAGCAAGTGGTATATTGCGTTAGCGGCGCTTGACAGTGCGGAGCCGCTTGCTGTCGCGGGGGTTGCGGTGCTGCTTGTTTCGGCGCTTTTGACCGCTATTTATATGCTCTCTATTTCGGTTAAGGTGTTTTTCAAAAGAAAGAGTGCGAAGGAAAGCGGGCTTTCCGCTGACGGTGAGCTTTCTTCGGTGAAGGAAGCAAGCGGGCTGATGACCGTACCGATGGTTCTGCTTGCGGTTTGCTGTCTGCTGACCGGCATATTCGCGCAGCCGGTAATGGATCTAATTGTGGGGGTGGTGCTTGCATGAGCGGAATGATTGCTGTTTTGGTGTTTTTCCCGCTGTTGGCGGCGTTCCTTACTCATTTTGCCGGGAAGAAAAGCGCGAAGGCGCAGCAGGTGTGCCTGCTTGCGGGTACGGGAATAGAGCTGATCCTTGCGGTTGCGGTTTGTGTCGGCTGCTATGGGATGAGCATCAGCTTGCCGGGGTGTGGGATTCACTTTACGGTCGACGGCTTCCGGGCGATTTACGGGATCATCAGTGCGTTTATGTGGTTTGTATCCGCCGTCTGCTGCCCGCGCTATTTTGCGGCGGACGAAAAGCGGGGCAGATTTTACTTCTTCTTTCTTGCGACACTTTGCGCAACCGAAGGGGTTTTCCTCTCCGCCGACCTGTACACGACATTCCTCTTTTTTGAAATCATGACTTTTACCTCCTACGCTTGGGTGATTCAAAATGAAACGCCGGCAGCGATGAAGGCGGGGAAGCTGTATCTTTCGATTGCGATCACCGGCGGCATGGCGACTCTCATGGGGCTTTTTATGCTCTACCGTTTAACTGGGACGCTGATGATAGAGGAACTTGCGGCGCGCTGTGCCGGCGTGGAGGATAGAACGGCGCTTTATACGGCGGCATTTTGCATTCTTGCGGGCTTCGGCGCGAAAGCGGGTCTGTTTCCGCTGCATGACTGGCTGCCTGCGGCGCATCCGGTCGCGCCCGCGCCGGCAAGCGCGCTGCTTTCCGGCGTGCTGACCAAAACCGGCGTCTTTGGCGTGCTGATTGTCACCGCGCAGATCATGAGCGGGGATAAGCTTTGGGGCGGCGTGCTGTTTCTTCTCGGCATGATTACGCTGCTGATCGGAGCGGTCAGGGCGTTGTTTGAAACCGGTATGAAGTATATTCTGGCATTTTCTTCCCTTTCACAGATCGGGTTTATTATGGTCGGCGTGGGATTGATGGCGCTGCTTGGCACGGAAAATACGCTTGCTGCCAACGGTACGGTGCTTTATATGATGAATCATTCGCTGGTCAAGCTGGTACTATTCCTGTTGGCGGGCGTGATCGACCGCAGCGCCGGTTCGCTTGATATCAATGAGATACGCGGCTACTGCCGCAATAAGCCGCTGCTGCACGTTATTTATCTTTGCAGTGCGGCAAGTCTTTCGGGTATTCCGCTGTTTTGCGGTTATCAGAGCAAGACGCTGCTGCATGAGGCGATTGTGGCGTATGCAAACATCGGCGGCGGGCTGATCACGGCGGCGGAGTGGTTATTCCTGCTCGGCGGCGGTATGACGCTTGCGTATCTGCTCAAGATATATATTGCTGTGTTTGTGGAAAAGCCGGTGAATCCGGTCTTTCGAAACAAGGAGCGGATCGCCTCGGCTCCGGTATTGGCGCTGCTGACGATCTCCTCGCTTTCGCTGGCTGTATTGGGACTTTTCCCGCAGCTTTCGATGAAGATCGTCGGAGCTGCCAGCGGGTTTATAGGCAGTGCGCCGCTGACACATTATTCATTTTTTACGCCAGAGAACCTTAAGGGCTCGGCGATTTCAATCGCATTCGGCGTGATTATTTATCTTGTCGTGATCCGGGGGCTGCTTTCCAAAAAGAAGGAGGGCGTCTGCATTTATCGTCATCTGTGGAAAGAGGAGTGGAATATAGCGGATCTGCTCTACATCCCAATCTGTAAAGGGCTTGCCGCAGTCTGCTCGGTGATCGCAAGATTTTTCGCCGACCTGACCGATATGGCGATCCTGCTGCTTCGGCGGACGGTATTTGCCGACAGCATAGAGCGAACCGCCCAAGAGCATCCGCTTGCACAGCGGCTTGGGCAATGGTATGACCGGCTGCGGGGTAAGGATGCGCATACGGATAAGCGCCTTGTGAAGGCGCTGGATACAGTGCATGAAACCAACGATAAGATATCCGGCAGCTTTTCGTTTGCGATGCTGATGAGCTGTTTGGGGGTTTGCCTGATCTTAGGCTTCATTATCTATATTTTCCTCCTGCACCATTTGGGATAAAATGAACCGATTTACGCTGCACAAGCCGGAGCTGCTGTGCAGCGTTTTTCGTTTTGCCGCGCTTGCTATTTTACGCCGTTTGTGCTATGATAGAAAAAAAGGGATAAAGAGAGGGAGCGTTTTATGCTATATCCAAAGAAGCTGAAAAAGGGCGATACGATTGCGCTCATCGACCTGTCCTCCGCTGTGCCGCAGGACAAGGTGGGGCCGGCGATCAAGGCGGTAGAAGCGATGGGCTTTGCCGTGAGGGTTTATCCAAGCTGTACCGCAAAGCATGCTTGTTTTGCGGGAACCGACGCTCAGCGCGCGGCGGATTTTACCGAGGCGTTCTGCGACGATTCGGTCGACGGGATCTTCTGTATCCGCGGGGGCTACGGCGCGGCAAGAGCGCTGATGCTGGTCGATTGGGAGCGGGTGGGCAGGAGTGTACTTGCCCGCCCGAAGTTTTTCTCCGGCTATTCGGATGTGACAGCGGCGCACGTTGCCTTGCAGGAGCGGTTTGGACTTATAACCTACCACACGCCAATGCCGTCGACCGAGTGTTATAAGCCGCTGGATGATTTTACAGCGGAGTATCTGCAGCGGAATATTTTCGGGGAGATTATTCCAGAATTAAAGAATCCGGCCGGCGAGGAGCTGATCGCCTTAGCGCCGGGCAAGGCGAAGGGGCGGCTGATCGGCGGGAACCTGTCGCTGCTTACTTCGGCGATCGGCACGCCGTTTGATATGGATACAAAGGGCAAGATCCTGTTTATGGAGGACGTCGACGAATCCTCCTACCGGATCGACCGGATGCTGACCCAGCTTGCGCAGGCGGGAAAATTGGAGGACGCTGCCGGATTTATTTTAGGCGCGTGGACCAATTGCGAGGCGCAGGGCGAGGACGCGATCCCGCTGCAAATGGTGTTTGACGAGATCATCAAGCCGCTTCATAAGCCGACGCTGATGAACCTGCGCTGCGGGCACTGTCTGCCGACGATCAGCATGCCGCTTGGCGTTATGGCAGAACTGGATGCGGACGAGAGAACCATCCGGCTGCGGTACGAGTGAAAAGGATGTCTTGCGCAGAGAAAGGAAAAGCTATGGAAAAGCAGTTTGCGAATTTAAAACATCTGCCTTTGACCGACGTGCGGATCAGCGGCGGCTTTTGGAAGGAGCGGCAGATCACGCTTTCGGATGTGACGGTTTACGCGATACGCGACCGCTTTCGCGATACCGGACGGTTTGATGCGTTCCGGTTTGAATACAAGCCGGGAGACAGCGTTGTTCCGCATATCTTTTGGGATTCGGATATTGCAAAATGGATCGAGGCGGCGGCGTATACGCTGCTTTATCATCCGAATGAGGAGTTGGAAGCGGATATTGACGAGATCGTCGAGCTGATCGAGCGGCATCAAGAGCCGGACGGATATTTCAACATCTATTTCACCGTGGTCAAGCCGGGCGAGAGGTTTACTCACCGCAGCTGCCACGAGCTTTATTGCTGCGGGCATTTGATCGAGGCGGCCATTGCCTATCATATTGCGACCGGGAAGGAAAAGCTGCTTAGCCTGATGCGCAGGTATGCGGATCTTGTTTACCGGGTATTCTATGAGGAACGTTCCGCGGCGTTCTGCACGCCGGGACATCCGGAGATCGAACTTGCGCTTGTAAAGCTTTACCGGCATACGGGAGAGAAAAGGTACTTGACCCTGGCGGAGTATTTCATCGATACGCGCGGTACCGGCGCGGATGCGGCGCCATATGACTGGTGCGATAAGCGGTACGCGCAGGATCATGCGCCGCTTGTCCGGCAGGATACCGCCGAGGGACACGCGGTGCGGGCGGCATATCTGTATTCCGGTATGGCTGACGTGGCCTATGAGCGGCAGGATAAGGCGCTTGCAGACGCGTGCAGGAGGCTGTTTGAGAATATCCGGAGCAAGCGGATGTATATCACCGGAGCGACTGGATCAAGCCATATTGGCGAGGCGTTTACCATCGATTATGACCTACAGAATGAGACGGCGTATGCGGAAAGCTGCGCGGCGCTTGCGCTGGCATGGTTTGCCGATCGTATGACCGCGATCGAGCCGGACGGAAAGTACGCTGATACTGTGGAAACGGTGCTATACAACTGCGGGCTTTCTGGCATCTCGCTCGACGGCGAATCCTTCTTTTACGAAAATCCGCTTCAGATCGACCCAAAGCTGCGCGGCAGAGACGTTTCGGTTGGCGGCGAACAGACCTATTACCCCATCACCCAGCGCAAAAAGGTGTTCGACTGCTCCTGCTGCCCGCCGAATATCGCTCGTTTTATCGCCTCGGTCGGGGCCTTCATCTACCAATATGACGCCGATACGCTGTATGTCAATCAGTATATCGAAAGCGATGTGCTGACCGAGCTTAACGGTGAAACCGTCAGTATTTTACAGCAGACCCGTTATCCGGCAAACGGCAGAGTGCTGCTTCAGATTGTCGGAAAGGGAGCGGCGCGCGCGGCTCTGCGGATTCCGGGCTGGTGCAGGAAATTCACGCTTTCCTTAAACGGAAAGGAGCTTTCTCCGGATTTGCGCAACGGCTATGCCTATCTGCCGCTGACAGGCGAGGTCAATGAGATCGAACTGCTGCTTGCGGTTTACCCGCGTTTGGTTGCGGCAAACCCGAATGTGCAGGAGGATGCGGGCAAGGCGGCGCTGATGATGGGACCGGTCGTTTACTGCTTAGAGGGCGTGGACAACGGGATCAATCTGCGCAGCCTGAAGATAGACACTGAGCTGAAAACCACTGTGACATATGATCACAATTACGGGGTGAACGTCATCACCGCGAAAGGATGGCGCACCGTCCTCCCGGCGGGCAATCCGCTTTATTACGACTACGACCAGAAGGCTGAGGTGCCGCAGACCCTGCGGTTTATCCCGTATTTCGCGTTTGCCAACCGCGGCGAAAGCGAGATGGAGGTTTGGGTGCTGACCGAACATCACGAGCGGTCATAAATGTAAAAAAACAGCAAAGAGGACAATCCAGACGGATTGTCCTCTTTTTTATGCATAACTTATGCAAACAAGGGATTTATCTCGTAAAAACGGAAAGCTTGAAAGCGCTAAAAACATATCGCGTGAAAAGAGGCGATAATTATTATTCCGCTTTATATATGAATATTGTGTAAATTATGGGGAACCAGTAGAGATTTGCATTGAATTTTTTTTTGCCTATGATATAATAAAGATAATGAAATATGTTTGGAGGTGATACAGCACCCACTCTGATTCATCCGCCATTACGCCGTGTTTTGTGTTTAAGGAGGAACCCAAATGAAAAAAATTATTACCGCATTATTTTCGTTACTGTTTTCCGGTTGTATGGCGCTTTCGGGGTTTTTTGTCTCTTCTGTTTGTGCAGAGACTTCTGACAAGCAAAGCTTGGAGGAGGCGACGGAAGCCGCCGCTCAGTACGCGGAGCAGATTTATTCTGAAATTGATCCGGAAAATCTCCGGCTGACCGGACCTTATTCCGTATATCCAGCGACCAAGATCCCAGAGACAGAATCGGAGGCGTATGCTAAAAAGGGGCTGACGATGTATTATGACGAGGAGGATCTGGAAAACTATAAGCTATATTTTGTTTATGATGAGGAAGAACCGCTGACCTATCTTGTGCTGCAAAAGAGTGGCGATTGGCTTTTGCAGCAGGGCGGAAGCGATCTGAATGTGCTGCTGGAAAAGAAGGCTGAGATGGAGGCGGAGCTTCCGGGAAAGGAAATCGGATATTTCCTTTCCTACGGGCAGATAAGGCTGTTTACGCCGGAGCTGTCGAACGGCTATATTTTAGCCGCGGAAGGAAGTTACGACTCCTCGGACACAAAGCTAGTGCGCACCCGCGACTATGCGGTGTACGAATATGAGTATTATCAGGAGCTTTACCGCTACATGGAGGAAACAGGAACGACTGCGGCGGAGCTGAAGCAAAACGCCAAGTTGGGCGGAAGCATATGGACTGACCTAATAAATGGCAAAACTTACCCCGTCTGGAAGTTCTGGCTGCCGCGCATCGGCATCCCGGCGGCTGTTGTTTTGATTGCCGCAGGGGCGGTTGTCTTGCTGGTAAGACGAAAGAAAAAAGCGAAAGCGGAATAAGCGTAAGGAAAGAGCAGCCTGTTTGCGGCTGCTCTTCCGTTTTCCCGCCCGATGGGCGGGAATTTTTATTGCAGGCTTTCTGCAATCCGGTTCATCCAAACCTCTTTTGCAATCCGTTCGATATCGTATGCCGGACAGGGCATGAATTTTAGTGCCTTATTCATTTTCTTCCTCCTTATCCGCGTCTGCAATGCACTGCTTTAAGCGCAGAGACTCGGCTTGATAAGCCGTTCTTCCTTTTTCAGTGATGCGATAGGTGCGTTTCCTGCCGACAACCGACGTCTCCTTGATCCACTTTTCCTGTTCAAATTTCGCCAACACAGTATAAAGCGCTGCAGGTCCGCGTTTCAGCCTGCCCTTCGTGCGCCGTTCGTATTTCATGCGAAAAAATCCTCATTTTTCACATTTAGGGCGGTTTGGTCATAAATTCTTCATCAAGATTTGGAAAAATTTTCAGAGGATTGCAAAATGAAAAACACAATAAAATGATATACTATAATCAAAGAAAGAGATAAGACGCAGCTTTCAAAGTGCAGTCTTGCAGAATAGAAAATGGAGGAAAAAGTAATGTCAGAATTTAATACAAACAATTCGTCTGAAAAGGAAAACCGACCGCTGTCGGGACAGGAGCAGAATATAGAAGGCGCGCAGAATCAGCAGACCCAGTATACCGGGCAGGGACAAAGCTGGCAGCAGACCGATAACGGCTGTACCTATCACATGGGCTATACCGGATATCATAGCGACGCCGGCTGGCAGAGCGCGCAGCAGAATGCGAACGGCGCGCAGAGCTATAGCCAGACGCAGCAGCCATACGGGCAAAACCAGTACGTTTCTCAAAGCGCGCAGAAGGCAAAAAAAGAGAAAAAGCCGAAAAAGGCGACTGGGAAATACCGCGCGGCGGGGCTGATCGCAGCCTGCATGATTTTATCGCTTGGGTGCGGATTCGGCGGAACGATGCTTGCCAACAGCGTTGGCGCAGGGGCTGCGGAAGAATCGACCTCCAGCGCTTCGTTTGACGATTCCTCTTCGCAGGAGCAGGATAATGGTGACAGCAGCGTCCCGGCAGTGACAACCCAGTCCAGCGGCGATAAGCTTTCGACCAACGAGGTGGTTAAAAAGTGCGCCGATTCGGTCGTGGAGATTATGACCGAAAGCGTTTCGACCGGCAGTATGTTTGGGCAGTATGTGCAGTCCGGCGCCGGCTCGGGAGTCATTCTGACGTCCGATGGCTATATTGTGACCAACCAACATGTCATTGAAGACGCGACGAGTATCAAGGTGACGCTGCGCAACGGCACGACCTATGAAGCAAAGCTGGTCGCCTCGGATGAGCAGTCGGATTTGGCGGTCATCCAGATCGATGCGGATGGGCTGACCACCGCAACCTTTGCTGATTCGGATACGTTGGAAGTCGGGCAGACCGCCATTGCGATCGGCAACCCGCTTGGGCAGCTCGGCGGCAGCGTCAGCCAGGGTATTTTAAGCGCGTTGGATCGCGAGATTACGGTCGAGGACAACACGATGACCCTGCTGCAGACCGACGCGGCGATCAATCCGGGCAACTCCGGCGGCGGCTTGTTCAATGATAACGGCGAGTTAATCGGTATCGTTAACGCAAAGAGCAGCGGCGAGAGCATCGACGGCTTAGGCTTTGCGATTCCCGCTAATCTGGTCAAGAGCGTTGCGGAGCAGCTGATTACGCAGGGCTATGTTTCCGGACGGATCAGTGTAGGCATGGATATGATCGAGATAGACGACGTTTACACCGCGTATTATTACGGCGTTTCGCGCACCGGCTTATATGTGCAGGCGGTGAGCGGCAGCAATGCAATAGATGCAGGCTTTGAAACAGGCGACTGCATTGTTGCGGTCGGGGATACGGCGGTTTCCTCGATCAGCGAGTTTAACGAGGCAATCAAGGAATATGAGATCGGCGATACGGTTGATATTACGGTCATCCGCGGCAGCCGCAAGGGCGTATTGCAGCTAAAGCTTGCCGAATACACCGGCGAGGTCGCGCAAAGCGGCAGATAAGCGCTTATCTACTCCTTTCACAAATGGATTTATATAGCGGGGAACCGGTTGGAGCAATCCAACCGGCTCCCTGCGTTTTGCTGTCCCGCCGCTTGCCGAGAAGGAAGCATTGGCATAACCGGCGGGG
>CAZPLR010000029.1:21807-25245 GCA_964587555.1 uncultured Oscillospiraceae bacterium
CGGGCCTTTTCCGGATTCCCGATGAGCGCTGCGGTATCGCCGGGTGCGATATCCGGCGCGCCGGTGATATCGGCTGCGAGCTGATCCATGCAGAGTGCGGAGGAGAGGGAGTGCCCGCCGAACAGGATTGCAATCTTTCTTTTTTGCATAGCAGTACCTCTTTTCTTGGCGCACAGACCGCAGTGGGGCCTGCTCCATCTGCGGTCTGCTGTCTACTTTGTCGTTTCTTTGCCTAAGGCGGTATAGACGCTGATCGCGTCTAAGATATGGCGCTGCTCGGTCTTATGATTGCCGCTTGCGCCGGTGGTAATCAAAATGTATTCTCTGCCGTTGATCCTTGCGAGGGTGGCGAGGCACAGCCCCGCCTGCTTGGTATAGCCTGTCTTTCCGCCCAAGATTTCTCCGCACGGCAAAGCCGGGTCGCCCAAGGCTTCAAACAGTGTGCTGCGGAAGGTAAACCCGTCCGTATGCTGCTCAGTCGGCTTCACACTGTGCCGCCTGCTGCAAAAAATCTCCCGAAACGTTTCATTTTGCAGCGCATACCGCAGAAGCGCGGACAGATCGGAAACGGTAGTATAGTGATTCTTGTTGTGCAGCCCGGTACAGTTTGTAAAATGGGTGTCATCCATGCCAAGCGCTTTCGCCTTTTCGTTCATGCGGTCGACAAAGGCGCTCTCGTCCCCGGCGATCACTCTTGCAAGGGTGATGCAGCACTCCGCGCCGGAGGGAAGCAGCGCGCCGTAGATCAAGTCGGCGGCAGTCCCGGTCTCATCGGGCATGAAGCCCGCCATCGAAGCATCCTCGGCGTACAGCGCGGGAAAGATGTCCGCCGGAAGCGTGATGATCTGGGAGAGGTCGTCCAGTTCCTCCAGCGCGATGACCGCCGTCATGATCTTGGTCAGCGACGCGGGATAGACCTTCTTATCCGCATTTTTTTCGGCGACGATCTCGTCTGTGTCCAGCCGGATGAGAATCGCCGATTTACTGGAAAGCTGCGAAAACCCAAGCGGGTCGTTATGGATGCTGTGGATAAAGCTTGCCGTGAGCAAAGCAAGCAGCAAAAGGATGCAGAGGATCAAAATCAGAACGCCGCAGCGCTTTCTCCTTCTGCGTGGGGAGGATCTTGCGGGTTTTTGTGCCATTTGGGGAAAGCCTTCTTTCTTTGTTTTGACAAGAAATAGTATACTCCATCCGCAAGGCGGTGACTTTAAGATTTCCTTTGGAAAAAATAAAGAAAAAATAAAACCTGCCAAAAAAATAAAACCCGTCCGAAAACTGCTTTTTATCGCGGTTCCCGGACGGGAAAAATTTTGAAGTTATGCCGGCAAGGTTACAATGAAGGCGGTGTGTTCGTTTTCGCTTTTTGCGGTAATGCTGCCGCCGTGAAGGCTGACGATTTCTTTGGCGATTGCAAGGCCGAGTCCCGCTCCGCCGGAATTCGTGTTGCGGGCGTTGTCTAAGCGGAAGAATTTTTCGAAGATTTGTTCTAAGCGGTGCGGCGGGATCGTTGCGCCGGTATTGGTGCAGACGATCTGCACCTGATTTGGCTTTGAAAAGACCGAGAGCAGGATCGGCGTATTGGGATAGCTATAGGAAACGGCGTTTTTCAGAATATTAGAAAAAACTCTTGCCAGCTTATCCGGATCGCCGTAGATCGTTAGGTTTTCCGGTGCGGATATTTTAATGATATTCCCATGCGCGCTGAGGATCGGGTAAAATTCATCCGCAAGCTGGGTCAGCAGGAACGGAAGCGAGAACGTTTCTTTCTGCAGGGTGATATGCTGTAAATTGTAGCGGGTAATCTCGAAAAACTCGTCGATGAGCTGCTCTAAGCGAATTGCTTTTTTCAGGGTGATGCCGATATATTTGGAGCGCTGCTCCTGCGGCATTTCGGGCGCTTCCTCCATTAAGCTTAGGTAGCCGATGACCGAGGTAAGCGGCGTTTTCAGGTCATGTGCAAGGTAGGTGACAAGATCGTTTTTGCGGGCGGATTCTTCCTTGAGCGCCTGCTCGTGGCGCAGCATGACCGCTTTTACCTCAGCCGCCTCCGCAGAAAGCTCCAGATATTCCCGCGGAAATATTTCGTCGGCGTTAAGCTCTTGCGAAAAGTAGCTTTTAACCATCCGGCTGGAAAGCGTGATGGTTTTCTGGCGGGTGCGCTTTTGCACCGAAAAACAGAGCATCGTGCAGACAAACAGCCAAAAGCAGGTAAGCACGCAAAGCCCCACAATGATAACGCTGCGAATGTTGCCCCAAAGCGGATAGCCGTTTACGACAAGCCGTTCTAAAATTTCCTTGATGGAATAACCGAACAGTTCGCTGACGACAAACCAGAACGCGGCGGTTAAGAGCGTGCCGGCGAACACCACGCCGATCAGGATGAAAAAATGCTTGACTTTAGTTTTCAATTTTATATCCGCACCCCCAGACCGTTTTAATGTATTTCGGATTTTCGAATGAGTCGCCCATCTTTTCCCGCAGGTTGCGGATATGAACTGGGATGGTGTTGCTGCGTTTATTATAGTAGTCATCGCCCCAGACCTCGTGGAAAAGCTCCTCCGCGTCGATCACCTTGCCTTTTTCACGAAGCAGCTTATAGAGGATTAAGAACTCCGCGCGGGTCAGGGAAAGCGGCTTTTCGTTGAGCAGGCACTCATGCGTGCGTTTATTGAGCATGAGCCCGCCGTGGGAAAGCCAGTCGTCTTCCTCGGGCGCCGGCTGGTTATACCGCAGGTAACGGCGCAGCTGCGCTTTGATTCTGGCAACCAGCTCCAACGGGCGGAACGGTTTGGTGATGTAGTCGTCCGCGCCGATGGAAAGCCCGGTGATCTTGTCCATCTCGCTGTCCTTTGCGGTGAGCATGATGACGGGATATTGATGCGTTTTGCGGATCTCGGCGCAAAGCTGCAAGCCGCTTGCGTCCGGAAGCATAATATCTAAAACCGCCAGATCAAAGCTTTCGGTTTTGATTAGCTCCAAAGCGTCGGCGCCGTTGTGGCAGACGGAAACAGCAAAGCCATCGTTTTTGAGATATAGCGTAATTAGCTCTGCGATCTCTATTTCATCATCCACAACTAAAATTCGGTTTTCCATAAGGGTATGATTCCTTCCTTCCGTTTTCTGCGTTGCCTTTATTATACCATGTTTGGAGAGGAAAAATTTTAAGAAAAAATAAAGACGCGCAAAAAACCCGAAAAGCATTGGCTTAACAGTGATAAGAAACGAATCAAACTTATCAGCTGTCGGCTGACAGTTTCGGAGTGCATACGAAAGCCCGCCTGAATCCTAACATGGACTCAGACGGGCAGTCTTCTCCTGTAGCCTGAAAGCCGATCGGCGCCTTATCTGTAGGGAAAAAACTTCCCAATAAAAAGAATATGAAAATTTTTTACAACAATATAATTATGCCAAGCATTTCACTTTTGAATGGGATATGTC
>CAZPLR010000030.1:0-9703 GCA_964587555.1 uncultured Oscillospiraceae bacterium
CGAGAAAAATGGGACGATTTCTGCGAGGCTTTTTTGCACAGAAGGAGAGGGATAAAGATGCTTCAGAAGATCGCTAATTTTACACAGATTGAGCCGTTTGTATATCAGATGCAGGAGGATTCCTGTTATTCTGAACCGGTGCTTGCAGATGACGATACGCTGAGCCAAAATCTGATCCGGTCGATAGAAAGCCCGAATCGGCATGATACCTTCGGCGTCTACCGGGAGGGGCTGCTGACCGGTGTATTTTGCTTTACCGTTTTGCGGGAGGAGCGATATCTGGAGATGCTGGTTGGGCTTTCGCGTGAGAAAGCCGCTTATGCCGAGATTCTTGCGTATCTGTCTGCGCAGTATCCGGGCTATCACGCCGGTTTTGTGTTTAATCCGAAAAATGAGTTGATGATAAACGAGCTGAGAGCACGCGGTGCGGTTTTTTATCCAGAGCAGCGCAAAATGTTATATCGCGACGCTTTTTTACCTGCGGTCAAGCAGGAGGATGCGGTCGTTTTGTATGCGCCGGAGTATCGCGCCGCGTACATTGCGCTGCATAATGACAGCGGCGGCAGGTATTGGACGGCGGAGAAGGTGTTGCAGGCGACCGATAAATTCCGCGTGCTGCTCGCGCTGCGGGAAGGAAAAGTGGTCGGCTATATTGATGTGACCTATTCGTTTGCGGAAAACGAGCCGTATGATTTGTTTGTCGATCCTGCATACCGCCGTTTGGGATATGCAAGGGCGTTGATGACAAAGGCACTGCGGTTAAACGCGCCGCATTGGATGATGCTGCTTGTGGATGCGGATAATTTTCCGGCTATCCGGCTTTATGAGTCGCTTGGATTTGAAAGGGACGAGCGCGGCGACAGCGTCACCGCGTATTTCACAGTATAAGCGGGCATGATAAGGAAAAAACGGAGGTATTTTCGATGTGTACAGCGGCGACCTATCGGACAAAGGATTTTTATTTTGGCAGAACGCTTGACAACGCCTTCTCTTATACGGAGGAAGTCACAATCACCCCGCGGAATTACCGGTTTACGCTCGGCGGAACAAATGCGTTTTTCTCGCGTTATGCGCTAATCGGCATGGCGTATGTTTTGCGCGAATACCCGCTTTACACCTCTTGCTGCAACGCGCAGAAGGGGATATACTACTATACCGCTTACGACAATCACCAGATCACAGCGGTGGATATGCGCCGGGAGGATCTAAATGCAAAAAGGCTTATTCGGTATCCAATGCGCGCAAAAGGCGAGGTTTTCTGGCAAAACGGGTAAACGGCGTATAAACGGCAAATTGAGAAACCCAAAAAAACAAAATTGTATATTGCGCAGACGGAGAAAATCCGGTACAATAAAGCTAAGAGGAATACGCCCTCTGAAAAAGCTTTGAAAAGGAAAGTCGAGGAAATCGGCGCTGATCTTTCCGATCAGGAAAGATCGCAGAAGGGATAGGAAAAATGGAACGAAAGATCAAATGGGGAATTATCGGCTGCGGTGTGATCTCCTACAGTCACTGCACGGCGCTGGCAAGCACCTACAACGCGGAGCTGGTCGCGGTTTGCGACATCATTGAGGAGCGCGCGCAGAGCAGGGCGAAGGAGTTTGGTGCGAAAAAGGTTTACACCGACTACCATGCGCTTTTGGCGGATGAAGAGATCGAAGCGGTTTCGATCTGCACGCCGTCCGGTATGCACGGGCAGATGTGTAAGGACGCGGCAAAAGCCGGAAAGCATATTCTTTGCGAAAAGCCGATGGAGATCACCAATGAAAAGATGCAGGATGTGATTGAAACGGTCGAGCAGTATCCGGTGAAGATGGCATGCGTTTTCCAAAGAAGATGTGACGGCAAGTTTATTGCGGTCAAGCAGGCGATTGACAGCGGACGGTTCGGCAAGGTCATTTTGGCGGACGCTTACTTAAAATATTATCGCGATCAGGCGTATTACGACAGCGGCGACTGGCGCGCGACATGGGAGCTTGACGGCGGCGGAGCGCTTATGAATCAGGGTGTTCACGGCATCGATCTGCTGCTGTGGTTTGCGGGCGAAGTCGAAAGCGTTTTTGCCAGATGCGAAACGCAGGTTAGGAATATCGAGGTCGAGGATACCGCGATCGCTTCGATCCGGTTTAAAAACGGCGCGATCGGCAATATCGAGGGAACAACCTCGGTCTATCCGGCGCAGGACACCAGACTGGAAATCCACATGGAATACGGCTCGATCATCGTCAGCGATCAGGGGATTGAGCAATGGGCGCGCTTAAACGGTGAGGATGAGAAGATACCGGACGTCAATTCGCTGGTGTTCGACACCAAGACGGACCCGGCAAAGCTGCCAAGCTTCAGCCATATCGTACCGATCACCGATTTGGCAGACGCGATCATCCACGACAGAAAGCCGATGATTACCCCGCGTGAGGCATGCAAAGCGGTTGAACTTATTTTGGCAATTTATCAGTCTGCAAGAGAGCATAGGGAGATCAAACTGAATTAAAAAGTGACGCCGGTTCGCATCTGCTTGCGGACCGGTTTTGCGCAAATGCTGCCGTCTGCCTGCGCAATCAGCCCATTGCGGCAAAAAGGCAAACGCAGGAAAGGGATAGATTTTATGGCAATTGTAAAACAGTTTCAAAGGGATAAATTAACGGTGAAAATCATGGACTCCCGCAGGGAGATGGGCATGGTCGCGGCGTCCGACGTCGCGCGCGCCTTGCGCGCGCTGCTTGCTGAAAAGGATGAGGTCAATATGATCTTCGCCGCCGCGCCGTCGCAGAACGAACTGTTAAGCGCGCTTTGCAGCGAACCGGATATCGACTGGAGCAGGGTCAATGCGTTTCATATGGACGAGTATATCGGGCTTCCGGAAAATGCGCCGCAAAGCTTTGGCATGTTTCTGAAAAACGCAGTGTTTGACAAGCTGCCGTTTAAAGCGGTCTACTATATTGCGGAGAGCGGCTTAGACATAGATGGGCTTTGTGCGCGGTATGAACGGCTTTTGGCAGCGCATCCAACCGATATCATCTGCCTTGGCATCGGGGAGAACGGCCATATCGCGTTCAACGACCCGCCGGTTGCGGATTTTGCCGATCCAAAGGTGATAAAAGAGGTGCGGCTAGACGAAATATGCCGCAATCAGCAGGTACACGACGGCTGCTTTGCAAGCTTGGATCAGGTGCCGAAAAGCGCGCTGACGCTGACTGTACCAGCGATGTTCGCCGGAAAAAGGCTTTTCTGCGTTGTGCCGGCGCCGACCAAGGCGAACGCGGTTGACGTGATGCTAAACGGCGAGATATCGACCGCCTGCCCTGCGTCCGTCCTGCGGGAGCATGACTGCGCATCGCTTTATCTGGATCCGGACAGCAGTGCAAGACTCTGCGGAAAGGAAGAACCTGTATGAATGGCTGGAAGCTTGGCGTAATCACCGACGAGGTGAGTCAGGATCTGGAAACGGCGCTGCAATTTTCCCAAAAATACGGTCTTGCGGCGGTGGAACTGCGCTCAGTCTGGGGAAAGGATCCGTTTGAGTACGAGGAAGAGGATGTTCTTCGGATGAAAGCGCTGCTTGACAGCTATCAGATGCCGGTCTGCGGCATATCCGCGCCGTTTTTCAAATGTGACTACGCAGATCCGAAACAGATAGACGCGCATCTTGCGGGCTTTACGCGCTGTATCAAATGGGCGAAGCTTCTGGGTGCAAAGATCATCCGCGGATTTGATTTTTGGTATCGTCCGAATGCGCCGGTATCCTTGGAGGAGCGGGCGCGGATGTATCGGGAGCCTGCGGCGCTTGCGCAGGAAGCGGGGATTACCATTGCGTTGGAATACGACCCCTCGGTTCATTCGGTGAACTGTCAGACGCTCTCTGCGCTGGTGAGCGCCATCCATCACCCGAATGTCAAGGCGCTTTATGATCCGGGCAATGATCTTTACAGCCCGCAGTTTGAGATCCCTTATCCGGACGGCTTTGCGTACATCAAGGATAGCCTTGTGCATCTGCACATCAAGGATGCGATCTATAACGGCGGGGACACGATTCCAATGCCGGTCGGCAAGGGCGAGGTGGATTATACCGGGCTGTTTTCTGCATTAAAAGCGCGTGGCTACAACGGCTATGTGGTGCTGGAAACGCATTACAAGCCTACCGGAAGGATAGCCGAGGCGGTGCTGCGTCAGCCGAAGGGGGACGCGATCTCATTCATGGGCGAGCAGGTCAGCGGCGAAAGCATGGAAAATCTGATCGCCATTCTGGAAAATCTGCCGAAGGAGGATATGTGATGGTCACGAAAATCAAAAACGGCAAGATCATTTCGGGCGGGAAGCTGTTTGATTGTAATCTGTATTTTTCTGAGGCTGGCATTTTGTCGGTGAGCGGAGAAGATCGGCCGTTCGATATGGAATACGACGCAGGCGGAAACTATGTAAGCGCGGGGTTTATTGATCTGCACACCCATGGCGGCGGCGGATACGATTTTATGGACGGCGGCATCGATCCGATCATTGGCGCGGCAGAGCTGCATCTTTCCCACGGCACAACCAGTATCTTTCCGACCTCGTTGGCATGCTCCACCGAGGTGTTAAGCGAGTTTTTGTGTGATCTGCGGACTGCGATGACCGGAAATAAGACCCGCTGCAACATTTTGGGTGCGCATCTGGAGGGTCCGTATTTCTCGTTAAACCAAAGCGGCGCGCAGAATCCGGATTACATCAAAGCGCCTGATCCGGCGGAGTATCGGCAGATATTAGCGCTGGGCAAAGGGGTTGTTCGGCGCTGGAGCTTTGCGCCGGAGCTAGATGGGAGCGAGGCGTTCTGCAAAGCTTTGGTCGAAAGCGGCGTTATCCCGGCGGTTGCGCACAGCGACGCCGTATATGAGGACGTTAAGCGCGTCTTTGACTGTGGGTGCAGTCTGATTACGCATTTGTATTCTGGGATGTCGACCATTACAAGACAGATGGGCTATCGCAGGCTTGGCGTGACCGAAGCGGCGTATCTGCTGGATATGGACGTCGAGGTGATCGCTGACGGAAAGCATCTGCCGCCGGAGCTGCTTGCGCTGATCTATAAGCTTAAGGGCAGGGAGCGCATCTGCCTTGTGACAGATTCCATGCGCGGCGCGGGGATGCCGGCGGGAGAGTCGCTGCTTGGCAGAAAGGGGGAGGCGACGCCTTGCATCATTGAGGACGGCGTCGCGAAGCTCACCGATCGCTCAGCATTTGCCGGAAGCGTTGCAACTGCCGACCGGCTGGTGCGTACCTTTGTAAAGGAGGTTGGTATTCCGGTGGCGGATGCGGTTTATATGATGACTGTCAACCCGGCGCGGGTGATGGGATTGACGCATAAGGGGGATATTGCCCCCGGCATGGATGCGGATATCGTGATTTTCGACTCGGATATCCGGATGCAGAGGATCTTTGTCGGCGGGAGAGCCGTCTGAGATAGAAAGGAATAGGGGAAGATGAAAAAAGTTGGATTCATTGATTATTTTTTGGATAACTGGCACGCAAAGACCTATCCGAATTTATTTGAAAGCCGCGCGGGCGGAAAGTATCAGGTCTGCTATGCCTATGCGTTTACACAGACGCCGAACAAGGGAGGCATGACCAACGAGGATTGGGCAAAAAAGTATGGCGTGCAGCTGCTCAGCAGTGTGGAGGAAGTCATCGAAAAGAGCGACTGTCTTATGGTGCTTGCGCCGAATCACCCACAAACCCACGAAATGCTGACCGAAAAGGCGCTGCGCTCCGGAAAGCTTACCTATATTGATAAAACCTTTGCGCCGGATAAGGAAACCGCGCTGCGTATTTTTGCCAACGCAGACAGCCATGGGACAAAATGCTTTTCCAGCTCGGCGCTGCGCTTTGCCGCCGAGTATGAAAGGATCGATAAAGCTGGGATTGCAAAAATTTACAGCGCGGGTCCGGACGTCTATTCGACCTATTCGATCCATCAGATCGAGCCGGTTATCGCGCTGATGAACAGCAGGGCAAGGCGCGTTATGGCGCTGGATGGGGAAACGCATCCGTCGCTGCTAATCGAGTTTGCAGACGGCAGATATGCGCAGTTTATTCACCGCACCGACGAAAAACGCAGTTTCACGCTCACAACGGTGAACAAAGAGAATGCGGCGAAAATCTATACGGTAAATTCGGACTATTTCTCACTGTTTTTCGATGCGCTGATCCGGTTTTTTGATACCGGTATTGTTCCTGTTCCGCATGAGCAAACGGTCGATGTTATCGCGGTTCGCGCCGCCGGCATGAAGGCGCTGCAATCGCCGTTTGTTTGGGTAGAGGTTTGAGTTTTCCTGTTTTATATGATGTGAATCGTTTGCAGATAAAAATAAACCCGCCGCTCTCCATTTTACAGGGAGCGGCGGGTTTTATTCCATGATACGCTTTATCGATCGATCATCAGTGGGTTAAGAAGAAGGTCAGCGCGAACAGGATGGAGATCACCCAAGTGCCGACGTTGATTTCCTTGATCTTACCGGTGAACAGCTTGATGAAGATATAGGAGATCAAGCCGAACGCAATGCCGTAGCTGATGTTGTAGGTAAACGCCATGAACGCAATGGTCATAAACGCAGGGAGCGCTACCTCAATGTTCATCCACTCGATATCCTTAACGCAGTTCATCATCAGAATACCGACATAGATCAAAGCCGCTGCGGTAGCGCAGCTAGGGATGAGCTGAGCGACCGGGCTTAAGAACATCGCAATGAGGAAGAACGCCCCAGTAACCATAGAGGAAAGGCCGGTGCGTCCGCCTTCGCCGACGCCGGCAGAGCTTTCTACAAAGGTGGTGACGGTAGAGGTGCCGCAGATTGCGCCGGTAACGGTTGCAACCGCGTCAGCCATCATCGCCTTGTCCATGTTCGGAACGTTGCCGTCCTCGTCCAACATGTTGCCGCGAGAGCAAGCGCCGTAAAGAGTGCCCAGCGTATCGAACATATCAACCATGCAGAACGCAAGCGCGGTGGTCAGAATTGCAACGATAAAACCGCCTACGCCGTTTGCGGCGATGTAAGCGCTGAAGTCAAAGCCTTCGGTAAATACCTTGCCAAACGAAAGGGAACCGAATTCCTTAAATGCGGCAAACGGGTTCATGCTGATGCTGAAGTTCGCATAAAAATCCGGAACGGTAAGACCAAGCAGATAGTAGACAACGGCGCCGCCTAAAATGCCCCATAAAACCGAACCTTTAACCTTTTTGGCTGATAAAACAGCGATTGCAACGACCGCAAAGAAGGTGACAAGCAGCGGCATAATGCTGCCCCAAGTCGCATTTCCGTTTAACAGGTTAAAGGAGGCGAGGTTGACCAGAGTTGAGTCGTCATTGACAACCAGACCGGCGTTTTGCAGCCCTAAGAATGCGATGAACAAACCAATACCGGCAGGGATCGCAATGCGAACCGATTTCGGGATCGCGCTAAAGATTTTCTTTCTTAAGCCGGTCGCGGTTAACAAAACGAACAGCAGGCCGTCGAATAAGACCAGAACCAGCGCGTTAGCGTAGGTGAAGCCAAAGCTAAAACATACCGTGTAGACAAAGTATGCGTTTAAACCCATGCCGGAAGCAAGCGCAAGCGGCAGGTTGGCAAGCAGTCCCATCAAAACCGTGCCGATAACAGCGGATAACGCAGTCGCGATGTAAACAGCGCCATAGGTGACGACGTTTTCGCCTAAGTTGGCGAACATCCCCGCATTGACCATCAGGATGTACGCCATTGCCATGAAGGTGGTGATACCGGCTAAAATTTCGGTTTTTACCGTCGTGCCGTGCTCACGCAGTTTGAAAAATTTTTCCAAGAGAATGTACACTCCTCTAAAAATGATAAAAACCTCTTTTGCCAAAACGCCGGTGAAAGAAAAATAGCGGTCTACAAAACAGGTCTTTCCGCTTCTTATTATAGACGCTTGTCCCATAAAAATCAAGCCTTTTTGTTAACGAATATATCATGATTTTTTCACAAATTTCTGGAAGTTTCTTTCATTCGGGCTAATACTGGGTATAATTATCGCGTTATTATACTTTTTGTATTATTCTGTCGAAAAAAGAAAATGCCGAAAGAGCGAAAAAGCTGGGAAAACCGCTGGCAAGGCGGGAAGGAATATGCTATAATAAAAGCGTATTGTCTGCCAAGAGCGGCTTTCGTGTTTTAAAGCAAGATCATTGGAAAGGTAACAGTTATGTCTGAGCATCCGTCCATTCAACCATTACAAACCCTGACGATTGGGAGCGCTTTTGGAGCGCGCGCTGTCACGATCGAGAAATCCGCCGCGCTTGCGCCGATGGCTTCTATCGCCGATACCTCCTACCGGCGCGTCTGCAAGGAGCATGGCGCCTCCTATGTGGTGGGGGAGCTTGCCAGCGCGAAGGGAATTTGCTACGCGGATAAAGGGAGCGCGGCACTTCTGCAGGTGCGGGACTACGAGCGCCCGATGGCGGTGCAGCTATTCGGCAGCGAGCCGGAGATCATGGCGAAAGCGGCAAGGCTTGCGCTTTCATTCTCGCCGGATATTATCGACCTAAATATGGGCTGCCCTGTGCCGAAGGTGGTTTCCTCCGGGGCGGGCAGCGCGCTGATGAAAACGCCGGAGCTTGCCTATCGCATTGTAAGCGTAGTCTGTGAGAGCGTTCCGATTCCGGTGACGGTCAAGTTCCGCAGCGGTTGGGATGAATCCTCCATTAACGCGGTGGAGTTTGCAAGGCTGATGCAGAAGGGCGGCGCGCAGATGCTCACCGTCCACGGCAGGACGCGGATGCAGATGTACCGCCCGCCGGTCAATCTGGATATCATCCGCGCGGTGAAGGAGGCGGTGGACATTCCGGTCTGCGGCAACGGCGGCGTGGATTCCATTGAGAGCTATCTGCATATGCTCTCCTACACCGGCTGCGATCTGGTGATGATCGGGCAGGCAAGCTACGGAAATCCATGGCTGTTTGCACAGATCAAGCATTATCTGCAAACCGGACAAACGCTTCCCGCTCCGGATTTGGAGGAGCGGCTGCGGGTATTGTCCCGGCATGTCCGCTTAGTCTGCGAGGACGTGGGGGAATACGCCGGCATGAAAATCTGCCGCAGGCAGGCGTCGTTTTATCTCAAGGGGCTGCGCGGCGCGCCGCAGCTTAGAAAGCAGTGTGGGGAATTAAAAACGCTTGCCGATCTCGACGCGCTGCTAAGCGTGGTCAGGGAGTATAACGAATGACAAAGGAATTGACCAAATGCTATCTCGGCGCGTTTGGAGAGAATAAAGAGCTGTCGTTTGGCAGATGCCGCGGCATGAAGTCGTTTGAGGAATTATATGAAGGGCTGCGCCCGCTGAAATAAGGAGATAAAAATGTGCAAAAAGGGCGATTTGTTGAATATTTCAACACAGCCCCCTTTTTGCCTATTGCGAAATGATTTTTCGGCTGGTATAATGATACTATCGAACCGGGAAAGAAGCGGCGGCGCAGCAAAAGCGCAGATTCATCCCGCAGTTTCCTTCCCATATCAAACCATTATGAGCTTTTTGGATGAGAAGAGAGAAGGAGGAAATACATATGTGTTGTTTTGGTCGTCATTGCGAAAAGTCCGGCGAGCATGAGGAGAGGAAATGCCCGCTTTCGATCGTGTGGAAAGCGGCGCTGGCAGTCGGCGCGGTGTATGCGGTATTCCATGCGGTGAAAAAGCACTGCGGCGGGCTTTGCAAAAAATGTAAAAAA
>CAZPLR010000030.1:9803-21082 GCA_964587555.1 uncultured Oscillospiraceae bacterium
GACGGTACCCTCCTCATGCATTCGGCGCGGCGGATAAGGAAAAAGGACGATTCTTGAAAAAGAACCGTCCTTTTTTTGTTATTAAATGATGCCGTCGTGAGTCTTGAAATAGCGTTCCATCACACTGTTGTCCTGCGGCGCAAACAGGTCGCGCCCCTCGGCGCGCGCCAACTCGTAGGTGAGCGTTTGCCCGACCGCAGCGAACTGCAGGCAGCAGAAGTTTTCGCCGCAGAGGGCAAGCGGCAGATCGCAGTCCGCCTCTGCGTTCGCGCCCACCAAAAGCCCGTTTTGGAACACCTCGCGCATATAGCCCGAAAGCGCTTTTGCCTTGTGGTCGTCCACGCCGCCGTCATTGAAGACGATCACGCAGTGGTTGTGGTTGTAGCCGTAGTTTGCGCCGTGCATCCCTTCCTCCAGCTCCAGTCCAGCCGCCGTGATTTTCGGCGTTTCCCATGCCTTGACCGCAGATTCCAGCGCGATGCCGTACTGTGCGCCGGAACCGGTGAAGATGAGCGCCTGCGAGCGCATGAGCTGCCATTTGGTTTTTTCCATCCACGCAAGGGTCAGCGCCGGAACCGGCTTCAGCAATTCTGGAAGTGAGCGTGCCTCGGCAAGATACGCGTTATATTCCGCTGTGTCTAGCACGCCGCGTTTCTGTCCGATCGAGAGGGCGAGCATTTGAAGCGTGAATACGGTGGCGGAAAAGCCGATGGTACGCATCGGGTACTCCTCGCAGCCGCAGCCCATCTGCAAAAAGCAGTCGGCGCCCTTTGCAAATGGCTTGTCCTCCTCCTCGCAGAGCGCGACAGTGAAAAGCCCCTTGTTTTCGGCAAGCGCAAGCGCCTCGCCGGTTAAGCGGGAGGTTCCGGTCTGGGAGATAAAGACGTACAGCCCATTTGGTTCAAAGCAGTTTTCCTGATGGCAAAATTCGCTTGGAATGACGACGTGTACCGGAAGCTTTGCCGCCTTTTTCATGAAGTAGGCGGCGGTCGTCGCCGAGGTACTGGAGCTGCCAGAGCCAACCAAGACGATTGAGGAGAGCTTTTTTAGCCGTTCCTCTCCCAATTTTGCAAAGATCGGAGCCTGCCTTTCCTCAAGGGTATCCAATATCTCGGTCAGCTTGGACGGAATCCGCTCGATGCAGTCAAGCAGCGTCACCGTGCGGCGCTGCCCTGTTTTTTGTTCCATATATACCTTCCTTTCCATCCTGTGATCTGATCTGCTTTCATTGTATCAGATTTTGAAAAGAAGTCAATATCCGCTTGCGAGAGCAAAGGAAGGGATTCGCTTGACAGGCGAGCGAAAGAAAAAAGAGCGGACACAACAAAAAGCGGCAAGCCGTCAGAAACGCCTGCCGCTGTTCTGCACCGCGCGCCGCGCCCCGCAAAATTCTGCCTGCGGCAGAAATTTTCCCTTTAGCCGGGGGATTACTTTTTCTTGATCTTCAGACCCTGACGGGTTTCCTCAAGCAGGTATCCCATCTCGGCGATCTGCGCGCGCAGCGCGTCGGCAGCCGCGTAATCCTTCTGCTTTTTAGCGGCGGCGCGCTTCTCAACCAGCTCCATAACCGCTGCCGGAATTTCCTCCTCCTTCTTCTCGTACAGAAGTCCAAGAACGTCGGTCAGCTCCCGATACAGCCCGTCGAGGGCGGTAAGCTGCTCTTTGGAAGCGCCGTTTTTGATTGCGGTGTTGATGATCTTAATCAGTTCAAATACGATTGAGATCGCGTCGGCGGTGTTTAAGTCGTCGTCCATCACTTGAATAAACCGCTCGCGCAGCCCGGATACGACCTGCTGCTGCTCCGACGTGTATTCGCCGGATTGCGCGGTCTGCAGAGCGAGATCCAGCGCCTCGCGGCAGTTGTACATCCGCGCAAGGGACTGGCGGCATTGCTCGATGATGTCCGGCGTGTAGTTGATCGGCATCCGGTATTGCGCTTGCAGCAGCAGATAGCGGATCGGCTCGTAGCCGTATTGCTTTGCAATATCGCGGACGTGGAAGAAATTCCCTTCGGATTTGGACATTTTTCGGTTGTCGATGTTGAGAAAGCCGTTGTGCATCCAATAATGGGCAAACGGTTTTCCGGTTGCCGCCTCCGATTGGGCGATCTCGTTTTCATGATGCGGAAAGATCAGATCCTGACCGCCGCCGTGGATATCGATCGTTTCACCGAGATAGGTGCGGTTGAGCGCGGAGCATTCAATATGCCATCCGGGACGGCCTTTGCCCCAAGGGGAGTCCCAGAATGGTTCGCCTGGCTTTGCCGCTTTCCAGAGCGCAAAGTCCATCGGATCCTTTTTCTGTTCTGAAACGTCAACCCTTGCGCCCGCCTCCAAATCCTTTAGCGGCATATGGGAAAGCTTGCCGTAGGACGGGAAGGTGCGGGTTTCAAAGTAAACGTCGCCGTTTGACTCGTAGGCATGGCCTGTGCGGATCAGGTCTTGAATCAAGCGGATGATCTGCCCCATGTTCTCAGTGACCTTTGGGCGGACGGTTGCGTCCTTGACGTTTAAGCCGTCGGCATCGACATAAAACTCCTTGATATAGGTTTCGGAAATATCTGTTGCCGAAACGCCCATTTCGTTTGCGCGGCGAATGATCTTGTCGTCGACATCGGTGAAATTCTGGACATAGCGCACCTCATAGCCGCGGTATTCCAGATAGCGGCGCAGTACGTCGAACACGCACAGCGGCCGGGCGTTGCCGATGTGGAAAAAGTCGTACACGGTCGGGCCGCAGACATACATCCGCACCTTACCGGGTTCAATTGGGATAAATTCTTCTTTTTTACGGGTCAATGTGTTATAGATCTGCATGGTAGACTTCCTTTCTGAAATGATTTAATTTTCACTATTTTGCCGTCTGAGGTCGGAGAGAGCTGCCTCTAGCTGCCGAACCTCGGTTTCAAGCTCGTGGATCTCCAATTCTACTGGATCGCAGATATGAATCTGATCCATATCCGCAAAGACCTTTCTTCCGTCCTTTCGCACGATACGCGCCGGAACGCCGACGGCGGTGCAGTTATCCGGAATCGCCTCCAGCACCACGGCGCCCGCCGCAATGCGGACGTTGTTGCCAATGGTAAACGGGCCCAAGACCTTTGCGCCTGCGCCGATCATCACGTTATTTTTTAAAGTCGGATGGCGCTTGCCGCAGTCCTTTCCGGTTCCGCCTAAGGTCGCGCCCTGATAGATGGTACAGTAGTCGCCGATTTCGGCGGTTTCTCCGATCACAACGCCGCTGCCGTGGTCAATAAAAAGCCCTTTCCCGATCGTTGCGCCCGGATGAATCTCAATGCCGGTCTTATGTCTGGCGCGTTGGGAGAGGAAGCGAGCAATGAAGTAGTGCTTATGCAGATAGAACCAATGCGCGACGCGATACCAGATGACGGCGTGCAGTCCGGAGTAGAGCAGAAGCACCTCAAGACTGCTGCGCGCCGCCGGGTCGCGCTCCTTGATGGTTCGCACATCCTCCCGAATGGCTTGAAAGATGGATTGTTTGCGGGGGGTAGGCATAAAAAACTCCTTTCGGAAAATAAAAACGCCTTTTGACCATGATAAGGTCAAAAGGCGAGAGATGGCTTCGCGGTTCCACTTTTGTTCCGGCAGGTGCTGCCGCTTTTACTGTCGATAACGGGACGATCCGTAGGGGGCTACGCAAAGCTTCACCCGATCAGCTCACGGATGCACTTTCCTCCCTTAGAATCTGCCGCGCGTTTTCAGCCGATGCGATTATGCAAGGACGCGCTTCTCTGTCAAACTCTACCTGCAGGGAGTACTCTCTCCGGTCAAAGCCTTTCCGATTTGAAATTAAGTATACCCCATTTTATGAGCTTTGTCAAGAGGTGTTCCGGCTTTTTCAAAAGGAAAGCTGAGAAATCTCCCTGTTTGCCGCCGCGCGCCGCTCTTCCCCTTTCTGCCGCCAGTGTGCCGCAGATATGAGAGGCTCTGCAAGGGAAGATGAAATTTTTCAGGGCAATATTGACTTTACGAAGGGGAAGTAGTATAATACATAGCGACAGAAACTGACGTTCTGCGTACTTGTAGGGCAGCGCGCTTTTTGGTTTGGGTTAGGTTGTTTTGGCGGCCTAATTTATATCCTTTTGCATTCTGCTTTTTTGGGCGCTGCGCAGAAGGGGCGGGGGTTCCCGCAGGGTAAAGCATCGAAATTGAAACGGCAACTGGAGGAAGGAATTTTGAATATTATCATTGTCGGATATGGCAAGGTTGGTCAAGCGCTTGTCCGGCAGCTTGGCGGGGAGAAAAACAACATCACAGTCATCGATCTGGACAACAGTAAGCTGCATGAGCTTTCTAATGTCAGCGATGTGATGACGGTCTGCGGCAACGGCGCAACCCACAGCGTGCAGCAGGAGGCGGGGATTGAGCGCGCGGATCTGCTGATCGCAGTGACCGGCTCGGACGAGTTGAATCTGCTGTGCTGCCTGATTGCGAAAAAAGCGGGCGACTGCCAAACCATTGCAAGGGTCAGAAGCCCGCAGTACAGCGGCGAGTTGCAGTTTTTAAAGGAGGAGCTGGGGCTTGCGATGGTCATCAACCCGGAGTTTGCCGCCGCAGCGGAGATTGCAAGAGTTTTACAGTTCCCCTCTGCGCTGAAGATCGACACCTTTGCGCGCGGGCGGGTGGAGCTGATTAAGTTCCGTCTGCCGGAAAGAAGTCCGCTGGTCGGCTGCAAGGTCAAGGACATTGTGAACAAGCTTCATTGCGACGTGCTGGTCTGCATCATCGAGCGCGGCGATGAGGTCACGATTGCCTACGGTGATTTTGAATTTCAGGAGCGGGATATCATCTCGATCATTGCGGGCACAGAAAAGGCGCAGGATTTCTTCCGCAAGATCCACTATGTGACCAATGCGGTAAAGAATGTAATGATCGCCGGCGGTGGGCAGATCGCCTATTATTTGACCCGTATGCTGTGCAGAAGCGGCGCGGACGTGATGATTATCGATAAGGATATCAGACGCTGCAACGAGCTTGCCGAAATGCTCGATCCGTCTGTCAGCGTCATCAACGGCGACGCATCCGACCAGAGCGTGCTGCTCGAAAGCGGCATTGAAAGCGTCGGCGCGTTTGTCGCGCTAACCAACTTGGATGAAGAAAATATCCTGCTTTCCCTGTTCGCAAGGCGGGTCAGCAATGCAAAGCTGGTAACAAAGATCAATCGGATCGATTTCAGCACCGTAATCAAGCATCTGGATTTGGATTCGATCATCTATCCAAAGAATATCACCGCCGAAACGATTGCGCGCTATGTCCGCGCGATGACCAATACCATTGGCTGCAATGTGGAAACGCTTTATAATATTGTAGAGGGCAAGGTGGAAGCGGCGGAGTTTATCATCCGGGAGAAATCTGCGGTGGTTGGCATTCCGCTTTCCCAACTGAATCTGAAAAAGGGCGTGCTGGTGTCGGCGATCCTGCGCGACCGGCGGGTCATTATCCCGCGCGGCTACGACGTTATTAAGATGGGGGATTCGGTTGTTATTGTTTCCAACCATCTGGCGTTAAAAGACATCACCGATATTTTAAAGTGACGGGGGCTTGACGGCTTTTTATGAACTACAGAATGATTTCTTACGTCCTTGGATGGATCTTAGCGTTCGAGGCAGTGTTCATGGCGGTTCCGCTTGTCACAGGGCTGATTTACGGCGAAAGCGTGATCTGGTGCTATCTGCTGACAATGGGAATCTGTGGGCTGCTGGGCGTGGCGCTTATCGTCAAAAAACCGCAAAAAAAGCAGCTTTATGCCAGAGAGGGCTATCTCATCGCATCCTTAAGCTGGCTGCTGCTAAGTCTATTTGGCGCGATCCCGCTTTGCGTGTCCGGTGAGATACCTTCGTTTCTTGACGCAGTGTTTGAGGCGGCGTCCGGCTTTACGACCACCGGCGCGAGCATTTTAAACGATGTAGAGGCGCTTTCTCACGCCAGCCTTGTCTGGCGAAGCTTTACCCACTGGGTGGGCGGCATGGGGGTGCTGGTCTTTATCATGGCGTTCCTGCCGCTTTCTGGCGCGCAAAATATGTACATCATGCGGGCGGAAAGCCCCGGACCTTCGGTCAGCCGTCTTGTGCCAAAGGTAAAGAACACCGCGCTGATCCTTTATGCGATTTATTTTTCGCTGACGCTGGTCGAGTTTATCCTGCTTTTGTGCGGCGGCATGACGGTATTTGAGGCGCTGAACACCGCCTTTGCGACTGCCGGCACCGGCGGCTTTGGTATTTACAACAGCAGCATGGGCTCATTCAATCCGTATTTACAGATCGTTGTCACAGTATTCATGCTTTTGTTCTCGGTCAATTTTAACAGCTACTTTCTGCTCGGCTGCCGCCGCTTCAAGGAGGCGTTCAATACCGAGCTGCGGGTGTTTTTCGGCATTGTCATCGTGGCAATTGCGATCCTGACGATCAATATCATGCAGATGTATGCTTCGTTTGGCGAAGCGCTGCGGCACAGCGCGTTTGCTGTTGCGTCGATTATCTCGACGACCGGCTTTTCTACCGAGGACTTCAACCTTTGGCCGGAGCTGTCCCGCACGCTTTTGGTTTTGATTATGTTCATCGGTGCCTGCGCCGGCAGCACAGGCGGCGGTATAAAGGTTTCCAGGGTGATTATCCTGCTAAAAGGAATGGCAAAGGAGTTTGCAACGATGGTGCGCCCGAAGCAGGTTAGAAAGGTCAAGCTTGACTCCCGCATTGTCGAGCATGAGGTGGTGCGCTCGGTCAACGTTTATTTGATCGCGTATGTGCTGGTATTTGTCGTTTCGCTGCTGATTGTTTCGCTGGATAATTTTGATCTCGTCACGAACTTTACGGCGGTTGCGGCGACGATCAATAACATCGGACCCGGACTGGAGCTTGTCGGACCGACGCAGAATTTTGCGTTCTTTTCCCCGATGTCTAAGCTGGTGCTGATTTTTGATATGCTTGCGGGCAGATTGGAGATTTTCCCAATGCTGCTTTTGCTGCATCCGTCGACATGGAAGAGGTGCTGATTTTACCTCTTATGACGCTTTTCGGCGTCCGGTCAGCTTCTTTATATTTGAAAAAACCAATGTCAGGGATAATATACAAGCCAAACCGTCTGCAATAGGACCTGCATACAATGCGCCGTCCAGTCCAAACGCCAACGGTAGTAAAAGCAATGCCGGAATTAGGAAAAAGCCTTGCCGTGACAGGGAAAGGACAATGCCCTGTTTGACATTTCCAATACCGGTAAAATAATTGACCGAAAGCGGCTGTACGCCTTGCAGGCAAACCAGCATCATATAAATCCGCATATAAAGCGTGGCAAACTGAAAATACAGCTCGTCACCAGAGCCAAAAATGCTGACGATCTGCCGCGGAAAAAGCTGGAGAAGGACGAATGCGATTGCGCCGATGGAAAGCGCCGCAAGGAGCGCTTTCTTGTAGGTTTCCTTAATTCGGTCATAATTTCTTGCACCCATATTAAAGCTGAGGATGGGGGTACACCCCTGCGCAAGACCAACCGTAAAGGAGGACATAATGCTGTTAAGCTTTGCCACGACGCCGGACACAGCCAGCGGAATATCCTCGCCGTAAATAGATAAAGCGCCGTAATGCGTCAATGTGTTATTCATCACGATATTAACCAGCATCATGATGGTGAGGTTGATAAAATTGGAAACGCCAAGCTTTGCAATTTTCAGTATGTACTTCCCTTTTATGCCAAGCATGCTTAGCTTGATTTTAAAATTCTTAAATCGGAAAAAATAGCAAAGGCACAAAGCGGCAGAAACAGTCTGACCGATTATTGTGGCGGCAGCGGCGCCTTGAATCCCCCATGAAAAGCCGTACATGAACAGCCAGTCCAGAAAAATATTTAAGACCGCGCCCGAAATGGTACAGGCCATGGAATAAGTAGGGCTGCCGTCTGCCCGGATGATAAAGCTCCCGGCGCTGAACAGCAGAGAAAAAGGGATGCCGAAAGCAGTAATGCTGAGATATGAATGCGCCAGAGGAAATACGTTTTCTGTCGCGCCGCAGAGAAGCAGGATAGGCGTTCGGAACAAGAGTACGACAGCCATAATGAGAAAACCGATGATGGGAATCATCGTCAGCCCTGTCCCAATATATTTTTTTGCCTCCTCGTCCTCTTTCGCCCCAAGGCAGATGTTAAAGTTTGCGGCGGTCCCGATCCCCACTAGCTGGGCAAAGGCAAGCGTGAACGTCACGACGGGAAAGGCTACGTTCGTGGCGGCGTTTCCGTACATCCCAACGACATGGCCGATAAAAATCTGATCGGTAATATTGTAGGCAGACGTGACCAGCATACTGATAATAGATGGAATAGCAAATTTGGCGATAAGCTGAATGACGGGAGCGTGTCCGAGCGGGTTGCCGTTCGGCTGGTTATTCGATGGGTTCATTTCTTTGACCTCCATTTTCTGAAGCGGCGGTTTTGCTGTTTGTCAGGTTGGACAGGTTTTTTTCCATTTTCAGCAGACCTGCAAAAATAATATCAATCTCTTCCGGGAAGATTCCTTGCGTAAGCAGTTCGTTGAACTGAATCAGCTCGCCGCGTACAGATCCTGCAAGCTGCAGCGCCGCGTCTGTTGGGTATATCCGATTTTGCCTTCGGTCGTCTTCATCCTGTATGCGGGTTAAAAATCCCTTTTTTTCCAGAGATTTCACCGCGCGTGCGGTTGCAGCTTTGTCAACGCATACAAGCGCTGTAAGCTCTCCCTGCGTGACGCCCTTATGGTGCTGTATCGCCATAAAAAAGGGCTGCTCTGCGGCGGTAATATGATATTTGTGCAATGCGCTGCCAATGCAGCTTTGGCTTTGCCTGGCTAAAAGCGTAATCATTCTTGCGATACTGTTGTCCACATTTTTTCACCTCGATTTCGATTATATCACCAATCGGTTGATCTGTCAACTAATGGAATACGATTTACGCAGCTTGAACGGGATGATCGTCAGAATTTGCGGAAACTGCGGTTCGATCGTCATTTCCGAATAATTACCGGAGATATCGCGAGAACAAAAAAGAAAGCCGGTTCAGCTTGGCACGGATGTGAATTTGCGATTTTTCATCAAGCTGCTTGCGAGGCTATTGGAAAAAATACGGTATATCCGGTTTGATACGGCGATTTTTCGCGAAAAAATGAAATTTCTTGGGCAAACCACTTGCGTAATGCGTTTGCGCGTGCTATAATAGAAAGCAGAAGGTCTTAAAGGGTTTCTTTCAGGTGAGGGGAATGCGGAGCAGTGTTTTTCGCGGAAAGCGCAAGCTGTGAAAACGGCGCAAAGACCTTGTAACGCGATAAGACCAGAAAAGAAGGAGCAAAGAGCATCATGGAAAAGAAAAACCTGGATTGGGCGAATATAGGTTTTGGCTATATGCCGACCGAACAGCGCTATGTTGCAAATTACGAGAACGGCGCGTGGAGCGAGGGCGTACTGACGACCGAGGCCACCATTACGATGAGCGAGTGTGCGGGCGTTTTACAGTATGCTCAGACCTGTTTTGAGGGGCTTAAGGCGTACACCGCTGCGGACGGCAGGATCGTTACCTTCCGCCCGGACTTAAACGCACAACGCATGGTTGATTCCTGCAAGCGCCTAGAGATGCCGGTTTATCCGGAGGAGAAGTTTGTCAAGGCGATCGAGAAGGTCGTAAAAGCCAATGAAGCGTATGTGCCGCCGTATGGCTCCGGGGCGACCCTTTACATTCGTCCGTATATGTTTGGTATATCTCCGGTAATCGGGGTTAAACCGGCGGACAATTATCAGTTTAGAGTGTTTGTCACGCCGGTCGGCCCGTACTTTAAAGGCGGCGCAAAGCCGGTCACGCTGCGCGTCAGCGATTTTGACCGCGCGGCGCCGCATGGAACCGGCGACATCAAGGCGGGTTTAAACTATGCGATGAGTCTGCATGCAATCGTCACCGCGCACGAAGAGGGGTACGATGAAAACCTGTTCTTAGACCCGGCTACCCGCACCAAGATCGAAGAAACCGGCGGAGCAAACTTCATTTTCATCACCAAGGACGGCAAGGTTGTCACCCCGAAGTCCGACAGCATTCTTCCGTCGATCACCCGCCGGTCGCTGGTCACGATCGCGAAGGATTATTTAGGGCTTGAGGTCGAGCACCGAGAGGTATATCTTTCGGAGCTAAAGGATTTTGCGGAGTGCGGCTTGTGCGGTACGGCGGCGGTTATCTCTCCGGTTGGAAAGATCGTCGACCACGGCAAGGAGATCTGCTTCCCGAGCGGTATGGAAAAGATGGGGCCGGTCATCCAGAAGCTGTACGACACGCTGACGGGCATCCAGATGGGAAATATCGAGGGGCCTGCCGGTTGGCTGCATGAGATCAAATAAGAATATCGTCAAGCGGAGTTTTTGCTGCGGCAGAACCTCCGCTATTTTACTGCCCGCTGTAGGGCGGAAAGCGCGTCCGCGTCTGCGCAATAAAGCGTTTGTCCGTTCAGCGAAACCGGATGGACCGAAAACGTGAGCCTTGTAAAAGACTGTTCGTCTGCCAAAAAGAAAAACGCCTTCTTTTTAATCTCTACGTCATAGGCGGAGAAATCGGTGTCGCAGTTTGCAAAAAGCGCCGCCTTCACCGCGCGCAGGCTTTCCTCACCTGCAAAACAGGCGCGGATCAGCGCAGAAAACAGCGCGTCGCGCGCATCGACGTCCTGTAAAAAAAGTGTGGAAAACTGTAAAGCGGTCGCTTTTGCGACGCCGTCCAGTGCGGAAAGCTCCTCTTTTGTCAGATCGATCCCGCCGCAGGCTGCCGCAAGCGCCTTTAGCCCAGCGTTATCGCAGCGGATGACTGCGTCAAATTTCTGCTGCAGGAGGTTTTGCGCCGCGCCCTTCAGACCGCTTTGTCCACGCAGACGGTATTGCTGCCGCAGCGGCGCGTGATCCTTTTGGTATAGGCTGTCGCAGCGCAGATCGAGCGCGCAGGTGAAGACCGTTTTTGCCGATGCACTGCAGCTGATTACGGCGCAAAACAGATCTTCCCCGCTGAGATCCGCATCGTAGATGAATAGAAAGCGGGTGTTATCCGCCGCAGTGAAATCCGGCACCTTGACGCCGGTCAGCGGCAGCTCGGCAGGCGCGTTCTGGCTGAGCAGAATGTGATGGAATACGCCGAACAGCCCGCCGAGCAGGATGAGCGCCAAAGTGAGGCTTTTGAAGAATAGTTCTGTGCTGGTTGGCTTTTTCATGGCAGAACGCCTCCTTTTCCCTTTATTATGCTCCGTTTTCCCCAGCGTTAATCAATCGCACGCGG
>CAZPLR010000030.1:21182-25215 GCA_964587555.1 uncultured Oscillospiraceae bacterium
GTTTTGTTCCTCCGACGGCTATTTCGTGAGTTTTACTGCTTTATCCATAGATTGTTCACAATCTTATGATATAATACATTTATATCGAATGTTTTCAGCGGGTACGGCTGTCTGAAAACGAAAAAATATGAAACAGAAAAAGGGAGAGGCTACTCATGCAGAACACCACCGAGGTCAAGAAGCTATCGGACAGCTTAATTCAGAACATTTCCACTGTCATTCGCGGGAAAGACGAGGTCATCAAAAAGGTGGTCGTTTCACTGCTTGCAAACGGGCATATTTTGCTTGAGGACATCCCGGGCACCGGCAAGACGACCCTTGCGAAAGCGCTTTCCCAATCGATCTCCTGCAGCTTTGCGCGCGTGCAGTTTACGCCGGATCTGTTGCCGTCGGATTTGACCGGTATCAACTTCTATAATCAGAAGCAGAGCGAATTTGTGTTCCGAAAGGGCGCTGTTTTCACCAACATTCTGCTTGCCGACGAGATCAACCGGGCGACCCCGCGCACCCAGTCCGCCTTGCTTGAGTGCATGGAGGAGCGGCAGGCATCGGTTGATGGGGAGACCTATTATTTGGACGCGCCGTTTTTGGTTATTGCAACCCAGAACCCGATCGAAATTCAGGGAACCTTTCCGCTGCCGGAGGCGCAGCTTGACCGCTTTTTGATGCGGCTTTCGATTGGTTATCCGGATAATAAGGGGGAGCTTGAGATGCTTTCTGACCGTACTGAGGACGATCCGCTGCGCTGTTTACAGGCGGTTTGCGGCAGGGAGGACGTTTTATCTGCGCAGGAGATCGTGCGTAAGACGGCGGTGAGCGAGCCGGTCAAGCAATATATCATTGATCTGGCGAAGGCTACCCGTGAGAATGAAAAGCTGCGGCTTGGCGTTTCGCCGCGCGGCGCGTTGGCGATGATGCGAGCAGCGCAGGCGGAGGCTGCGGTAAACGGCAGAGATTATGTGTTGCCGGATGATGTGAAGGAGATCGCGCCGGCAGTCATGACGCATCGTGTTATTGTGAAGGGGCATCAGCTTGGCGGCGCGGGAAAAACTGCGCTTGCGATGGTTGAGCAGATTTTGGACGAGGTTAAAGCGCCGATTGCCGGAATGTAATCAGACGTTTTGGGGAGGAGGGAACCGGATTTGGAATTTATCGCGCTTTTGATTGTGATCGGGCTTGCGGTCTGGCTGCAAAACCGGCTTTATAAAAAGCTTGCGTTTCACAATTTGAGCTATGAGTGTTCTCTCAGCAAAAGCGAGGTATTTGAGGGGGACGAGCTTGAGCTGATCGAGGTTGTCACCAACAACAAGTGGCTGCCGCTGCCATGGCTGAAGGCGGAGATCACCACCTCGAAGTGGCTGTTCGTCGCGGAAAAGACCGCCTCGATCACCGAAAGCACCCGTACCATATCCAGCTTTTTCGTGATGAAAAGCTACCGGCGGATCGAGCGCCGCTGGAAAATCAAGACGGGCCGCCGCGGGAATTTTACGGTGAATAACATTACGCTGGTTTCGACCGACCTGCTTGGCAATGTCGCGCTTTCTAAGCCCGTTCCGGTGAAGCTTGCGCTGACCGTGCTGCCGCGTCCGCTGGATTTGGACGAGGTACGGCTGGCGCCGCGCTATTCGTCCGGCGAGGTGGTGGTCAAGCGGCATCTGCTGGAGGATCCGTTTTTTATCGCGGGAGTGCGCGCCTACACAAATCGCGAGCCGCTCAACCGCATTCACTGGTATGCGACCGCAAAGGAGCAGCAGCTCATGGTTTTCAACAACGAATGTACCTCCCGCGAGAGCATTACGGTGCTTTTGAATATGCAGTCGCGGGAGCATGAGCATCACGATATCATTGACGCGGCGTATGTGGAAAACTGTATTCGCTGCTGCGCTGCGGTATTTGAGGGGACGCTGGACAGTCAGACGCCGCTGCGGCTTCTCTCCAACGGTACAACGACGGTGGATAAGCAGCATAATGCCGGTAAATTTGCGATGCGCACCGAGAATATGCCGCAGGATATTGCAACGGTGGAGTATTGGGGAGAGGAGCACGTTATGTCGCTGCTGCGGCTGATGGCAGGGCTTCAGGCGTACACCGTCGAGGAGTTCCCGCGTTGGTTAAGCGGCATTGAGGATACTTTAGACGCGACTGATTTGGTAATTGTCACCTGCTACATAAACGAGGAGATATGCGATTTCATCCGGCGGCAGCGGATGCAGAACGTAAACACCCGCGTTTTTCTGCTTGGCAGATCGGATTATTTTCCGGAGGATATTGAGGTGTACGACCTGTTTGCGCTGGCGCAGGCACAGGAGGCGGGTTAAGACGCAAGACTGCTGCGCGCTGGAAACGTTATTTTTTGGAAATATGATTTGGAGAAGGGAATTTGCGGAAGGCATCGAAATCATGCTTGCAAAAGCAGCGCTCTTGTGTTATAATAAAACCGCGAAAATGGCTGTTTAACAGCTGATTGAAAAATAGGGGAAAGCTCGAAAGGAAGAGGATTATGAAATTTGGCGTAAGCTCATACAGCTTCCATAAGCTGTACAATGCGGATTTTACCCAGCTTGACGCGGCAAAGGCTGCAAAGGAGATGGGCTTCGATTACTTTGAGGTAGCGGAGCTGTTGGTTCCGGAGGGACGTGACAAGCTCGAATATGCGAAGGAGTTTGCGGTCGCCTGTAAAGAGATCGGGATTGAGATCGGCAACTACACCATCGCGGCGGATTTCATCAACAGCAAGACCGGCAGCGTTGCGGGCGAGATCGCGCGCTTGGAGAAAGAGGTCGATGTGGCTGAGGCGCTCGGTGCAACCGGCATGCGGCATGATGCGACTTGGGGCATTGGCGAAAACTGCTATGCGAAGGGCAGAGGATTCCAAAACATCCTGCCGTATTTGATCGAGGGATGCAGAGGCGTGACCGAGTATGCGCAGAAGAAGGGTATCCGCACGATGATCGAGAATCACGGCACCTTTTGTCAGGAGAGCCGGCGCGTCGAGCAGCTTGTCTGCGGGGTAGACCATCCGAATTTTGGCGTGCTGGTTGACATCGGCAATTTCTTATGTGCGGACGAGAATCCAATCGATGCAGTCGGCAGGCTGGCGCCGTTTGCGTTCCATGCGCACGCGAAGGACTTTATCATCAAGTCCGGCGCTGAGGCGGATCCGGGCGAGAACTTTTTTGGCACGAGGGGCGGAAATTATCTGCGCGGCACCATTGTTGGGCAGGGCAACGCGCCGGTGTTCCAATGCATCCGTGTCCTGAAAAAGAGCGGCTATGATCTGACCTTCTCGATTGAATTTGAGGGATACGAGGACAATATGGATGCTGTTCGTATTGGTCTTGCGAATCTGAAGAAATACTGGGAAATGGCATAAAGGGTGATTTTTCGGCGTGCCGCTTGATGGCGCGCCGAATTTTTATGGAAAGGAGCGCGCAGATGAGGGAAAAGGGCATGCTTTCGATGATTATCGCTGTGCTGCTGACGCTTTGCATCGTCGGCATGGCAGTCTATTCCTTTGTCAGCCGACGCGAGGAGAACGGTTCCGGCGCGCTAACCGAGCTATTTGAGGACAGCGATGACCAAGCCCTATTCAATGAACTTGCCCAAGAGGAGCAGCAGAGTATAGACTATGCGCAAGTCAGCGTGATTGGGATGCGGCGGGTCGATGCGCTGCTCAAGGCATTTCTTGCTGCGCACAACGAGTATGTCGGCTATGAAGTGACAGATAAACGGTTTGATGCAAGCGCCGGAAATATCGAATGTTATTTGTATAGTGTGCGCGCAAGGCTTTGCCGGTTTGACGGGAAGGAAGAGGATTATCGTTGGTGCATGATCTATCGCTGGGACAGCGAGGTAGGCTATGAGCTTTACAAGGAGGCGGAGGAGTTGACTTTAACTGATCTTGTTCGCGCTACACTTGAAAACAATTGATGGTTGAAATAGATATATTATTTTTAAAATATAAAATAAATTGCATCGATAGTTAGAAAAAATATCAACCCACTTGCAAAGAGGCGTGGAATATGCTATACTA
>CAZPLR010000031.1:0-3877 GCA_964587555.1 uncultured Oscillospiraceae bacterium
ATAGTTAGAAAAAATATCAACCCACTTGCAAAGAGGCGTGGAATATGCTATACTAGGTAAGCAATGAGAAATAGATATCGCGGAGTGGAGCAGTTCGGTAGCTCGTCGGGCTCATAACCCGAAGGTCGTTGGTTCAAATCCTTCCTCCGCAACCACGAAAAAGCCAGTAAACAAGCCATTTTTTGGCGTTTGCTGGCTTTTTGCTTTGTCCTTTTTTCGTGTAATATTACTCTTACGACAATGAAAACGGCTTTGCTTTAGTGGAGGAATACCGAGACGGCAGAATACAGGCGTTTGCAGACCCGCCTGCGTGGATGAAGGAACTATCGGACGGGCATAGAGTTAATACGCTGCGGCGTAATAAAGGCTTGACAGCGCTTATTATAGAGCTTCCCCAGCGGGACATAGCAGCGCTTTAAACGGAAAAAGACGGTAACACAGAAGCTGAATTTATCGAGGAGGTGACAGCTAAGAAAATCATAATAAGACCCTTTGTTAGATCATACCTGAAAAACAGCAGGAGTTATATGTTTCTGATTTGAGGATGGCACTGGAACTTCCAGCTTTTCGGATGGATTGCCGAAAAATGGAATATAGGTGTCGCCCCCTGTTTTCACTGAACAAAAACAGGGGGCTTTGACAGATGGAAATAGGCTGCACGTTGGTGCAGCCTATTGATATAAGCAAAATGATTTAAGAACCGAAGCCTTGCCGCGCTGGTTTGCGGCGTGACATCTGGCCGAAAAGTGAAACGGCGGACTTGATATTGAAATACCGCCTCAGCTTTTGCTGATCGATGTTTTTCCCAATAAAGACGCTCTGCGCCGTATCGGTTTGATCCGCTTCGATGATACTGTACCTGTTGTCAGCAACATCAAACCGCAGAGAAAACGCACCGCAGTCTACAACGCCTTTCGCGCGGATGATGCCGCCATATTCTCCGCGAAGGATACTCTCCAACAGCAGCACCAGCAATCCCGGATGGGAAAGCCTTGTGTTTGATAGGGTAAGCTCCGCCGGCTTTTGGACGGGGAGCGTGGGAGCGCTTTCGGCTGCCTCCCTGTCCGATTCGGACAGCAGCAGATCCTCCCACCACGCTTGCGCATTGCGGGAATAGTGCTGCGGGAGGATCGCCGCGTCCGGAGCAATTTTGTTGATTTGCTGTGCCATTTCGGATAGAAGCTGGGCGCTTGCCTGTTCGCATTTGGAAAAGACAATCTGCGCCGCGTTTTCAATCTGATCGAGATAGATGTCCGGATACTCTGCGCGATACTGCGCAAAGCTGTCCGGAGAAACCACCGTTATCGGGCTTAGCAGCTTGATACGCTCATACTCATAGTCCTTGACGGTCTTGATGATATTGCCAAGCTTCCCAATCCCAGTCGGCTCAACGATTAAGATCTCCGGGTCCAGCGTCGACGAAATGGTCATCAGCGACGACACAAAACCGTCCTTCATGGTGCAGCAGACACACCCGTCCGAGAACTCGTACACCTTCATGTCCGAGCCGGTGCGGATTTCTTTTGCATCTAAGTTGACCTCGCCGTATTCGTTCTCCAGAACGACGATCTGCCTTTTGGTCCGCTTAATCAGCTCTTTGATAAAGGTTGTTTTGCCCGCGCCAAGAAAGCCCGAAATGACCAGAACCTTCATGCGGAATTAGTCGGCAAACTTAACGACCGGTTTGATCAGATCAGCCGGCTTGTCCTTCATCAGCTGCAGCGCTTCCGGAACATGATCCCAGCCCTCGAATACGTGGGTCGCCAGTAAGCTGACGTCCAGTCTGCCGGATGCAACCAGTGCGCCGAGTTTTTCCATGCGCAGACGTCCGCCCGGCATTAAGCCGCCGTTAATCATCTTGTGACCCATACCTACGCCCCATTCCACACGCGGGATCGAGATGGTGTCGCCGCTGCCTAAATAGTTGACGTTGCCGATTTTCCCGCCCGGTTTTAACGCCTTAACAGCGGAAGCAAAGGTGTCGACAGTGCCGCCGGCGATGACTACCTTATCTACGCCCTTGCCGTCGGTCATAGCAAGAACCTGATCCTCAATGGTACCGTTCTTATAGCTGATGAAATCGGTCGCGCCGTATTTCTTTGCCGCTGCTACGCAGTTCGGACGGGTGCCGACCGCAATGATTCTGGAAGCGCCGCGCATGTTTGCGCCGGCAACAGACATTAAACCTACCGGGCCGATGCCGATGACCAAAACAGTATCGCCAAACTGAACGTCAGCCAGCTCTACGCCGTGGAAACCGGTTGGAACCATATCCGACAGCATGCAGGCGTCGACAACATTAATGTTAGCCGGTAATTTTGCTAGGTTGCCATCAGCGTCGTTGACATGGAAAAATTCAGAGAAAACGCCGTCCTTAAAGTTGGAGAATTTCCAGCCCGCCAGCATACCGCCGGAGTGCATGGAGTAGCCGGCCTGCGCCTCTAACGAGTTCCAGTCCGGAGTGATTGCCGGAACCAGCACACGATCGCCCGGTTTGAAATCCTTAACCAGAGAACCGACCTCAACAACCTCAGCGCAGCATTCATGCCCTAAGATCATGTTGTGACGCTCTCCGACAGCGCCCTCCCAAACAGTGTGTACGTCGGAGGTGCAGATGGCGATGGCAAGCGGTTTGCAGATCGCGTCTAAAGGTCCGCACGCCGGAACCTCTTTTTCTACCCAGCCCACTTCGCCGATTTTTAACATTGCATAGCCTTTCATGTTACATTCATTCCTTTCTAATTTATCAGGCTCCCGTTTTAGAACCTGACCTCATTATAACAGATACCCGTCCTATTGTCAAGCATTTAACATTTATTTTTTTATAAAATGTAAAAAAATACGATATGTCAAATCGTTGGCTAAGTGCAGCTTTCGATAAACTGACGCATGGGGAAAAGGGCAAAAACCGGCGCTCCGGCCCACATGCGGCGGCTTACGTTAGGATAGAGCGGAAGGAAGCGGCACCTTGCCCGCCTTTTGCGTCGCCAGAAAAAAGCGGTGCGTCCTTCCTTCGATGGAGCCGTTTTGCGCTAAAAGCCGCTGTGCGTTAAGCAGCGCGCTCTCGCAGGCAGATACGCAAAAGCCCGGAAATTCCCACGCGATGACGCGGGCGAACCACACGAGCGCGCCTACGTCGTAAAAACGGATTTTTCCAAAATGCTCCCCACTGTCTAAAATACGGAATCCCGCTTTGCGGAGTTGTCCGCAGACGTTTGTCAGCGTTTGCTCCGGAAATGGAAGCGGCGGGTTCCCGAGCAGAAGCTCTGTCAGTTCACGATCGTTCTGCGCGCCGACCTGCTGTGTGATGAAAATACCGCCGTCCCTTAATACGCGGTGCAGCTCCGGCGCGTTAAAAGCGCCGTGCCGGTTGATAATGATGTCAAAGGAAGCGTCATCAAACGGAAGCCTCCCGTTTCCGTTTGCCGCCCGAAAGTCAATCCCAAGCGGGATGAGCTTCTGCCGGCATAGCTCCACGTTCGGGGGATAACCCTCCGTCGCACTGGTGTTTGCAAACGGGTGGTTCAGCGACAGCAGAAATTCGCCGCCGCCGGTATCGATGTCCAAAAGCCGCATTTCCGGCTTAAGATGCTGTAGAATGATCTGGCGGTAGTCCCAAGGCAGGTCGTCCTCCTCGGCATATCGCCCATTGATGTGGGAAAAATCCCATCCGTGAATGTGCGCGATGCGCTCCTCCTGTTTCCAGAGATCGATCATCTGTTGTTTGTTCATGGCAATTGCTCCAATCTATCATTATTTTTGAAATGAAGAAGGGTGCAGTCTGCTGACCATGTCTTTTTATCGTTCGATGCAATTCCATTGCAATGTCAGCCCAAAAGCTGCACCGAGCAGCTGTCTCGCGCTTGTCCTACCAAAA
>CAZPLR010000031.1:3977-24859 GCA_964587555.1 uncultured Oscillospiraceae bacterium
GAGCGGTATCAAGGGCTTGCAAAGCATTCCGCTGAAAGGAGAAAAGCGATGAAAAAGGTAGTGACAGTGTTCGGCACGCGCCCGGAGGCGATCAAGATGTGTCCGGTGGTGAAGGCGTTAAAAGGCTGCGCCGGTTTTGAAACGGTGGTCTGCGTCAGCGGGCAGCATAAAGAGATGCTTAAGCAGGTGCTGGACTGCTTTGCGGTCACGCCGGACTATGATCTTGCGGTTATGAAGCCGGGGCAGGATCTTTTTGACGTCACCCGCGCGGTGATGGATGGGACAAAGCAGGTTTATCAAACGGAAAAGCCGGATATCGTGCTGGTACATGGTGATACTTCGACCGCGTTTGCGGCGGCGCTATCGGCGTTTTATCTTGGAATACCGGTCGGACATGTTGAGGCTGGGCTGCGGACCTATAATATTGCCTCCCCGTTTCCGGAGGAGTTCAACCGTCAGGCGGTGGATTCGCTTTCCACGCTTTATTTTGCGCCGACTGAGCATGCAAAGCGAATGCTTTTGCAGGAGCATAAGCCGGCGGCGGATATTTTTGTCACCGGGAATACCGGCATCGACGCGCTTGCAAGCACCGTGCGGGCGGACTATACGCATCCGGCTCTGGACTGGGCGAAGGGCAGCCGGCTTATTATGCTGACCGCGCACCGGCGGGAGAATCTGGACAAGCTTGACGGCATTTTCCGCGGAATCAAGCGGGTCTTGCAGGAGCATCCGCGGGTGAAAATCATCTACCCGGTGCATTATAATCCGGCGGTGCGCAGGGCGGCAAACAAGGCGTTTGGCGCAGAGGATCGCGTGAAGCTGATCGAGCCGCTGGACGCGCTGGATTTCCACAATTTTTTGGCGCGGTGCGAGATGATCCTGACCGACAGCGGCGGAATCCAAGAGGAGGCGCCGTCGCTGGGCAAGCCGGTCTTGGTGCTGCGCGATACGACCGAGCGTCCGGAGGGGGTTGCCGCCGGGACGCTCAAGCTGATCGGCACAAAGGAAGAGGACGTTTACCGGGAGTTTTCCGCGCTGCTGGATGATGAGAAAAAGCGTAGGGCGATGGCGCGCGCGTCGAATCCTTACGGCGACGGCAAGGCGAGCGAACGGATCGCGGCGATCCTGCGCACCCGCTTCCCGGAAAGCTGAGTGGCACCGACCGGGTCGGTGGCGTAACCGCCACCCCTGCCAGCGGTTTGGCAAGCTGAGCGCTCGGTTGAAATTATGTTTCCACAAAGGCTTTGTAGAAAACAAAACCATCCTTCGCACTGTCCGAACCGGGCGCCGGGGAGGATAACCGCATCAACGATGCCAGTGGGCGCAAACGCCCCTCTTACGTCAGTGGTTAAAACGGTGTTACCCAAGCACCCTTCCGGCACCTCGTGCCACCTCCCCTAAAAGGGGAGATGTCGCCGCAGCGGCAATTGCAAAAGCGTCTTTCACAGTAACTTCCTTGTTGACAAAATTTCAAAAGGCTGGTATAATGGGAATAGACGAGAGGGGACGGCACCCATTGCAAAAAACGAGCTGCTCGTCGAAAAGGAAAATAACCTGCAAAGGGGAGGATTCCCATTCCAAGGACAATTTCTGTTGTGGATGAAGCAGGAAACGAATATGAAGCGACCTACCCAAAACGGGCGAAGGGTCTTGTGAAAAAAGGCAGGGCGCGCTTTATAAACGAAAATAGGATATGTCTTGCGCGTCCGCCGTATATGGAGGATTGCCAGATGGAAAACATACAGGAAAAGCTGCAGGAAAACAAAGCGGAATATACGGTTGAATATGTACTGCGCCAGCTAGCGATGCTGCGCGAGGATGATACGGCGCTGATGGAATCGCTCGCTGTGCTGCGCGATATGCCGGACGGCGACAGCGGAGAGCCGTACGCACCGGGCAATGTGCAGGGAAAGGCAAAGGCCGAAGCGATTCGGGATATTTTCCGCACACGCGAGGAAACCAACCGTGCGCTGCTTGCGTTTTATCATCAGATTTATAACGATCTGACCTGCCATAATGCTCCTGCTTCTAAAGAATAGACGTTTAGACCGTCGCATTTTGCGGCGGTCCTTTTGTTTTGCATCCAACAATATCATACATCATGAATCATATTCTTAAATTTTATCAAAAACAGTTTCAAACGATTGCACCATACAAAAAGACACTGTAACGCACCCGCCGCCTTTGCGGGAACTGCGATGCAGTGTCTTTTTGTTTTTTATTCTCGCATACTCTCGATGAGATTCGTCACCGCTTGTATCTGTCTTAGCGTTAGTCCCTCCACATTCAGCATAAGCTCCGGGTCGTTGAGGTCCTTTCCCAGTAAATAATCCGTGCTGCATCGATATAAACATGACAGCGACAACAATACTTCAACACTCGGAGTGCGCTCCCCTGTTTCATATCCTGAAATAATCGATGGCGAGACCTCCAGCTGATCCGCAACGGATTTTTGCGAAAAACCGTATTTAATCCGCAGTTTTTTCAGCCTTTCCGGTAATCCTTGGATCAAAAGCGCCACCTCCTCCTTTTTATTATAATCAGAATATATTCACTTTAGGCGTATATTTTCTTTGCTTAAAGTGTTGACAAGAACAACAAATAGTGCTATAATAGGGATGACACATAAGAGGAGAAGTTTGACCGTTTTAAGCTATGGATCGTGCGAAAGAATTTAAGTGTTTTCCGCGTGATGAGATTGACGGGTAAAATCTTTTTCAGAATGAGTGCAGCTACAAAAATGCATATAGGAGGAAAGTAAGAATGGGATTTGGCGATTTATTAAAAGCGGCAGGGCGAATGGGTGTGAATGCATTACAATCAAATGTGGATCGCGTCCACAAATACAAGGAGCGATACGAATCGCTCGATGATAAGGAACTGTTTCGTAAATTCAAAAATGCTCATGATGTAAGGGAGCAATTAGCTTGCAAACAGCTTTTAGAAGAGCGCGGATACGGTCGTCAAGACAATTAACGGGTTTAGGATGCGCAGGGATAGGTTTGGGAATCTTTTCTGCCAAAAAGACCCCAAGGGATAAAGGCGCAAAAGTCGGAGTTACTCTATCTGCCCTTGCCATTGGACTTTCGTTGATACAGATATTACTCATGTTATTAGAAATGATAGAATAAAACAAATTGATACTCTGCCGAGGACGCTCGAATAGTGTCCTCGGTTTTTATCATTCCGCATTTTTGGAAACAGATTGTTTTCGGGTCGCGCTTTTGCTCCCTGCTGAAACGGCAGGGAGCTTTTCTTATCTCCAAAATCTTTCCACCCATCTGCATAAAAAATAAAGCCTTCCTTCGCACCGTTCGACGCGGGAACGAAGAAGAAAACAGTTCCTCTCAAACTCACCTGCTCGAATCAGACAAATGCAACTGAGCGCTCAACCTCCCAAACCGTCGGCAGGGATGGCGGGCACGCCATCGACTCGGTCGGTGTCACTCAACTCTCAGGAAAATGGCAGCGGAAACCTTCCGCCGCGCTCAACGAAAAAGTGAGAAAAAACGCCTTGACTTTCGATACGGCATTTTGTATGCTATAAATAGGGTTTCTGTGCGAAATCCAAAAAGGGGAAAGGTCTGAGCGGGAGAATAAGACTCAGACAAGAAATGGTTTCGCTGTGAAAAAAAGCGAAACAGAAGATAGAAAGGATATTTATATGAACGCGAAAATGGAAGAGATGCTGCGGATCACCGAGGATATCCATATCCCGATTCCGTTAGACGAAAGCGAGATGGCGGAGCTGCGCATGGCGGAAAAGCCGGTTTTAAAAAGCCGCCTGCTGGACGATATGGAGTCGCTTGACACTTGGCGTCCGGTGACGAAGATGGCGCATATTGAGCTGACCGACGAGAGATGCGTGACCGGCGCGCATTCGTTAAAATTTTCCGCACCGACCAATCTGCACCGCTGGGACAACGATCAGGGCAAAAAGGAGGAAAGCGATATCGCGGACGACAGCTCTCGCTCCGGCGAAGCGATGTATGCCCAAGGGCGCATTTACGGCGTTCCGGCGGCAAGACGCGATTTTGACCGCGAGGACTGGCGGGATTACAACCGTCTTTCCGCATGGGTTTATCCGGATATTCCGGGAATGAAGTCGATCATGCTGCGCATTCAGTTGTTTAATGACGGCGCGCACAAGGTGCCGGATCGATTTATCCGTGACGGCGCGCACAACATGGCGTTGAAAAACGGCGAGTGGAATCATGTCGTTTTGGAGATGCCGTATCTTGACCGCGACTGCGTGACCGGCGTGGCGTTTGAGTACGATATGGTGGGACACGAAAACGACGCGGCGGATACCGTTGTATTCTGTCTTGATAAGCTGGAGCTGCAAGAGGTGGAGGCAGATGTGTTCGAGGGCTGGATCCCGGCGAAGGATCGAATCAGCTACTGCCACAGCGGTTATCAGCCGGGCAGCAAAAAGACCGCTATCGCCTCCGGCGCAGCCGGCGATGCCTTTCGGGTGATCGACGCGCAAACCGGCAGGGTGGTGTTAAAGAAGAAGATTGAGATCAGCGAATCCCGTTTTGGCACGCTTCAGGTCATGGATTTCTCGGAGATCACCAAAGAGGGCGAGTATATTCTGATCGCGGGAGATTTGATTTCCCGTACTATCCCGATCCGCCACGACGTTTGGGAATCCTCCGTCTGGAAGATGATTAACTTCTATTTGGCGCTGCGATGCGGGTACGAGGTGCCGGGGAAGCATCGCAAATGCCACAGCGATATGCTGTTAAAGCACGGCGACCTCTCGATCGTCTGCGACGGCGGCTGGCATGACGCGGGCGATCTGGCGCAGGGATTGAACAATACCTCGGATGCGGCCAGAGCGTTGTTTGCGTTGGCGGAGTCGGTGAAGGATACCGGCAATGACCGGCTTTACAAGCGTGTGCTGGAGGAGGCAAAGTGGGGGCTTGATTATGTCCTCAAGATGCGCTTCCCAGATGGATATCGCGCGACCTACTCCTCCTGTTCGATCTGGTCGGACGGCATCATTGGCACCGACGACGACGTTACCCAAGAGCCAACCGCCAATCCGTTTACCGATTTCGACGCTGCTTGCGCGGAAGCGGCGGGCGCGGAAAGCTTTTTGGGGATTGACGATACGTATGCCGCATATGCTTTAAAAATCGCAAAAGCGGATTTTGCCTGCGGCATTCAGCTTTTGGACGAACAGCTTGCTAAGACGCCGGAGGAAGCAAAAGCGAGACTGACCGGAAAAGCGGCAGAGGGCAGGAGCGCTGCCGGCGAGGCTTCGGAGAAGCTGATTGCAGGCGAATATATGATCGAAGTGCAGGTTTGCTCGGCGGGCGCCTCCGCAGCCGCAAGACTTTACCGCTTGACAGGGGAGCAGTATTACGCCGATCAGGCAAAACGTTTGGGCGAGATCATCATTGGCTGCCAAGAGCAGGAGATAAAGGAGGATTGGGACTTAAAAACCACCGGCTTTTTCTATCGCGACCGCTCGAAGGAGCTGATCTGGCATCATAACCATCATTCGTTCTCCTGCTTCCCGGATATCGCGCTGCGGGATTTGTGCGAAACCTTCCCGGACGCGCCGGAGTATATCGACTGGTATGCGGCGATTGTTCGCAGCGGCAGATACTATGCATCAATGATGCAGTATACCGCGCCGTATGGCATGGTTCCGGCGGGAATTTACCGTACCGATGAGGCGGAGAACTTTAAAGCGGCTGTCATGCGCAATCATCCGATGGGCGACAGCCGGATGATGGCGGAATACTCCCGGTATGTCAAGGGCGGGCAGAAGATCGCCGAGGATACCTATGTCAAGGTTTATCCGGTTTGGTTCTCGTTCCGCGGAAACTATAATGTGATGCTTTCCGAGGCGAAGGCGATCTCTACTGCGGCGAAGCTGCGCAATTGCCCGGATCTGCAGCAGACTGCGATCGAACAATATGCTTGGATCGTCGGCAAAAACCCGATGGCGCAGTCTACGCTCTACGGCGAAGGTCACGATTATATCCAGCTTTACACCGTACAGCCGGGTGTAACAGTTGGAGCCATCAGCGTCGGTATGGAGAGCCATTTTGACCGCGATGAACCATATTGGCCGCAGGTCAACAACGCGACCTATAAAGAGGTTTGGATTGGCAGCGCGACCAAGTGGATCTGGAATATGGCGGATAACCTGCTTCCGGCTGCCGTTTCCGGTTATCTGGACTACAAGGGCAAGGAAGTAAGCTTTATCCGCGAAAGCGGCGAGCGTTACGCCGTAACGACCCATGCCCGCACCGGATATTACGAAATCACCCTTCCGGCGGGCAGATATCGCATGCGCTGCGGCGAAGACTGCCGCACACTGACCGTTGTCAGCGGCAAGCAGTATCAGATCGACGGCGCGCTTACCGACCTTTCGGTTAAGGCAGTGCGTGACGGCAGGCGGGTTACGATCACCCTTACGGCAAGCGATAGCCTTGCGGTATCGCTGCGCGCGTTCAATGTCGCGGGTCTGCCGCAGCAGGTCGAGGTTTCTGGCAGCGTGACGCTCTGCGGCGAACTGATCGACGAAAAGCAGCCGTATATTGGGCTTGCTTTACCGAATGGCAGCCTGGCAGACAAGGCGGAGTGGATCGACGAGCGATTAAAATAAGGCAAAGCAATGCGGGCGCTTCCATCGTGGAAGCGCCCGATTTTTTTTCGGGATATTCTGGCAGACGCCCCCTTTTGACGGGATAAGCGGTATTTTTCCTCTTGAAAACCTACAAAATATATGGTATTATAGTATTATATTGAGAAGAACGAAACGGAGGAAATACGGATGAAGATATCTACCAGAGGACGCTATGCCCTGCGGGTCTTAGTTGATTTGGCGGAGCATCAGGATGAAGGGCTGATCTCCTTAAAGGAGATCGCGCAAAGGCAGCAGATATCCAAAAAATATCTCGAGCAGATTGTGCCGTTATTAAACCGTGCAGATCTCTTATATACCGGCAGGGGGTATCAGGGTGGCTATCGGCTGTCCAAAGCGCCGTCGGAGTATTCTGTCAAGGAGATATTGGAGCTGACCGAGGGGAGTCTTTGCCCGGTTTCCTGTTTGGAGCATACGCCAAATCGGTGCAGCCGCTGTGAAGAGTGCGCCACCCTGCCGGTCTGGGAGGGCTTGGATAAGGTAATCACCGCGTACCTCGAAGGGATCACGCTTCAGGATATTTTGGATCAGCACATGAAGAAAAATCGTGCGTCTGAAGACGTTTAGAGGGAGGATCATCAGGTGGAAGGATGGCTTTCCAGAAGCGAGATGCTGTTTGGCGAGGAAGGGCTTGCAAAGCTGCAAAAAACGCGTATTGCGGTGTTCGGCGTCGGCGGGGTAGGCGGATACGCGGTAGAAGCGCTTGCGCGAAGCGGGGTCGGCGCGCTGGAGCTGATCGACAGCGATACGGTTTCGCTTAGCAACCTAAATCGTCAGATCATCGCCACGTGGGATACGCTCGGACAGTATAAGGTGGATGCCGCGAAAGCGCGTGTGCTTTCGATCAATCCGCAGGCGAAGGTGGAAACGCACCGGATTTTTTTCCTGCCGGAAACAGCGGAGCGGTTTGATTTTGGGGCATATGATTATGTTATTGACGCAATCGACACGGTGAGCGCGAAGCTTGCGCTGGCTGAGCGCACCTATGCGGCGGGCACGCCGATCATCAGCGCGATGGGCGCGGGGAATAAGCTGGATCCGACCGCGTTTGAGGTTGCGGATATTTATGAAACGTCGATCTGCCCGTTGGCAAGGGTCATGCGTACCGAGCTGCGCAAGCGCGGGATTCCGCGTTTAAAGGTGGTTTACTCCAAAGAGCTGCCGATAAGGCCGCGTCCGGACGCGGCGCAGGAAGGCAGAAAAAGGGTGCCGGGAAGCTGTGCGTTTGTTCCGGCGGCAGCCGGTTTGATCCTCGCGGGCGAGGTAGTCAAGGACATCGTTTCCCGCTGATGCGGCGGAAGGATAGGGAGGTAACGGATTTTCAGGAGATCGTGAAGATCATCGATGCGTGCCAAATCATGCGTTTGGGATTGAGCGATGGGGATTTTCCTTACATTGTACCAGTTAATTTTGCTTATGAAATAAAGGAACGAAAGATTTTTTATATTCACGGCGCAATGGCGGGACGGATTTATGATGTCCTTGCTTTATGCGGGCGCACCAAACGCTTTTGGCAGCATCGTTTTTTGTTAGAGTGAGCAGTCGGACCTTCTTCGGCTGCTTATTTTTGTGCTTTCCGCAGTTTTTTCTTTCTTTCGCTTGACAAATACCCCATGGGGGTATATAATCAAAATATACTAAAATGGTATTATTTATGCAGAGAACAAGCTTTATCTGCATGAGGCAATATAGGGCAGAAGGGAGTCGAGTATGGACTGCTGTCAAAAACAGGCTGGCTCCGAGCGGACAAAGGTGCGGTCGGAGGCGGAGTATAAGTCCTTGATTCATCGCTTAAGCCGCATTGAGGGGCAGATACGTGGGATCAGGGGAATGGTGGAAAAAAGCGCGTATTGTCCGGACATTTTGATCCAGACTGCTGCGGCGAAAGCGGCGCTTTCGGCGTTTGAGAAGGAATTGCTTGGCAACCATCTGCGAAGCTGCGTAGTAAATGATATTCAAACGGGAAAAGCTAATGCTGTCGAGGAGCTGATCGGCTTATTGCAGCAGCTGATGAAATAGAAAGGGGAAAAATGGAGCAGTACACGGTGACCGGGATGAGCTGCGCGGCTTGCAGCGCCCGGGTAGAAAAGGCGGTAAAAGCGGTGGAGGGAGTATCCTCCTGCTCGGTGAACCTGCTGACCAATTCGATGGGGGTGGAAGGGACTGCCGCTCCGGCGGAGGTGATCGCGGCGGTGGTTTCCGCAGGGTACGGCGCCTCGCTGAAGGGGAACGCACAGCCGGCGCAAAAGCAGAGCGACGCTTTGGCGGATCATGAAACGCCGGTATTAAAGCGGCGGCTGATCTGGTCGGCAGGATTTTTGCTGCTGCTCATGTATGTGTCGATGGGGCATATGATGTGGGGGTGGCCGCTGCCGGCGTTTTTGGCGGAGAACCATCTCGCAGTAGGGCTTTTGCAGTTTTTGCTTACCGCAATCGTGATGGTTATCAACCAGAAGTTCTTTGTCAGCGGGTACAAAGCGCTCTGGCACCGCGCGCCGAACATGGACACGCTGGTGGCGCTGGGTTCAAGCGCCGCATTTGGATACAGCACCTATGCGCTGTTTGCGATGACAGCGGCGCAGACGGCGGGCGACCATGCGGCGGTGATGTCGTATATGCACGATCTGTATTTTGAATCCGCGGCGATGATCTTGGTACTGATTACGGTCGGCAAGATGCTGGAGGCGCGCTCCAAGGGCAAAACGACCGATGCACTCAAAGGGCTAATGAATCTCGCGCCGAAAACTGCGGTGCTGGAAAGAAACGGCGTGCAGCAGACCGTTTCAATCGAGCAGGTGCAGATGGGAGATATTTTTGTAGTCAAGCCGGGCGGCAGCATCCCGGTAGACGGTGTGGTTTTGGAAGGAAGCAGCGCGGTGGATGAGTCGGCGCTGACCGGAGAGAGCATTCCGGCGGACAAGGCGCCGGGGGATTCGGTCTTTTCCGCAACGGTGAATCAATCGGGCTTCATCCGATGCAGGGCGACCCGTGTCGGTCAGGATACGACCCTTTCGCAGATCATCAAAATGGTGGACGATGCGGCGGCGACCAAAGCGCCGATTGCAAAGGCTGCGGATAAGGTTTCCGGCGTGTTTGTCCCGATCGTAATCGGCATTGCAGCGGTGACAGTCCTCGTATGGCTGTTATGCGGGCAGACCGTGGGCTATGCGCTGGCAAGGGGAATTTCGGTGCTGGTGATCAGCTGTCCTTGCGCGCTGGGCCTTGCGACTCCGGTCGCGATCATGGTCGGCAGCGGGGTCGGTGCGCGAAACGGGATTTTATTTAAAAACGCCGTTGCGCTGGAAGAAACTGGCAAGGTAAAGATCGTCGCGCTGGATAAAACCGGAACGATCACCGCTGGAAATCCGCAGGTGACGGACCTGATCCCGAAAGACGGCGCGAGCGAAGCGGAGCTGCTGGAATGCGCCTATGCGCTCGAACAGCGCAGTGAGCATCCGCTGGCGAAAGCAATTCTGCAAAAGGCGGCGGAGAGAAAAGCGCCGCTGTTGCCGGTCGAGCAGTTTGAGGCGTTTCCGGGCGGCGGCGTAAAAGCGCAGGCGGGCGGAGTTACGCTGATCGGTGGAAACCGTGCGATGATCGAAACCGCGATCTCGCTGCCGGAAACGGCTTTGCAGCTTGCAGCAAAGCTGTCCGGTGACGGCAAAACGCCGCTGTATTTTGCCAAAGGGCAGGAATACCTCGGCATGATCGCGGTTGCCGACGTAATCAAGGAGGACAGCCCGCAGGCAGTCAAGGAGCTGAAGGAGCTTGGCATCCGCGTCGTGATGCTCACCGGCGATAACGAACGCACCGCCAACTCCATCGGGAAAAAAGCCGGCGTGGACGAGGTGATCGCGGGCGTGCTGCCGGATGGCAAGGAAAAGGTGATCCGCGCGTTGAAGGAGCAGGGAAAGGTTGCGATGGTCGGCGACGGCATCAACGACGCGCCTGCTTTGACGGCGGCGGATACCGGTATCGCGATCGGCGCGGGCGCGGATATTGCGGTCGATGCGGCAGACGTTGTGCTGATGAAAAGCAGGCTTTCCGACGTTCCTGCGGCAATCCGCTTAAGCCGCGGCACGCTGCGGAATATCCACGAGAACCTGTTCTGGGCGTTTATTTATAATGTCATCGGCATCCCGCTGGCGGCAGGTGTCTGGATCCCGCTTTTTCACTGGCAGCTCGACCCAATGTTCGGCGCGGCGGCGATGAGTCTGTCGAGCTTCTGCGTCGTTACAAACGCGCTGCGGCTGAACCTGCTGAAAATCCGGCAGAAGGGGAATCAGAATGAAACAACGGAGGAAAACAAGATGGAAAAAACCATGAAGATCAAGGGTATGATGTGCGCGCACTGCGAGGCAAGGGTTAAAGGCTGCTTGGAGGCGCTGGCAGGCGTGCAGTCCGCCGTGGTCAGCCACAAAAAGGGGACTGCGGTCGTTACACTGAACGACGCCGTTTCGGATGAGAGCTTGTCGCAGGCGGTCGCTGCGCAGGGCTATGAGGTCACAAAGATATCCTAAGCGTTCCATAATGGGCGTATCACGGGAAAAGAAAAACGATTGTGGCTGCCGGCGTAAGCTTGATCCTATGCCGTGCGCTGCAAGGGGAAAAACGGGCGTCTTTCAGCGCTCCTGCTGCACGGCCGTGATATTAAAAATCCCGCTTTCCAGAAGGAAAGCGGGATTTTTTTGTTTGTGTTGTTTCAGACATTTTCCTGCATTTTATCGATTTCCCTCTGCTTGCGGCGCATATTACGGTAGACGGTGAAGAGCATGGTAAGCATGCTTGCACTGCCGCCGATGACGTTAGAGATCGGTTCGGAGAGGAAAATACCGTCGGTACCAAGGCCGAATACGCCGGGTAGGATGTAGATTAGTGGTACGACAATGACGATCTTGCGGAAGATCGAGAAAAAGATTGCATATTTGGACTTGCCGAGCGCGGTAAACGACGATTGCCCGACGAATTGCAGCGCCATAAAACAGAAGCCGAAGAAATAGATATGCAGCGCGCGCACGCCGCATGCCAAAAGCTCCGCGTCCTTGTTGAAGATACGGATGAAAAAATCCGGTGTGAGCGAAACGAAGATCCACGCCAAAATGGTGTATCCGATGAGGATATATGCCATGAAGCGGATCGCTTTGCAGACACGGTCGTATTTTTTAGCGCCGTAGTTGTAGCTGATGACCGGCTGCGCCGATTGGCTGATGCCGTTGACAGGCATGGTGATCAGCTCCCGGATGGAATTGATCACCGTCATGACTGTGACATAGATGTCCCCGCCGTAGCGCAGCAGGCAGGAATTGTAGGCAATCTGGGTGATCGAGTTGGTCACTGCCATAATAAAGCCGGAAAGACCCAGCCGGCAGATGGATAGGATGCGCCTTCCGTCCAGCATCTTCATATTAGAAAAGGTCAGCTTTATCTCGGTTTTTTTGCCGGTGAGGAATAGAAGCGTCCATCCGGCGGATAAAAACTGCGCGATGACCGTCGCAAGCGCCGCGCCGCGCACGCCCATGCGAAGCACAAAGATAAACAGCGGGTCCAGCAGCAGGTTTGCGCCCGCGCCGATGGCGACCGTGAGCATCCCGTGCTTTGCAAAGCCCTGCGCGTTGATGAAGCTGTTTAATCCCAGACTCAGCATAACGAAGATGCTGCCGCAGAGGTAGATTGTCAGATACTGGCGGGCAAACGGAAGCGTATTTTCACTTGCGCCGAGCAGGAGCAGGATCGGCTTTTGGAAAATCAGAAAGACGACGGTCAGGATCACTCCGAAGCAGATCAGCATCGTCATGCTGTTGCCAAGCAGCTGTCCGGCTTCCTTGTCGTTTTTTCGCCCGCGCTCGATTGCGAACAAGGGTGCGCCGCCGGTGGAGATGAGAGAGGTGAAAGCGGAGATCAGCGTAATGATCGGAAAGCAGACGCCAAGCCCGGTCAGCGCAAGAGTAGCGTTTTCCGGAATCCGCCCGATGAAAATGCGGTCGACGATGCTGTAAAGCACATTGACAATCTGCGCAATGGTATTTGGAATTGCAAGGGAGATAATAAGCGTCGGGACGCTGCCCTTGCTGAAATCGGTTTGGGTGCGAAACAGATTCATGAAACAGCCTTTCTATCTGTCAAAATTCTTTACGCTTTGCGGATGATCTCGCCAAACGGCACACTGTCGGCTGCCAAGGTAAGGAACCGCGCGTGCGCAAAATCCTCCTTGGAAACGGTGAAAACCGCGCTGCCCGTGAGGCACACCGGCTTTTGCAGCGGGATCGCGCGGAATATTGCGCGGTTTTCATCCATGAGCAAAAGCGCCACGTTGTCGTCCCATACGCACTGCGACGGGTTAAAAACCGGTATGGCGACGGTTTCCTCCTCAGACAGCCAGTCTAAAAAGAAGGAATCCGGCGCGCCGTCGGCGTCAGGCGAGAGCGATCTTTCGATGGTGCGGGTCGTTTTGCCCGTCCCAGCATTGCAAAGCGCGATGCGTTCCCCTTGATTCCAGCCGGCGAAGAAAGCTTCCTCCACTTTTTGATAGCCGTGTTCTAAGCCGGTGGAATTTTCGCTGCGGTCAAATGCGACAGCGCCGGACGCCTTTTGCAGCAGCGGCGCTTGCAGAAATTTCGGCGCGTATTCACGCAGAACGCGGGTGACAGCGCGGTCGGAGCCGTCCGGATTGATGACGCCGAAGTCGCTGTTTTCGCCGATGCGATAGCCGCCGCTCCACCACCAAGCGTAGACGCCGCTGGTGTGCGCCAAAAGCAGCATATCGAAGAATTTGCGGTAGAAGTCCGCTTGAATCTCCTTGCCGATCGTGTTGTCGGTAAAGTTCGAGCCGCACCAGATCGATTTGCCAAATTCCTTCCACTGCACGACGGCGTTTGGATTGTAAAAGCGGCTGTATTCGTTCGTAAAGACTGCCTGCCTTAAACTCTCCGGCTTTTCCGAAAGCGCATAGCCTTCGGGAGAATAAAAGTCCAGTCCCGGCGCGAGGCAGCGATAATCATAGCCGTAGATGCCCGGATCAACCAGCGGGATGGTAGAGGCGTCCCCGGTTCGGGCGGTGAGCAGATGGTTTGGATCGTATTGCTTGATCTTCTGCGCGGCGCGGTAATGGGCGCGGCGCACATGCGCGTCGACAAAATGCCGGTAGACCGCGACGAATCTGCGATGCTCTCCATCGGACCGCAGCATCTCATCCGAAGCGCCGATCACCTCGCCGGAGGCATTTCTTGGCAGCTTCATCCCGACAAACGCCTCCGCACTCTCAAAGCTGCCGAAGCGGTTTAGGAGGTATTCGCGGAAGGCGGCGTCGTAAGATTTCCTGCCGAAGTAGTTGCCGTAGCACGGCTCGTAGGTGCCGTTGTAGCGTTCCCAACTGATATCGTAGGCGACAATGCGGTCGCATTCGCTTAAGCGCAGCGCGCGGATCATTCGCGCGGTTTCCTCCTCGTCAAATTGGAACGGCGTTGCGTGCAGACGCAGCCCCAAATCGATGTACAGACCGTATTCCCGGCAAAGCGCGATAAAGTGCAGGAAATTGAGGTTATCCACACAGTCGTGAGAATAGATAAAAACCGAAACGGCGTTCATGCCGATTGCGGCGATGCGTTTGAGATCGGTGCGGACGATCTCCGGATCGTAGGCAAAGCGGGAAAAATAAAACTCGTGGTATGCGTCGTCCTCATTGCCGATGCAGCCGGACGGCATGTAATTCACGCCAAAAAAGCGGGTGATATTTCCGCCGATCTCAATCTCGCATTCGCCGTCCTTTGCAATCCTTGCAAAGCGGCGTTCCTTTTCCGGCTTTTCCTCGTATAGCTGCACCTCGCATTCAATGCGGTCGTACTGCACGTTATGCTGCGCAAGCAGGCAGCAAATGCGTCCGTTCTGCGCGGTGAAATCCAGTTCCGCCCTGCGCAGCTCGTATTTGCCCTTCCGGTCTTCGCCGATTACTGGCAGGTCGGCGACTTTCAGCGTTTGATGGATGCCGCAGCCGCTGATTGTCAAAGCGAAATCGGACAGTTCCTCAGGCGGGACGTCCTTGTCGACTGCGACAACCGCGCCTGCCTTTGCAGATGGGCTGTCGGCAAAATAGGCGTATTCTCTGCTGCCGCCTTCAAGCAGATGGACCTTTCGCAGCATATAAACTGCTGCGGCGCAGACCGCATTGCAGCCGCCGTGGCAGTAAAACAGGTTATCGCTTGGGGTGAATACACTCACCATACCGCCGTTTAAGCGCTTGAAATCATCGATAAACGGACGGGTTGGGCGGTCGCTGCCGTTCTTTTCGGCGATGCAGCTATCGTTGTAGAATTGCAGCATATACGCCGCATAGCCGCAGTGCAGCCGGTGGGCATCGAGCAATTCGATCAGCGGGATAAACCGAAACCGTCTGTGCTTGTCCAAGCCGCTGCTCTGCGAAAGCGGCGAGATGGAGGTGATGCCTGTCTCCGGCATCAGAAGCTTCTCGTTTGCGTTGATGATGTTCTGTCCTTTTGCCGGCACCAATCGCGCGGCGTTGGTGACAGGATAGAATTTATACTCTGGGTATATGCCCGGAATTACCGTCTGCGGGCGATCCGCAAACGGGATATGCGCCGCAGCGATTTCGTCGATGTAAAAGCTATGCTCGCCGGCGCAGGAATATGCGTGAGAAGCCGCATGTCCGATGCGGATAGCGGTCACATTTGAGAAGTTGACGGTCGGAATCTGCTGCGGTCTGCCATAGCCCGGCAGCATACCCGCAAAACGGAAGTCCTTGGACATAAACATATAACGCTGCCAATCGGTTTGCGGCAAAAAGGTAGTTTTAAAGGTCATGCCGTTTTTTTGGATCAGCGTCAGCGTGATGGTGCGGGTTTTTTCATCCGCCTTTGCGCAGAAGGTCAGCGCGTCATAATGCAGCGGAATGGTGAGCGGAATTTCAAAATTTTCGTTGATATAGAAGTCCGGCGTATACCATTTTAAGCACCTTTTACGCGCAAACGGACAGTCCTCGATCGAAAGGACTGCGTTGCCCTCATACTTTTTGCTGTCTGGGTTGGCGGTGTCCTTTTTGAATTGGGATAGGATAGCGGGATCGGAAAAATCAAGCAGCGTTTTTGTTCCGAAAAGGCTGTGGTCGAGCGCCTGCAAAAGCTGCTCCTTGCTGCGTCCGGTGCGTTTTGCACCGCCGAGCGGCGTAAAGCTATAGATATCCTGAGAAAACGGCGGCGCGCCGAGGATAATCAGCTTGCCGCCGCGCTGTAGGTAGCTTTGGGTCAATTCCGGCGCGCGGACTGGGGCGGTGTTTCCCTCGAAGATAATAATCATTTGAAATTTTTCGGGGTTTAAAAGCCCTCTTTCCGCCGCAGTGTCCCAGTTGGTGACACTGATCACGCAGCCGTAGCGGCGCAGCATCGCCTGTAGGATATGAAAATATACCGGCTGCTTGGCGGTAATGAATAATACGGAATGTGTCTGTTTCATAATAACTCCCCCTTTGCCGCTTAGAACCAAATGGCGAAAACGCAGGTAATGTTTTTGCCCATATTAAAGTAGGCGTTTTATTTTGAAACCATTGTACTCTAAAACGACAGCCTTGTCAACCCTATTCATTGGGGTTGACATAATCGCTTTTTTGAGATACAATAGAAGATGAAAAAATGCGAAAAACAGGTGCCCGCTTTGCATTCACACAAAGCGTATAGAAAAGGAGTGCCATGGCAGTAAAATGCGAGCTTGTCGCGGTGGGAACCGAAATCCTGCTCGGCGACATCTTAAATACACACGCGCAGTTTCTTTCGCAGGAATTGGCTGCCTTAGGGATCGGCGTGTATTATCACACAGCGGTGGGGGACAATGAAAAACGCCTAGAAATGTCGGTAAAACAGGCTTTTTCCCGCAGTGATCTTGTAATCTTCTCCGGCGGTCTTGGACCGACCACCGACGATATTACCGCCAAAGTGGTTTGCGACACCTTGGGGCTTGAAATGGTCTTTGACCAAAAGGCTTGGGATGAGATCACTGCTTTTTTTGCGCGTAAGGGCAAGGTTCCGAACGAGAATAACCGCAAGCAGGCGTTTTTTCCGCAGGGCGCGAAGATTTTTTATAACGCGCACGGCACAGCGCCCGGTTTTGCAGTCAAGGCGAACGGAAAAACCGCCGTCCTGCTCCCCGGACCGCCGGTAGAATTGCAGGCGATGGTGAAGGAGCAGGTTATCCCGTATTTGCAGCAGGAAAGCGGCGTTTGCTTCCGCTCTGAAACGCTGATGATATACGGTATAGGCGAATCGGAGTTAGAGCCGATGCTTGCCGACTTGGTGCGCCAAACCGATCCGACCGTCGCGCTTTACGCCAAGGAGGGGCAGGTACAGGTACGTGTCACCGGCGCTGTTGCAAAGGAGCATCCCGACTGCTCCAAAATAGAGCGGGTCATCGCCGAAATCCAAAGACGCACCGGGCTTTGCTGCTATGGGCGGAATATTTCCTCCTTACAGGAGGCGGTTGTTCCGCTTTTGCGCCAAAAGGGGCTGCGTCTTGCGGCTGCGGAAAGTCTAACCGGCGGTATGATCGGGAAGGCAATCACCGAGGTGCCGGGCGCGTCGGAGGTATTCGAGTGCGGTATTATCTCCTACTCCGACCGGATCAAGCATGAACTTTTGGGCGTGAGCGAGGCTGCGCTTGCGCGCTATGGCGCCGTCAGCGCAGAGGTTGCAAGGCAGATGGCAAAGGGCGCGCTTGCTGTTTCAGGCGCGGATATTGCGGTTGCAGTCACCGGATTCGCCGGTCCGGGCGGCGGAACAGAGAAGGATCCGGTCGGGACAGTCTACCTTTCTGCGGCGATGAAGGGAAAAACCATCACAAGAAGATTGCAGCTGGGATTTGGGCGCGGAAACGAGCGGGAGTACATCCGCACGCTGACCGTAATGCGCGCGCTGGACGTTGTGCGGCGCATTGCGCTGGACGATCCAAAGCTGGTTGACGATCCAGACGGGATCGATGGAGAAATCGTATGAGGGAAAGAATAAAGCGTTTTTTTGCGGCAGCGCTTTCGCTTGTTATGACGTTTGCGCTGACCGAAGCGGCGTTTGCCGCGCCGCCGCCAAAAAGGACGACGGTTACATACAGTTCCAGCATTGACGCTTCTGCCGACGAGCCGGCAGAGGAGTATTGGACAGTCAAGAGCAGCACAGGGCAGACCGTTCGGGATACGGTTTATAACATCCTCTGTATGGTGACGGAAGCGGAGGTTGGCAGCGGCTTTGAAAAAGAGGCGATCAAGGCGCAGGCAGTCGCCGCTCACTCCTACCTGCTTTATCACATCAGCCGCGGAGAAATCCCTTCCTGTCCGCTCAAGACGCCGGAAACACGGGTTAAGGAAGCGGTCGCCGAGGTGCTGGACGAGGTTATCTACTGCGACGGCAAGGTGATAGAGGCGGTCTATTCCCGCAGTTCCGGCGGCGGCACGCAGTCGAGCGCCGATTATTGGGGCGGGGTCTGCTCCTATCTCCAGCCGGTGGACAGCCCGTATGATATCGAATATTTTACCCGCACGGTGACGGCGGATTACGCCGCCGAATGGTATCCGGAGTCTACCTTTCCAGAGGACAAAAACGATTGGTTCGAGGTGGTGGAGCGTAACTCGACCGGCTTTGCGTTAAAGGTGCGCGCCGGGGATCAGGTGTTGAGCGGAATCAGCTTTACCAGCACAAAGCACCTTTGGATGAAGAGCAATAAGATCACCGATATTGCCTATGACAAGGCGACGGATAGCTTTACCTTTACGGTCGCGGGCTATGGACACGGCGTGGGGCTTTCGCAGATCGGTGCCAACGGCTACGCAAAATATGAGGGCAGGGACTACGAATGGATCCTAAAGCACTATTATACCGGTGTAACGATTTATAATTTAAAAACCAAAACGGAGAGATAGGATGCCGCCGATTTCCATTTTACTAAAGCCTGTCTCCTCCGCCTGCAACATGCGCTGCCGCTACTGCTTTTATGCTGACGTAGCGCATTCGCGTAAGGTGGAAAGCTACGGCATGATGAGCCCTGATACAATCGAAACGATCATCCGCAAGGCGCTGCTTTACGCCGAGGGCTTTGCGAGCTTTGGCTTTCAGGGCGGCGAGCCGACGCTGGCAGGGCTTGCCTTTTTCCGAAACGTTGTTTCCCTGCAGGAGCGCTATAATGTCAACGGGGTTGAGATCAAGAACGCTTTGCAGACGAACGGGCTTTGTATTGACGACGAGTGGGCGGCGTTTTTTGCGGAGCATCATTTTTTGATCGGGCTTTCGCTCGACGGCAATCAAACCGTGCATGACCGCTATCGGTTTGACGCGGCGGGAAACGGCACCTTTGAGCGGGTGCTTGCAGCGGCAAACTGCCTAAAGGCGCACGGCGCGGCGTTTAATATCCTTTCTACGGTCAACGCCGACGTCGCAAAGAACGCGGAGAAGGTCTATCGCTTTTTCAAAAAGCAGGGCTTTCCTTATCTGCAATTCATCCCGTGCTTAGACGAGTTTTCCAACCTTTCGCACAGCAGCGAATATTCGCTGACACCGAAAGCATACGGGCAGTTTTTGTGCCGGCTGTTCGACCTTTGGTATGCGGATCTGTTCACGGCGCAGCCGGTAAGCATCCGCTATTTTGACAACCTTTTGAGTATGCTGCTGGGATATCCGCCGGAAAGCTGCGGGATGAGCGGACGCTGTACCGGATACTTCATGATCGAAGCCGACGGCGGTGTTTATCCTTGCGACTTTTATGTCACCGACGCATGGTATATGGGCAATATTTTAGAGCAGGATTGGGAAGATCTGCAAAAGAGCGAGAATGCAAAACGCTTTTTAGAAATTTCTAAGCAGGTTCACCCCGATTGCGCAAAATGCAGGCATTATGCGATCTGCCGCGGCGGCTGCCGCAGAAATCGTGAGCCGATCGATTTGACAGTTAATGGAAAGAATTACTTTTGCAGCGCGTTTTTGCGCTTTTTCGATGAGGCAATGCCGCGGCTGATTACCGCCGCAAGGCGGATTTCGCGGAGATAAGGGTTTTGATCCGAAAACGGAAAAATAAAGGAGGTTTTGGGATGACTTGTATCACTTCCAGCCCGTTTTACAGCACAGACGGGAAAATTAAGGCGAAAAAATACGTTTTGGATAACGGCAGCGCACAGGTTGCTGTGAGCGATTACGGCGCGACGATCCTGTCGATTATTGTGCCGGACAAAAATGGCGTGCCGACCGACGTTGCGCTGGGCTTTGACACGCTCGACGGTTATCTGGGGCAGACTGCCTATATCGGCGCGACGGTCGGGCGTTTTGCGAACCGCATCCGCAAGGGCAAATTCACGCTTGACGGGCGGGAATATGCGCTTTACTGCAACGACGGCAATAACCATCTGCACGGCGGCAAGGTCGGCTATGATAAGCGGATCTGGACGGCTGAGATCGTTGACGGCATGACAGGGAAGGAATTACAGCTTTCGATGGTCAGCCCTGATATGGACGAGGGATATCCGGGGCAGCTTTCGCTGAGCGTCACTTTTTCGTTGTCGAAGCAGAATGCGCTGACGCTGCGTTATAGCGCAGTGACCGACCGTAAGACGGTTGTCAATCTGACCAACCACTGCTACTATAATTTAAAAGGCTGTACGGCGGGGGATATCACCGATCATACCGCATGGATCAACGCGAAATTCTATACGCTTGGCGACAGCGAGTCGATGCCGACCGGCGCGATTATTCCGGTCAAAGGCACGCCGATGGACTTTACCCAACCGCATTTGATCGCGGAGCATATCGACGATTATGATTATGCGGATATTGCCTATGGGAAGGGCTATGACCATAATTTCATTATCGATAAAAAGGGAAATGCCGGTACGATTGAACCGGCGGCAGTGATATCCTCCGCGCAGAGCGGTATCACCATGAAGGTCTATACCAACCAGCCTGCAATGCAGTTTTACTGCGGCACCTGTTTAAGTGTGCCGTATGCGGGCAAGGGCGGCAAGGTTTACGGCGCAAGAGACGGGCTTTGCTTAGAAACGCAGGTCTATCCGGACAGCCCAAATTTTGCGCACTTTACCAATGCGGTGCTGGAACCGGGCGAGCAATATCTGCACACCACAACCTATGCGTTTTCGGTGGAGTAAGGCTTGACGTACATTATTTAATGAAATGAGGAAGAAAACAATATGAAACGACAGCTACAAGGTATTGCTATCATTTTGCTC
>CAZPLR010000032.1:0-8428 GCA_964587555.1 uncultured Oscillospiraceae bacterium
AAAAAATCCCGTGCATAAAATCTATGCACGGGAAGGGTTTTGCCTAATTCTTACGCCTTTGGCTTGCTGACCTTTTCCAAAGTCTCGCGGATACTGCCCTCAAAGATTCTGCCCATTTTACATATGACTTCTTTCGGATCGTCCTTCATGCCGCGCTGAAGCCATTCAATCAGAATGCCGACAGTGGCGTGCTTGTAAAAGATCGTGATATACCGGATGTCCTCATCGGAAACGTTCAGCCCATCTGAAAACTGCCGCACAATCTTCTCCATCAAGTCCTCCGCAACGCGAAATAAATACCGCTCGAGCTGATCGCGGTTAACGGAATTATAAACATGATAGATCGCGCGCTTGTTGTTCAGCGCAAATTGGGTGGATGAGATCAAGCCTTCCTGCCAATTGAGCAGGCTTTCGTTTTTCTCTATCACCTTTCTGGCTTCACTTGCAAAAATATCCTCCAGCAGCGCGTAAATATCCTGATAGTGATAATAAAATGTATTGCGGTTGATGCCGCAGTCCGTGACAATGTCCTTGACTGTGATCTTATCCAGCGAACGCTCGTTTAAAAGCTTCATGAACGATGTGATAATCGCCTGCCTAGTCAATTGCTTTGACATATATCCTCCCCGCTTCCTGAATCCTATCGAGAAAGTTTAATCGATATTCTTATATTATACCAGATTTTCTCACGATTGCAATAGCAGATTTGCCGTATAAATCGTAAAACGGCGCCGCTCCGCGCATACAGCGAACGCGACTTCTTTTTTTCGAGAAAGGCTTGTCAGAACGCGAAATTCATAGTATAATGTAATATGCAGGAATTTTTGAAAGTGAGGAAAGTTTTCATGAGGCAATTACTGGAGACGCCCGCACAGGCAGCTTCGTTGCTTGCAAAGCAGGATCGGATTCTCATTATCATACATCGTCTGCCGGATTGTGATACCATCGGCAGCGGCGCGGCACTCTGCGAGGCGCTGCACGCTCTGGGCAAAAAGGCGGCTATCTTTTGCAAAGACGCGATTCCGTCGCTATACGCCAAAATCTTTTCGGATATTAAGGTCTATCATCCCGGACAGGGGCTGCCGTTTGAGCCGAGATATCTGGTTTCGGTCGATATCGCGGCGCCCAATCTTTTCGGCTCGGGATTAGAAGCCTACGCCTCCATGACCAATCTATGCATCGACCACCACAACACCAACACCTGTTACGCAGACAACCTGCTGCTGATTGCGCACGCGGCGGCAAATTGCGAGATTATATTTGAGGTAATCAATGCGCTGAACGCGCCGATCACGCCGCGGATCGCTACCTTTCTTTATTGCGGCACCGCGACCGACACCGGGTGCTTCCGTTATCCCAACGTCACGCCGCACACTTTTGAAACCGCCGCAAAGCTTCTGCGTCTCGGCGCAGACGCAGCGACAATCCATTATTTGCTGTTTGAAACAAAAAGCGCGGCGCGCATACGTTTGGAGCAGTATGTGCTCTCCCACATGGAATTTTATTTTGAACGCAGGTGCGGGCTTTTTGTCCTGCCTGCTTCGGTAATCCGCGAATCACAGGCGGAGGAAAGCGATTTGGACGCGCTGACCAACCTCGCTAAAATCCATCGCGGCGTAATGGTGGCAGTGATGATACGCGAGCTGCAAGAAAACGTCTATAAAATCTCGGTGCGAACCACCTTAGAAAGCGGTATTGACGCCGGCGTTGTCTGCGCGATGCTCGGCGGCGGCGGTCACGCGCGTGCCGCAGGCTGCACGACAAAAGCCGATCCAGATACCGCCAAGGAGATGATCATCAAGGCGATCTCGCTGCAAGGCGTTATCGCAGGAGGCATTTGATCCATGGCAGACGGAATCCTTTTGATCGACAAGCCGGCAGACTTCACCTCCTTCGACGTAGTTGCAAAGGCGCGCGGCATTCTAAAAACGCGAAGGATCGGTCACGCCGGAACGCTTGATCCAATGGCAACCGGCGTACTGCCGCTTTTTATCGGCGCGGCGACCAAAGCCTGCGATATCCTTCCAGACTCCGACAAAGCGTATGAGGCGTCGTTCGCGCTCGGCGTAACAACCGACACCTTGGACAGTACCGGAACGGTTCTTTCCCGCTGTGAAGCAAAGATTGCAAAAGCGCAGGTGGCGCAGGTTCTGCCGCGCTTTACCGGCGATATCCTCCAGCTCCCGCCGATGTATTCCGCCGTCTCGGTCGGCGGAAAGCGGCTCTATGAACTGGCTCGCCAAGGCGTTGCGGTCGAACGTGCGCCGCGGCAGGTCACGGTGCATGAGCTAACGCTGCTCTCGTTCGACGAGAGCACGCAGTCCGGCACGCTCCTTGTCCGCTGCGGTAAGGGCACCTATGTGCGCACAATCTGCCATGATCTGGGCGCCGCGCTCGGCTGCGGCGGCGTAATGACTTCTTTGCGGCGCACCATGGCGGCGGGCTTCCCGCTTTCCTCCTGCATCACGCTTGAAATGCTGGAAGATGTCGCAAAAAAGGACATTTTGCGGCAATTTATCATTCCAGTGGAAGACGTATTCTCCATCTATCCGGAAATACATCTGAACGAAATACAAAGCAGGATGTATGATAACGGCGTAAAGCTTTCACTTTCGCGCGTGGCGCATGAAACCGCGCCGCTGCACCGGGTTTATGACAACGCAGGAAGTTTTATCGGCTTAGGACGCGCGGACGCAGAAGCGGATGAGCTGCGCTGCTATAAAAACTTTTTTCCATCAGCTGTTCGAAACCGCAATAGAAAGGAGTGAAACGGCGCCATGAAAATTTATCGCAGTATTGCGGAGATTCCGGAAGATACGCTTCCAAGGACTGCCGTTGCGCTCGGGCTTTTCGACGGCGTGCATCTTGGACACCGCGCGGTCATCAGCGCAGTAACCGCGCAGAAGAAAAATGGACTGGTGCCGGCGGTCTTTACCTTTTCCACCCACAATTCTGCGCCATATTCCAAAGGAAAGCTGCTTTACATCTGCACCGATTCCGACCGGCTTTCGCTGTTTGAATCGCTCGGCGTGGAAATCGTTTTCATGCCGGAGTTCGAGGAGATTAAGGCGCAGACCGCTTCTGAATTTGTCGAAGACACCTTAGCCGGAAGGTTCAAAGCAGGCTTTGTCAGCTGCGGCTTTAACTTTCATTTCGGCGCGTACGGTGTTGGAAATACCGATATACTTCTGCAGCAGTGTGCGGCAAGAGGGATCGGGGTGAACGTTTCCGATCCGCTTTGCGCCGACGGCGGCACCATATCCAGCACGCGCATCCGAAAGCTGATCCTTTCTGGAGATATGGAAACGGCAAAGGATTTGCTCGGCGCGGCATACTTCATCAGCGCGACGGTCGTGCGCGGGCAGATGCTTGGGCGCAAGCTCGGCTTTCCAACCGCCAATCAGGAGATTGCGTCAAACCGCGTCATACCAAAGTACGGCGTTTACCTGACTGCAGCCGAGATCAACGGGAAATGCTATCCAAGCATCACCAACGTCGGCGTTAAGCCGACCATAGCCGGTGATCGCCGCCCGCTTGCCGAAACGCACATTCTTGACTTTAACGACATACTGTACGGCAAAACGATCAAGGTTTCCTTTATCCGCTTTATGCGGGAGGAAAAAAAATTTGCGGATTTAGCTGCATTAAAAATGCAGATTGAAAGCGATAAGGCTGCTGTCGGAAGGCTTGCGCGATGTCCAAAATGAAAATATAAAAATCAAAGACGAGCGTTTCCTCATCCGCAACTGGAAAACCGCCCGTCTTTTTCATGTACTGAAATCTTTAGCATTCACTGGATATTGAGATATTCTTTCAGCATTTCCTGGAGAAGCTCGTCCCGGTCAATATGACGAATTAACCCGCGCGCATTGTTATGGGTCGTAATATAGGTCGGGTCTTCTGATAAAATGTAACCGACGATCTGGTTGATCGGATTATAATTTTTCTCCGCCAGCGCTTCGTAAACAGCGGTTAATATCTGTTTCATTTCCATCTCGTTATCTTTTGCTACGGTAAATGTCATCGTTTTGTCCAGCATGTGATTTCCTCCTATTCTTTTTCTTGGAAAAATTCCGCAGCTTCCCTTTCTGCGGCGCAAAACTGTAACTTTGAAGCCGAAAATATGTTATCGCATCATGATCGCAGCTTACGAAATTCCACGTAAGGCAATTACAGCATCTTTATTATACCATAAAATAATCAGGATAGCAATCCCTATTCTTATGATTTTTTTGTAAACAAAGCTTGAATGTCAAAAGTCTTTTCCTATGCCGCTGATGTAAACCTCTTCTGCCCTTGGCCGACGGTATCGCGGAGAAATAAGCTTTGCGCGCTTTCGCCGCGCTTGACCGTAGCTTTTATCTTGAAATAAAATCAGCCCGCCAAACGGCGGGCCGATCCTGATTCGCTTAAGAACGAAGCGAGATATTATGCGCGGTCAGCGCTTTTAATATCTTTTTGATGATATTATCAACCTCGTCATCCTTTAACGTCCCCTGCTTGCTGCGCAGGATCACGCTGAACGCAACGCTCTTTTTGCCCTGCGGCATACGCTCGCCCTCGTAAACGTCAAACAGCTTGACCGCCTCCAAGTGCTTTCCCGCCGCACTGCGGATGATCTTCTCAATGCCAGCAACCGGCGTTTCCTTATCACAGACAAGCGCTAGGTCACGGGTAGACGCAGGGAACTTAGGCAGCGCCTCGTACTGCTTTTCGCTGTCGCGCAGTTCAAACAGCACGTCGGCGGACAGCTCCGCGACGAACACCTTCGCGCCGATACCATAGTTCAAAGCGACCTTTGGATGAATCTGCCCGATAATACCGATCTCTGTTTCATCCTTGAGGATGCGCGCGGTCTGTCCCGGATGGAAGGTCGGATTATCCTTGACTGCCTCGAATTCGACGCCACTCACACGCAGCGCATTGAGCAGACATTCAACAATTCCCTTCAGCACAAAATAATCCGCGCCGTTTTCAAACATCCCAATCATGATCTGCTGCTTCTCCACCGGCAGCTGATCCGGATTGGTCGGGATGTATTCCTTGCCCATTTCATAGCACCACATATACGGATTTCGATTATTGTAGTTACGCGCAAGCACCTCCAACATCGATGGGATCGCGGTAGTGCGCATAATCGAGGTGTCTTCGCCAAGCGGATTGGAGATTACGACCGAGCGCCGCAGCGGGCTTTCCGCCGGCAGATTGATCCTGTCATATGCCTTCGGACTGATAAATGAGTAGGTCTGCACCTCGCTTAAACCGCAGCCCAGCAAAACCTGCCCAATGCTGCGGTCGAATTTCTGCCGGTCGGTGAGCTTGCCGTTGGCGACGCCGCGGATCGCCGTCGTTGGGATCTTATCATACCCGTAGATACGCGCAACCTCCTCTGCAATGTCCGCTTTATGGTGGACATCCGTGCGGTAATACGGCACAATGATATTTCCGTTCTCAATGATAAAGCCGAGGCTTTCTAAAATCTGCACCTGACGCGCCTCTGGAATTTCTACGCCCAAAAATCTGCTGATCCATTCCGGCGTGAACGGCACTGTCACCGGAGTTAAGTCCGCATGGCAGACGTCAATGATCCCGTCGACCACCTCGCCGGCGCCCAAAATCTCAACCAGCTCACAGGCACGCAGCAGCGCTTCCTCAGTCATGACGGCGTTCAAGCCTTTTTCGAAGCGGCTGGAAGCGTCGGTGCGCATGCCAAGCTTTTTGGCGGTAATGCGAACCGAAGCGCCGTTAAAATTGGCGGATTCAAAAATGACCGTATTGGTGTCCTCCATGATTCCGGAGTATTCTCCGCCCATCACGCCCGCGACCGCGACCGGCTTTTCGCTGTCGGCAATCACCAGCATATCTTCGGTCAGCTCGCGGTCAATGCCGTCTAAGGTCACGATATGCTCTCCCTTTTTCGCATTACGCACATCAATCCGCTGATCCTTGACAAAGCGATAATCAAACGCATGCATCGGCTGCCCGTACTCCAACATGACATAGTTCGTAATATCCACTAGGTTATTGATCGGGCGGACGCCGCTTGCGCGCAGACGCTCCCTCATCCACCGTGGCGACGGACCGATTTTGACGTTTTTCACCGCTTTGCAGGCGTAGCGCGGGCAGAGCGTTGGATTCGACACGGTGACGCTGATATAGTTATGCACGTCATCGCCGTCGCCGCATCCCTTCACGACCGGCTGATGCATCTGTAACGGCGCGCCAAAGGTAGCGGCAGCCTCTCTTGCCAGCCCTATCACCGAAAGACAGTCCGGGCGGTTGGAGGTAATCTCAAACTCCACCTTGCGGTCGTTAAAGCCGATCGCAGAGCAGATATCCTGCCCAATGCTGCATTCCTCCTCGATGAGAAAAATGCCGTCCTCAACCGCATACGGGAAGTCGTGCGCAGTCAGCCCCAGTTCTCCGAGCGAACACATCATGCCGTCGGAAGCGACGCCGCGCAGCTTGCCTTTTTTTATTTTCACGCCGCCCGGAAGCGTCGACCCGTCAAGCGCCGCCGGCACCAAAACGCCCGGCGTTACATTGGAGGCTCCGGTGACGATCTGTACCGGATTTTCCTGCCCAACATCAACTTGGCAGATGACAAGATGATCTGAATCTGGGTGTTTTTCGACCGAAAGAACCTTACCGACCACAACGTTTGAAATCTCGCTTCCTTCCTGCTCGTAGGTTTCTACCTTTGAGCCGGACATACTCATCGCTTCTGAAAACTCGCGATCCACTGCGCTAATGTCGGTATAATCGCGCAGCCATCTCATTGATAAATCCATACCCTATATTCCTTTCTTTGGAAAGTCGTTATCCGTTAAAACTGCGACAGAAAACGCTGATCATTTTCATAAAACAGCCGCAAATCGTCGATATTGTAGCGGCGCATCACAATCCGCTCTAATCCCAAGCCAAATGCAAAGCCGGTGTATTCCTCCGGATCAATGCCGCAGTTTTCCAGCACCTTCGGATGGACCATACCGCAGCCCAGAATTTCAATCCAGCCCTCTCCCTTGCACAGGCGGCAGCCCTTGCCCTTACAGGAGAAGCACTGTACGTCCATCTCAGCGCTCGGCTCGGTGAATGGGAAATGATGCGGGCGGAAGCGCACGACGCTATCCTCGCCGTACAGACGTTTGACAAACAGCTCAAGCGTTCCCTTCAGCTCAGACATACTGACGTTTTTGTCGACAACCAGCCCTTCGATCTGATGGAACAACGGGGAGTGGGTCGCGTCGACCGCGTCGGAACGGTAAACACGTCCCGGCGAGATAATGCGGATCGGCGGCTTTCTCTGCTCCATCGTGCGGATCTGCACCGGCGAGGTCTGGGTGCGCAGAAGAATGTTATCCGTGATATAGAAGGTGTCCTGCGTATCGCGCGCCGGATGATCCTTCGGGATATTCAGCGCCTCAAAATTGTAGTAATCGTATTCGACCTCCGGACCGGAAACCGTGTCAAAACCAAGTCCCAAGAAAATTTCGCTGATTTCGTCAAGCACCAACGAAAGCGGATGTCTGCTGCCGCGCATCACCGTCTTCCCCGGCATAGTAACATCGATCGCGTCGGCTTCAAGCTGGCTCATAAGCGCCGCTTCCTTTAGGTCCTCCATCCTGCGTTTGATATGGGACTCGATGTCGGTGCGCAGATCGTTTGCAAGCTGTCCGATCACCGGACGCTCCTCGGCGGAAAGCTTGCCCATTTGCTTCAAAATAGCGGATACCTCTCCCTTTTTGCCCAGAAACTGAACGCGCAGTTCGTCAAGATTTTTTAAGCTCTGCGCGTTTTCCAGCGCGGCAAACGCTTTTTCGCGCAGTTGTTCGAGCTGTTCCTTCATAGATAAATCCTTCCTTTCCAATGAAAAATCTTTTCTCAAACGCAAAAAAACCTGTATCCTTCGAAAAGGACACAGGGACGGAAAAAACCGCGGTACCACCCACATTTTAGCATAAGAGCTAACACTCTATTTCCCGGTAACGAAGGGATGCTTCGTTGCGGCCTACTTTCGAAAGAGCTTTCGTTTAAGCCGCACCACTCACAAGGTGAACTTCAGCATCCAGCGTAGCCTGCGGCGTTTTCAGCTTCCCGCCGCTCTCTGAAAGGTGCTTTCAAATGCCTACTCTCCTGATCCACGTGTTTGATATTTTGCGTTTTTCATTATTTTCTGTCTGACGAACATTTCCTCAGACTTTTGACTCTTCTTTTTTATTATAGCACAGCTTTTTTCAAATTGCAAGTGTTTTTTTCAAGAGAAAAGGCGGGAGGAAATCCTCCTCCCGCCCATTTTTTCAAAGGTTAGCAGCAGCTATTGCTGTTGCCGCAGCCACAGCCGTTGTTGCTGCAGCCACAGCCGTTGTTGCAGCCGCAGAATAAGAGAACTAAGATGATGATAATCCAAGCGCTATTGCCGCAGTTACCG
>CAZPLR010000032.1:8528-24625 GCA_964587555.1 uncultured Oscillospiraceae bacterium
GCCGCAGTTACCGAACATAAGTATGCTCCTTTCCAAAAGCTGATCCACTTTTTGGATCGCGATATATGGTGATTCGGATGGAATGAAACGCCGGCAGGTTTCGCCGTCGTTTCGGTAACATACTATGCCAGCCAAAAAAATCTGTGCCGCCCTTGTGCAAAAAATTATTTCAGATCGATGATTGAAATATTCTCTGCCAGGATATTGCTCTCAGTCAGCACCAACTCCTTAATCTGGGTTGCTTTCTGCGAGTCCATATCGCTGCATTTGACCACAACGCTTGCGGAATCGCCGGTCAGATAAACCATGCACTCCTCGAAGCCCTTAGACTTAATCAGGTTTTCAATGCTTGTTTCCCTTTCAATATCCTCCGAAAGTGCAAGCGCCCTATCGCTCGCGGCAGTTTTTGCCTCGCTGTCGGCGCCTTCGTCATTCAGCACAAGCGAGATTGCGTCGATCGCCTCATCTCTTGCCTGCAATTTGGCGATCGCGGCAAGCGCGAAATAATCCTCAGCGGAAACGCTTCTGGAATCCACCAGTTCGCTTTCGCCAAGCGTTTTATTTTGGGATGCCGCGTCCTCCTCCGAAGCGCTGCTTTCCTCGTTGGAGGAAACGTCGTTTACGGTTTGTTCTGTCTCGCCATCCGAGGAAATCGCGAGCGTTTCTGTTTCAGTCAGCGCGCTGGATTCCAGCTGTGCCGTGATATCATAGTCCTCGGCGTCCGACTTGGAAAAGATCCAGTTGACATAGACCGCCGCCGCCAGCACCAATACCAGCGACGCCAAAATGATCTGTTTTTTTCCGATAATCATACTTGCTTTCATACCATACCTCTTTTCTTTCAATAGCCGCCAAAGCTGTGATAGCTGCGTTTTATTGCAGCGGCAAAACACTGATATTCGCTGCAGACAGGTCAAGATATGCCCGCAGCAGCTCGATGACCTGCTGCTTGACGATTGGATCATCTGCGCCCTCGCAGACGACGACTGCGCCCCTTACTTCCGGCAAAATCCGCCTAACCGCAAGCAGCTTTTTATTTCCCGCTGCATCCTCAACAAACAGATAGCTTTCAGAATAATCCCTGCTTTTGTCATCTGCAGATGCGTCGGTGTTCTCCTTCTGCTCCTTTAAGTACTCGTATTCCACGCCGGAATCCAATGAGATCAAAACGTTTACTCTCCCCACCCCCTTCGCCTGCTGCAAAAGCGACGTTAAGTTCTCGGTCAGCCGCTCTAAATAAGCGGCAGTCTCGCTCTCCAAATCATATTCTGCTGTCTTGACCGCCGTCTCCTTCTCTTTAGAAAACGACGGCAAAAGCAGACAGATTCCAACGAGAAGCAGCAGCGCGGCGATCAGCACATGCCGGTTCTTTTTCGCCCAAACAGATATCTTTCCGACGTTTATCCCGTTTTGATCGTTCATCCATCTTCACCATCCTGTCCGTCAAACACGCTGATTTGCGGCTGAACGCCGTACTCCTGTTCAATCAGCCCACTAATTGCGGAGATGTCCTCATTTCTTGCTGTTAATGCAATCCTGCTTATACTTATGCTGTTATCCTTTGCAATATGCAGCGTAACCTTGATCTCCTTTGCAGAAAGCCCAGCCTTCTGCAAAGTACGATACACCTCGTCCGACAGCGCATTTTCGGTCAGCGCGAGGGTACTGTCGCGCGCTTTTTCCTCCATTGCCTGTACCTTCTCCTCCCTCAACGCGGAAAAGTCAAGCTGAAAGGAAAATTTTGCATCTGCAAGCGGCAGGGCTGCTGCTAAAATCAGAAAAATCCCCGCCGACGCCTTCACCGTTTTGGACATTCCCGCCTTTGGCAGTAAAAACGACACGATCATCGACAGGATGCCCAATGCGGCAAGCACCAGCCCAATCTGCTTGATCTGTTCCATTTCTCCTCCCTTCTTTATGCCGCGACCGTTGCGGAAAGCAACGCAAATGCGATTATCTCCGCCGCTGCCGCCGCCAAAACGATTCCAAGCAGTAGATTGACACCGCCGCTTAACGCAGAAAAGAGCCGCTTCCCAGCGTCTACGCCGAGCAGCGCCGCCGCGATCTGCGCCGCTTTGAAGCATAGCGAAAGCAGCAGCAGCGAAATGGTCGCCGGAAGATATTCCGCTGTGAGCGCCGCCACCGCAAACCCGCCCGCCGATGCCTTCATCAGCTGTAAACAGGTTGTCACTGAAGAAAGCGCGTCAGAAAGCGGACCGCCGACTACAGGGACAAAGGTACTCATCGCCAGCTTGGCTGTTTTCAGCCCCAGCGTATCCGCAGCTTGCGCTATTATCTTTTGCACGCTTAGTATCAGCGTGAAGACCGAGAGCATGACGCCAAGCGTCCAGCCGCAGGACTGTGAGATCATTCCGGTGATCTCGTCGAGCCGCAGAAAATCCCCCGCAGCACACACAAGGCAAAGCGCGATATATACTGTCAATACCGGGAGCAGTATTTTCTGCATGACCTCGGTGATTACCACCGCGCAGCCGAAAGTCATACTTTGCATCCCTTGGGCTGCAGCTCCCTCTCCGGACGCTATCAGCACCCCGGCATATGCCGGAACAAAGCTTTCGACAAAACGCCCCGTGCTTTCAAATACTGCCGAAAGCTGACGACTCAACGCAACCAGCTCAGCTCCCGCAATGCCCGCCGTGCCCAGGCAGACCACTATCCCTTCCAGACGCTCGTTTCCCCCGGCGGTCACGCCCTTGAGCAATAACGCCAACAGCAAAACACCAACCAATTCTCCAAGCATCACGACCGGCTTTTTCATGCCGTCGCAGATCATCTCCCATATCCTGCTCGGCAGCTTGGAAAGATCCATCTCGGTCAGGGTCGCCGCATCCGCCGGATCGACGCCAAGTCCGTAAAGCAATGTCAGCGTTTCCTCTGAGAGCGTATCCGCAGCGTCCTCGATGCCGGACTCCTCATAAAGCTGCTGAAGAAGCTCCTCCTGCTCGCCGGTTTTGGCATAAACCGGCGCGAAAGCAAAAAAGGACAGGCAAAGCATTGCTGCGAGAACACCAAAAAAACGTTTGATTTTCCTTTTCATCCGCTTTGTCCTATCATCGCCTTTGCAAGCTCGAACAGGTCTTCATAAAGCGGCATCAGCGCCACAAGCACCGCAAGCCGACCGGCAAGCTCCACCTTTGCGCCCAGCGAAGTCTGTCCAGCGTCGCGGCAGAGATCCGCGCCGAGCGACGCAATCCAGCAAAGCCCGATTGTTTTCAGCGCCGCCGCAACATATCGATTGGAAATGCCTGCCGCTTTCGAAAGGGACTCTATCATCGACAGAACCGGCTGCAGCGCCTTTGCCGCCGCGAGCAGCAGCATCGTTCCCGCCAAGAGCATAACCGCGAGCGCGTACTCTGTGCGAAACTGCTTTAATACCGCGATCAAAAGCGCCGCTGCCAACGCGAAGCCCACCACAGCCGCAAGCTGCATTTTTCATCATCCCCTTTTGTATCCAACTACAATCCGAATATTCTCTCCACCGTTTCAAATAGGTCGCCGATCTGTGTGACGACAATCATCATCACGGCAACCAAACCAATCAGCGCAGTCATCATCGCCTGATCCTCTCTGCCGGAGCGCGCAAGCACCTGATACAGCACCGCTACGATAATGCCGATCCCCGCGACCTTGAATATCAAATCCACATCCACCCTGAATCACCAAACCTCCCCGCATTTTGAACGCTCTATGGCTGCCAGAAAAGAAGTCCGAGTCCCAAGCCGCAAAGCAGCCCCACCTTGACTGCGGCGTTCCCCTCGACGCTGCTTTTGCGTTTCGCCTCCTCTTTCTCCTTTGCAAGCGCATTCGCCAAGTTCTCGTAGGCAGCGACCTGCCGGTTTAATTCCATGCTGCCGAGCAATAACACGAGCTGCCGTATGAGCGCCTTATCCCGGCGCAAAAGGCGGTTATCGTCGCAGAACAACGCAGCGTTTTCCCGCCACGCCGCATAAAGATCGCCGCCGCCTTCATAGGCTGCAAGCGTCTTTTCAAAGCAGGAAAGCGTCTGCCCCGCCTTGGTATGTGCGGTCTGTATCAATATTTCTGTCGTCGAGCAGCAGCCGCTTTGCAGCAAAAATAGGATCTCTTTTGCCGTCTCTTCCGCTGCAGAAAGCAGCTTTGCGCGCTTGCTTTTTCTATATTTCCAGTACATTCCCGCCGCCGCGCAGGAGATTATACAGAAAAACGGGAAAATTGTACTCATGCTTTTTCAAGCGGCAGCGGTTGGATATCACGTATTTTTCCGGGCGCGTCTCGATCCAGCAGCACCAGATAATCAAAGCAGCCGCCGCTTATCAACCGCTGTCCTAAGCCGCTGCGCTTTAGATCGGCCTCGCTTTCGGCGTGAACTGTAGCGGCGATCCGCACGCCGGAATAAAAGCAGTCCGCAATCGCGTCAAGCTCGGCGCTGCCGGAAAGCTCGTCTAATGCAATTAGGTGCGGCGCCATTGTACGCAGCGCCATCGCGACCGCAAGCGTTTTCGGATAACCCGAAAAGCAGTCGGTTTGCGCGCCAAGCGAGAATTGAGGCTTGCCGTCGCTTACCGCGCATATCTCGCCGCGCTCATCTATCACCGATACCTTATAATACCTGCCGCAGCATTCTCCACTGGAAACCGCTCGAACATAGTCCCGCAGCAGCGTCGTCTTTCCGCTTGCGGGCGGTCCGGCGATCAAAAACGAGCAGAGCCGTCCCCTTTTGCCGCAGCATGCCGCAAGCGCATCCGCTAAGTGCAGCTTCTGTCTTGCAATACGCAGATTGATCGATTGGATCTTGCCGATACGGTATGAATAATTCCCTTCCGGCGCTTCGACATACTCGCCGCAAAACCCTGCACGATGCCCGCCCTTGAGCGTAAAATAGCCCTCATGCAATTCCCTTTCATGGGTATGTACCGAATAGCCGGCAAACCGGCGCAGAATCTCGTCGATCTGCGCCCGATCAATCCGTATCGCCGGAACCTTATGATAATCGCTTTCAAGCACCCTGTCCGCCGTTTGACCCATCCCGGAAATAAACCGCGCGCCGCTTGTCAGGGAAAGCACGATCGGCTCCCCAACCCTGAAGCAGATTGATTGGCAGATGGACTTGTGGTACTCGTCCACCTTTGCTAAGATTTGCATGATCTGCGGCGGCAAAGTGCTGATTGCCTGCATATACGCTTGCATACTATCATCCTTTCTTTTGCTGGTCTGATACAATCTATGCCGCTTTGTCCAAAATATTCCTCCCTGCCGTGAAATGCGGACTTTCCAAAAGCACGCCGAAGAATCATAACTTTTTCGAAATCAGCTATTGCTTTTTGTGTAAAATAGTGCTATACTAAAAGTAACAGGTTTTCCGAATCCGGTTTTTGTCAGATCACCACAGCAAAGCGGCAAACCGTTCGGTAGAGATCGGAAAAGAAAGGATGAATGAAATGAAAAAAGTCGGAATTTTGACCAGCGGCGGCGACTGCCCCGGCTTGAACGCCACCATCCGCGGCGTAGCAAAAGCACTGTACGAAATTGAGCCGGACGTTAAGATCTACGGCATCCACGACGGCTATCACGGGCTGATCCATGGAGAATACCAAGAGATGAATCCGGAAGATTTCTCAGGCATTCTCACGCGCGGCGGCACAATCCTTGGCACCTACCGCACGCCGTATAAGATGATGCAGGTCATTGGCGAGGACAAGGTCGACAAGGTTGCCAATATGAAAAAGCATTACAAAGAGATGGGGCTGGACTGCCTTTTGACCTTGGGCGGCAACGGCACTCATAAAACCGCAAACCTTCTTTCGCAGGAAGGATTAAACGTCATCGGTCTTCCAAAAACGATCGATAACGATATCTACGGCACTGACTTTACCTTTGGGTTCCACACCGCAGTAGATTTAGCGACCGAGGTCATTGACCGCATCCACACGACCGCCGCTTCTCACAAGCGCGTGATGCTGGTGGAGATCATGGGCAACAAAGCCGGTTGGCTAACGCTTTACGCTGGTATTGCAGGCGGCGCCGACATCCTGCTGCTGCCGGAAATTCCGTTCAATGTCAAGCGTGTTGCGGAGTTCGTAGAGCTGCGCGCGTCGCGCGGCAAGCCTTACACCATTATTGCAATCGCCGAAGGAGCGATGGACGAGGAAGAAGCGAAGCTGAAAAACAAAGAGCGCGCGGCACGCCGTGCGGAACGCGGCGAAACGACCGCAACCAACCGCGTGTTAAAAGAGATTGTCCGCAGAACCGGATTTGACGCGCGCGCGGTCATTCCCGGACATTTCCTTCGTGGCGGCACGCCGTCCGCCTATGACCGCGTACTGGCAACCCAGTTCGGCGTTTACGCGGCGGAGCTTGTCCATAAGGAGAAATACGGCGTAACGGTTGCGCTCTGCGGCAACAAGATTACGCACAACAAGCTCGCTGACATTGCCGGCGTTCCGAAACTTGTCCCGCCAGATCATCAGATGATTAAGGTTGCACGCTCAATGGGCCTTTCCTTTGGCGATTAAGGCATCGTCTGCATAGAACAAAACCCCTTTCGGCAGCGGATTTACTCCATCGCAGTGGAATACCGCCCCGAAAGGGGTTCTCTTTTTCTTTCCATTTTTAAGCAAAAAGCTTTTTAGCAAGTCCTGTTTTTAAAAACAGATAGTACAGCGGAACGCCGAGCAGGTAACAGGAGATCAGCTCTCCCGCTCCCACCTGCGTCATATTCAAAAACAGAATGCTCGGGTTCAGGCTTCCAAAATAGACAAAGGAAATCTCAAACCCGACGATTGCCGCATTAAACAGCACCGGAAAGATTTGGGAGAAAAATAATCCCTTTTTTCCGGGCAGCTTTTTGCCGGTCAAATAGATAAGCAGCGCCGCAAACAGCGTTGCCAACGCGCCAAACAGCGTATCCAAAACGCCGGCGGGGTTCAATCCTATCGCAAAGCCGATCAGATTCGCAAACGCGCATCCCAAGGTAAGCCCCGGGACAGCTGAGAGATCAAACAGCGGTAGAATACACAGCGCCTCAGCAAAACGCAGCTGCACCCCGCCGAACGATGCGATCGGCACGACCAGCGTAAGCAGCGCATACACTGCCGCAATCATCGCCGCTTTTAAAAGAAAAATCAATTTTTTATGTCCCGTCTTCATAAAAGCTCCTTATAAACGAAAGAAGGTTCCAATGAAATCATTTACAATCCATGCCCGCCGGTGCTTTTTGCAGGAGATCGGCGACGCTCAAAAAATCGATACCGCCGCCGTTCTCGCGCTCGGCGGCAACGCCGAGGATGAGCTTCCGCAGATCGCACAGAATATAGGCGCACCCGGCAGAGAAAAAGGGCTTTTGCTTGCCGCCTTTTCCGCAGAAGATTGGAACGCCGCGTTCTCGCCATGGACGACGGACGAGTTTCCCGGCGGCGGCAAAGAAACGCTTTCCTTCCTGCAAAAGAATTTTCTGCCCGCAATCCGGGAGGAATACCCGAGAATCAAACGATTCGTCATCGCGGGATATTCGCTTGCAGGGTTGTTCGCTCTGTGGTGCCTGACCGAATCCAATATGTTTGAAGGCGCTGTAAGCTGCTCCGGCTCGCTCTGGTATTCGGAGTGGTCCTTCTATGCGCGGCAGCAGGATTATTCCAAAAAGACCGTTTATCTCAGCCTTGGCGGAAAAGAGGAAAAGACCAAAATAAAACGGATGGCATCAGTCGGGGATGCCACCCGCGCACAATACGCGCTGATGAAGCAGCAGCAATGCCGCTGCACGCTGCAATGGAATCCGGGCGGGCATTTCACCGATCCGGCCGGACGCACCGCCAAGGGGATCGTCTGGCTCTTATCCCATCTCTGAAAGCAGCGTTTCCTCAAAAGGTAAAATCGATATCGAGATCGTCATCCTCTTCCTCCGGTTGCTCACCTAGAAGCTCGCCGCGCATACAACGGATGTATTCCATACCGTAGGAGTCCTTTCCCAAAAGCAGCTTCACTGCCGCAAGCGTCTGGCGCATCTGCTCGTTAACCGGATCCGCGATCACGCTGTCCAGCCCGCTGACCGCAGCCATCGCCAGCATCGCCGCATTGAGGTTCGCCCTGCCCGGCATTCCGAACGAAATATTCGAAAGCCCGCAGACGGTGTGCGCACCCGGGGCAGCCGTTTGCAGCAGCGAAATCACCTCGACCAGCCGCTTTCCCGCCTGATCATCTGACGCAATCGCAGCGGCAATTGCGTCAATATAGACGTTTTCCGGCTTTACGCCGGCGGCAGTCACCCTCTCAAAAAGCCTGCACGCCTGATCGACGATATCCTCCGCAGCAGCGTCTCCCTCGACCACCGGCATACAGACAACGCCGCAGCCCCTCTGCGCCGCAAGCGAGATGATCTCAGCAAACTTATCGTCCAGCGTCACCGAGTTTAAGATAACCCTGCGATCCTCACAGCGGGAAAGCGCACTTTTCATGACCGCTGGATTCTGCGAGTCGATCATGATCCCCGCTTTGCTGTTTTGCAGGATCAGCGAAATGACCCACGCCATCCGCTCCTCCTCCTGCTCGCCTAAAATCGCAGTATTGCAGTCAAGATAATCCGCCCCCGCCGCCGACTGCGCCTTAATCAGACCAATGATCGCCGCTTCGTCCTGATCCCTGAGCGCAGCGAGCGTTTTTGAGATTGAGCTGTTCAATTTTTCACCAATGATAATCATTCTGTTTTTCTTCCTTTCATACGGACATATTGCAGCAGTTCCAATGTAAAATCGACCTTTTTCATCGGAGTCATCAGATAAAAGCCGTCCGCAAGATCGTACACCGCATCGATCAGTTCGCGGCAATACCGAAGGCTGATCTCCTTGACCTGCTCCTTCTCCTTCCCTTTTAACTCCTCCAAAAGAGATTCCGGAATATCGATGCCGGTCACCTCGTTATTCAGAAACAGCGCATTTTTATACCCTGCAACCGGCATTAGCCCAACAAAGATCGGAACCGAAAGCATTTCCTTTGCCTCCCGCACCCGGTTGACTCCCTGCTCGGAGTAAATCGGCTGGGTGAAAAGGCACTGCGCGCCGGCGTCGATCTTTTTTTGCGCGCGCTTACATTCAGACGCAAAATGAACTGCGCTTGTATTAAGCGCCGCACAGACATAAAACGGGCGCTCGCGAAAAACCTCTTCATTCAGCCGCTCCATATAGGAGATCAGCCCAACAGAGGAAAACTGGAACACATTTTTAATCTCGCCGCGCACCGAAGGCTCAACCGGATCGCCGGTGATCGCCAAGATCTCGCGGATTCCCTCGATTCCCGCCGCGATAAGCTGTCCCTTGATCGCGATCAGGTTACGGTCGCGGCAGGTCATATGCGGGATAACCGAAACGCCGGTTTCGCGGGCGATCTTTGCCGCGGTCAGAATAGAATCCGCCCTCGCCTTGGCAAGCGGCGCATCCGGGATTGTAATGTAATCCGCTCCCGCTTCCTTCAAACGCTGCGCCGCCTGCATCGTAAAGGTGCAGTCTAAGCTGTCCGGCGCGGGGATCTCGACTGCAACCGGCTTGCCACACCAACTATGCAGCTTGTGCTGATAAAGCGGATCCCTCCGCAACGCCCTTTCCTGCGGCAATGGGAGTCTTTTTGGCGTAGGAGCCGCGCTGTTTTCGCGCTTTGCCAGCGCGTTTGCCAGCGCCAAAATATGCTTTGGCGTTGTGCCGCAGCATCCGCCAAGTCCCAACACGCCGGATTCTGCAAGCATTACCGCCTTTTGCGCAAAATACTCCGGACTGCTGCCATACATCATCCGCCCGTTTTCCAGCGCCGGATAGCCGGCATTCGGCATAATAATCAGATGCCTTTCCTCCGCCGCAAGCCCGTCCAAAAGTGTTTTCATATGCACCGGTCCGCACAAACAGTTCAGTCCCGCATGGTCGGCGTACCTTGCCGCCGCGCGCAGCAGCGGCTTATAATATCCGCCGGTTTGGGTGTAGCCGTCGGTGGAAACAGCAAAGGAGATGACGACAACCGCATCCGCCCTTTCGCAGCGGATATGCGCCACCGCCTTTAAAAGCGGCGTAAGCTCCGGCATGGTTTCAAACAAAAAGTACCTCGCGCCGCAGCTTAAAAACATCTTGACCAATTCCAAATAGCCTTCTTCCCGCCGCCGCTCCTCAGAAAACGGGATCGGACCGATGTCCGCGTAAACGTCGGCGTTATAATCCGCCGCCGCAACCGACGCGATTTCATACGCAGTCTGAATCAGCCGAAAGCGGGCATCCTTATCCGCGATAAGCGCCTCGTTCACACCAAAGGTGTCGGTCTTGATCGCGTTTGCACCGCTGGAAAGATATTGCCGGTGGATCATCTCCACCGTTGTGGGATCATCGCGTACCGCAAACTCCGGCGCAATCCCGCGCTGGGAAGCGGCAGTGCACAAAGCATAGTAGGTGCCAAACGCACCGTCAAACAACAGCATTTATTTTTCCTTTCAAAGCAGCCCCTTATAATGTGATCCGCTCGCCGTCGACAGGGGTAAGCGTGTTTGGAAATATGGCTTTTGCAGAAGCCTCAAAATCTTTTGGATTTTTCAGCGCCGGACTATAGTGGGTCAGCCAAAGCCGCTTTGCATTCGCCTTTTTTGCGAGTGATGCGGCCTGTAAGAAAACCATATGCCCGCGCACCATCATCTTATCTGCCTTTTCCATATCGCCGTACATTCCCTCGCAGACCATCAAATCAGCATTTTTCGCAAAATCGGCGATCTCATCAAAGCAAACGGTGTCGGTGGTATAGCTGATGATGATTGGCTTGCGCGGCGCGCCGGCGACGTCCGCCTGCGTATAGACGCGCTCCCCAACGGCAACGCTTTCCCCGCGATGCAGCCGCTGCCAATACTCCTGCGGCACGCCATTTTTCTCCGCCAGCACCGGATCAAACACCGCCGGCCGGTTTAAGGTCAAGCGATAACCAAGGCAAGGCAGCGTATGCCGCAGCGGAAGGATATCCACTGTGAAGCCATGCCATGAAAGATGATCAAGCTTCTCGTCAAATTCGTACACATCCACTGGATACGGCAGCATCGGGCAGATACTGCAAATGCCGTTGATCGCCTGCATCAGTCCCTTCGGTCCGCAGATCGTGAGCGGCGAACTTTTGCCCAGATTACTCATAGTCAGCAGAAGCCCCGGCAACCCCAAAATATGATCGCCGTGAACGTGAGTAATCATGATAAGCTCCAGCCGCGAAAGCTTACAGCCGCAGCGCTCCAGCGCAACCTGCGTACCCTCTCCGCAGTCGATAAGCGCGCCATGCCCTTCAAACCAGATCCACAAGCAGCTTAAGCTCCGCGCAGGAAGCGGCATCATACCGCCGGTTCCCGCCAAACAGATATCCACCATCGCTGAAACTCCTTCCAACCGTATTATTCTCAGAAGTCAAAAAGTGCATCATTTATAGTATAGCACAATTTGTGTCGATTGACAACCGCTATTCGCGCTTTTTTAACACCTGCCCTAAGAGAACCAAGGGATCCGGCAAGAACAGATCCGGGCGATTCCGTATATGAAAACGCACAAAGCTTTGCCGGCATCGGTACGCCGCGTAATCCGCCGGCGGCATTCTGCGAATCCATAGCTCTCTCCGCCTACCGCAGCAATGCGGGAAACAGTGTGTATAATACTCCGCCGACGACCCCGCAGCCCAACATAACATAGATTGGGTTAAGCTTCCATCTGCGCAGCACAAACAGCGCGACGGCGAAAATGCCGGCCGCAGCAAAATTGACTGCCGCAAAATCAAGCGAAAATCCGTGCTCACCCCAGATTGCTGTGACAAAAATAGAAATGCCCGCCGAAGCGATCAGCGCGACAATCACCGGACGCAGACTGCTCAGCACGCCGTCAACCACTGCCAGCCCTTCAAATTTATAATACAGCACTGCTAGGATAGACACGATAACGCAGGCGGGGAAAATGCAGCCTAAAGTCGCGATAATTCCGCCGCCGATGCCTGCAACTTTAATGCCGACAAAGGTCGCGGAATTCACCGCGATTGGACCGGGCGTCATCTCGGCGATCGTAATAATATCGGTAAACTGGGTCATGGTCAGCCAGCCGTGCCGCTCCACAACCTGCGACTGGATCAGCGGCATCGCGGCATACCCGCCGCCAATGGAAAAAAGCCCTACCTGCATAAAGCTCAAAAACAGCTCGAAATAAATCATCTTTCTTCTTCCCCCTGTCTCTCCGTCATGATTCTTTCCTCTGCTCCAGCGCATCCTCGCGCTGCTTTTGCGGATCGCCTTTTGCTTTTCTGCGCTGCCAAAAGGCTTTCAGCACACCGATCAGCGCGCAAGCTAAAATAATGTACATGACGTTGATCTTTAAAACAAAGTTAGCGATAAACGCTAAAATCATCAGCGTGATCGAAAGCCATTCCTTCGCGCGTACCACTTTGCTGCCCATATTGATGACCACATCGCAAATCACGGCGGCGATACCGGACTGCATTCCCTTCAGCACCGCACTGACCACAGCGTTTGTCCGAAAGGTGTCGTAAAAAAAGGTGACAATAGAAAGAATCAGCAGCGGCGGAAGGATTGTTCCCAAAATGGAAACTGCGGCGCCAAAAAGCCCCGCAACCCGATAACCGACCAAGATCGCAGCATTGACCGCAATCGCTCCCGGCGAGGATTGCGCAATCGCCGCCAAATTAAGCATCTCCTCCTCCTCTAGCCAATGCAGCTCGTCCACGAATTTTTTCTTCATCAGCGGAATGATGACAAAGCCGCCGCCAAAGGTGAACGCGCTCAGCATAAAGGTAGAGGTAAATAATTTTAGATATTGCTTTGGTGGGATTTTTTTCTTCACCAACACCGCTCCCTTATATGTAATCTCCTTTTATTGTACCGCAAATTCTGCCGTTTGTAAAGCCAAAAAAGGCACGGCGTATAGCCGTGCCCTATTATAAGGAGAAAGAAGGATTTAACCCTGATATTTGACCTCCGGCATCCCTTCTGCCTTGATGGTGACGCTGCCTCCCGCGCCGATCAGCACCGTTTCAATCGTCTCGCAGGTGATCTCGCCGACGCCGATAGCAACTCGCTCGATGTCCTCCGCCTTGATGGCGCCGGACTGCATCGAAATAGTCCCATCAACGCTCTCGCAGGAAATCGCTCCGTTTCCGGAAACGTTAATACTGCCTTCTACATTCTCACAGTCGATGCTGCTGCTGTCGCCGAGCGTAATGTCCCCCTCGACATTCTCACAGGAAATCTTACTCTCGTTTCCGAGAACGACGTTTCCTTCCAAGCTTTCGCACTCAAATTTCGTGCGGTCGCCCATATGCAGCTCCTGCACGGAAACCGCGCCGTCGATACTCTCGCTGATAATATTGCCGTTTCCATGGATTGTTACGTCGCCGCTGATGCTGTCGCAGCTGACAGCGCCGTTCTCCGCCATTGCAACATCTCCCTCGACGGTATCGCACTTTAAGCTGCTGCCGCTGCCGAGCGATACGTCGCCCTCGACTATCTCGCAGCGAAATTTTGTCCCATCGCCCATATTCATATCCGAAACGGTATCGCAGCGGCTATCATATTCCTCGGCGTCACTATCCTGATCGTCCGAAGCATTCCAGCTGAAGTTAAACGAAGGCATTTTTCCATTTTGGGAAAGGTTCTTGAATCCTTTATTCAAACTCTTGCTCATCTTCCCCATCTTCTTGGAGAAGTCCTGCGCCGCACTATGAAAGTGCGTCAGCACCTCGTCCAAGCTGCCGTTTCCAATATCATTCATACCTTGCTCCGCCGAATCGCCTGCGCAGCTGACATGACCGCCTGCGATCACTCTGCCGCCTACATTGCCGCAGGTAACGTTGCCGCCGCCGTTTACACTGCCGCCCACAGCGCCGCACTGAAGATTCCCGCCTGCGTTCGCATTGCCGGAGATAGCGCCGTTTACCGCTGCATTAGCGCCGGCGCTCATTGTGCCGTTCACCGTGCCGCAGGTAACGTCCATTCCCGCTGTCACAGAACCATCGACGTCGCCGCAGCAAACCGAAAGATCGCTCACAACCGCAAGCGGCTTGCTGCCCTCATAATGGAAGGTAAACTTCTCTAACTGTGGGTGTTCGGTCAGATTCAGCTTTTTCCCAATATATTGATGCCCCACGAACAGCGCGACACGAAGCTGTCCATCGTCCTCCCAAGGAAGATCGTGCAGAATCCCGCATGGATCGTTTTCAATGTACGCCTCATTCTCCGCTTCCCGTGCTTCCGCGCTGCGCACGTTTTCCTCATACAGTGCTTCATGATCCGCAACCATTTGCTCTATGGCTTCGTGGTAAGCAGAAACTTTTTCTGCTTTTTCCTTCTCATTTGTATCCTCCGCCGCTTCCGCCTGCGTCTGATCCTCCGGATCGACTGACGCTGGGTTGGAATCCGTTTCGGCGTCACCTGCGATTTCCGCCGGCCCCTGCGTTTGAGCATCGCTGGGCGTATCCGCCACATCTGTGCTTTCCTGCGCCGGAGTTTCATGCCCTAAAAGCGCGTCGATGCTGCATCCAAAAATCTCCGCAAGCCGCGGCAGCAGCGTAATATCCGGATAAGAAGCGCCGTTCTCCCATTTGCTGACCGCTTGGAAGGTGATCCCAAGCTGATTGGCAAGCGCATCCTGCGTAAATCCTTTTTGTTTTCTCAATGCCGCAATTCTCTCTGCAAAACTCATCTCACCTAAATGACTCATTTTTTCGATCCTTTCCGACTGCTTTTTCAGTCTATCTGATTTGTCCGGACGGGCGTTGCTGCACGCCCGCCCGAACATGTGGTATTTGACGCGGGAACCGATCTCTTTCCGTCGGAACCCTCAGAAGCATTTCTTTGCTTCTGTGTTTACAGAATAGCATATCTAAATCAAAAAATCAATCAAACATTTGTTGAATTTTTGATTCAACTTTTGGTAGAGCTTGAATTTCAGAGTTAAAAATATCTTATATGATTGTTTTTCATTGCATTTTTACATAATTTTATTGAAATTGCCTTTCAACTAAAAGTTGAAAGGCGGATGTCCGATCGGACATCCGCCAAAAAAATCTTTTTTTGCAGAAAACTTACGCCAGTTCAGCAAAGTACTTGATGGTGCGAACCATCTGGCTGGTGTAGGAGTTTTCGTTGTCGTACCAAGAAACAACCTGAACCTCGTACAGATCATCAGCGATCTTAGCAACCATGGTCTGGGTCGCATCGAAGAGAGAACCGTATCTCATACCGATAACGTCAGAGGAAACGATCTGATCTTCGTTGTAGCCGAAGGACTCAGAAGCGGCAGCCTTCATAGCGGCGTTGATGCTTTCTTTGGTAACATTTTCACCCTTAACAACTGCGGTTAAGATGGTGGTAGAACCTGTCGGAACCGGAACACGCTGCGCGGAACCGATAAGCTTACCGTTCAATTCCGGAATAACCAGACCGATCGCCTTCGCAGCGCCGGTAGAGTTCGGAACGATATTAGCAGCGCCAGCTCTTGCACGACGCAGATCGCCTTTGCGATGCGGACCGTCCAGAATCATCTGGTCGCCAGTGTAAGCGTGAATGGTACTCATGATGCCGCTCTGGATCGGAGCATAGTCGTTCAGAGCCTTCGCCATCGGCGCTAAGCAGTTGGTGGTGCAGGAAGCAGCGGAGATGATCTGATCTTCAGCAGTCAGGGTATCCTCGTTTACGCTGAATACGATGGTCTTTAGATCATTGCCAGCCGGAGCGGAAATAACAACCTTCTTAGCGCCAGCGTTGATATGAGCCATAGATTTCTCTTTCGAGCAGTAGAAACCGGTGCATTCTAATACAACGTCAACACCAATCTCGCCCCAAGGCAGGTTCTCAGCCTTCGGCTCTTTGTAAATGGTTAAGGTTTTGCCGTCTACAGTGATGGTGTTCGCTTCGTCATCCGCAGAAACAGTGTGCAGATTCTGACCGATCACACCGCAGTAACCGCCCTGTGCGGTATCATATTTGAGCAGCTGAGCGAGCATGGACGGCTTAGTCAGGTCGTTGATTGCAACAACCTCATAGCCTTCAGCGCCGAACATCTGACGGAAAGCCAGACGGCCGATACGGCCAAAGCCATTGA
>CAZPLR010000033.1:0-22005 GCA_964587555.1 uncultured Oscillospiraceae bacterium
TTGGTCAAGCTTTTTTCTCCGGGATCCGCGCCTTTATCCAGACAAGCACATCCTGCATGACCTCGTCGCGGTTGGTTTCGTTCAGCAGCTCGTGCCGCGCGTTTGGGTAAAGCTTGATGGAAAGATCCTTAATCCCGGCGGCTTTCAGCCGCTCGTAGACCTCGGTTACACCCTTGCCATAGCTGCCGACCGGATCAGCGTCCCCGGCAATCAAATAAAGCGGCGTATCCGGATTGACTCTTCCCGCCCAATCCTTGCGTGAAACGCGGCGCAGCAGACGTACCAAGTCCTCCATTGCGGCGTTGGTGAAGGTAAAGGTACATTTTTCGTCAGCGTTGTAGGCGGCGACAACCGCCTCGTCGCGGCTGATCCAGTCATGGGCTGTCTTTGGATGCGCAATGCGCTTGTTGTAGCTGCCAAACATCAGCTTATCCACCGCTGCGCTGCGGTAATGGGAGCCTTTCAGCCGACGCACCAAACGAATGAATGCCAGCCCCAAGCCGAACGGCTGTGCGGGACCCGCCGTGCCGCAGATCACCGCGCCCGCAACCGCCGGCCGGAATCTTGCCAGCAGATCGCGCAGCACAAAGGACCCCATACTGTGTCCAAGGTAGAAGTACGGGACATCCGGATAAAGCCGCATCATCTTTTTGGTCAGCCGGTAGGCGTCGGCGGCAAGCAGCTCACTGCCGCCCTTTTCTCCAAAATAGCCCAATTCGTACTTATGCGAAACGCTTGCACCATGTCCAATGTGATCCGCGCCGCAGAGAACAATCCGATGCTGCGCCAAAAACGCCGCGAACGGTTCATACCGTTCAATGTACTCACACATTCCATGGATTACCTGTACCACCGCAAGCGGCGGATTCGCTTTATTCACCCCGGCCGGAACATACAAATAGGATACAATGTCCAGCGCATGGTTGCCGCTTTGGAAGGTGGAAACTGTTTTCTGATATGGTTTCTGGTTCAATCAATACTCCTCCTCTTGTTATTTCCCGGGAAACATACTGCCATACATCGGCATGGCAGTATCAATCGGTTATTCTGGAATGATGCTGATATGCAGTTCGTCAAGCTGCTGTTTGTCCACCCCGGCAGGGCAGTCGGTCATCAGCTCGCTCGCATTCTGCACCTTTGGGAAGGCAAGCACATCGCGGATATTGTCCTTGCCCAGCATCACCATGACAAGACGGTCTAAGCCGTACGCCATGCCTCCATGCGGCGGCGCGCCATAGGAAAACGCATGAATGAGGAAGCCAAACCGCTCCTCGGCAGCCTCCTTCGTATAACCAAGCGCCGCAAACATCCGCTCTTGAATCTCCGGATCGTTGATACGGATCGAACCGCCGCCGATCTCGTTGCCGTTTAAAACAATGTCGTACGCCTTGGCATAGCAATGCTCCGGATCGGTCAGCAGCTTATCGACGTCCGCGTCCTTGACCATGGTAAACGGATGATGCTTCGCGCTCCAGCGCTCATTCTCCTCGTCATACTCAAACAGCGGGAAGTCCGTTACCCAGAGGAAATGGAACACATTCTGCGGGATTAGGTCAAACTCCCTTGCCAGATAGCAGCGCAGCTGCCCCAAGCTTTCGCAGACAATATCGTTTCTCGCGTCGGCGACGATCAGGATCACGTCTCCGGTCTTGGCGTCCAGCCTTTCTCTGACCGCACGGATCTCCTCCGCAGTGAGGAATTTTTCATAACTGGAGGAAACGCCGTCCTCGGTCATACGGGTAAACGCAAGCCCCTTGGCGCGATAGGTTTTCACCACGTCGGCAAGCTTATCGATCTTCTTGCGCGGCAGCTTGGACGCAAGCCCCTTAGCGTTGATCGCACGCACGCTTCCGCCGGCAGAAAGCGCGCCGGAGAACACCTGGAACCCGCTGTCCTTCAGCACGTCGCTGAGGTCGACCAGTTCCAGCCCGAAGCGCGTGTCCGGCTTATCTGAGCCGTAGCGCGCCATCGCCTCGTTATACGGCATCCGCACAAACGGCGTTTGAATATCCACGTTCAGCACGCGCTTAAACAGATACTTGAGAAAGCCCTCGTTGACCGCCATCACGTCGTCCTCGTCCACAAAACTCATCTCTAAGTCGATCTGTGTAAATTCCGGCTGACGGTCGGCGCGCAGATCCTCGTCTCTAAAACAGCGGGCAATCTGCATATAGCGGTCAAACCCAGACAGCATCAGAAGCTGCTTATACTGCTGCGGCGACTGCGGCAGCGCGTAAAAACTGCCCGGATGCACGCGCGACGGCACAAGGTAGTCCCTTGCCCCTTCCGGCGTAGATTTGATGAGGATCGGCGTTTCGATCTCCAAAAAACCGTTTTCATCATAGTAATCTCTGGCGGCTTTGACAATCTGGTGCCGAAAACGCAGCGTCTGCTGCATCTCATTACGGCGCAGATCCAGATAGCGATATTTCAAGCGCAGATCCTCTTTCACATCGGTGTTGTCGGTGATAGGAAACGGCGGCGTCTGCGCTGCCGAAAGAAGCTTCAGCTCCTCCACATAGACCTCGATTTCTCCGGTTGCGATCTCAGGATTGACGCTTTCCCGTTTAACGACCGTTCCTTTTGCCATCAGCACATATTCCGCGCGCACCGATTGCGCTTTGGAAAATACTGTGCGGTCGGTTCGCTCGTCAAACGAAAGCTGTACGATGCCGCTGCGGTCGCGCAGGTCGATGAACACCAGCGCGCCCTTATCCCGCGTTTTTTGTGCCCAGCCCGCAACAACGACGGTCTGTCCGATTTCCTTCGTGCTTAGCGTCCCACAGTAGTGGGTACGCTTCATTCCATTCATTTTGTCTGCCATAAATGGATTTCCTCCCTTTTTTTGAAAACGTTTTGCTTTCAGCTCATGTTATTCGCCAAAGCCGCTAAGCTTTGATGCAATGCTCGCAGCAGAGATATATTCGGTCAGCTTGTCCAAGCGAATGCTCTCGCTCTTTCCGGTCGCCATCTCCTTCACATCCACAGCGCCCTGCGCAAGCTCGTTATCTCCCAAAACCAGCGAATACCGCGCGCCGATCTTGTTCGCGTACTTCATCTGCGCCTTTACGCTGCGCCCGACGATATCGCATTCCGCCCAAAGCCCCTCCTTGCGCATAAGCTGCGTCAGCCTCTGCGCCTGCAAGGACGCCTCCTCACCGATGCTGCAAAGATAAACGTCGCATTCAGCGTCTCCCGGCAGCGTAATGCCTGCCTTCTCCAACGCCAGCAAAAGCCGCTCCAGACCAATGGCAAAGCCCATGCCCGTCACCTTCGGCCCGCCAAGCTCCTCGGACAACCCGTCGTACCTGCCGCCGCCGCAGACCGTCAGCCCTACGCTGTCGGAAATAAATTCAAACACCGTTTTGGTGTAGTAGTCCAACCCTCTGACAATCCCCGGATCGATCTCATACGGAATGCCAACCGCATGCAGGCGCCGCTGCACGCTCTCAAAATGCTCGCTGCAATCCGCGCAGATATAATCTAAGATTTTCGGCGCGTCTTTGGCGATCCCCTTGCAGATCTCGCTCTTACAGTCTAAAATTCGCATCGGATTTTTCTCTAATCTGTCCTTACAGGTATCGCACAGACAATCCCGATACTGCCCAAAATACGTCCTCAGCGCGTCGGTATAATCCGCGCGGCAGGTCTTGCAGCCGATGGAATTGATCGAAAGCTTGATATCGTCTAATCCAAGTCTGGTGAAGATATCGTTTGCAAGCGCAATCGCTTCCACGTCGCAGCCGGCCCCCGGCGCACCCAAGCATTCGATGCCGAACTGATGAAATTCCCGGAATCTGCCTGCCTGCGGCTTATCATAGCGAAAGCCCGGCGTGATATAGCAAGCCTTGAACGGCAGCGCATCATTGATCTGCCCGGATTCCACCGCGGCACGGACAACCCCCGCCGTTCCCTCCGGCTTTAAGGTGATCGAACGCCCGCCCTTATCCGTAAAGGTGTACATCTCCTTTTGCACTACGTCAGAGGTGTCGCCCGACGTGCGGGAAAACAGCTCTGTTGCCTCAAAGGTGGGCGTGCGCACCTCGCGGTAGCCGTAATTTTTGGCGGTTTCCTTCAGCAGTCTCTCCACAAACGCCCAGCGATAGCTTTCGTTCTGCATTACGTCGAACGTCCCTTTCTGCGCAGTAATCTTTAACTTCATAGTTCCTTCCTCCTTTATCCTGCCCAAATGGGCTTTTTCTTTCTGATTGTCCCCGTTTGAAGGAGTATTCCCTCAAACCTGCAAAAAATAAAACGCCTCCCATCCCTCCAAAACAAGGGACGAGAGGCGCGTTTGCCTTCGTGGTGCCACCCTTATGCAAGCCTTCTGCCAAAGGGCAGCAAAGCTCCTCATTGCTCATTCAGTTTGCGGCTCCGCAATGTCCTTCAGCACGCCTTTTTTGCAGGACACTCCCAGCAGGAAAACCCTGTGTCCATTCTCTGTCAAACGGTGTGCGCCTACTGCTTTGCATCATCGCCGGAAAGCGGCTTTTATCGTCTTGCGACGATCATGCGCCAGTCAAGGTCGCCGCGCTCCAAGCTATGGATCAGCGCCTCGGCAGTCGCAACGTTGGTCGCAACCGGGATATTATGAACATCGCACAGGCGCAGCAATGCGCTCTCATTCGGTTCGTACTCCTTTTTGGTTAGCGGATCACGGAAAAATAACAGCAAGTCAACCTCGTTGCAGGCGATCTTCGCCGCAATCTGCTGCTCGCCGCCGTGGTTGCCGCTTAAAAACCGCTGGATACTTAAGCCGGTCGCTTCCGAAACAAGCTTTCCTGTCGTTCCGGTTGCGCACAGCGTGTGCTTTGAAAACACGCCGCAGTAAGCGATACAAAACTGTACCATCAGCTCTTTCTTTGCATCGTGTGCTATCAGTGCTATATTCATATGAAATCCTCCCTTGCCCGAGACCAGCCTGCCGCGGGACATCCTTTTTACTTTGCTTTTATCCAAACGCTGTCTGTCAAAGCTTTTCCGCAGAGCAAATCCCTCTGCGCTGTCTCACTCTCAATTTGCCTTTGCTATAGTCATATATTTATTATCCTATTTTTTTCTGAATTTGTCAAGGGTTTTACCAACTTTTTTCTTTTGCGGCAGGGCAAAAATAAGATTCTCATTTTTGTGCAGATTATATAAGTTATACCGCCGCAGTTTATCTCACCCGCCGATTCCCAAGCACTCCAAAAGCCAGAATACCGCGTAATAAACCGGCTGATGAAGCAGATACAAAAGCATCGTATGCCGCCCGATCAGCGCAAGCGGCTTACACCGCTCGCGATAGGCCCAATCGGGAAGCCTTTTGACCGTATCTCCGAGCATTGCGCCGCAGAAAAATAAAAGCGTCCATGGCAGCAGCGGGTAATAATTGGTGGAAACAAACCCCTCCCCCGGCAAGCCGAGCCAGAATAAAAACGACGTCCGATAAAGCGCGCGCGGCACTGGGATAAGCTGCACCCGGTAGATTCCAAGCGCGCCGTGGCTTAACGGGAAAAACAGCAGAAAAGCGCAGAAGAACAGCGGCGCAAGATACGGTCTGTCCCTCTTAAAAAGCGGCTGAAAAAGCCCATAAAGCAGCATCGACATACCGAACATATGCAGGACGCCAAAGCGGATATATGCCGACGGGTTTATCCAATAGGTCACAAGGCTCACACAGGCTGCTGCGGCAAGGCAGATCAAGCCGCGCTTTCGGTTATTTTTCGAAAACCGGCAGCAAACGCCGGAGATCAGCACCAGCATCATCACCATACAGTCGCGGACAACATCCATCCAATCCGCGTGAATAAAGCCGCAGATGCCGTAAAAATCCTCCAGGTCGTAGATCAGATGATACCACATGACAAAGATGATCCCGATCCCGCGCAATAGATCCAGCAGCACCAATCTTTTCCCGGATGTATGGCTGTCGGCAGCAGGCAGCGTCCGCATTTTATCCTTCTCCCTTCCCATTGGGAATTTTTGTTTCCAAAAATTCATATCTTTCCAAGCAGAAACGATTGCAAAAAGTTTTGCTTCATATTATAATATGATTATACTTTATAATATGATTATACTGAATCACGCACGAAAAGTAAAGACATGGCGGCAAAAAAACGCAAACGGCACCCTGCCCGCCGCAGAAGGATTGGCCGGTATAGCGAGCGCCGCCGCGCAAGCCTCCGGCAGCCATATTCTTTGATGATGTCCAAAACAAACCGTTATTTACAGAAAAGGAAACCTGCTATGTCGTATAAAACCACCGCCGTCAGAATCCAAGGACGGCTTTATTACATCAGCGCCGACCAGTCAGAGGACGAAACGCATCTGCAAAACATTGCCGCTGCGTTAAACGCCCTAATTGCCGACGCGGTTCAAAGCGCGCCGAAGCTGCCGTTTTCCGAGCATCTAATCTTAGTCGGCTTGGAGCAGCAGGACAAGCTTTTCCATCTGCAAGAGGAGCTTGACTCCCTACAGAAAGAAAACGCCGCGCTTGCGGACAAGCTTGCGCACTATCCGCTCGGCGAAGCATTAGGATGTATTTCCGACTACCGCGAAACCATCGCGCTGCTCAACCATCGCTGCGACGCGCTGCAAAGAGAAAACGACGCGCTGCAAAGACAGCTTGTACAGAATGGAAAGCAAAATGTCGAAAATTGAGATTCTTGCTCCGGCGGGCGGCATGGAGAGCGTCATCGCCGCCGCAGAAAACGGCGCAAACGCAGTATATTTAGGGCAAAAAAGATTCTCCGCCCGCTCCGGCGCGCAAAACTTTACGGCAGAGGAACTAGCGGAAGCGGTTCGCTACTGTCACGCCAGAGACATCAAGGTGCATCAGGCGGTCAACACCATCCTGTTTGACGACGAATTAGACGCCGCCGCGGAGATAATCTGCTCCGCTGCAAGAACAGGGGTCGACGCACTAATCATCCAAGATTTGGGCGTATTTGCGCTTGCCAAGCAGCTTTGCCCGGATATGCCGCTGCACGCTTCGACCCAGCTTTCGGTCCATTCGCCAAACGGCGCGCTTCTGATGCAGGAGCTGGGATTTTCCCGCGTTGTTTTGGCACGCGAGCTTTCGCTTGACGAAATACGCGCAATCGTCAATGCTGTCCGGATCGAAACCGAGGTCTTCGTCCACGGCGCGCTTTGCATGTCGCTCTCTGGGCAGTGCTATCTTTCGGCGATGATCGGCTCCCACAGCGCAAACCGCGGCGGCTGCGCCGGTACCTGTCGGATGCCGTTTACCGCGACCGGAAAGCCGGACTACTGCCTTTCTCTCAAGGATATGTGCCTTACCGATTATGTGGGCGCGCTGACAGAGATCGGCGTTTCCTCGTTAAAAATCGAAGGACGCATGAAACGCCCGGAATATACCGCCGCTGCCGCCTGCGCATACGCTTCCGCCGCAGAGGGGAAACCGGTGGACCGTGCAACGCTGCAAAGCGTCTTCTCTCGCAGCGGCTTCACCGACGGCTATATCGCCGGTAAAACCGGAGCGCATATGTTTGGGATCCGGCAAAAGGAGGATGTGACCGCCGCACCCCATGTGCTGCACACGCTGCAAAACACCTACAAGAAAGTAAAAAGCGTTGTAAAAGCAGACATTTCCCTGCATATTGCAAAAACGGGAGAAGCTGCGCTGACCATGACCGACGGGACACATACTGTCACCGTTTCAAACGCTTTGGCGCAGAAAGCCGAGCGTCTGCCGCTTTCCAGCGAGCGTGCCGCCGCCGCGCTGCAAAAGCTCGGCGGAACGATTTTCTATTCCGGAGAGATTCGCTGCGAAATAGCGCCGGGCATGACCCTCTCCGCCGCCGCGCTGAACGCGATGCGCCGGGAAGCGGCGGAAAAACTATACGACCTGCGCGCTGCCCGCGCACCGATTCGGCTTTATCCCAAGCACACGCTGCCGACGCCGGCGCCAAAGCGCCAAAAGCGCTGTATGCTGCGGCTGCAATTTTCCGCCTGCGATCAGCTTCCGCCCGATATCTGGGAGCTTCCGTATGACGTGATTCTGCCGGCTTCTGAAATTTTAGCCCACTGGGATAGACTTGCGCCGTATGCAAAGCTTTTGACCGCAGAGCCGGAGCGCGCGCTGTTTGATACAGAGCGGGAATGCCTTGCGCAGTTGAAAACGCTGTCTGCGCACGGGGTCAGGCGGCTGCTCGTTTCGAATCCGGCGCATCTGCAAATGGGGAAACAGCTTGGTTTTTTCCTAGTCGGAGACAGCTATCTCAACATTTCCAACACGCTATCCGCGCGGATGTGGAAGGATGCAGGGCTGAGCGAATACATTCTCTCGGCAGAATGTACCTTTTCAGCGGCGCAGAGGCTGCAAACGCCGATGCCGATGGGCTTTATTGCCTACGGCAGCTATCCTGTGATGCTGACACGAAACTGTCCGGTCAAAAAAAGCATCGGCTGCGCCAAATGCAGCCGGCGGGAAAAGCTGACCGACCGCACCGGAGCGCAATTTCCGGTGGTCTGCCACAACCGGAAATGGAGCGAGCTGCTCAACTGCAGGCCGATCCTGCTTTCGGATAAATGGGAGCAAGCAGGCTGCTTTGACTTTGCCGTTTTGCGCTTCACGATCGAAACGCCAAAGGAGATCGCGGATATCATAGAAGCATACGAAAACGGCAATGCACCGTCCAATAAGAATTTCACGCGCGGTCTATACTACCGCGGCGTAGAATGACCCATACTATACGTTATAAAGAGGAACTGATCTGATGGAACTGAAAGTTAAAAAACTGAATCCGCTTGCAAAGCTGCCGGCGAAGGCGACAAATGGAAGCGCCGGCTACGACCTATACGCCTGCAACGAACAGCCGATCCTACTTTTGCCGCATACTACGACCGCTGTTTCGCTGGGGCTCTGCGCCGAGCTGCCGCCGCAGACAGTCGGGCTGATCTATATCCGCAGCGGGATCGCCGCAAAGCATGGTGTGATTCCCGCCAACTGTGTCGGCGTGATCGACTGCGATTACCGCGGCGAATGGAAGGTTATGCTGCACAATTTGACCGAAACGCCTTATACCGTTGCCCCGTTTGAACGCATTGCGCAGCTTGTCGTTACCAGCTACCTCAGCCCGGACATAGTCGAAGCGGAAAGCCTTTCCGAAACCGCGCGCGGTGAGGGCGGCTTTGGCTCGACCGGAAAGCTGTGAGAGGATACCGTATGAAGCTTTATTTAGCCTCAAAATCCCCGCGCAGAAAAGAACTGCTGCACCTGATCACCGACAATTTTACGCTGCTTTCCTCCGATTTTGACGAAAGCGTGATCCCATCTGCCGCGCCGGAGGAATACGTCATGGCGCTTGCCGCCGGAAAAGCCGCGCATACGGCGCTCTCTCCCAAAGCGGATGATATTATCATCGGCTGCGATACGGTGGTTGTTTCGCCAAACGGCGATATTTTTGGGAAGCCGAAGGACGCGCGGGATGCACGTGGGATGCTGCAATGCCTTTCGGATCGCACCCATCGGGTGCTGACCGGCGTCTGCCTGCTTTCCAAGAATCAAAGGCAGGTTTTTTACGAGGAAACTAAGGTCACGTTTTATCCGCTTGACGACGCCATGTTAGACTTTTATTTATCCTGCGGCGAATACGCCGACAAAGCGGGCGCATATGGAATACAAGGCAAAGGCAGCCTGCTTTGCAGAAAAATAGACGGCGATTATTACAACGTCGTCGGGCTGCCGGTCGCGCGGCTCTTTTACGCGATGCAAGCGTTTTCTGCGGGCAAAAATATGTGAAAAAATTGAAAAGATAACGTTTGGGTCTTGTCTTACCCAAGCGAAACGGTTATAATATAAGATGAGGTGTTTTGAGCGAAACCGCTTCAAAACCAAAACGTCAGAAAACAAAGAGAAAACATTGATAAAAGGAATGCAAAAAATCCCATCCAGAAAGGAATGACCACACCATGTTTGGAAAAGAAATCGGCATTGATCTCGGAACCGCGAATACCGTCGTATACTTAAAAGGAAAGGGCATCATCATCCGGGAGCCGAGCGTTGTTGCGGTCGACACCCGCAGCGACACCGTAAAGTGCATCGGCAACGAGGCAAAGGACGTCGTTGGGCGCACACCGGGTACCATCACCACCATCCGCCCGCTCAAGGACGGCGTGATTGCAGACTTTGACGTGACCTGCAGCATGCTGCAGGAGCTTATGCATCGCGCGGCGAATTACTCTGCTTTTACCAAGCCAAGGGTTGTTATCTGTATCCCATCCGGCGTTACGCCGGTGGAGAAGCGTGCGGTGAGAGAGGCGACCGAGCGCGCGGGCGCAAAGCAAGTTTTGATTGTAGAGGAACCGATGGCGGCAGCGATCGGCGCGGGGCTGCCAGTATCCGAACCGACCGGCAGCATGGTCGTCGATATCGGCGGCGGCACGACCGAGGTTGCAGTGCTTTCTCTAGGCGGGCTTGTTTCGGCACAGTCGATCAAGATCGGCGGCGATAAGCTGGATCAGGCGATTATCGAATATATCAAATCAAAATACAATATTCTGATCGGCGACCGCACCGCCGAACAAATTAAGATCGAGATCGGCAACGTCTGCGAGACGGAGGACGCGCCGAGCGAATATACCGTGACTGGGCGCAATCTTGTTTCCGGTCTGCCAGAGAGCCTTACAATCCGCGCGGAGGAGGTCAGGGAGGCGCTTATCGAGCCGGCGAAGGATATTATCGAGGCAATCCGCACGACGATGGAAAAAACCCCGCCGGAGCTTGCCGCAGACATCATCGACCAAGGCATTATGCTCACCGGCGGCGGCGCACTGCTGCGCGGCATGGATGTGCTGATCGCTGAAGCCACCGGCATTTATGTCACGATTGCAGAGGACCCGCTTGACTGCGTCGCCAAGGGCGCGGGAATGATCTTAGAAAACATCTCGAAGTTCTCCGCCATCTCCTCCGGCGAAGACCGGCAGTATTAAACGGTTTTCCACCCTCCTTTTGCCAGAAAGGATACAAAAAAATCATGCGCGATTTTTTAAATAGCTGGAAATTCAAGCTTATTCTCGCGCTGACAGCGCTATTGTTTGGCGTGATGCTCTATTCCGCGTCCACAAACGGCGAGGGCAACGCGATCCAAAATATCATCAGCTTTGTCACCGTCCCGTTTCAAAAGGGCGCTGCTTATATTTCCGACAGTGTGACCGGCTTTTTCGACCGCTATATGCAGTCAGCGGAAAATTATGAGGAAAATTTAAGGCTGAAGCAGATCAATCGGGAATTGCGGGAACAACTGACCGATTACGAGGCGATGAAGCATGAAAACGAGCAGCTTCGTCAGATCGCCGGCATGACTGAAACCGATGACCGGATCGACTACTGTCCGGCAACGGTCATCAGCCGCGACGCCAACGACACCTACGGCACCTTTATCATTGACAAAGGCACGCTCGACGGGCTTTCCCTAAACGACCCAGTCATGTCCTCGGAGGGTCTGGTCGGCATCATCACCGCTATCAGCCCGATCAACGCCCGCGTAAAGACCATCCTCAATCCGGATATCAGTGTCGGCGCATACGAAATCCAGTCGAAGGAACTGGGTGTTTGCAGCGGCGACGCCGCCTTGGCGGAGAGCGGCGCCTGCAAGATGTCGATCCTCTCGAACGAAACAACCATCACCAAGGGCGATCTAATCGTCACCTCCGGCTCCTCCGGCATCTACCCACGTGGGCTGACCATCGGCACAGCGCAGGATATCTATCAGGAGGAACACGGCGTGACCCTTTACGCGGTGATCACTCCCGTCAGCGACATCAAAAGCCTAAAGGACGTGTACGTCATCACCGGCTTTGAAGGAAAGGGCAGTATTTTAGACGGATACGGCGAGCAGAGCGGGGAAGGCGATGAATAACCTAGTGAAACAGCGCGGACTGTTAAAATGGGGTATTTACAGCCTGCTTTTGCTGTTGTTTTACGTATTGCAGACCACCCCGGCAGTGCTTTCCATCGCGGGGGTAAAGCCGATGCTTTTGATCCCGCTTGCGGTCTGCGCCGCCTGCTTTGAGCAGCCGCTTGCCAGCGGCATTTTTGGGCTGTTTTGCGGTCTTTTTACCGACGCCGCGTCGGACTATCTGCTCGGCTTCAACGCGCTGATCCTGATGCTTTCCTGCGTCGTTATTTCACTGATCCATACCAATTTTTTAAAATCCAAGCTATTTAACACGCTGGTCAGCGGCGGCTGCGTTTTATTGATTCAGCGCGCGCTGGATTATCTTTTTTACTATTCGATCTGGGGGCTTGACCCACACGGCTACATCCTGCTGCATCAGATTTTGCCGTGTGCAGGATATAGTCTTGTGCTTTGCATCCCTATCTTTTATCTTTCCCGTCTGCTTTTTAAAAAGCTGCAAAAAGAGGGCGCCGATTTAAAGATCGAACCATAGCAGCCCGCAAAAAGCCGGCTGCTGTTTTTTCCGCTTACTATATAAAAAGGAGGCTCTTGTGGCGCAGAACACCAAAAACCGTATGATCCGCCGGGTCGTTTTTCTCGGCATTTTGCTTATCGCCTTTATCTGCACCGTCGGCGTGCGCCTATTCCAGATCCAGATCATCGAAGGCAGCCAAAGCTTAGATACCGCGCAGAAATCCATGTCCAACACAGTTACGGTCAAGGCGGCGCGCGGAGAGATCGTTGACCGCTACGGCAGGATTTTAGCGACCAACGAGGTCGTTTATAACCTGGTGTTAGACTACAATTTCATAAATTCCGACCAACTGAACGACGTAATCTACAAGCTGATCCTCATTTTACAGGATGAAAAGGTCGAATGGAACGACCTGCTTCCGATCACAAAGGAGGAACCGTTTTCCTTTGAGGCGGACCGCGATAAGGACGTTGCCGCGCTGAAGGAGGCGCTGCGCCTAAACGTTTACGCTACCGCGTCCAACTGCATCGACGAAGCGGTGGAAAGCTATGGCCTATCCGGATACTCCGCCGACATCCGCCGCACGATGATCGGCATCCGCTATACGATGCAGTATCAGGAATTTTCACGCTATAACCGCTACACCTTCGCATCTGAGCTTCCGACCAACACAGTTGCGCTAATCAAGGAGCTTTCGCGCGAGCTGCCCGGAGTGTTCATCACCGAGGAATACTCCCGAAAGTATGTCAGCGGCGATATCGCCTCCGCTATCTTGGGCAGCGTGGGACCGATCTACGCGGAGGAATACGCAGATTTAAAAGCCAAGGGCTACAGCCTTGACAGCATCGTCGGCAAATCCGGCGTGGAAAAAGCATATGAAACCTACCTGCACGGCGTCGACGGCAAGGAAACCATCATTCAGAGCGAGGACGGCTCGATCTTAGAGGTCAAGACTGTGACCGAGGCGCAGGCGGGCAGCACGGTGATGCTGACCATCGACAGTGTTTTCCAGCAGAAGCTGCAAGCCCTGCTTGCAGACTTTATCGAAAGCTACAACGAAACCGATCCGGACACGCTCTGCGGCGGCGGCGCTATCGTCGTGCTGGATGCGAAAAACAACGATATCCTTGCGGCTGCAACCTATCCGACCTACGATATCAACGAGTACCGCAGCAATTATTCCGCGCTGCTGGCGGACGAAAACAATCCGCTTTTAAACCGTCCGTTCATGGGGCAGTATCGTCCCGGCTCAACCTTTAAGCCAATCGTCGCGGCGGCGGCGCTGACCGAGGGTATTATCTCCCCAACCAGCCAGATCAACTGTACGGGGAAATACACGTTTTATCAATCCTATCAGCCGACCTGCCTGCAAAACCATCACAGCGGGTATATCAATGTGGTCGACGCGCTGAAATGGTCCTGCAACATCTTTTTCTACGACTGCGGGCGGCAGCTCGGCATCGACCGGATTAACGAGTACGCGGGCTATTTTGGGCTTGGCGTGGACACCGGGCTTGAGATAGCCCATGCAAACGGCAATCTGTCTGGTCCGGAATACTCCGAGCGGTATGGCAGCGTTTGGTACGACGAAGGAAACACGCTCCAAGCCGCAATCGGTCAGATGGACACAAATGTGACGCCGCTGCAAATGGCGACTGAGGCTTCTACCATTGCAAACCAAGGCGTCCGCTACGAAACGCATATCATTGGTAAAATCGTTTCCCACGACTACAGTGAAACGATTTCCCAGACCGAGGCGGTCGAGGCATCCTCCTTCCCGCTCTCCGACAGCGCGTACAACGCAATCGTCAAGGGGATGATCGGCGCGGGCGAAACGATCTCCGTATCGCAGTACGCGCTAACCGGGCTGCCCTATCAGGTCGCAGTGAAAACAGGCACGCCGCAGACCTCTTCAACGATGACCAACAGCGCCGCGATCGCATTTGCGCCAGTGGAAAATCCTGAGATATGTATCTCGATCATGCTGGAAAACGGCGAACACGCAAACTATCTGATCCGCCAGATATTAGACATCTACTACGCCAGTGAAAACGCGCAGGACTATCCGGATGAAACCGGTACGCTGTTGGATTAACATCCCGCCGGCGCTCATAACGGTCTGCCATACCGGCGTACAGGATTGTCAAGCCATAACCGGAACTAAAAATCAAAGGGCGATAGCGTTTTTGCTATCGCCCTTTTCGTGCAACTTAAAGCTCATGCTCTTGTTTCGTTTCTCCGCAGCGCAACACATAACAGTCTGCTGCTGTCACGCAGCAGCTTTTTGATCTGCCCGCGATAGACAAGCGCGAACACGCCCGCAGCTGCCGAAAGAAACAGCGCTGCCGCAGCTCCGCCTACGTCCCACGCGAAAAAGATGCTTGGCGTAAACACGCTGAATACACAGAGCAAAATGCCGATCACCGTAGCCTTGCTGTTGCCGCTCTCCTCCGCCGAAAACCGCGCAAGCTCATCCTGCCCGCTCGGCGTTAGATAGCAGCCGCGATCAAACAGCCGCAGCCGTTTCTTTTCGTTTCCGCCCAATACGATCAGCGTCACGCCCGCCGCGATCGCCGCAAGCATCAGAAAAAATCCCGCCCCAAAGTCAGTATAGTCCTCCAACATCTCCAAAGCCGGGCAGCTAATCAGCAGCGCAACGCCGAACGCCTTTTTCAGCGCGGCGTTTGTCCACGCCTTGATATGCCGCTTGGCATAGTCTTCGTCCACCACCGGAAGGGAAGGGTCATGAGCAGGCGCGGCGCCGTCTGCCGCATACTGCTGCGCAAGATCGTCGATATTGCGGAAGCCGCCAATGATCCGGCTGACCGCCTGCGCCTCGTTCATTCCCTGCTCCCGCAGCTGCATGTATTCTTTCTGCGCCGCCTGAAGCATCCGCTCCTTTTCCTGCGCAAGCTGCGGCGTCTGCGGCAGCTTTTCAAACAGCCGGTTTAAGTAGCTGACAATATGTTCCATCTGATCCCATCCCTTTCTGCGATAGATTCTTATGAATTAAGCGTCGGTTTCCTCCAGCGCATCCTTCATACTCGCCTTTGGTCTTGATGTCGCATGGATCTGCTCGATATGTTGGTTTGCAATGGCGTTTACGGTTAAAATCCAATCCCCCACCTCCACCGCAGCGGCTTCTCCCTCCTCCGGGATACGCTGCAATACACCGATCACAGCGCCGCCTAAGGTCTCCGCGCCGTCTGTTTCCGGGAAGGTGATGTTTAACAGCTTCTCCGCCCGCTCCAGTGCAAGGTCGCCGTTAAGCAGATAGGAACCGTCCTCGCTGCGGACGATCATGCTCTCTTCATGATCGTATTCGTCCTCGATATTGCCAACGATAGCCTCCAACAAGTCTTCCATCGTAACAATACCGGCTGTCCCGCCGTATTCGTCTACGACAATGGCAAAATGAATCTTCTTTTGCTGAAATTCCCGAAACAGCGTATTACACATGGTTTGTTCCGGTATATATAATACTGGACGTATAAAATCTTCGATCTGAAACGCGGTTCCCGGCTCTGCGACCAGCTTTAACAGATCCTTGGCGTAAAGGATCCCGATTACAGTATCGATCCTGCCGCGGTAAACCGGGATACGGGAAACCCCCTCGCTGATGGCGACGTTCAGGATATCCTGCAAACCAGTCTTTTCCTCCACCGCAAACACATCGGTACGGTGGGTCATCACCTCGCCGACGATGCGGTCATCAAATTCGAAAATGTTGTCGATCATTTCATTCTCGGACGCCTCGATCGTGCCCGCATCGGTACCGGCGTCAACCAGAAGCCGGATTTCTTCCTCAGCGCGGCCGTCCTCTTCCTCCGGCTGGGTATTGCGCTTCGCAAAGCATTCGGCAAGCTTCAGCACCGGCTCAGTAAACGGGAATACAATCCACCAGCAGAATAGGATACAGGGTTCCATCTTCAACACAAAGCCGGTCGGATCTGTTTCGGCAAGCACGCGCGGCAGAACCAATCCAAAAAACAGCATGAGCTGCGAACCAACCCAAAGGCAGATCAAAACCTGCCACCAGACCGTTGTGAGGATCAGAATGCCAAGCAGCAAAAAAATAGCTGTGAGAAACAGTAAAAACGCGCCGCATAGGTTGACGCGCAGCGAATAAGGGAGCGCCTTGCTCCGCAAGCGCAGAAGACTTTTCGCACGTTTGTTTTCTTCTTCCTCCCAAAGCTTGCGCAGGCGGCTGACTCCTGCGTCGTCGTACGCCTCATTGGATGCGGAGAAGAGCGCTGCAATCAGCAGGCAGAGCGCCGCAAGACAGAAGAAAAGCGTACATCGGCCAACATCGTCCATGAATTTTTTCCTTTCTAACGAGTCCAATTAACAGCACTTTTTTGCTGTGACTCTATTCTCTTATATAGTACTCGATATTTTATGATTTGTCAATGACGGAAAAGTAAATTCTTATCCTATCGAGCTGTTTCTACCCACAAAAGGACAATGATCCGCCGGCGCGCTTTCATACAAAGCGGTCCAGACTATAAAGTAAAGAAAGCGGCTGCACAAAACGCGCGATTGCGCGCTATAGGCGGATCGGGGATGAAACCTGTGGTCAAATAACGTAAATTCCCTGTAATTTTCTTGCGCTCATCCTCTTTACAGTCTTTCAGAAAAGTGGTATAATAATGGTAGTATGTATCAAATGTATCAAAAGCGTCCCAAGGTCAATAGGCGTCGTCCTTTTCGGGTGCGCACGCAGCAGAGAAAGTCTTTTTTAGATGTTCTGACTGTATTTTGCGCCGCCGGGAATTGGATGTCTGCCGCACAAAAAAGCAAAGGCGTTGCCTGATACCTCGCTTTGGCCAAAAGTGCTGCGGCAAAAGGATGCCCACGCCGCCGCGTAGGAGCTGTCCCACCGGAAAGGGCGCTTTCAGTCGGTACATCGATCCGCAGAAAAACAAGGAGGATTTATCAAACATGGTAACCAGAAAATTTAAGACCATGGACGGTAATCAGGCTGCTGCTCACGTTTCCTATGCGTTTACCGACGTTGCTGCTATCTACCCGATCACACCGTCCTCCGTTATGGCTGAACACACCGACGAGTGGGCTACCAAGGGTCAGAAAAACATCTTCGGCGAAACCGTTAAGGTTGTTGAGATGCAGTCTGAAGGCGGCGCTGCCGGCGCCGTTCACGGTTCGCTCAGCGCCGGCGCACTGACCACCACCTACACCGCTTCCCAAGGCTTACTGCTCATGATCCCGAATATGTACAAAATTGCCGGCGAGCTGCTGCCGGGCGTTATCAACGTTTCCGCCCGTGCGCTTGCTTCCCACGCGCTTTCCATCTTCGGCGATCATTCCGACGTTTACGCCTGCCGTCAAACCGGCTTTGCGATGCTGGCTTCCACCAACCCGCAGGAGGTTATGGACTTAGGCGCTGTCGTGCACTGTGCCGCAATTAAGGGCAAGGTTCCGTTCTTACACTTCTTCGACGGCTTCCGCACCTCTCACGAGATTCAGAAGGTCGCGATGTGGGACTACGACACCTTAGATAAAATGGTCGATCACGACGCAATCGACGCTTTCCGCAAGGGCGCGATGAATCCGGAGCATCCGTACCTCAAGGGTACCGCACAGAACGGCGATATCTTCATGCAGGCAAGAGAAGCCTGCAACAAGTACTATGACGCTGTCCCGGCTATCGTTGAAGAGTATATGGACAAGGTCAACGCCGAAATCGGCAGCAACTACAAGCTCTTTAACTACTACGGCGCCGAGGATGCCGAGCATGTCATCATCGCTATGGGCTCTGTCTGCGACACCGCAGAGGAAACCATCGATTACTTGATGGCAAAGGGCGAGAAGGTTGGTTTAGTCAAGGTAAGACTTTACAGACCGTTTGCCGCCGACAGGCTTGTCGCCGCTATTCCGGAAACGGTTAAGAAGATCAGCGTATTAGACAGAACCAAGGAACCGGGCGCTTTAGGCGAGCCGCTATATCTCGACGTTGTCGCGGCAATTAAGGGCACCAAGTTCCACGATGTCCCAGTATTTGCCGGCCGTTACGGCTTAGGCTCTAAGGACACCACCCCGGCGCAGATCATCGCCGTATTCCACAATACCGAGAAGCCGAAATTCACCATCGGCATCAACGATGACGTCACCTACCTGTCCTTAAACTGTGATGAAAACCCGGATACCGCTCCTCAAGGCATCAAGAGCTGCAAATTCTGGGGTCTTGGCTCCGACGGTACGGTTGGTGCAAACAAAAACTCCATCAAGATCATCGGCGACCACACCGAGATGAATGCGCAGGCTTACTTTGACTATGACTCCAAGAAGTCCGGCGGCGTTACCATCTCCCACTTACGTTTTGGTAAACCGCAGATCAAGTCCACCTACCTCATCAACAAAGCCGACTTTGTTGCCTGTCATAACGCAGCATATCTTGGCAAATACAAGATGGTAGAGGACTTAAAACCGAACGGCACCTTCCTGCTCAACTGTCAGTGGGATGCCGAGGGCATCGAAAAGCACGTCCCAGCGAGTGTAAAACGCTATATTGCGCAGAACAATATCCAGTTCTACACGATCGACGGCGTTAAGCTCGGTAAAGAGATCGGCTTAGGCGGCCGTATCAACACCGTTTTACAATCCGCATTCTTCAAGCTTGCCGACATCATTCCATCGGAGGATGCAATCAAGTATATGAAGGATGCCGCTTACAAGTCCTATTCCAAGAAGGGCGACGCGATCGTTGAGATGAACTATCAGGCGATCGAGCGCGGCGCAAACGAGGTCGTTAAGGTAGAGGTTCCGGAATCCTGGAAGACTGCCGAAGACGAGTGCGTTGCGAAGAAAGAGCTTGCCGGAAATCCGGAGGTCGTCAAATACGTTGAAACCGTTATGAACAAGGTCAACGCGCAGGACGGCTATTCCTTACCGGTATCCGCTTTCGTAGATTATGTAGAGGGGCACGCTCCGCTTGGCTCTGCCGCTTATGAAAAACGCGGCGTTGCAATCGACGTTCCGGAATGGAACAGCGCAAACTGCATCCAGTGTAATCTCTGCTCCTTCGTATGCCCGCACGCCGTTATCCGTCCGTTTGTAATGAACGCAGAAGAAGCGGCGGCAGCTCCGGAAGGCGCTAAGATTCCTGTCACCGGTATGCCGGGCTATCAGGTTGCGATGGGCGTTTCTGTCCTCGACTGCACCGGCTGCGGCTCCTGTGCAAACGTCTGCCCGGGCAAGAAGGGCGAGAAGGCTTTAACCATGAAGCCGCTTGACACGCAGCTTGGCGCGCAGAAGATGTTCGACTACGGCGTCACCTTGGATGAGAAGCCGGAAGTCACCGCGAAGTTCAAACCGTCCACTGCAAAGGGCAGCCAGTATCTCCAGCCGATGCTTGAGTTCTCCGGCGCCTGTGGCGGCTGCGGTGAGACTCCGTATGCGAAGCTTGTCACCCAACTGTTCGGCGACAGAATGTATATCGCGAACGCAACTGGATGCTCCTCTATCTGGGGCGGCTCCGCACCGAGCGTTCCGTACACCACCAACAAAGCTGGCTTTGGCCCGGCTTGGGCGAACTCCTTATTCGAGGACAATGCTGAGTTTGGTTTAGGTATCTATTTAGGCCAGAAGGAGCTGCGCAACCGTATGATCGGCAAGGTCAAGGCGTTAGGCGAGACTACCGAGAACGCGGAAGTCAAGGCTGCGATTGACGGCTATCTAGCGACCGTCAGCGACGGCGAGGCAAACAAAGGCGCTACCAAGGCGTTAGTTGCCGCGTTAGAGGCCTGCGGCTGCGACGCTGCGAAGGATATCTTAAAGGACAAGGACTTCTTAGCGAAGAAATCTGTCTGGATCTTTGGCGGCGACGGCTGGTCGTATGATATCGGCTTCGGCGGCTTAGACCATGCGCTTGCTTCCGGCGAGGACATCAACGTGTTCGTATTCGACACCGAGGTTTACTCCAACACCGGCGGTCAGGCATCCAAGGCCACTCCGGCAGGCGCAATTGCGCAGTTCGCTGCGGGCGGCAAAGCTGTTAAGAAGAAAGACTTAGCGGCTATCGCAATGTCCTACGGTTACGTTTATGTCGCGCAGGTTGCGCAGGGCTACAGCCCGGCTCAGCTTGTCAAGGCAATCACCGAGGCGGAAAGCTACAATGGTCCGTCCTTAATCATCGCCTATGCGCCGTGCATCAACCACGGTATTAAGGGCGGCATGAAGGGCGCGCAGACCGAGGAGAAGAAGGCGGTCGAGGCTGGCTACTGGCAGTGCTTCCGCTATGATCCGCGCCTGAAGGACGAGGGCAAGAACCCGTTGACCTTAGACAGCAAAGCTCCATCGAGCGCATACCGCGACTTCATCATGGGCGAGGTTCGTTACAACGCTCTGGCTCGTGCGAATAAGGATAGAGCAGAAGTTCTGTTCACGCAAGCGGAAAACAGCGCGAAGGAGAAATACGAGCGTCTGCTCGCACAGTCTCAGAAATAATTCGATTTTTGAGAAACATCCCTCTGATTTCATCGGAAAAGCTTAAAAACCGGGACGCCGGGAAAGCGTTTTTTCCGTGAAGCAATCAGTGAAATGACGGCTGCGGTGAAATGCGCATTTCACCGCAGCTTTTGATATGTTGGGAGGTTTATATGAACTCAAGTGTACATTCGGATAAGCCCTATCTGCTCGGCACCACCGCCGACCTGTTTCAAAAAGCCAAACACGCCGACGGCAGCCCTTACACCGAGTTTGACGCGGTGAGAGAGCTGGCTGAGATCGGTTTTGACACGCTGGATTACGGCATTTTCTACCATCAGGGCGCAAACGGAAAGTACTGGGGCAGAGATTGGGAGGATTATGCCAAGCGTCTTTCGCATACCGCAAAGGAAGCGGGGATCGTTTTTTCGCAGGCGCATGCGCCGATGTTCAGCATGTGTGCGCTGGATTCGGAGAATCAGCTTGATCTGACTCGCCGCAGCTTTCGTATTGCGCAGATTTTGGGCGCGCCGTATCTCGTCGTTCATCCGCAGATGTTCCCGGAGAACATCTTGGGCGGCCACCACGGGGAAATTCTGCGCTATAATCTAAGCTTTTATCAGTCGCTGTTGGAATACTCGGTCAAGACCGGCGTTAAAATCGCGCTGGAGAATATGTTCGGCTACAATCCGGACACTGGTAAATTCTGTATCACCTATTTCAGTCTGGCGGAGGATATCTTGGAGTTTTTGGATTATGCCGAAGAAAAGGAACAGTTTGTCATCTGTCTCGATACCGGGCACGCAAATATCATCGGCAGGGACACCCCAGCGGACTACATCCGTAAATTCGATCAGGCGCTGAAGCTGCTGCACATCCACGATAACTATGGAGAAAAGGACGATCATATGCCGCCGTTCTTCGGCAACATCGACTGGCAGGATACCATGGCTGCACTGCGCGAAATACGCTACAACGGTGTGCTTTCATTGGAAGCGTCCTCGCTCTGCACTAGCCTCCCTTCCGCGCTGACCAGAAAGGCGGCGGAATTTACTTACCAGACCGTCAAAGAAATTTCCACCTATTGATTCGTTATATCGTCCGCGCAAATACAGTCGTATCATGACTCAATGAATCGCCGATCGTTCGGACTTTACGCGATTTTTGCAATACTGCGCCGCC
>CAZPLR010000033.1:22105-23600 GCA_964587555.1 uncultured Oscillospiraceae bacterium
AAATGCTATACTGGAAAGTGTAAAATTGCATACGAAAACAATATAAAGGGGGATTTTCCATGTCATTTGACTTTAACGATTTACAATATCTTTCGGTTCCGCTGCCGCAGAATATTTTAAAATTCAAGCTGCACGGCGATCTTGACCGCGCGGCAAGCGCGATCCGGATTCAATTAGAGCGGGATATTCCAATCGCGCTGCGGCGCAGGCTGGAAATGGAGCTTGAGATACTAAGGCGGCTGCCGCGGGATTACTGCTGCTCCTTCGAGGAAGCGCTGGCAAAATGTCAAAAATACCTGTCGGGTTTTACGAGAGAGGAGCTAATCTCCTTGCAGGATCATAACGATGTTGAGTGGATTTTCCGCGATGGGGACGTTTACTTCAAAGATAATTTCTTCCAAAACCTTATTTCCTGCTATCCGGCATACAAGGCGCGCGTGACCGATCCGTCGCTGCTTGAGGATCCGAAGATCAATGAACTGCTGCTTTCCACCATCGATCAGATGAAAAAGACCGGAAAGTCCTCCTACCATTTTAAGCTGCGCGCAGGGATCACGCTTAGCGAGGACAAGCTGCGAGAGGGAGAAAAAATCAAAATCCATCTGCCGCTGCCGCTGGAGTATGCGCAGGTCAAGAACTTCAAGCTGCTTTCCGCCTCTGAAGCGGAGGAAGTTACCGTTTCCGGGCAGGACGTACTACAGCGCACCATCTGCTTTGCGGACACTGCAAAACGGGGAAAATCCTACTTTGTCGAGTACGAGTTCGACAACTGCATGGTCTACCGTGACCCAGATCCGGAGAAAATCGACTCGGCACAGCCCTCATTCTATACGGAGGAGCTGCTGCCGCATATCCGATTTACGCCGTACATCAAAGCGCTGACCAAAGAAATTATTGGTACAGAGCAAAATCAGCTTAAAAAAGCGCGGCTGATTTACGACTACGTCACAAGCCACATTATGTACTCGTTCATGCCGAATTACTTCGAAATTCTGGATATTGCGGAATACGCGGCGGCTGGCTGGAAGGGCGACTGCGGCGTTCAGTCGCTGCTGTTCATCACACTTTGCCGCTGCGCAGGAATTCCGGCAAGATGGCAGTCCGGCTTATACGTCCATCCGATGGACGTTGGCTGCCACGACTGGGCGCAGTACTATATCGCGCCTTACGGATGGCTTTATGCCGACTGCTCGTTTGGCTCCTCCGCTTACCGCGCGGGCGCGGAGGAACGCCGTGCGTTCTACTCTGCAAATCTTGAGCCGTTCCGGATGCCGGCAAACCGCGAATTCCAGCAGCCGTTTGATCCGGCAAAAGCGCAGATGCGCTCCGACCCATACGACAACCAGCTTGGCGAGGCGGAGTATGCCGACCGCGCGATGGAACCGGACGAGTACGACTGCCATTACGAACTGCTTGAGTCCCATCCGCTGGATTGATCCCTTCGGGGAGCAGTTTGTCAAGACATTTTTTCTGATTTTTTGAAATTAAATTTGCA
>CAZPLR010000034.1:0-23050 GCA_964587555.1 uncultured Oscillospiraceae bacterium
GTGTTGCGGCATCACCGCAATTCCAAAGGAATTAACCGGTCAGAGGATAATCAAAAGCGCCGGACTATCCAGCGCTATCTTATCAGATGTGATTGAGAAAGTCAATGTAATGAGAGTGAGCCTTTTATAGGTTTACCCTCATTTTTTTGCGCGGAAAAAGAAAGCACCCTGCCGAAGCAAGGTGTTTCTTGTAGCCATGTTGAGTTCAAATTCATTTGGTGTCAAAGTGGTGTCAAACCACACTTTTTAACCGTTTGTAAAGCCCGAAAACACCGCATTTACAAGGGTTTTCTTAGTCTAAAGGCTTCATCGTCGGGAACAACAGTACATCGCGGATTGCCGGACTATCGGTAAGCAGCATGACTAGACGGTCAAGTCCATAGCCGATACCGCCTGTCGGCGGCATACCGGTTTCCAGCGCATACAAAAAGTCCTCGTCGGTATGGTTTGCCTCTGCATCGCCGGCAGCGGCAGCGGCATCCTGCACGGCAAAGCGCTCGCGCTGATCAATTGGGTCGTTTAATTCAGAGTAGGCATTGCACATCTCCCAACCGTTGATGTAAAGCTCAAAACGCTCCACAAGCTCCGGATTCGACGGCTTCTTTTTGGTCAGCGGCGAAACTGCAACCGGATGGTCGCAGACAAAGGTCGGCTGGATCATCTTGTCCTCACAGTATTCCTCAAAGAACAGGTTGATGATATCGCCCTTGGTATGGCGCGGCTGATACTCGATGTGGTGCTCATCGGCGATCCGTTTCGCTTCCTCATCGGTGGCTACCTCATGAAAGTCAACTCCAGCATACTGCTTGACCGCATCGATCATCGTTACCTTCATAAACGGCTTTGACATGTCGATCTCTATGCCGTTGTAGGTGATGACAGCGCTTCCGCAGACCACTTCCGCCAGATGCCGGAACATACTCTCGGTCAGCTCCATCATACCGTTATAATCGGTATATGCCTGATATAGCTCCATCAGCGTGAATTCCGGATTGTGCTTCGTATCTATGCCTTCGTTGCGGAACACCCTGCCAATCTCATAAACACGGTGAAAACCGCCGACAATCAGCCGCTTTAAGTAAAGCTCCAGCGAAATACGCAGCTTAACATCCTCGTCCAGCGCGTTATAGTGGGTGTCGAACGGCCTTGCCGCCGCACCGCCCGCATTGGAAACAAGCATCGGCGTTTCAACCTCCATAAAGCCGCGTTCATCTAAGAAACGGCGGATCTCGCTGATGATCTTCGAGCGCTTTATGAAGGTTTTGCGGGTATCCGAATTCATGATGAGATCAAGATAACGTTGCCGGTAGCGCGTATCCACATCCTTTAAGCCATGCCATTTCTCCGGCAGCGGGCGCAGACATTTGGACAGCAGGACAACCTCGCTCGCCTTGATCGAAATCTGCCCCTTTTGGGTACGGAACACCTCGCCGGTGATGCCGACGATATCCCCCACATCGTAACGCTTGAAGTCTGCAAAAGCATCGTCGCCCAAATGATCCTTTCGAACATAGGACTGGATGCGTCCGCTGTGATCTAAAACATCGATAAAGCCCGCTTTGCCCATATCACGCTTGGACATAATGCGTCCGCCGATCGACACCGTCTTCCCCTCATATTCGTCAAATTTGTCGTTGATATCCGCCGCATACGCGTCAACCGGATAGGTCGTCCTTTGATATGGATCCTTTCCGGCGTCCTGAAGCGCCTTTAGCTTATCGCGCCTGACTTTCAAAAGCGTCTTTAGCTCCTGCTCCGTCTGCGGCGCCTTGTTTTCCTGTTCCACTAATATTATCGTCCTTTCTCATCCAACTGACCCAAAGACCGCATAAGCCTGTTTTACTGCACAGTCTCGTCCGTGCGGTTGATCTCCAAAATTTCATACAGCACGTTGCCGGAAGGGGTTTCCGCTTCCACCTTATCGCCAACCTCATGACCAAATAACGCCTTGCCCACCGGGGATTCGTCCGAAATGTGCTTTAAGCCGGAATTGGCCTCCGCTGAGCCGACGATCTTGTAGGTGTCGACTTTATTGCGTTTGTAATTTTTTACTGTTACATAGGAACCAATGCTGACCTTATCGGTGGAAATTTCGCTGTCCTCAACCACCTGCGCGATCTTCAACATGACCTCGATGTCAGCAATGCGTTTTTCCAGCTGACCCTGCTCATCCTTTGCCGCATCATATTCGGCGTTTTCAGAAAGGTCGCCTTGGGAACGCGCTTCTTTCAATTTTTCCTTGATTTCTACACGTTTGACTGTGATTAACTCGTTTAATTCTCTTTCCAGATTCTCATAACCTTCTCTGGTCATGGTGATTGCCTGAACTGCCATCGTTTTCTCCTCCTTGAATACCTGCTGGAATTTTTATCTGAAAGCTAAGCCGGATGGTTTACCTTGATATCTTTACTATTATATACGATAAAAACTTTCCTGTCAACCACAATTTCCCTCTTTCCATCTTATGCTTTACGTTCCGGACTGTCCGTCAAGTACCTCGATCGCCTTTAAAATCTGCGGATCATCACTCAAATCGCCCTCTGCGATCTTCTGCTCCTGCTCCTTGGTCACAGTTACCTCATAGGTCGGCGCAATGCCGATCTCATGGAACGAAACGCCGCCATATGGATAGATCTTCGCGGTGGTGATATTCAACGCTGAACCGTCCTCCAACGCAAACATGGTCTGCATGACCCCTTTTCCATAGCTCTGCGTCCCGACAATCGAGGCTTTGTTAAAATCACGCAGCGTTGCTGAAAACAGCTCTGCGGCAGAAGCGGTATTACCGTTTTGCAGCACTACCATCGGCAAAGAAAGCTCCTCCTCGTCGGAGGTATATAAAACCTTCTCCTCGCCGTTTGCATAAACCGCTTTTACAAGATCGCCCTCGCCGACCAACAGGTCTAAACATTCGCAGGTTACATTCACCAGACCGCCGCCGTTATTCCGCAAATCAAAGATAATACCGGCAGCGTTCTGCTCCTGTACGCTTTGCAGCGCGTTTGAAAACTGCGCCTTGGTCTTGCTGTTGAAGCCGGTGATCTTAATATAGCCGATGCCATGGTACATCTCCCATTCCACCGTTTGCAGATCAAAGGTCTTTCTTACGATTGTGTAGTCGATATCGGTATTACCGCGGCGTACCGTAAGCGTAACAGAGGTGTTTTCTTCTCCGGATATCATCGCGACAATCTCAGAAAGCGTTTTTTGCAGCACAGACACGCCGTCAACCGCCACAATACGGTCATCCGGCAGCAGCCCCGCTTCTTTCGCCGGACCGTTTGCATTAACGGTGACGATCCTTCCAAAGCCGCTTTCGTCCAGCTCCATTGTCACGCCGATGCCGATATGCTCCCCTGCGTTGGAGCGAAGCTTCTCCGCATACTCCTCTGCGGTGTAATAAGACGAAAACGGGTCGCCCAAGCCCTCAATATAACCCTTTGCCACAGAATCCGCAAGCGCGTCCTCATCGATCTCTCCGTAAAACTCCTCGCTGACCGCTTTTCCAAGCTGGACGATCTTTTCATAGACCGCTTCTCCGCCTGCCGCATGGTCGTAAACAAAAGAATTAAAATACCGCAGCGTAATCATTACTGTCACGCTTGCAGTTAACGCGATCCCCAAAACAAAGACCGCAATCGCGACACCTAAGGAAATCTTTTTGTTCATGTCCTTCCCGCCTTTCTATCGCTTTTTTTACATAGCTCTTGGAAAAAGGGCAAAAACCGGAAAGCCGTCCGGTTTTTGCCCGCTTTGCTGTTTACCAAGGTTTCGATACATAATCGAGCGGATCCACGCGGGTTCCGTTAACACGCACTTCAAAATGCAGATGGTATCCGCTGGTACGTCCGGTTAAGCCGACGTTTGCAATATGGTCACCCTGCGAAACCGTCTGCCCGGCGGAAACCAAAACGCTTGAACAGTGGGCATATAATGTAGAATACCCATCTGCATGCGAAATAATTACATAAATGCCATAAGTAGTCCCGCTGTCGCCCGCCGCCAAAACAGTACCGCTTTTCGCTGCCAAAATAGACGAGCCATTCGGCCCGGCAATATCCAGCCCGCCATGATAGTTCTGCGCGCCATAAACAGTTCTCCAGCCAAAATAAGAGGTGATCCGGTTCGAGCAAGGCAGCGGCCAAATGAAGTTATGCTCCGAGGTCGTTGTAGAAGGCGTCGTTGTGTCAGCATTGTTCGAGTCGGTATTGCCCTCTTCCTGACTCTTACGCTCTTCTTCTTCCTTACGTTTGCGTTCCTCTTCCTCTTTTTGCTTGCGCTCCTCTTCCTCATGCTTGGCAATCAAGTCCGCAATTTCCTGCTCAAATGCAGCGGCGGCAGCCTCTGTCGCCTCGATATCCTCCTCATATGTCGCCTGCTGCGCCGCAAGCTCCGCTTGGCTCGCCTGCAATTCACTGATGCTGAAGCTCAGGGTTTGGACTTTCGTTTCATAGTTCTGCTGGGTTAGCTCCGCCTGCGTTTTCTGCTCGGTTAACTCCGCCTGCATAACCTTCAGATCCTCTTTTTCCTGTTTCAGCGTATCGATCAATTGATTGTCGTACTCCGAAATACGCCGCAGCGTTTCCAGTCTGGACAAAAACTCGGAGAAGCTGGTGGATTGGAACAGCAATTCCAGCGTCGAGGTCTGCGAGGACATATACATCGCGCGTACCCGCTCACCAAACAGCTCGGTGTTATCCGCAATCTCTACTTCCTTATCGGCGATATCCTGCTCATTCTGCGCGATATCCTCCTTTAAGACCGCAAGCTTCTGCGCATAAAGAGTGACCTGCTCCTGGGCATTCTCCTTCTTCTGCTGCAATAACGCCTCGCGCGCCTTCTGCGCGTCGATATCCTCCTGCAATGCGTCGATCTTCTCCTGTGTTTCGCTGTTCTGCGTCTCCAGCGCGTCGATCTTCTCCTGCAGTTCATCAACGTCTTTATAGGCGTTTACCGGGACGCTTCCCGGCAAATGCGTCGTTGATAAAAGCAGCGCGCAGCAGCAAAGTGCGGAAACTGCAAGCTTCAAAAGGTTCCTTCTTTTAGCCCGCTGCATCGTTCTCTTCCCCCTTTTACTTTATACCTTCACATACTTGTGCATACTGATAAGGCTTCCAAACACGCCGATCAGAATCCCCGCTGCGAAAAATGCAAGCCCTAGCTGTAATGCGATATCTTCAAACAAAACAACGTTCTGGAACGCAGATTGAAGCCAACCGGTCTGATCGGAAGTGATCCGGTCTAAAACGCCGTTATAGCTAAACGATACGCATAGATACGAGATGCCGGCAGAAACGGCGCCTAATACAACGCCCTCCACAATAAACGGGATCCGGATAAATGTGTTGGTTGCGCCGATATAGCGCATAATATTGATTTCCTTGCGCCGGTTAAATATGGTCGCTTTGATCGCATTGACGACAATCACAATCGCAATTACACTCAGTGCAACGATGATGATAAGCCCGAAGGTTCTGACCACCTTGCCAAGATCCGTTAAGGTCGAGGCAATATCCGTCGCCGCAGAAACGCTCATCACGCCCGGGATCGCTTCCAGCTCCTTGGCAGTTTGACTAAACCGCTCGATCTCCTTGACGCTCACTACGTATTTTGCAGGAAGCAGATTTTCGTCTAAACCGTCAAGCAGATCGGCGCTGTCGCCGAGCGCCTGCCGCTGCTCCTCCATCGCCTGCGCGCTGGAAACATAAGAGATCCGATCTACGTTTTCATTTGCCCGGATCACAGTCCCGACCCGCGCCGCATCTTCCTCGTCAATGCCGTCCTCTAAAAAGAGAACCATCTCATTCTCGCTCTGCACAAAGTCGACGATGTGGTTGATGTTCAGCGAGATAAGCTCGGATACGCCCACCATAATCAGGCATACTGTCAATATGCCGATCGCAGTTACCGACATCACCCGGTTGCGCCATATGTTTTTTAATCCCTGCCGGATCAGATAAGTCAAACTGGATACCTTCATGCCGATTCCTTTCCATGTAAACGCCGCTTACAGTATCATGTCGCCGGACACCATGCCGTCCTTAATCGAGATGACCCGCCCTCCAAAATCTTCCACAAGCTCCTGCTCGTGCGTGACCATCAGTACTGTCGTGCCGAAGGAATTGATCCCGCGTAAAAGCTCGACAATCTCATAGGATAGCTCCGGGTCGATGTTGCCGGTCGGCTCGTCCGCAATAATGATCGGCGGATCGTTGATCAGCGCCCGCGCCAGCGCGACACGCTGCTGCTCACCTCCGGATATCTCATGCGGGAATTTCTTCGCTTTATGCGAAAGCCCCATTAGCTCCAGCACATACGGCACGCGAGTGCGTATCTCGCGCGGCGAAGCGTCGGTCATGCGCATGCTGAAAGCGACGTTCTCATAGACGTTCATATCCGGAATCAGCCTAAAATCTTGGAAAACCACACCGAGCGTTTTGCGATAACGCGGAATATGGCGGCGCTTTAGGCGCGTTAAGTCGGTTCCGTTGACAATCACGCTTCCGGAGGAAACCTCCCGCTCCCGTAAAATCAGCTTGATGATCGAGCTTTTGCCCGAGCCGGACGGTCCTACGATAAAGACAAATTCTCCCGGCTTGACGGTCAGCGAAATCCCCCGCAGCGCCACTGTATCTTTGTCGTACTTTAACGATACATTTTGAAATTGGATCATGCTGTCCGGTTTGCCTTGCTTACGCTTCTCTATGCCTGCCATAACTCTCCCTTCGGGTCTGCCGCAAAAAAAGAAACCGCCGATCTTACTTCCGGGCACGACAACTGTCTGCCTTTGCAGCTGCGGCGGTTTTCCTTTTTTGGTCAATCAGAATTTCGTTGGTTTCGCGGTCAGATACTTCTTGACCATCAACGCAATCTTGAATACGATCGCATGGTCAAATTCGCGTAGATCCAGACCGGTGATCTTCTTGATCTTCTCCAAACGGTACACAAGTGTATTACGGTGTACAAAAAGTCGTCTGGAGGTTTCGGATACGTTTAGATTATTTTCAAAGAACTTATGGATCGTAAACAGCGTTTCCTGATCCAGCGACTCGATGGAGCCTGCCTTGAACACTTCCTTTAAGAAGGATTCACACAGGGTTGTCGGAAGCTGATAGATCAGACGCGCGATGCCAAGATTCTCGTAGCTGATGATGGTTTCTTCATTCTCAAAAACCTTGCCTACCTCGATTGCAACCTGCGCTTCCTTAAACGAACGCGCCAAATCCTTCACCGAGCATACCGGAGAACCGATGCCGATGGTAGTCTTTGTATAAAACTCGCTGCTTAAGGTGTCGACAATCGAAGCCGCAAGCTTCTTCAGGTCGTCCGAGGTCGTTTCAGGACGCAGCTCTTTAATCAAAACAATGTCATTCTCACTGATGATAAACACAAAATCCTTCTGCTTATCCGGGAACAGATTCTGGATAATATCATAGACCGAAACATCGTTGATCGTAACAACGCGGATCAAAAATGCAACTCTGGTCACATCTGCGTTAAAGTGCAGCTCACGCGCTTTGATATAAATATCTCCCGGCAGAATATTGTCCAGTACAACGTTCTTAATAAAGTTGTTGCGGTCGTATTTTTCATCGTAATACTGCTTGATATTGGTCAGCGAAACAGCGAGCAGCGCAGCGTATTTTTCCGCTTGATCGTCTACGCCCTCAACAAAAACAGCGTACTCCGGACGAACATGCGGACCAAACGCCTTGTAGGTATAACCGTCACGAACAAGCGTGTTCTGCGTTTCGATCACCGCATCCAGCGTTACATAGTCATTGACGCCGCCGATCTTAGAAAGCTCGCTGCACGCAATTACCGACGAATTCTCGTCGATGACACCAATCACGCGATTTAAGCATCCGCGCATCTGATGGATGACGCTCTGAAATAACCTGTTAGACATTTTTACATCCCCTTATTCCTTATTATTTTGCATGAGAAATCTTACAGCTTAAATTCTTAACACATTCTTGCCCCTTTACAGAACAACTGCGGTGTCAAGCCTAATTTCTCTTATATTTTACACAATTTCCGCACTTTTTTCAAGTCTTATCCGAAATGCTCTTTGTTTTCTTTCACTCACGCCCACTTCATTCTTCTTGCTGCAAATTTATATAATAAAAATATAATATTTTGCAAATTAAATATAATTTGGTTGATAATAGCCATGCATCCGGACTTTTTTTACACTTTTCACAAATTTCTCAAAAGATGCCAAAATCTTTAAAATTCCAAAATGTAACTATTTGTAATAATATTGTAACCTATAGTGCGCAAGATAATGTTATCAATCTATGAACAAAGCGTGAAACTTCCTTGATATTTGAGAAAGCAAGATAGAAAAAGTCGAAAACTATGCGTAAACAGCAGAAGCGGCGCCTTTTCAGACGCCGCTCCCGACATATCATATTCAAAAGTATTAGGAGTACAAATGGATCAGTTGCAGATAACCTGCTCGCTCTCCTTGTCAAATACATGGATGCGGGAAGTATCAAACGCAAGCTCGATGGTGTCGCCGGCCTTTGCAGTAGAGCGCGGATCAACACGCGCGATAACCTGTAACTCGCCCATTGCCATGTACAGATAGGTTTCAGCACCCATAAGCTCGGTAACTTCAACATCGATATTGACGCAGGCAGATTTATCTGCTTTTGCAATAAAGTCTGGCTCGTCGTGGAGATCCTCTGGACGGACGCCGAGTAATACTTCTTTGCCAACAGAAGCCTTAACCGCATCGTTTACCTTGGAATCCGGAATCGGAATGGTGTAGTGCTTGTCGTCATAGCCGAACTCTAAGCCATAGCCGCTGCCGACTGCAACCAGCTTGGAATCGATGAAATTCATCTGCGGGGAGCCGATAAAGCCCGCTACGAATACGTTGCAAGGTTTGGAGTACAGGTTCTGCGGAGTATCAACCTGCTGAATGACACCGTCCTTCATAACAACGATACGAGTACCCATGGTCATAGCCTCGGTCTGGTCGTGGGTAACGTAAATGAAGGTGGTTCCTAATCTGTGATGCAGCTTGGAAAGCTCGGTTCTCATCTGGGTACGAAGCTTTGCATCAAGGTTCGATAACGGCTCGTCGAGTAAGAATACCTGCGGCTCACGAACAATAGCACGACCTAACGCAACACGCTGGCGCTGACCGCCGGAAAGCGCTTTCGGCTTACGGTCTAACAAATGGGAAATGTCGAGGATGCGGGCAGCCTCTTCAACACGTCTTTTGATCTCATCCTTCGGGGTCTTTCTCAATTTCAGACCGAATGCCATGTTGTCGAACACCGTCATATGCGGATACAGAGCGTAGCTCTGGAATACCATCGCGATATCACGGTCCTTCGGCATAACATCGTTTACGAGTCTGTCGCCGATGTAAAGCTCGCCTTCGGTGATCTCTTCCAGACCAGCAATCATACGAAGAGTAGTGGATTTACCACATCCGGAAGGACCTACTAAGATGATAAATTCCTTATCTTCGACCTCGAGGTTGAAGTCGGAAACCGCAACAACACCACCGGAATATTTTTTGTAAATGCCTCTTAAAGATAAACCTGCCATATCATTATACCTCCTAAGTATAAATAAGTATTTACGACATCTATATCATATCATATTTGCGAAAATTTTGAAAGTAACGAAATGGCCAAAGATGAGGTTTGCCATTTGTGCAAAATCACTTCTCGGCCCAAAAAAGAGCTTAATTGGACACCTTCAAGGTCAAAATAATTCATTTTTCAAGTTTTCAAACGACAGATTATACAAATCAACTCGTTTTTTGCCCAAATAAATAAGCCCTGCCGAGAAGCGAGAAAAACAATTGTGCGTCCCTTAGCGACAAGCGCCGCAAAGGCGATACGCTGCAAAAGTCAAACTTAGCTTGACTTTTCCGGCTTTTGCAGCGTCAGCAGCGCAAGCTCGTCCTGTGTCAGCGCGCGGCAGCCGCCCTCCGGGAGCGCTGTATCCAGCGGCAGGAAGCCCATCCTGATCCGGCGCAGCGCCGTCACAAAATTTCCCCGCGCCGCGAACATCTTTTTTATCTGATGGTACTTTCCCTCGCACAAAACGACCTCGCAGCAAACCTTCCCATCCGGAAGGATATCCAAGACAGTCAGCCGCGCGGGCATACACTGCTCGCCGCTTTTTAAGGCGATACCGCCTGCGAACGCATCGATATCCGCCTTTGTCACCGCATGCTCCACCACAGCATGATAAGCTTTTTCGATGTGGTTTTTCGGCGATAGAATACGGTGCGCAAAATCGCCGTCGTTGGTCAGCAGCACAAAGCCGGTCGTATCCTTATCCAGCCGCCCAGCCGGGAATAGGTCTGAGCGAAATAGCTGCGGCGGGACCAAATCAAGAACCGTTTTCTGCTTTTTGTCCTCCGTTGCACTGACGACGCCAGCCGGCTTATTCATCATGAGATAGACCATCGGGCAATAGGAAATCTCGTTTCCAGAGAGGAAAATCCGATCGCTTTGCGGATCCACCTTAAAGTCCGCTTGTCTGATCACTGCGCCGTTGACAGTTACAAGCCCCATGCGCAGCGCCTTTTGAACCTCTCTTCTGGAGCATATCTCCTGACTGCTGAAAAAGCGGTCAAGTCTCATCTTTTCAGCCATATTGTCATACACCATCCCTTTCGTCATCACGCTTCCGCGCTTCTTTTTACAGCCCGCTAAAAAAGCGGCATGCTCTCCGGCTGCGGGGAGAAATCCGTTCTGCTTGCAGCGGCAAGCTTTCCGTCGCGTACAGGAACAATCAGGGTAATCAGTCCCTGCCCCATCGCATCCTCGTATAGGTAAAGGGTCGCCTCCTCCCCGGCATACTCCCGCAGAGAAAGCCCCTGCTTATCCTGCAAGCGCAGATAATCCTCATAGCCGCCGCCGTTCTCCGCCGGAAGAACAATCCGCTCAACTGCAAGCGGCGGCTCGTTGACAGCAATGCCGCGGCTTAACAGTAGCTGCGTGCAGTCAGCGGCATTTTGAATACGCTCTTCCACCCGCGGAGTTACGCCCCTTCCCAGCAGAAAAACGCTCCCCACTGAGGCGCATACTGCGGCAAAAAGCAGCGCGGCGCAGACCGTCCTCCGTTTTTTGGAAAGCGGGCGGAAAGACAAAGATAAGCGGCGCATAAAACCCCTCGCTTCCTGATCACTCATTTTTGCTTTACAGGATCTTATGCGCCGCACACAGCGTTTATGCCGCAGGCTTACGGCTGATATTCATACCCCAGCGCCAGCGCTTTCAGGTTCGGCTGAAGCAGGCTTTTTTTCGACGGCGGGATCATATGCTCAAGCGATTTTTTGACCGCGTCCATCGAGATATACGGAATGCTTTTTAAAACGCAGCCCACCATAATCATATTGGCAAGACCGTGCAGTGCATTTTCCTCCGCCATTTGATGCGCGGGAATCCGCACGCAGGTAATATCGGTGCGTGCAGTTTCGTCCGGGATCATTGAGCTGTCAATGACCGCAAGTCCGCCCGGCATAACGTCGTCGATGTATTTTTTAAAAGAAGGGCGGTTTAAAACCACCAGCGTTTTCGGCTTGCTGACGACTGGGCAGCCGATCACATCATCGTCCACGCAGACGGAACAGTTGGCGGTGCCGCCGCGCATCTCAGGGCCGTAGGAAGGAAGCCAAGAAACCTGTTTTTCCAGCTCCATCGCCGCATAAGCGATCAATTTTCCGGCAAATAAAACGCCCTGTCCGCCAAATCCGGCAACCAGCATCTCTAACAGCATTAAAATACCCCCTTATCGGTCACATCTTTATATACGCCAAGCGGATAATACGGGATCATATGCTCCGTCACCCACTTCATCGCGTCAATTGGCGACATTCCCCAGTTGGTTGGGCAGGTGGAAAGCACCTCAATGATCGAAAATCCCTTGCGGTTCATCTGCGCCTCAAAGCCCTTGCGGATCGCCTTCTTTGCCTCGCGGATATGCGCGGCAGAATCAATCGCCACGCGCTGCGCAAACGCCACGCCGCTTAAGGTGGAGATCATCTCGCAGATCCGCACCGGATAACCCGCAAGCTTTGGATCGCGCCCGTAAGGGGTGGTCTGTGTGACCTGTCCCGGCAAAGTTGTCGGCGCCATCTGACCGCCGGTCATCCCGTAGATCGCGTTATTAATGAAAATAATCGTGATATTTTCGCCGCGGGTCGCCGCATGAACCGTTTCTGCCGTGCCAATAGCCGCCAAATCGCCGTCGCCTTGGTAGGTGAACACAATATTATTCGGATTGCTGCGCTTTGCGCCGGTCGCTACCGCCGGCGCTCTGCCGTGCGGCGCTTCGATCATATCGCAGTTGAAATAGTCATACGCCATAACCGCGCAGCCGACTGGCGCAATACCGATGGTGCAATCTAAAATGCCAAGCTCCTCCAGATTTTCCGCTACAAGACGATGCACAATGCCGTGCGTACAGCCGGGGCAGTAATGCAGAACGGCGTCTGTCAAGCCTTTTGTTTTCTGAAATACAACACTCATATCCTTATCGAGCCTTTACCGTGAAGTAAAAGCCGTTCTCCTTTCTGAATCCAGCCGGCAAGCTTTACTTTCCCTCGCCTTTGGCAATTTCCATAACCTTCTGATAGACCTCTTCCGGGGTCGGCACAACGCCGCCGTTTCTGCCGTAGAAAAAGACCGGGCAATTTCCCCTTGCGTACAGCTCGACGTCCTCGACCATCTGTCCCTTGCTCATCTCGACCGTCAGGATCGCGTCGCATTGCTTCGCCGCCTCCAGAATCGCTGCTTTCGGATACGGCCAAAGCATCTGCGGACGGATTAGCCCCGCCGCCACGCCGCTCTGCCTTGCCATCACAACCGCTGTATGCGCAACGCGGGCGGACGCGCCGTAAGCGACAATCGCGATCTTCGCGTCCTGCATCTCGAACGACTCGTGCATCTCCTCGTTTTGCTCGACTAAGGCATACCGTTCATACCGTTTATCCACCAGTTCTTCCAAAATATCCGCTTTCAAATACAAGGAGTTGATGATGTTCGGCTCTCTTTCGCCCTTGGTTCCGGTCGCCGCCCAAGGCTTTTGCGGCAGCGGCAGCTTGACCGGCTCTGGAAAGGAAACCGGCTCCATCATCTGCCCGATTAAACCGTCGGTTAAAATAACCGCAGGCATCCGGTACTCCTCCGCCTTATCGAACGCAAGCCCGACCATATCCACCGCTTCCTGCACGCTTGCAGGCGCATAAACAAGCCGCCTGAAGTCGCCATGACCCATCGCCTTTGTCACCTGCCAGTAATCCGATTGGGACGGCTGAATGCTCCCAAGCCCCGGTCCGCCGCGCATAACGTCAACGATTACGCATGGCAGGTCAGACCCGCCAATATAGGAAATACCCTCGGTCTTTAGGCTGATGCCGGGCGAAGATGACGAGGTCATTGCCCGCGCGCCGGTCGACGCGGCGCCCAGCACCATGTTGATCGCCGCAAGCTCCGATTCCGCCTGCAAATAAACGCCGCCTTCTCGCGCCATACGCTTTGCCATAAACGCCGCAATCTCGGTCTGCGGCGTAATCGGATAGCCAAAATAGCAGCGGCAGCCCGCTAAAATCGCCGCCTGCGCGATCGCTTCATTGCCCTTCATTAAGTATTTTCTGCCCGGCACGACCGTGCTTTTTTCCGGCTCTGCTTCCTCCGCAGGCGTCATAGCCGGAACCGTTTTCTCCTGACGCCTTTCCGGCAGATCATTCTCAACCGTCAGCACGCTGTCCGGGCATACTAACCCGCACATCGCGCAGCCGATGCAGTCTTCCGGATTCTTCACCTCCGCAGGCGTGTACCCCTTTTCATTGATCTTGTCCGACGACAGTGTCAGCACCTGCTTTGGGCAGAACTGTACGCACAGACCGCAGCCCTTACAGCGCTGCTCGTCGATCGTTACCTTTCCTTTTGCCATAATCTTCCTCCTGTTTTTCAAAATGGATGTGATATATATATCCGAATTGGTAGAACATTCTCGTCCGGATGCCGCGTGGAAAATGCGTCCGCAAGCTTTTCCTCCACCGCTGTGCAGACAAGCGGCAGCTTTACAAGCTCACAAAGCCTTTTTGCGTCAGCGAGGCTTTCCTCAACGACCGAAAGCGTCGTTTGTATTCCAAGGTTTGTATTGTTAATCACCCCGGTGGCTTTCAGGTGGGAAGCGCTTTCGATCTCCCATAGGATCTGCGCCATCTCCTCCGGCTCTGAGGTGAAAAACCGGCGCTGCTGAATCAAGTACAGCATCTCGTACGGCTTCTGCGCAATCATCCCCGCATACCGCCCTAAAGCGGCAGCGCCCGCGTCGTCGCCGCCGACGTCTAAAATTACGCATTTTTCCTCTCTGCGGATCGCCGTGTCGATTGTCGCGGGCAGCGAGGGCACGTCCAAGCTTGTGTTGGCAAACATCGGCGTGATCACCGTGATCCCCTTCTCGGTCAAAAGCGTTTTGCAGTCCGCGCTGCGGAAAAAAGGGTTAACGATATCCAAATCGATCAGCACTGTGTCCCTTCCCTGCCGTTTTGCCTCCAAGGCAAGATTGACCGAAAGATTGCTTTTCCCGCTTCCGTAATGCCCAGCGACGATATAAATGTGCTTATCAAAAGTCAGCATAGAACCTCCTGACACGATCCCCTTTTTCTCTCTTTTAAAATCCTTTTCACTCTTATTATCAGTATAACACTTTGTGTTTCGAAATTATACACTTTTTTGTGAACATATTGCAGACATGCAAATTCCGAAATAAGGCAGGAAATCCGGCGAAGCGCAAAAGCTCCGCCGGATCTCTTTTTCTCCGCTTACAGCAAAAAGTGTTTCTCTTCTGTTTCGTTTGTTTCCTTCCGGGGGCTGACGTTCCCCTTCCGTTTCAGTATAATGCCGCTCTCCGGCTTATCTCGTTTCCCTCTCTCGACTTTAATCTCAGCCGATCCGCGATCATCGCGATAAACTCCGAGTTTGTCGGTTTTCCTCTCCCTGTGTTGATCGTATATCCGAAATATCCGGACAGCACCTCCACATCTCCGCGGTCCCACGCTATTTCTATCGCATGGCGGATTGCTCTTTCCACCCTTGACGGCGTTGTCCCGTATGCCTTGGCTACCTCCGGATATAATATCTTCGTTACGCTGTTGATCTTTTCCGGCGTTTCCACCGTCAGCATGATCGCTTTTCTTAAGTACGCATATCCTTTGATATGCGCAGGTACTCCGATCTGAAAGATCACCTCCGTTACCTGCATCTCCAATGTCCCCGCTGCGTTTTGTCCCGCCTTCTTAAAGCCTGCCGGCGTCAGCACCGGCTTAATCTTCAACATCCCTCCGATGCACTCCTTTAAGTACGTCATATCTATCGGCTTTACCAGACAGTACGCTCCGCTTTGGATGATCTCCTCTTCCAGATATTGACTCCCCTGCGGCGTCAACACGATCACTCCGATATTCTTTTGTTCCTTTGCCATTCGATGCAGCAGATTCACTGCGTCGTAATGCGGCATCAATGCGTCGATAATCATCAGGTCCGGATTGCTTTCCGTCATCTTTTCCCAAACGTCTTTCCCGTCACGTTTGGTCAATATGATCTCTCGGTTGCTTTCCCGCAACATTTCCCGGCATGGCAATCCAAATTCCTCTGAATTATCTCCTATTATGATTGTTTGCTTTACCTGTAGCTGCATGATTTTCGTTTCCTCCCTTGCTTACGCCACTTTTTTGCTGCTTTTTTATTTTATCATATCTCCTTCCCTCTTTCAATCTTTTTACTCTTTTTTTCTCCCTTACTTCTGACCCCTTTTTGAGAGATATTTCCGATTTTTCCCCGTTCTCTTCGTTTACGCATCCCTCTAATGCGTTTTCCTCCCTTTTCCTCCGATTTTCCTCTTTTTCTTTCCCCTTCATTTCAGAATGTCGACGGGTCACAAAGTTTCATCACATTTCTATCACTTTTAATCTTTTGCAGAAAATACGCTATTTCTTCAAATACCGCGCCGCCCTTGACGCGCCGATACGCCGGATCGAGCCGTTTTTTACCATCGCGCCTAAAACCGCCTCTACAGTCGTTGGGCTGACGTCGGGAAGAATCCTGCAAATCTCCGCTTTGGAAAGCGGGGTCAGGCTGTTCAGCACAGTCGCCTCGATCCTCGCTTTTTTGGTAACTTTCTTCCCGTTGACAACTGCAAAGCGCTTATCCAGCTCCTTGTAGCACATATAAAGCGTGGAGAGAAAATTTTCGATAAACGGGAAATAGCTGTTTTCATTGCTCTCCCACCCGGCGGAGGACAGTCTGAGCGCCTCATAATAATACCCTTTGTAGGCGTTAATCTGTTCTTCGAACGAAACGTATTTTCCGGCGTCATAGCCGTTTTTATAAAGCAGCAGCAGCGATAACAGCCGCGACATCCTCCCGTTTCCGTCGCGGAACGGATGGATACATAGAAAATCAAGGATCACACAGGGGATCAACAAAAGCTGGTTGATGTTCGCGTCGTTTTTGGCGTCCAAATACGCAAGCTCTAACTGTTCCATCGCAAACGGCGTTTCAGCAGCCGGGGTTGGACGAAACCGCACCCTCCGGCTGCCGTCCGCGCCTACCTCTAAAATGACATTATCGTCGGTCTTGTACTTCCCGCCGAACTCATAGCCGGTAAAGGACATCATGGTTTCATGCAGGCTCAAAATATTCCGCACGCTAAAATCGATGTGCGCATAGCCCAAATGAATCTCATTCAGCGCGTCGCGATAGCCGGCAATCTCCGCCTCGTTATGGTTGAGCGGCGCACTGCCTCCATTGACGATTGCAGCAATGCGCTCGTCGCTCGTGACGATTCCCTCAATTGCATTCGAGCTTTTGATGGACTGCACCTTTGCAATCCCCTCCAGCTCGGTGAATATCTTCGCATACTCCTCTTTTCTGACCCCCGCCATCGTCTTTAACGACGCTATGCTGGCTGTCAGATTGATAAGCTGCGCCGGCAGCAGCCCATTATGCAAAAACGAATAGTCAAATTTCCTCATAGCTTATCCTCTCCTTCTGCACATTATCATATCATATCATGTGCAGAAAGTCAATGTAAGCTTGACTTTATCTGCATAATCTATTTCAAAAAAGATGCAGATATATCTCGCGCTTTCTGCATAAAGCTTCTAAAAAATCCGGCGAAGCGCAAAAGCTCCGCCGGATCTCTTTTTCTCCGCTTACAGCAAAAAGTGTTTCTCTTCTGTTTCGTTTGTTTCCTTCCGGGGGCTGACGTTCCCCTTCCGTTTCAGTATAATGCCGCTCTCCGGCTTATCTCGTTTCCCTCTCTCGACTTTAATCTCAGCCGATCCGCGATCATCGCGATAAACTCCGAGTTTGTCGGTTTTCCTCTCCCTGTGTTGATCGTATATCCGAAATATCCGGACAGCACCTCCACATCTCCGCGGTCCCACGCTATTTCTATCGCATGGCGGATTGCTCTTTCCACCCTTGACGGCGTTGTCCCGTATGCCTTGGCTACCTCCGGATATAATATCTTCGTTACGCTGTTGATCTTTTCCGGCGTTTCCACCGTCAGCATGATCGCTTTTCTTAAGTACGCATATCCTTTGATATGCGCAGGTACTCCGATCTGAAAGATCACCTCCGTTACCTGCATCTCCAATGTCCCCGCTGCGTTTTGTCCCGCCTTCTTAAAGCCTGCCGGCGTCAGCACCGGCTTAATCTTCAACATCCCTCCGATGCACTCCTTTAAGTACGTCATATCTATCGGCTTTACCAGACAGTACGCTCCGCTTTGGATGATCTCCTCTTCCAGATATTGACTCCCCTGCGGCGTCAACACGATCACTCCGATATTCTTTTGTTCCTTTGCCATTCGATGCAGCAGATTCACTGCGTCGTAATGCGGCATCAATGCGTCGATAATCATCAGGTCCGGATTGCTTTCCGTCATCTTTTCCCAAACGTCTTTCCCGTCACGTTTGGTCAATATGATCTCTCGGTTGCTTTCCCGCAACATTTCCCGGCATGGCAATCCAAATTCCTCTGAATTATCTCCTATTATGATTGTTTGCTTTACCTGTAGCTGCATGATTTTCGTTTCCTCCCTTGCTTACGCCACTTTTTTGCTGCTTTTTTATTTTATCATATCTCCTTCCCTCTTTCAATCTTTTTACTCTTTTTTTCTCCCTTACTTCTTTTTTCTTTTCACAATTTCTTGCGTTTATCGCCAGTTGTTTCAATTATCTCCGCTTTTTATCCGATTGCTCGTCTTTTCTTTTGATTTCTTCCATAAACTTTTCTTTCTGTTTTTCCTGTCGATGGATTGATCTCTCAGTGGAAATTATTGCTCGGCACGGAGCAGGTTCATCTGCTCCAGCATATTTTCCGCAAAAATTCCGTATCCTTTGACCGCATCGTTGACAAACACATGCGTCACAGCGCCGACAAGCTTCCCATTTTGCAGGATCGGCGTGCCGGACATCCCCTGTACAATACCGCCGGTTTTTTCCAAAAGCCGCTGATCGGTCACGCGGATCACAAGGTTCTTGGTCTTCTTCCCCTCGGTCAAATCAACCCGTTCGATCCACACCTCGTATTGCTCCGCGCTTTCACCATCAAGACTGCAATAAAGATACGCCTTTCCGGTCTGCACCTCCTGCCGCAGCGCGATCGGCATTTGCAGCCCTTGTACGCTCCGCGACTCTCCTGTATCTAAAACGCCGTACACGCCCACCTCGGTATTACAGAGAAGCTCCCCGTGCGGCTCGCCATCGGTGAATACGCCCTCCAACTGTCCTGGAGCACCGTCCTTCCCCTTTTCCACGCCGGTTAGCGCCGCCTTGCAGATTTCGCCGTTTGCAACCTGCATCAGCGTTCCGGTATCTACATCGTAAATGCCGTGTCCCAATCCGGCGAATATGCCGGATTGCGGATCAAAGCAGGTGAGGGTTCCAATCCCTGCGGTAGAGTCCCTGACCCAGATACCGCCGCGCCAAACGCCGCTTGTCGCCTTTGCCGGACAGAGGGTCAATGACAAAACCTGCTCCCCGCGCCGCGCCTTCAGCGCGATCTTCTTTCCGCCGCTGGAAGCGATGATCTCTCGCAGCTCGTCGTTGGTGCAAATCGCCTTGCCTGCTGCGGAGAGGATACAGTCGCCCACCTTGAGTCCGGCGTCTTTTCCGGGGCTGACCCTGCCATCCTTGGTTGTGACCTTATCTATATCGACGATCAGCACGCCCTCGGTATATAGCTTGATACCGAATAAGCTGCCGCTTACCTGTACCTCTTTGATCTCAACCGGCTTTAACGATACGGTTTTTAACGGCAGGATGCCCCATAGCTTAATCGTCGCTTTTCGTTCGCTGCCGGATGCCGCGCCCTGCGCCAAGGCGGTTTTCTCTCCGTCAAAATCTGCGTCTACCGTCAGCATCTCCCTGCTTGCGATAGAGAAGGAGCCGGCGCTCTGCTCCGATTCCTCCACATAAAATCTATCCGGTACCGCCGCACGGTAATAGCAGACAAGTCCTGTCACCGACGCCAGTAAAAGCAGCGCGGCAACAGCGCTGACGATAATTCCTTTCTTTTTGCTTTTCATATTATCTATCCTCCACTTCATTTCTGTAAAAAGCGGAAGCTTTCCTTTCCGTAATTTTACCGGCATTTTTTTCGACTGCCGCGTACTTTTACTATGTGTGCGGCGGCAAAAAATATCCGCGGAAAACAGTCAGAATTATGCGGGCGGATTTTTTCCGGATTTTAGCTTACACAAGTTGGTCGCGCTCCAAGAGGAGCTTTGCCAGCAAAAATGGAAAATGCAGTGTGATGAAACGGTTCCTGCACAAATTAACAATTAACAAATCTATGACAAAATAATAAAATTTCAAAATAACGGCATAAAGCCCCGGTTTTCCTCTTTCCATTTTCCCGATTATTTGTTATAATAGAAGCTGAAGAAAAACGCATCTGCGTTTCAGACTATTTCTTTGGAGGTAACTATGCAGGACAAATTTTATGTCACGACAGCTATTGCATATACATCGCGCAAACCGCATATCGGCAACAGCTATGAGGTCGTTCTGACCGACGCCATCGCGCGCTATCAGCGCCAGCGTGGCAGGGATGTTTTCTTTTTAACCGGGACCGACGAGCACGGTCAGAAGATCGAGGAGATCGCGCAAAATGAGGGCGTTACGCCGAAGGAGCATGTTGACAAGATTGCCGGACAGATCCGCGATATCGCCGATCTGCTCGAGGTATCCTACGACCACTTCATCCGCACCACCGATCAGCAGCACGAAAGGGTCGTCCAGAAAATTTTCAAAAAATTATACGATAAGGGCGATATTTATAAAAGCGAATACGAGGGCTGGTACTGCAACCCATGCGAATCCTTCTTCACCGAAACACAGCTAAAGGACGGCTGCTGCCCGGACTGCGGCGCAAAAGTAAAACGCACCAAGGAGGAGGCTTATTTCCTGAAGCTCAGCCGTTATCAGGATAGGCTGATGCAGTATATCGAGGAGCATCCGGATTTTATCCAGCCGGAGGCCAGAAAAAAAGAGATGGTCAACAACTTCCTAAAGCCGGGCTTACAGGATCTGTGCGTTTCCCGCACTGCTTTCCGCTGGGGCATTCCGGTCGATTTTGACCCGAAACATATCGTTTACGTCTGGATCGACGCGCTTTCCAATTATATCACCGGCATCGGCTACGATCCGGACGGCAGCAGCGAGCAGTTTAACCGATATTGGCCTGCCGATGTTCATGTCATCGGCAAAGACATCCTGCGCTTTCACACCATCTACTGGCCAATCATGCTGATGGCGCTGGATCTGCCGCTGCCAAAGCATATCTTTGGGCATCCGTGGCTATTGTTCGGCGCGGACAAGATGAGCAAATCCAAGGGCAACGTGATGTATGCCGACGAGCTGGCGGATATTTTTGGCGTCGAGGCGGTTCGCTATTATGTGCTTTCTGAAATGCCGTTTGCATCAGACGGAAGCATCACCCGTGAAACGCTGGTCGCAAGCTACAACGCGAATCTTGCCAACACCTTGGGCAATCTGGTTAACCGCAGCATCGCGATGGCGAAAAAGTATTTTGGCGCGACCGTCGTCGACCGCGGCGTAAACGAGCCGGTTGACGACGAATTAAAGGCCGCCTGTCTTGCCGCCGTTTCCAATCTGGACAGGCAAATGGAGCATTTTCGCGTTGCGGACGGTTTGGAAACCGTTATCTCGCTCGCACGCCGCGCCAACAAGTATATCGATGAAACGACCCCATGGGTGCTGGCGAAGGATGAAGCGAAAAAAGACCGCTTAGAAACCGTCATGTTCTGCCTGCTCGAATCCATCCGCTATATCGCAGTGCTTCTGGCAGCCTTTATGCCGCAAACCTCTGTCTCTATCTTAACCCAGATCGGCGCAAAGGAAAGCTCACTTGCTTCCCTTTCAGAATTTGGGAAAGAGGGCGCGGTCACAGTCGGCGAAGCGGCGGTCTTGTTTAACCGCTTAGACGAAAAAGAGGTCGCAGCCAAATTTGAAGCGCTCCAGCCGGCAAAAAAGGAAAAACCGATCCCGGAGGATATCAAACCGCAGATCGCAATCGACGATTTCGGCAAGGCAGAGCTGCGTGTCGCAAAAATTACTTCCTGCGAAAAGATCAAACATGCAAAAAAGCTCTATAAGCTTGAGATAGACTTAGGCTACGAAACGCGCCAGATTGTTTCCGGCATTGCGCCGTATTATAAGGAGGACGAGCTGGTCGGCAAAAAGGTGATCGTAATTGCAAACCTCGCCCCTGCAAAGCTCTGCGGTGTGGAAAGCCAAGGTATGCTGCTTGCCGCTGACGCAGGCGAGAATCAGGTCAAGGTCATCTTTGCGGACGATTCGATCCCGGAGGGCAGCAAGGTTCGCTGATCTGCCATGTCCAAGCCAATACAAGAAAAAACGCTCCCGCCAATCAACGGGCGGGGGCTTACCAATATCTTTGAGTCTCACTGTCACTACGATGACGCTGCGTATGAATCAGACGCCGACACAGTCATTCGCGCCGCACATGAAAACGGTGTTTCCCGTTTCATCAATATCGGCTGCGATTTAGCCAGCAGCAAGGCGGGGCTGAAGCTGACCGAACGATACCCGTATTTCTTCTGTACCGTGGGCATCCATCCGGAGTTTGCCGAACGGGAGCTTTGCACCCTACAGGAAACGCTTGCGCAGTTCAAAACACTCGCTGCAAGGGATAAGGTCGTTGCAATCGGTGAAATCGGGTTAGATTATCACTATGAGGACGGTGCTTCCAAGGAGGCGCAGAAAATTGTCTTTGAACAGCAGCTCATTCTCGCAAGAGAACTTGACATGCCGGTTGTAATCCACTCGCGCGATGCAGTGGCAGACACGCTTGCGCTCTTACAGCAGTATCGTCCAAAAGGGGTTGTACACTGCTTTTCCGGCGCGCCGGAGGTCGCAAAGCAGATTTTAGACCTTGGTATGTATATTGGATTTACCGGCGTCCTCACCTTTCAGAACGCGAAAAAAGCCGTTTCTTCCGCCGCGATCATCCCGAACGACCGTTTTCTGCTCGAAACCGACTGCCCATATATGGCGCCGGTCCCGTTTCGCGGAAAACGCTGCCAATCCGACATGATCGCGCATACTGCGGAGAAAATGGCCGAGATTAAAGGCATTTCAGCTCAACAAGCAGTAGATTTTGCCTGCCAAAATACGATCCGTTTATTTGGATTGACTATTTGAATCCTGAGACAGATCGTGCAGCGGCAGCTTGATCTCGTTTTTTCCATCGGACAAAACCGGCGGGCTGACCGAAAGATAACGCACCGTGAGCGGATCAAGCTCCTGTTCATTCGGGCTGTTGTGCGGATAAGGCGGCGCGAACTCGGTGTACTTTTTTACATCGGGCACTTCTTCAGCCGGCTTGCAATCCTTTTTCGCAGCAGAATCGGTAGTTTCCATCATCAATAAAACACTCCTTTCCGGGCAACCTAACTGCAAAACAATTCGCAGCGGCGCTTAGAAAAAGTATTTACAAAACCAAACGAAAAA
>CAZPLR010000035.1:0-22075 GCA_964587555.1 uncultured Oscillospiraceae bacterium
AAGTCCGCTCCTTTTTGCTGCTGCAAAGGAAGCGGGGACGGAAAATTTCGTTTAGAAAATCGTGGAATATGTCTTGTAAAATGAAAAAGGATATGCTATAATGATGTACGTTTGGAAAACGCCTGCGTTTAGAGCTGCGGCGGAGCGTTTCACCGCCTTGCGGAAGGAAAAACAAAGACAGGAAAAAGCAGAAGGAAATACGAAAGGAAGCTTTTGTTATGGCATATAAAGAGGGGCGCGGCGTGGATCAGAAGCTGATTCGGGAGGTCGCCAGCGCATTTCAGACCAAGTATGAGTTAGTCGGTGCGCTTTCATACGGGAACGGGCATATCAACGATACCTTTGTCGCGCATTATCAGCCGGAGGAAGGGCACTGCAAGCGGTACATTTTCCAGCGCATCAACACCGAGGTGTTCAAAAACCCGTACCAGCTGATGGAAAACATTGAGAACGTCACAAATTATATGCGTCAGATCATAAAGCGCGAGGGCGGCGACGTCGAGCGCGAAACGCTGACCATTATCCCAACCAAGGACGGCAAGTTGGTTTATCAGGATTCGGAGGGGCGCTATTGGCGCGCGTATGACTTCATTGAAGAAACGGTGACGCTTCAGCAGGTGAACACGCCGGAAGACTTTTACGAAAGCGCGCTGGCGTTCGGCTCGTTTCAGCGTAAGCTTGCAAACTTTGACGCAACCAAGCTTTATGAGAGTATTAAGGACTTTCATAATACCCGTGTGCGCTTCAATACCTTTCTGTCCGCTGTACAGGACAATATTTTGAACCGCGCGCAGTATGTAAAGCCGGAAATCCAGTTTGCAATGGAGCGGGAGAGCGAAAGCGGCGTTTTAGTTGGCATGCTGGAACGCGGAGAGCTGCCGCTGCGCGTCACCCATAACGACACCAAGCTGAATAACGTTTTGCTCGATGAGGAAACGCACAAAGGAATCTGCGTGATTGACTTAGATACTGTTATGCCGGGGCTTGCGGGGTATGACTATGGCGACTCGATCCGGTTTGGCGCAAGCACCGCTGCCGAAGACGAGAAAGATTTGCGTAAGGTCACGCTGTCGCTGGAGCTGTTCGATATTTATACCAAGGGGTTCATGGAAACTGCGGGTAAAGCGCTCACCCAAAAGGAGATTGAGATGCTGCCCTTCTGCGCGAAAATGATGACCTTTGAATGTGGTATCCGCTTCTTAACGGACTATTTACAGGGCGATACGTACTTTAAGACGCACTATCCGGGGCAGAATATCGACCGCTGCCGCACGCAGTTTAAGCTGGTTGCCGATATGGAAAGCAAATGGGAGCAGATGAACGCGATCGTCGCTAAATATAATGAGCTTTACGGAAAATGAATGAGGCTGTCGCACAAAAAGCGACAGCCTCTTCTTTTTTTAAATAACCGGGATCAAAAGCATCCGGTCTTCGAAAAGAACGGTTTCGTTTAGGTCGTTTTCGACGATGGCGGCGTTAAAATCGGTGCCGAAGCGCTTGGCAATCTCCCAAAGCTGCTCGCCCGCCTTGGCGTAGTACAGGTGCAGCGCTGTGCCGCCTTTCTCATATGGATTCTTCTCATCGGCGATAATGCCGGTGATCATTTTGATTAGGCGATTGCGGTAGAAATTTCCAGAGATTGAGATTTCACTGCGCACCTCAAGCTTCCCATCTTCGGTCATGCGGAAGGCGGTGGACAGCACCTGAAGCTGCGGGGAAAAGACTGGGTCGCCGGGCATGGCGGTCAGGTCGAGCGGCAGCTCACAGGGGATGGTCTTCTCCATACAGAACGGCATCTGTGCATCGTCTGCGGCAAACATGCTCAGCCTGAGGTTGGCTGCGAGCATCGGCGGTTTCCCTTCCTCCTTTTGAAAGGATGCGCCTTGTATGCTGCTGACCAGATCAATGATACGCTCGATGTTTTCCGGCAGTGCGATGACATTTTTGCAGACGCAGGATTGATTGATCGTTTCTTGCAGGCATAGGACAGGATAGGATGCGGTTTCCATCTCAATGGGGCAGACGGTGGAATAAAGATCCTCCACATAGGAGATCGGCTCGCTCTGCGTCGCCATAACGCTTGCCTTGAGCGCGTATTGTCCGTTGATCCCGCCGCCTTCCTCCAGTGAAAACTCGGCGCTTAATACCTCTAAAATGGCGTCCAGCGTCAATTCTCCGGATAGGTCGCTGAGGGTGAGAATGGTATCGGCTGGAACAGAAAAATCCGCTGTTTCCAGACTCTTTGGCGCATTTTCCTCCGCTTTTGCCTGATAAAGCAGATGCACGTTGACATTCCCTTTGCAGACTGCCTTGTCGCCTGAGCGGCTTACCTGCGACAGCACCGGCGTGCAGGAGTAGAGCAGGATGCTGTCAATCGGCGGCTTACCGTAAGGCAAAGGGGAAATTTCCGTAATTGAGAACTCCTGTGTGACATAGTGTCTGCCGCAGACGCACTCGCATTCCGCAAGCTTTTGTTGTAATGCGCCGCCCTCCGACTTCGAGAGGTATGGTGCGCTTTGTGCGCGCTGTAGGACGACCTTGAGCATAACCGTGCCGCGCAGGTCAAGCCGCCTTGGGTTGACTGCCCGGCAGCGCACAGAGTCTGGGGAAACCGAGATGCAGGGCAGGCAGTCCGGTGTAACGTTCGGAAGGTCAAGCTGCTTTTGCAGCGATTGCTTTTGGCTGATCGCGCAGATTTCATGGGTCTGCTCCGCCAGATAAAGCACCCGTATATCAATCGCAATATCCGCCGTCAGCCTGCCCGTCCCGACTTCAAACGAGGAAACAGCCGGCGTGACCTCGCATTTGAGAATCTTAAAAATATCCGGCAGGTAATCCGCTAAAAGATAGTCCAGCTCAAACGCCTGCTCAAAGCTTTGGTCGCAGAGTGTTTTTTGCAGCGATAACTGCTGCTTATTCAGATGAATGTCCATTTTGATCGCTCCCTTCTGCTTCATCTTATGCGTTGGATGCGGGATATATGTCAAGGGAGAAAGCGCGCCTTGGAGTAATATCTTTCTTGTTTCTTCCATAAAATAGAAAAAAAGGGAAGGGATGAGATTATGTTTGGCAAGTGGAAAAAGGGGATCGGCGCGGTTTTATGCATGTGTTTATTGGGATTTGCGGCAAACGGCGTTTTTTTCGGCAAAGCGTCGGCGGATGTCACAGCCAGTAGGATCACGCCAAGCACCGATGCGGTCGAGGTATCGGCAAAATCAGCGATCCTGATCGATCAAACGACCGGAACGGTACTGTTTGAGAAAAATGCGGATGAGAAGATGCCGCCGGCGTCGATCACCAAGATCATGACGATGCTGCTTGTAATGGAGGCGCTTGACAGCGGAAAAATTTCACTTTCCGACGAGGTGGTCGGCAGCGAGAATGCAGCATCGATGGGCGGAACGCAGATCTGGCTTGAGGTTGGAGAAAGCTTTTCGGTGGATGAGATGCTCAAGGCCTGCGCGGTCGCGTCAGCAAACGACGCATCGATGGCGCTGGCGGAGTTTGTCGGCGGCAGCGAAAGCGAATTTGTTGGGATGATGAATCAGCGCGCCGCAGAGCTTGGAATGAAGAACACCACCTTCATCAATCCAACCGGGCTGGACGCCGACGGGCACCTTTCGACCGCCAGAGATATCGCGCTGATGTCAAGGGAGCTTTTAATGCACGATAAAATCACCGAATATACCACAATCTGGATGGACTCACTGCGGGACGGTCAGATGGGGCTTGTGAATACAAATAAGCTGGTGCGGTTTTATAAGGGCTGTACTGGACTAAAGACCGGGACGACCGACGGCGCGGGCTCCTGCCTTTCCGCCTCGGCAGAGCGGAATGGATTATCACTGATTGCAGTGGTTATGGGCTGCACGACTTCGAAGGAACGCTTTGCCGACGCAAGAGCGCTGCTTGATTATGGTTTCGCTGGGTTTGAGCAGTATTCTCCGCAGCTTCCGGAGGATCTGCCGCAGAATATTCCGGTTATCGGCGGTATGGAATTAAACGTCGCGGTAACGGCGGAAAAACCGGATGGCGTGCTGCTGCGCAAGGGAGAATCCGCCGGCATCGAGGTGGCTGTGACCTGCGCGGACCATGCGCAGGCGCCGGTGAAGGAAGGGGACGAATTGGGGATGATTACCTACCGGCAGGGGGAGGAGATTGTTTGTGAAACGCCGCTGCTTGCCGCCGCTTCGGTGGAGGCGCTGACCTTTGGGAATGCCCTGCGCTCGTTGTTTTCCGGAATCTGGAAGTAATCTATTTCCCCGAGGGACGCTTCGGGGGAATTTTTGAAAACAAAAAACGGCTGATCTTTAACAGATCAGCCGCCCTTTTTATTCTGCTGTGCCGCTGGAATCGTCGGCGGTATCGCTGGAATTGTCGCTGCTCTCGGTCTGTACAGAGGAATCCGAGTCGGAGTAGGTCGTTCCAGTCAAGCTGCATCCGGTCAGCGCGCTTGCTGCGATCACACCTGCAAGAAGAAGCGTCATCAGTTTTTTGCCCATTTCAAAATTCACCTTTCCTTTCTTGGTTTGTATTGTTATGATATGCAGCGGGGCGGCACTTTAGCAGTATATTTTTGATTTTTCTTTTTTATTCGGGAAAGGATACCGGCACAAAGCGGTTGCTTTTTGGAGTAAAACACGGTATAATGAAATGGACAAGTATTGCAGCCGCGCCGGTTTTCAATCCGGCGCGGAAAAAAGCCGCAGGAAGGAGAAGCCTGATATGCCGATCACACGTTATGCCGCCATAAATGACCCGACTGCTTCCTTGTTGGAAGAAGCGTATGCGCTGAATCAGAAGAAAATGAATGCGATTGTCGCGGCGGGCATGGGTACCGGCTGCAACACCATCCCGGCGCAGATGGCGGCTGACATGCTGGAGTGCGCTTTCGACCGTATTATCGTCCATGGTGTCGACACCGACGTTTCCCCTTACGATTTCGGCTCTTGCGCGTCAAGTACGACCTATGTCACCGGAATGGCGGTGGTCAAGGCGGCGAATACGCTGCACAAAATGATTATCCAAACGGGTGCAAAGCTGCTGTCCATCCCGAAGGAGGAAGCGGATTTCGACGGGGAAAAGGTATTTGAGATTGATACGCTGTCCCAGATCGTTGCTGCGATCGCCAAAAAGGAGCAGATGCCATGAAGCCGACGCTGATTTTGCTTGCTGCCGGAATGTCGAGCCGTTTTAGCGCGAATAAACTGTTTTTTGAAATAGACGGCAAGCCGATGTGGCGGCATATCGCCGATACGGCGGACGCGGCAAGAGAGGCTTTTTCCGAGATTATCCTAGTCAGCCGCTATCCGCAGATCGAACGGGAAGCAAAACGCCTGCGCTTCACCGTGATGCACAATAGTCGCAGCGAAGAGGGCATTTCAGCCGCAGTGCGGCTGGGCGTGGCTGCCGCCAATCCTCAAACGCCGCTTCTATTTGCGGCATGCAATCAGCCCTATCTTTCGCAGGAAACGCTGCGCCGCTTTTCGGCGAGGCTGGATGCGGGCTGCCCGATCCTTTCCGCCGCTGCAAAATGCGGGGGTGTGGGGAATCCAGTCGGATTTGCGCCGCGTCTGCGGGAAGAGCTGCTTGCACTTACCGGCGATACCGGCGGCAAACAGATTGTCAGGAAGCATCATTACGAGGCGTACTATCTCTATATCCCAAAGCGGGAGCTAATCAACCTTGATATGCTGCCGGGAGAGGACGGAGGAGAAGGAGGTGTAAAACGGTTATGATTCGGAATACGACCCTATGCTATCTGGAAAAGGACGGCTGTTATTTGATGCAGCACCGGATCAAGAAGAAAGTCGATGAGAATAAGGATAAGTGGATCGGCATCGGCGGAAAGATCGAAGCGGGCGAAAGTCCATTTGACTGCGCATACAGGGAGATTTTTGAAGAAACTGGGCTGCGGGTCGAAAAGTTGCGCTATCGCGGACTTGTGGTCTTTGTATCGGACGAATGGGGAACCGAGTATATGCACCTGTTTACCGGGGATTCGCCCTCCAAGGAACTGAACGAATGTGACGAAGGAGAGAACGTCTGGGTGAAAAAGGAGGAGGTACCGAAGCTTCCAATCTGGGAAGGGGATCGAATTTTCCTTTCGCTTTTGAAAGAGGATGCGCCGGTGTTTTTCCTCAAGCTGCGGTATCAGGGGGACAGCCTGATCTCCCATACGCTGGAATATGCGCGATAAAGGGAGGGTGTATGGTGAAGGGGCATTTGTTTTGCGGAATCGTCCGGTTATGACCTTATTCATGCTGGCCTCGGTCGACGGCAAGATTTCAACCGGAGGGACGGATGGACTGGACTTTGACAAGGTTTTTCCGCATATTACAGGAATCAGGGAGGGCTTGCGGCAGTATTACGAGATTGAACAGACCAACGACCTGTGATCGCTCAATTCCGGCAGGGCGCAGGCAAAGATCGGCGTAAACGAAAGCCCCCTGCCATCAAAACCCCGTTTCCTTAAAAGCGGAATCAATACGGATATGGTCTTCGCCGCGATCTCATCTTCTCCGCTGCAGGCGAATCTTCTTTGAAAAAAGTGCTTGACAAAGGGGAAAAAAGTTGATATAATAAATAATCATAGTAAATGCGTTGACAGGGCAATTCGGCTTTCGCATTTCGTTTGCAGAGAGCCGCCGGGTGGTGTAAGGCGGCAGCGAAGGAAAACTGATCTCTCCCTTGAGCAGCCATCCGAACAAAGATATTTTCAGTAGGCGTGGCCGGGGTTCTTCCCGTTAGAAAAAGAGTTGTATTCGCCGGAAGGCTGATACAGGCAGAGTGGGCGTTTTTGCGCCAAGCAGAGTGGTACCGCGGAAGTGATAACAGCTTTCGCCTCTTGCAGATTGTACAAGGGGCGAAAGCTTTTCTATTGTCTTTTTCCCCAGAACGGAAAGGAAGGATTTGATACATGAACGCAGACAAATATGCGCGCGGCTATTTTATGCCGCCTCAGGAAAGTCTGGAGTGGACACACAGGGAGTATTTGGATCACGCGCCGGTTTGGTGCAGCGTCGATCTGCGCGATGGGAACCAATCGCTGATCGTACCGATGAGCTTAGACGAAAAGATTACGTTTTACAAGCATCTGGTTGCGGTTGGGTTTAAGGAGATTGAGGTCGGCTTTCCGGCGGCGAGCGAAACGGAATACGAATTTCTGCGCGCGCTGATCGAGCAGGATCTGATTCCGGACGACGTGACGGTGCAGGTTTTGACCCAGTCGCGCGAGCATATTATCCGCAAGACCTTTGAGTCGCTCAAGGGCTGTAAGAATGCAATCGTCCATCTTTACAATTCCACCTCGGTCGCACAGCGCGAGCAGGTATTCAAAAAGAGCAAAGAGGAAATCAAAGAGATCGCCGTTTCCGGCGCGAAGCTTTTGCAGGAGATTGCCGACGATATGGGGGTTGATTTCCGGTTTGAATATTCGCCGGAAAGCTTTACCGGAACGGAGGTCGACTATGCGCTGGAGGTCTGCAACGCGGTTTTGGACGTATGGAAACCGACCGCCGACCGCAAGGCGATTATCAATCTTCCGGTTACTGTTTCGATGTCGATGCCGCATGTTTTTGCAAGCCAAGTCGAGTATATGTGCAAGCACTTAAAATATCGGGAAAACATTGTAGTTTCGCTGCATCCGCATAACGACCGCGGCTGCGCGGTGGCGGATTCCGAGTTGGGACTGCTTGCGGGTGCGGATCGGTTGGAGGGTACGCTATTCGGCAATGGAGAGCGCACCGGAAACGTCGATCTGGTGACGGTTGCGGTCAATCTAATGTCGCACGGCGTGGAGCCGGGACTTGATTTTTCAAATCTCCCGAAGCTGATCGAGGTGTACGAGAGCTGCACGCGGATGCACGTTTACGATCGCCAGCCGTATTCCGGTGCGCTTGTATTCACCGCGTTTTCCGGTTCACATCAGGACGCGATTGCCAAGGGCATGAAATGGCGCGAGGAGAAGCGGCTGCATCAGTGGACGGTGCCATACCTGCCGATCGACCCAAAGGATGTTGGGCGCGGCTACGATGGCGATGTGATCCGTATCAACAGTCAGTCTGGAAAGGGCGGTATTGGCTATTTGCTGGAGCAGAAGTATGGCTTTACTCTTCCGCCGAAGATGCGGGAGGATTTCGGCTACGCTGTCAAGGATGTTTCTGATCATCAGCATAAGGAGCTGCATCCGGAGGAGGTTTACGAAATTTTCCGGAAGAATTACTTAAATCGTGAAGACGTCGTCCGGCTGGAGGATTACCACTATGTGCGTTATGGCAACAAGTTCAAGGTTACGCTTACGGTCGAAAAGGATGGGAAGCTGCATGAACTGATCGGCGGCGGAAACGGACGTTTGGACGCGGTTTCGGAGGCGTTAAAGGAGTTTTTGGGGATTAGCTGGTCGAATTTGAATTATACCGAGCATACCTTAGGCTCAACCTCCGGCGCGCAGGCGGCAGCTTATGTCGGCTTGACTGACGATAAGGGGATTCGCCACTGGGGCGCCGGTACGGCGGACGATATCATCGCCGCGTCGATTAAGGCGCTGTTTGCGGCGATCAACCAGATGTTAACCCAGATGGGATGAAAAAGGAAAGGCGGAATGAAATATGGGAATGACCATGACTCAAAAGATCCTCGCGGCAAAAGCGGGGCTTGACAAGGTCGTGCCGGGACAGCTCATTCAGGCGAAGCTTTCGCTGGTATTGGGCAACGATATTACCACCCCGGTTGCGATCAACGAATTTGAAAAGATCGGCTTTGACAAGGTGTTCGACCGCGAGAAGATTGCGATGGTAATGGACCACTTTGTCCCGAACAAGGATATCAAGGCGGCGGCGCAGACCAAGCAGTGCCGTACCTTCGCCGGAAAGTATGACATCAAAAACTATTTTGACGTCGGACAGATGGGGATTGAGCATGCGCTGCTGCCGGAGCAGGGGATTGTCGCACCAGGTGATTGCATCATCGGCGCAGATTCCCACACCTGCACTTACGGTGCGCTGGGCGCATTTTCCACCGGCGTCGGCTCAACCGATATGGCGGCGGGCATGGCGACCGGCGAAGCGTGGTTCAAGGTACCGAGCGCGATTAAATTCAATGTGACCGGAAAGCTTGCCCCATATGTTTCCGGCAAGGATGTGATCCTGCATATCATCGGCATGATCGGCGTGGACGGCGCGCTCTACCGCTCGATGGAGTTTTCCGGCGAGGGATTAAAGAATCTTTCGATGGACGACCGGCTTTGTATGGCGAATATGGCGATCGAGGCGGGCGCGAAAAACGGCATCTTTGCGGTTGACGAGGTGACGCTGGATTATGTGAAGGGACGTGTGAACCGTCCGTACGAGATTTTTGAGGCGGATGCTGACGCAGAGTATGACGAAGTGTATGATTTAGACCTTTCGCAGATCAAATCGACCGTTTCGTTCCCGCATCTTCCGGAGAATGCAAAGACCTTTGACGAGATTGGCGAGATTCAGATCGATCAGGTTGTTATCGGCTCCTGCACCAACGGCAGGCTTTCGGATATGGCTGCCGCTGCGCACATTTTGGAGGGCAAAAAAGTTGCAAAGGGCGTAAGAGTTATCATCATTCCTGCGACGCAGGCGATCTATTTAGAGTCGATGAAGCGGGGATACCTAGAAACCTTCATTCAGGCGGGCTGTGTTGTATCGACGCCGACCTGCGGCCCGTGTCTTGGCGGATATATGGGGATTTTGGCGGAGAATGAGCGCGCGGTATCGACGACCAACCGTAACTTTGTCGGCAGAATGGGGCATATCTCCTCCGAGGTCTATCTGGCAAGCCCGGAGGTGGCGGCGGCAAGCGCCTTAACCGGAAAGATCACCGATCCGCAGAGCATCATGGCGTAAGGAGGACTGTTAAATGAAAACAAAAGGTTTTGCCCATAAATATGGCGATAACATTGATACCGACGTGATTATCCCAGCGAGATATTTGAACACGGCGAATCACAAAGAGCTTGCTTCCCACTGCATGGAGGATATTGATAAGGAATTTATCCAGAGAGTAAAGGCTTCGGATATCATGGTGGCTGGATTCAACTTTGGCTGCGGCTCTTCACGGGAGCATGCGCCGATCGCGATCAAGGAGGCGGGGATTTCCTGCGTGATTGCCAAGACCTTTGCGCGCATCTTCTACCGCAACGCGATCAATATTGGGCTTGCGATCTTAGAGTGTCCTCAAGCGAGTGAGCGGATCGAAGATGGAGACGAGGTGGAGATCGATTTCGATACCGGCGTCATCACCAATCTAACCAAGAACGAGAGCTACAAAGCGCAGCCGTTCCCGGATTTTATCAAAAATATCATCCATAAGGGCGGGCTGTTAAAGAGCTTAAAGGCGGAGTAAGACGAGCGATTAGAGAGGAAATTGCGATATGAAAATGAATATTGCTGTTATTAAGGGTGATGGTATTGGTCCGGAGATCGTCACCGAGGCGATGAAGGTACTGGATAAGGTCGCGGCGAAATACGGACATGAGATATCCTACACGCAGCTTTTGATGGGCGGCGCTTCCATTGATGCAAACGGCGTTCCGCTGACCGACGAAACGGTTGCGCTTGCCAAAGCGTCTGACGCAGTTCTAATGGGATCGATCGGCGGAGACACCACCAAGTCCCCATGGTACCAATTGCCGCCGCAGCTTCGTCCAGAAGCGGGGCTGCTGAAAATCCGCAAGGCGCTGGGACTTTTTGCCAATCTGCGTCCGGCGTATTTATACAAGGAGCTTGCCGCTGCCTGCCCGTTGAAGGAGAGCACAGGTGAGAACGGCTTTGATCTGATGATTATGCGTGAACTGACCGGCGGGCTTTACTTTGGTGCAAGGCAGACGGTAGTGGAAAACGGCGTGCGCAAGGCGACCGATACGCTGACCTACGACGAAACCGAAATTCGCCGCATCGCAGTCAAGGCATTTGAGATTGCGAGAAAGCGCCGCAAAAGCGTGATAAGCGTGGATAAGGCGAATGTTTTGGATTCTTCGCGCTTATGGCGCGCGGTCGTCAACGAGGTTGCAGCAGATTATCCGGACGTGCGTCTGACCCATATGCTGGTTGATAATTGTGCGATGCAGTTGGTTAAGGATCCGGCGCAGTTTGACGTAGTGCTGACCGAGAATATGTTCGGCGACATTCTCTCGGACGAAGCAAGCATGATTACCGGGTCGATCGGGATGCTTCCCTCCGCAAGCTTGAACGATACCAAATTTGGTCTTTACGAGCCGAGTCATGGCTCGGCGCCGGACATTGCCGGACAGAACCTTGCAAACCCGATCGCAACCATTTTAAGCGCCGCGATGATGCTGCGCTACAGCTTTGATCTGGATGAGGAAGCTGCCGCTATCGAAGCGGCGGTGCAGAAAGCGCTTTCTGACGGCTGCCGTACAACCGATATTATATCGGATGGTATGGTGAGATTGAGCTGTTCTGAGATGGGCAGCGTGATTGCAGAGAATATTTGACGTTTTCCTCGCTTTTTGTCAAAAAGCGGCGGGGATTTTTATGAGGGCAGTTTGGTATGAATATAGAATACCGCAGTATGAAAGAGAGCGATATCGCGCAGATGGACGCGGGCTTTATCGCACAGGGCTATGGCGCGGCGCAGAGATTATATATCAGGCGCGGCTATCTTCCGGACGGGAGCGGAATTTGGTATCAGGATAAGCATCTTGCAGCGGGTGAAAGCTGTAAGAATGACGATGATCTGGTGCTGTATATGAGCAAAGCATTAAGGAAGTGACAATTTTTTTCGAAACGCTTGATTTGTTCATAAGAATCTGATATACTGAACATAAACAGGAAACTGTATTCTATTATGAAAAGAGGAGAGAAAATGGCAAATCAGAATTTCATGGGTCAGGAGTACTATGCAGATCCTGCGGATGTAGCGAAAAATAAAGGCATTTCGATACTGAGTTATTTTGGCATTTTATTCTTAGTTCCGCTGTTGGCTGCCGGCAAAACCTCGTCCTATGCGAAGTTCCATGCAAACCAGGGCTTAAACCTGTTTATCGCGGAAATCGGTGTGTCTATAATCATTTCGGTTGTAAAGGCGATCATCTACGCGATTTTAGGCAGCGGCTTTATTTATGGTCTTTTCAACGTTATCGGCATACTCTGTTGGATCGCGTTGTTTGCGCTGTTCATCATGGGGCTGATTAACGTTTGCAGCGGCAAGATGAAAGAGCTTCCGCTCATCGGCGGCATTCACCTGATTAAGTAATATTTGCGTGAGTCTACATAGCAGAAGAACGACCCTGAAAAAGGGCCGTTTTCTTTGTTTCTGATTCTGCTGTAAGCGTAGTTTTTGATGCAATCCGGTCAGCAATGAAAACGATATAGCGAGCGGTTTTTAACAGTACCACGCGCGCCGGAAGACGGTTCTATTTTGGGAATGTGGTTCTGTTATGGAAAATGGGGGTATGCGGATGCATACCCCCATAATTTGTTTGGATGACAATTCAATCAGCGCGTTATTTGCGTTATTTAAATAGGCTGATGAGATTGTAGTGGCTGAATACCGTAACCGCAACAAGCGAAACGGTGGACATAATTTTGATGAAAATATCCAGCGACGGACCAACCGTATCCTTTAACGGGTCGCCGACCGTATCGCCGACAACTGCCGCGTCATGCGCCGGGCTGCCTTTGCCGCTGCCCTCAATCGCGCCGGTTTCGATGTATTTTTTACCGTTATCCCAAGCGCCGCCGGCGTTGCCGGTAAAGATAGCAAGCATGATTGCAGAAATCGTAGAGCCGATCAGAATGCCGCCGACAAACTCCGCTCCGAATAAGAATCCGCAGACGATTGGAACCAAGATCGCCATAATGGCCGGGACGCGCATCTCACGTAATGCGCCCTGCGAGGAAATCTCAATGCAGGTCTTGTAGTCCGGCATGACTTTTCCTTCAAGCAGACCCTTGATCTCTCTGAACTGACGGCGAACCTCCTCGACCATCTTTCTTGCCGCTTTCGCAACTGCTTCGATGAGCATGCCGGAGAATAAGTATGGAAGCGCCGCGCCAATCAATGCGCCGGCTAAGGTCATTGGGTCGATCAGGTTGAGCAGGATACTCTGATCTGCCGGAGTATAGGAGTAAAGATAGGAGGTCATCATGGACATCGTTGCAAGCGCCGCAGAACCGATCGCAAAGCCCTTGCCGATTGCGGCAGTGGTGTTGCCGACCGAGTCAAGCTTGTCAGTAATGCCGCGCACGCTCTCATCGAGATAACTCATCTCAGCGATGCCGCCTGCGTTATCCGAGATCGGTCCGTAGGTGTCGACCGAAACGGTGGCAGAAACAAAGCTCAGCATGCCAATTGCCGCGCATGCCACGCCATACATGCCGGAAAGCGCGTAGGAGACGTAGATGGCAAGACCTAAAATGATGACCGGAAGCATACAGGACTTCATGCCGACCGCAAGGCCTTGTGTGATAGTGAGCGCCGGGCCCTCCAGCGAAGCACCAGCGATCTTCTTGGTCGGATTATAGTCGTAGCTGGTGTAATATTCCGCAAACATGCCGATGATGATGCCGGAGAGAATGCCGATAACCGCCGATACCCATGGCGAAAGTGTGCCAAGCTTGAAGCCCGCGTCAGTCAAAACGGATTTATCAAAGCCATTAAACATCAGCAGCGTGATAACAAGTCCGAAGATGATCGTCAGACCAGCGCTGACCCAGGTGGACATATTCAGCTCCTTATGCGGATTGTCGGATAATTTGCGTTTAATCAGTAGGAAGGCGATGCCCAGTACACAGGAGATCAGACCTGCCGCCGCAAAAACGACTGGGTAGAGCATCATGTTGTGAAGCAGGTCGTCCGCAATCGCGGTGCCGTGGCTGCGGAACAACTCGCAGGCTAAGATAACGGCGGACATGATCGCGCCAACATAGCTTTCCAGCAGGTCGGAGCCTAAGCCGGCAACGTCGCCGACGTTATCGCCAACATTGTCCGCGATGGTAGCAGGATTGCGCGGGTCGTCCTCCGGGATGTGCGCCTCGGTTTTGCCGACGAGGTCGGCGCCCATATCCGCAGCTTTGGTATAGATACCGCCGCCGACACGGTTGAACATCGCAATGATCGAACATCCGAGCGCATAGCTCGAAACGGTCATGGTAAACGGCGCCTCCAGACCCAGCCAGTTGACGTTCATATCGCCTGCGGCAATCTGGCTGATCTGCCCTAAGCCAAGCCCGAAGATCATATAAACAATAAAGATGCCAAGCAGCGCAAAGCCGCCGACGCATAGACCCATGACCGAACCTCCGCGGAACGCAACCTTCAGCGTGTCACCAAGATTGCCGGTTTCACGCGCTTTATTGGTGACGCGCACGTTTGCGTAGGTCGCAACCTTCATGCCGACATATCCGGCACAGGCGGACATAACAGCACCGATCAGGAAAGCGACAGCCGCCTGCCATGAGATTAAAATGACTAATACAACTGCAATTACAATCGCGATGATGGTGATTACTTTATATTCATAATTGATAAAAGTATTTGCACCCAAACGGATCGCAGCCGCAATCTCCTGCATACGGTCGGTGCCTTCCTTCATCTTCTTAACATAGAAGTAGGAGTAGGCGGCGTACCCGAGCGCAAGCAGCGCGGCAATGATAGCCAAGCCAATGAGAATGTTCATACAAATTCCTCTCTTTTGAAGATCTATGATCATTGCACGGTGATGCAGACACAGCGCTGACTGTCTGAGAACGCGCAATAAACACTGATTTTAGTATATACCATTTCATCCTTGATGTCAATATGTAAAAAAGGATGAATTTTCTAAAAACAAATTGTTATCAAAGGAAAAAATATTTCGAAAGTGCCGGAAATAGTCTGAAATTTCAGGCATGAGCAGGCATTTTAAATTTACGGCTGGCTTTTCAAAAAAACCTGTTTTCAATTTCCGCATTCCCAGAAGACAAGGGTAAAGAAAGACAATTAATCGCTTAATATACGGCATTTTGAAGCATTTTGACAAGAAGAATCCGGACGGGGGGATTCCGTCCGGAAACGCGGGAATTTTTTCGTTGGATGCGCCTTAAGCCTGTTTATGTCCTTTATGCGCTTTGACCTCCGGCGGATAGTTGTTCGCTTTGATGCGCCGCTTGAGCCAGCCGCCCTGAAGATAGTAGACGATGAAGCAGATCGAGGTGATCGCCCAAGTGATCGGGTAGCAGAGCATCAGCATCGGCAGCGTATCGTTGTGCGGCAGGATGAAGAAAATCCAGACCATACGCAGCACGCATACGCCGAAGAAGTTCATCAGCATTGGGATGATGGTGTCGCCGGTGCCGCGCATCGTGCTGGAGAGGATCTCGATACAGACGAAAGTAAAGAAGAACGGCATAATGGTGTGCAGGATCGCGGTTCCCTGCGCAATGACCTGGGGATCCTTATTAAAAAGATAGAGGACATATTTGCCTAAGAAAAACATCGTCCAGCTTAGCACAAGGATAGAAGAAAAAGACATGATTAAGCCGGATCTGACACATTTGCGCATGCGGTCATAGCGGTTTGCGCCGAAGTTTTGCCCAACGAAGGTGGTCACGGCGATGCCGAAGGCGTTTAATATCATCCACAAAACGCTGTCGATACGCCCGTAAGCGGTCCATGCCGCAGCGGTGGAAGTGCCGAAGCTGTTGACGCTCGATTGGATGACCATATTGGAAAAGGTGTATAGGACCGACTGAATTCCCGCCGGAAGTCCGATGTGCAGGATGCTTTTCAATTGTGTAAAATCGATGCGTATCTTGCGGAAATAGAGCTTATATGCAAACTGCGTTTTTGCCAGCGCGATGAGGATCAGCACGGCTGAAACGGCCTGCGAAATAATCGTGCCGATCGCGACGCCCATCACGCCCAGATTTGCGCCGACGACCAAAATGATGTCGAGGATCAGGTTGGTGATACAGCAGACGATCAGGAAATACAGCGGACGCCTGGAATCGCCGACCGCCCGCAGGATACCGGAGCCGATATTATAGATCAGCGAGAAAATGATGCCGGAGAAGTAGATACGCAGGTAGATGATCGCGTGCGGATAGACGTCCTCCGGCGTATCCATCGCCCGCAGGGCAAACGGAGCAAGCAAAAGCCCCGCTGCGGTCAGCACGACAGCGCCGACGATCGCAAGCGCGATGGCGGTATGTACGGCGGAGGAAACCTTTTCGTGGGCGCCTGCGCCGAAATATTGCGAGATGATAACAGTCGCGCCGGAGGAAAGCCCGACAAAAAAGCCGACAAGCAGGTCGATGATGGTGCTGGTCGACCCGCCAACCGCCGCAAGCGCCTCGGTGCCGCAGAAATTCCCAAGGATGATCGCGTCGACTGTGGAATAAAGCTGCTGGAAAACCGAACCGAATACGATCGGAAAGAAGAAGGTTAATATCTGCTTCCAGATAACCCCTTCGGTAAAGCCCGCTTGAATCTGCTCTTTCTTTTTGCCAATTGCCATAAATGTCCTCCTTGCTGTTAAGATATGGTAAGATTGAAAATACGGATGATGCTTTCGGTGGTATAGACCAGATTTTGATAGCTTTCGCCCGCCGACTCGCTCAGCGGAAGCGGCAGGCGGTTGATTGAAAACGCCGCGCTTACCCCTAGGCGGTACGCCTCGGACAGATCCCCTTTCAGCCCTCCGGCGATCACGATGACCGGAAGCCGCAGCGCCTTTGCGCGCTTTGCGATGCCGATGCAGACCTTGCCGGAAAGGCTTTGCGCGTCAAAGCAGCCTTCGCCGGTCAAAACGCAGTCGTAGTTTTCGGCGCATTGCGCAAAGGAGACCACATCCAATAAAGCGTCGATGCCGGAGCGCGATTCGGCGTTTAGAAAGACGCGCATTCCCGCGCCCATTGCACCCGCTGCGCCGCCGCCGGAAAACTGCTGCACATCCTGCCCGGTCTGTCTTTGGACGACTGCCGCGACAGCACGCAGGTTTTCATCTAAACGTTGTACCGCCGCTTCGTCGGCGCCCTTCTGCATAGCGAACACATATGCGGCGCCCTCCTTACCGTAAACGGGTGAGGTAACGTCGCAGACGAGGGTCAGCTTCACGTCGGACAAAAGCCGCTTGGCTGCGCGGTCGTCATAGGAGGCAATTTGTGAAAGCGTGCCGCCGGTCGGGACAAAGGCTCGCCCGCCTTCGTCATAAAATACCACGCCGAGCGCTGCCGCCGCGCCGCACCCAAAATCGTTGGTGCAGCTGCCGCCAAGACCTAGAAGAATTCTCTTGCAGCCGTTTTTTACTGCTTCAAGGATCAGTGTTCCAACGCCGAAGGTGGTCGTTCGCTGCGGGTCGCGCTCGCTGGCGGAGAGCAGCGTCAATCCTGCGGCAGCCGCCATCTCTATCACCGCAGTATCCCCCGAATCGGCGGGAATGATCCCGTAAAATCCTTCGATCGGGCGCGAGAGCGGATCGGTTGTTTTACAGAATACTTTTCTTCCTCCGGCGGCCGCCAAGAATGCGTCCACTGTGCCTTCGCCGCCGTCCGCCGCCGGTATCTTGCGTATCGTAGGTGCATTTCTGCCCCGAAACGCACGGATAATCCCTTCCTCCATCCCTGCGCAAACCTCGGATGCGGAAAGCGTCCCTTTGAAGGAATCTGGGATAACAAGAAATTTATTCATATTTAAGCCGCCTTCCGATTCAAAATTTTGATATATTCGTGAAATATAATTTTTATGTCGCGCGATATTCGCTAAAAATACCGAAATGCTAATAAGCTTATTATAACACATATTTTCAGAAAGTAAAGGGGGTCAGCCCTTGAAAAAGTTATCCGAATATGGTATAATTATGGCACGAAAATGTTTTTTTCAAGGATAGGCGCAAAAGGCTGTCCAAAAGCGGACGGGAAAGGGGGCAAGGCGTTTGGGAGAGGAGCATCAAAACGGATGCGGATTTTTTACCCGTTTATTCGGTCATATACGCACAATCCTGCGGCATAAGCGGTATGTGCGGCGATACTGTTTTCGCATCGGACTTTACGGGCAGGGAATCAGGCATGACTGGTCGAAATACAGCCCGACTGAGTTTTGCACCGGCGTGCGATATTACAACGGGAATTTTTCACCGAATCGCACGGAAAAGGAGCGTTACGGCTATTCCAAAGCGTGGCTGCATCATAAGGGAAGAAACAAGCATCATCCGGAATACTGGATTGATAACGCCTTAGAAGGGGATCACAAGATGTGCGGGATGGAGATGCCTTACCGATATGTTGCGGAGATGTTCTGCGATCGGGTTGCCGCCTGCCGAAACTATCATCGCGAAAATTACACCGACGCGGACGCATGGGAGTATTACTGCCATTCGGCGGATCATTACATGCTGCATCCGAAGACACGCGCGCAGTTGGAGGAGCTTTTACGTATGCTGAAGGAAAAGGGAGAGGACGCGACCTTTTCCTATTTAAAAGAACAGGTCGAACGGTTCAAACGGGAAAAACAGGATTGAGGAGGAATAAATCATGCTGAAAGCAGTCGTTTATACATCGCAGACAGGTTATACCGAGCAGTATGCACGGATGCTCGCCGGGAGGGCTGGGCTTGGATGCTATACGATCAAGGAAGCGAAGCGTAGGCTTGGAGAAGAGGACGCATATATCTATATGGGGTGGCTCTCGGCTGGAAGGATTTCCGGACTTTCCAAGGCAAGGCGGTTTCGCATGCCCGCTGCGGTTGCGGCGGTCGGTATTTCAGGTCCGGACAAAGCATATGAGGAAAAGCTGAAGAAGCAGAATAAGCTGGGGGAAACAGCGTTTTTCTACCTACAGGGCGGTTTTGCCCGCGAAAAGCTCAGGGGGCTATCGAAAATCATGATGAACGCTGCCTATCAATCGCTGGTCAAAGCGGCGCAGGCACAGCCGGATCCAACGCCGCAGCAGCAGAAAGCCGCCGAGCTTTTGCTTCATGGCGGAAGCTGCGTGACAAAGGAAGCTCTTTTGCCGCTGATCCGCTGGGCGATCCTGCATAAAGAGGCGTGATTCAGGTTTTTAAGCATTTCTGCAGGCTGTGCGGGGCGGCAGACGGGCTTAGAATTGACAAAGCGGGCAAAATATGATATCATAACCTTAATGGCAAATTGTTGATTGAAAAAGGACAAAAACGAGCTTTTGTCCTTTTTTCTTTCGAATGAGAGGAAGGATGAAAGGTTTGCGGCTTTGCGACTTTTTTGCGCTGCATCCAAAGGCGGCGATCGGCTTTTCCGGCGGTGCGGACAGCGCGTTTTTGCTTTTTGAGGCGGTCAAAGCGGGGGCGGATATCGGCGTGTATTATGTGCAGACGGCGTTTCAGCCTGCGTTTGAGCTGGAGGATGCATGGGCGTTTGCGCGGCGGCTTTCGGTTCCGCTGCGGGTGATTCCTCTGGATATTTTGGCGGATGAGAGAGTCTGTGCGAACGACGGTATGCGCTGCTATTATTGTAAAAGGCGTATTTTTGGCGCGATTGCGGAGCAGGCGCGAAAGGACGGCTATACGCTGCTGCTGGATGGGACCAACGCAAGCGACGATATTTCCGACCGCCCGGGATATGCGGCGCTGCAGGAGCTGTCGGTGCTTTCGCCGCTTCGAATCTGCGGCATTACGAAGGAGGCGCTGCGGAAGGAATCCGAGCTGCACGGACTGTTTACTGCGAAAAAGCCCGCTTACGCCTGTCTTGCGACGAGGATTTGGGATCGTCCGATTACAGAGCAGGCGTTAAAAAGGGCGGAGACCGCCGAGCGGCTGCTTATGCTGCGCGGTTATCGGGACTTTAGGGTACGCTGCAAAGGAATGGAAGCGGTTTTGCAGATCGCCTTGCCGCAATATGAGCAGGCAAAAAGCGAGTTTTCTGTTTTGCAGCAGGAGCTTGCGCCGCTTTTTGCCACAGTAACGCTGGATGCGCCGCGAAATGGGGAGAGGATGCTATGGACATAAACGAAATACTGCGCGCGGTTGCCGACCAGACCATGACGGTTGAAGAGGCGCGGCTGCAATTAAAGCTGGAGCCGTTTGAAGAGCTTGGCTTTGCGAAGATTGATCATCACCGCGCGCTGCGGCAGAATGCCGCCGAGGTCATTTATGGCGCATCGAAAACACCGCAGCAGATCTTGGCGATCGCCGCTGCGATGCGTGAAAAGGGCGGAAAGAACATTCTGATTACCCGTATGAGTGCTGAGGCTGCCGGCGTTGTTGGGGAGAGCCTGCCGCTTTTTTACGACCCATGTTCTAGGATCGGCGTAGTGGAGCGCACAAAGATCGTTACGGCAGGCGGCAGCATTGTGATTGTGTCTGGCGGGACAAGCGATCTGCCGGTTTGCGAGGAGGCGGCGCTGACCGCCGAAACGCTCGGGAATCCGGTAATCCGCGTTTATGACGCGGGGGTTGCGGGACTGCATCGGCTGCTTTCCAAGCTGGACGTTTTGATGCAGGCGACGGTTGTGATCGCTGTTGCCGGAATGGAGGGGGCACTTGCAAGCGTGGTGGGCGGGCTGGTGGAATGCCCGGTTATCGCGGTGCCGACCAGCGTTGGCTACGGCGCGAGCTTCCACGGCGTATCCGCGCTTTTGAGTATGCTCAATAGCTGCGCGTCCGGCGTGAGCGTCGTCAATATCGACAACGGCTTTGGCGCGGGCTTTTTGGCGAGCCGGATCAATCATATGGTGCATCCGCTTACCATGGAAAATAAAAATGAGGAGATTTTAAGATGAAAACGTTATATTTGGAATGCAATATGGGTGCGGCGGGCGATATGCTGCTTGCGGCGCTGACCGAGCTGCTGCCGGACAAGGCGGCGTTTGTCGCACAGCTGAATCAGCTTGGAATCCCTGATGTGACCATCGCGGCTCATGACGCGGTTTCCTGTGGGGTCCGTGGGCTGCATATGACGGTCAAGGTCGGCGGGGTTGAGGAGGAGAGCCATGATGCGCACCACGCTCATCATCATGCCGAGCATGATCATCCGCATGAACATGAGCATCATCATTCTGGAATGGCGGAAATCCACGCGATTGTCGCGCAGATGCCGGTTTCTGATGCGGTTAAACAGAGCATTATGGCAGTATATGGAGAAATCGCCAAGGCGGAAAGCCGGGTTCACGGCACAACGGTTGAGCAGGTGCATTTTCATGAGGTCGGCGCAATGGACGCGATTGCAGATATTGCCGGCGTCTGCTTGGCAATCGAGCAGCTTGCGCCGGAGAGGATAGCCGCAAGCCCGATTTGCACTGGTTTTGGACAGGTGCGTTGCGCGCACGGCATTCTGCCAATCCCGGCGCCGGCGACAGCGCTTTTGTTGGAGGGGATTCCGGCGTATGGAGGCGGGATCGAGGGGGAGCTTTGTACCCCGACCGGCGCCGCGCTTCTGCGGCATTTTGTATCCAGCTTTGAAACGCGTCCGATGATGCGCACCGAGAAAATTGGCTGCGGCGTTGGCACAAAGGAGTTTGCAGCGGCAAATATTCTGCGCGCTTATTGGGGTGAAACCGAGGATGCAGCGGAAGACGTTGTGGAATTGAGCTGCAATCTGGATGACTGCACCGCCGAGCAGCTTGGCTTCGCGCAGGAGATTTTATTGGAAAACGGCGCGCTTGATGTTTTTTGGACCGCGATCGGTATGAAAAAAGGGCGACCGGGGACGATGCTGACCTGTCTTGCCGCGCCGGAGGACGCGGATCGGCTCACATCGCTTTTGTTTGCGCATACGACAACGCTTGGCGTACGGAGAAAGGTCTGCGCGCGCAGCATTCTGCGCCGAAGGACCGTTCGCGTGCAGACGCAGTATGGAGAAATTGGCGTTAAAATCTCAGAAGGCTACGGCGTCAGCCGGATAAAGCCGGAGTACGATGACTGCGCCATCGCCGCAAAAAAGCACGGATGCAGCATAAAAACAGTGAGTAACGCTGCACAGAAAGCTTACGGCGAATAAAGTATAATTTCTCCGCCCTTTTGTAGATTATGAACGCAGAAAGGCGGCTTTTGTTAAAACACAGTAAAATTTCCCTCAAACATTGACCAACAGGAGGAAAAAATTATCGAAAACATAGAACCTTCAAGAAAAGGG
>CAZPLR010000036.1:0-20198 GCA_964587555.1 uncultured Oscillospiraceae bacterium
CAATCAACCATGAGGCTGCCGGTATCATCCGCGCCCAGCACCATGCCTTTCGGCGGAGCGTGCGTGTCGTCCATCTGCACAAGCTCCACACGGCATCCGGCTGGATATCGCTCCCGCAGCCTCTCGATGATTTCACTGTTTGGAATTTTCATTTTGTTTTCCTCCTTTTGCTGATATTGCACCTGTTTCCGCGCCGCGCGATATTGTCTTGAAAGACTGTTTGCGCCCGCTCCGCGCTGTATGTCTTTTGCTTGTCTGCGTTCCTCTCTCCTGTGTAGCCGCGCTTCAATTCCTCATAAACAGCGGCGACGCTTCTTCCAATGTGTTCGGCGATCTCTGCCGTTCTCGAACGCCCGAATTGTGCATTCGCTCAATTTCGCGGCGCTGATTGAACGTCAAATAACTGTATTTCTGCATTTCTCGCAACCTCCTTCCGCCGCTTTTCCTGTCCTATAAATAAAAAAAGCAGTCGAAATCCGTTTCCGGTTCCTTCAACTTTTAATGTTACTCTCTTCAAAATTTAGCGTGAATGGAATATATTTTTCGAATTTCCGGAGAATCAGTTGAAATCGGCTTGAAAAGCGCGCAGAGATATGTTATACTATCTGTTGCAAAGAAAAAGGAGGGGAAATGATGTTTGCAAATTTCAGACAAAACTATATTGGTGACAAAAGCTTTTACAAACATTTAATGATTATCCTGCTGCCGATGGTCGTACAACAAGGCATTTCCAGCTTTGTTTCTCTTTTGGATAACGTAATGGTGGGCGCGCTTGGCACGGAATCCATTTCCGGTGTTGCAATTGTTAACCAGCTTGTATTTGTTTTCAATTTAACGCTGTTTGGCGGATTGGCGGGCGTTTCCATTTTCGGCGCGCAGTTTTTTGGTGTTTCTGACTTTACGGGAATGAAGCACACTTTTCGCGTCAAAAACTATTTTGGTATCGCACTGACCATTATCGCAATTATTGTTTTCGCATTGTTCGGGACAAGCCTGGTTTCACTTTATCTCAACGATTCCGACAGCGGAGATCTAGCGCTGACCTTATCTGAAGCGCTAAAATACCTAAAGATCTCGCTTTGGGGACTGATCCCGTTTGCCATTGTGCAGATTTACACCTCCTCGGTGCGGGAAACCGGAGAAACCGTCATCCCAATGCAGGCGAGCGTCATTGCGATTCTACTTAATCTTGTTTTAAACTACATCTTTATCTTCGGCAAGTTTGGCTGTCCGGCGATGGGCGTTTCCGGCGCGGCGCTTGCAACAGTTATTTCCCGTTTTGCTGAAATGAGCTACCTGCTTGTCCGCGTACATCGCAAGCTTGATCAATTTGCATTCTTAAAAGGTGCGTTCCAAAGCGGATATGTGCCGTTATCGCTTCTCCGGAGCATTGTAAAAACAGGTACGCCGCTTTTATGCAACGAGGTGCTTTGGAGTCTTGGCATGGCGATGATCTCCCAAGCGTATTCCACACTGGGGCTAAACGTCGTCGCAGCAACCAATATCACCAGCACCGTTTGGAACTTCTTTTGCATCATTATGTTCGCAATGGGCAACGCAGTTGCGATTATTATTGGTCAGGAGTTGGGAGCAGGAGAGCTGGATCAAGCAAAGAGCGACAACAAAAAGCTTGTTTTCTTTACGGTCGTCACCCATATTTTTATTGGCGTGCTGATTATCGTCACCGCGAGATATGTACCGCTGATCTACAACACCTCGGACGAGGTTCGCACCATGACAACAAAGCTTCTGATTATCGCTGGAAGCGAGCTGCCAATCGAGGCGTATATCCACGTCACTTATTTCACGATCCGCAGCGGCGGCAAGACCTTTGTCACTTTCCTGTTTGACTGCTGTTTTACTTGCCTAGTGAACCTGCCGCTTGTTTACTGCCTCTGCCATTTCACAGATCTGGACATTACCGCAATCTACTTCTGTGCGTCCTATATTAATGTGATTAAGCTTGTAATCGGCGTTATTATGCTGAAAAGCGGTTTTTGGGCAAAAAATATCATCCAAAACACGTAACGGAATATACGTCAAAAACCGGCGGCTTTCTTATGAAGGCTGCCGGTTTTTGACGTTATGAAAAATAATCCTTTTCTTACACGTCAGCGACATTTACCGCTTAGGACAGCCTGCCGTGTATTTCATTTTACGCCGTTTTACGCCACGCTCCCTTTCGGTAAAACAGCATTGACATCACAGTAGAAACACACCATCCGACCGGCCATGCCGCCCAAATTCCGGTTTCCCCAAAATATCGCGAAAGGATCAGCGCCAACGCGACGCGCAGGATCAGATCAATGAAGGTTGCTATCATGAACGCGCCCATTTTTCCTGCGCCGCGCAGAATCCCATCCGCGACAAGCTTGGCTGAGATGACAAAGTAAAACGGCGACAGGATGCGCAGAAAGGTGATCCCGGTTTGCAGCGCTATGTCTGTCGGTTCGTTCATGAATAACAGCACCAAATATTTCCCAAGGAGAAAATAACATATCACAAAAGGGATACAAATAATCCAAACAAGCCTTATCCCTGCAAAAAAGCCTGATTTTACCCGCTCCGGCTTGTTGGCGCCGAGATTTTGCGCAGTATAATTTGAGATACCGTTTGCCAAAGTGGTAAACGAGGTAATAACAAGGTTGTTGAGCTTCACCGAGGCGGAATATCCAGCGATGACGCCTGAACCGAATGAATTGATCGCGCCCTGAATGACGATATTTCCGACTGAAATAAAGCTTTGCTGTAAAATGCTCGGCACAGCGATCCGCATGATCTCAAACAACAGCTTTTTGGAAAAGAGCGGCGCTTTTTCCGTCTGAAATCCGCGCAGGCGTGCAAACAAAAAGAAAAAGGATAGAATACAGCTAATCCCTTGGCAGAGAAAAGTCGCCCACGCGACTCCCGCCACCCCCATTGAAAATGCGGTGACAAACAGAACGTCTACCGCAATATTCGCTACAGAGGAAACAGCAAGAAAGAAAAACGGCGTTTTAGAGTCGCCCAACGCAGTGAAAAATCCGTTAATAATCTGATAGAAGAACAAGAATGGCAATCCCCATAGGTAAATATCTAAATACAGCTTGGAATCGGCAAAAATATTCTCCGGCGTTTGTATCAACCGCAATAGCGGCGTGCAGAATAGCAGCCCGGCTGCCATGAAAATGACACAGAGTACGCCGCTGACGATCAGCGCTGTGGAGATAGCGGTTTTAAGACCGCGCTCATCCTTTCTGCCGAACAGCTTGGATACCACCACCGAACAGCCGATGTTACAGCCGAACGCAACCGCGATCAAGATCAGCGTTACTTCGTAGCTGTTGCCGACCGCCGCAAGCGCTTCCTCCCCGACAAACTTACCGGCGACTAGGCTGTCCGCAATATTGTAAAGCTGTTGAAAAACGATGCTTCCAAAAAGCGGCAAACAAAACTTCCAGAGTACGGCTTCCGGCTTTCCGACGGTTAAATCTTTATTCATACTATGACCCTTCCTTTCAATGGCGGCATCCTTCCCCATTCCTTGACAATTGCCGCCATTCTTTATTATAATATAAAAAGAACCATATGTAAAATACATTTTTCATATCGCTTTCATATCAATATCATATGGAAAGAAGGACAAGCGATGCAGATCAGCTACGATTCCTACCGGATTTTCTACTATACGGCGAAATATCATAGTTTTACCAAAGCAGCAAAAGTGCTGCACAACTGCCAGCCAAATATCAGCCGGATTATTAACAATTTGGAGGCTGCGCTTGAATGCAGGCTTTTTGTCCGGAACACCAAGGGCGTGTTTTTAACATCGGAGGGAGAGCGGTTATATACCCATGTCGCCGCAGCAGTTGAACGAATTGAGGCGGGCGAGCAGGAGATTTTATCCCGACAGGACATGCGCGGCGAAGTTGTTTCCATTGGCATCAGCGAAACCGCGCTGCACGGGCTTATGCTGCCGGTATTATCGCGTTTTCATATCGCATATCCCGGCGTACGGCTAAAGATCGTCAACCATTCCACCTTGCAGGCGACCCAAGCGCTGCGGAAAAAGCAGATCGATTTCGCAGTGGTGACTACTCCTGTTGAAAATGCAGACGAACTGGAGGTTATTCCGCTAAAGGATTTCTCTGACCTGCTTGTCGGCGGTACGCAGACCGCCGCGCTCTCGGAGCGGGAGTATAGCTTGCGGGAACTTGCCGATTATCCGTTTATCTGCCTTTCTCGCGGAACGGCAACCTACGCATTTTGCAGCCAGCTATTTGCCAAAAGCGGGCTGAGCTTTCAGCCGGACATTGAGGTGACGACTGCCGATCAGATTCTGCCTCTTGTGATTCATAATCTTGGCATCAGCTTTATCCCGGATGTTTTTGCGGAAGAGGCGCTGCGAAACAGGACGATCTATCATCTGCCGTTGAAAGAGCGGATCCCCAAACGGCAGATTTGTCTTTTAGAGGAAAACGGCTGTCCATCCAGTGTCGCAGCGCAGGTTTTAAAGAAGATAATTTTACAGGAAAATCAGACATTTATTCGCAATAATAAAACAAAAACAGAGCATTTTCTCCAAAAGGAAATTTTTGTAAAAGAAAAGTGAAAAGAATCGAAAAAAGCAATTGATTTTTCACGCGTGTCATGTTAGAATAGAATGGGTGGATGAGGTATCCTCTCCTGCTTTCAAAAAGGGAAAAATAAAAACGGATTATAGGAGGAACAACGGATTATGGAATATTTTACCGGGCTGTTTTTGTTGCTTGGCGGTATTGGATTATTCCTGTACGGGATCAATTTCATGTCCAAAGGTTTAGAGAGGGCTGCGGGAGATAATCTGCGGAACGTTTTAGAGAAAGCGACGAGCAACGGTTTTTTTGCCATTGGCGTCGGTACGCTGATGACCGCGCTGATCCAAAGCTCCGGTGCGACCAGCGTGATGGTCACAGGCTTTGTAGACGCGGGACTAATGAAGCTTTCGCAAGCGGTTTTTATCATGCTCGGCGCAAACATAGGCACGACCGTCACCGCGCAGATCATCACCTTCAAGATCACCTCGATTGCGCCGCTGATCCTGTTTGTTGGCGTGGTCATGTATATGTTTATTAAAAAGCGCACCATCAAGCGAATCGGCGAAATTGTTTTAGGGTTCGGTATTTTATTTGTCGGCATCTACCTCATGGGCGAATCGGTCGGGATGTTAAATCTTTCGGAAATCGTAGAAAAATTCCTAAAGAATTTCTCAAACCCGATTTTATCCATACTATTTGGAATCGCTATCACAGCGATCATCCAATCCTCCTCTGCATCGATCGGCATCCTGCAGGTGCTTGCAACCTCGCTTGCCGGCTCGGTGATTGGGCTTGACGCCGTTTTCTACATGATTTTAGGCATGAATATCGGTGCGTGTTCGCCGGTCGTCATCGCCTCCTTCTCTGGAAAGCGCGGCTCAAAGCGCGCGGCGCTTGCCGATCTCATGATTAAAATCTTCGGCGCAGCCTTCTTCATCATACTTACGGCGATCTTCCCTTCTATCAAGGATTGGATCGTCAGCCTTTCTCCGAATGACATCTCCCGCCAGATTGCGAACCTACATCTTTTATTCAACATTGTTTCCTCTATCGCGCTGTTCCCTTTTGCAAAACTTATTGCAAGGCTGATTGAAAAGATTCTGCCGGACAAGGAGCAGGATATCACCGATACAGCGCAGCTTATTTACATCAACCCAAAGATCACCCTTTCCCCATCGGTTGCGATTTCCCAGACGACGCGCGAGATCCTGCGTATGGCAAAGCTTATGGAGGAAAATATCCGCCGTTCCATCGACATATTCTTCCAATGGGACTTTCAACAAAGCGAGAAGGTCAAGGAAGTCGAGCAGACGATCAACTTTCTAAACCATCAGATTACCGGATATCTGGTGGGCTTGCATGGGCAGAATCTTCCGAGCAAGGAGTTAGAAAAGGTCGGTATGATGTTCCATGTCGTTTCAGATATCGAACGTATTGGCGACCATGCGGAGAATATTTCGGAATATGCGCAGATTCGCAAGGACAAGAATGTTCAGTTTTCCAAGCAAGCGTTGGAGGAGCTTAGAAGCATCAGCGAACGCTCCCTGCAAGCAATCAGCTTAGCGGTCGATATTTACAGCAATGAGCGATTCGATATGCTCAATAAGATGACAATGGTTGAGGAAGACGTTGACCGGATGCAGGAAACGTATATCGAAAACCATATCGAGCGTTTAAAAAACCATATCTGCAAGCCGCGCGAGGGAGTTATGTTCACCGACATGGTAACTGACCTGGAGCGCTGCTCCGACCACGCAATCAACATCGCTTATGCGATCAACGGCGAAAAGAACGTTATCGAGATCAAAAAAGCATACATCGTCACCCGCGGTCAAAATTGAGTCTGCGGCGTATCGTAAATTTCATAAAATCAATAAAAATCCCTCCGGGTAAAACCGATGGGATTTTAATTTTTATCAGCGTCACCTGTAAGCCTTGACAGGCTCAGCACATGGTTTAATTCTTCTACAAAAGCGATATTTCTGGCGGTCAGTTCTACCCAAGCGGGCATAAACCCACATTTGATCGCATTCCGTACCGATTTGACATTCGACCACGCCGCACAGTAAAATGGTACCTTATCCAACGCCAAGATCTCCAGCGCCAGCCGGCTGGTCAACGCTGCGCCTATCCCCTGCCGTCTGTACGCTGGCAGCACGTCAATGCCAATTTGATACATCTCCTCGCAGTCGGCAGAACAGCCTGCAAGTCCGACCAACTTCTTGCCATCATAAGCGCCGACAGCCAAAATATCCAATTCCTTTCGCTTATTGCAAAGCGCGTTGTTCCACTCCGGCAGATAAAGCTGTGAAAAATCCTTTTTATGCAGCAGCTTCATGGGATATGGGCAGTCAAGCGGCTTCAATTTTTCCAGATCAGGCAGAAAATATTCCGCCATGAAGCAGGTTTTCAACCCATACGGGGCAAGCGCTTCGTCCAACGCATGGATATTGGGTGTTTCAAAGCAGTCTTCTACCGCATAGCAGTACTGAATATACGCCTTGACCACCTCTGTCAGCGCCTCATCTGTCTGCGCGACAATGCTGCTTCCGTAAGATACAAGGTCGCAGGAAAACGGAAGCGGCAGATACTTGCGTGCCTTTTCATGCTTGACCGAGCGCACAACAAGATTCTCTGTTTTTAAAAAATCCTCCGGCGCACAGTTACAGTCATAAGCTGACTGCTGGAGAGCAATCTCCCATATTTTTTGGTTGGTCACAGTCATCCCCCTTTTGAAAAAAAAGATACGCGGCAGCTTTGCCGCGTATCTAAATCATTTTTTTAAGAAATCGGCTCAAAGTCCGCCGCACCATGCTTGCACAACGGGCAAACAAAGTCCTCCGGAAGTTCCTCGCCTTCATAGACATATCCGCACACCTTGCATACAAAGCCCTTTTTGCCCTCTGTCTGCGGCTTCGGCTTGACATTCTTCTGGTAATAGTCGTAGGTCATCGTCGGCACAGAGGATATCACGCGCGCCTCGGTCAAATCACAGATGAACATCCCATGTGTGCCAAGATCAACATACTGAACCGTCTTTAACGACATAAACGAGTTGATATACCGCGGCAGGAAAGCCAGCCCATTGTCTGAGCGCAGCGGATTGCAATCGGCAAACTTATCTGTGTTTCTGCCGCTAGCAAAACCAAACGTTTCAAATACCGAGAACGGCGCGTCAACCGTCAGACAATTCAAATTCATGATACCGGTCTGTTTGATGACATGATGCGAATAATTCTGCTTATTGATCGTTACCGCGATGCGATTCGGTGTACTGGTAACCTGTGTGACCGTGTTGACAATCAGACCATTGTCCTTTTTGCCGTCGTTCGAGGTGACGACATACAGCCCATAACCAATGTTAAACAGCGCAGAAAGATCATTCTTATTCGCAGTTTCGCCGCTTTGTGCAAGATAGTCACGGCAAAGTTCGTCCGCCAGTTCTTCAACCTGCGCTCTGCTCTCATCGTTCAGCGCGGAAAGCAGACGGACTGTCGTATTGGTATAGGTGATATTTTTGCACGGCTCCAGCAGCTTTTTCATTGTTTTCGCAGCCAGCGGCGCCCAAGAGCCATTTTCGATCAGACCAATTGTGCGGTTGCGAAAGCCGCGCTCAGTCAGATGGTTGATAAACTCACGCATAAACGGGAATATCTCAGCATTATAGGTTGTGGTCGCCAAAACCAGCTTGCCATAGCGGAATGCGCTCTCAACCGCCTCTGACATGTCGCAGCGTGCCAGATCAAAAACTTCAAGCTTTGGGCAGCCCTTGCTCTTCAGCTTCTGTTCCAGCAGTTCGACTGCTTCTTTTGTATGCCCATACACAGAGGTATAGGCAATCATAATGCCCTCAGTTTCTACCGCGTAGGAAGACCATGTCTGATAAAGCCCCAAATAATGCGCCAGATTTTCGGTTAAAACCGGACCGTGCAGCGGGCAGATGATCGCGATATCCAGCGTCGCAGCCTTCTTTAAAAGCGCCTGCACCTGTGCGCCGTATTTTCCAACAATACCGATATAATACCGTCTTGCCTCACAATCCCAATCCTCTTTGACATCGAGCGCGCCGAATTTACCGAAACCGTCGGCAGAGAACAAGATCTTATCGCAACTATCATAGGTCACCATAACCTCAGGCCAATGCACCATCGGCGCAGCGACAAAATGAAGCTCGTGCTTGCCTAAATTCAAGGTATCTCCCTCGGCGATTATAATTCTCCGATCTTCAAAATCCGTTCCAAAGAACTGTTTCATCATCGCAAACGCTTTTGCAGAGGACACGATCTGCACCTGCGGATAGTTCTTCATAAAAACGGCGATATTCGCAGAGTGATCCGGCTCCATATGCTGTATCACAAGATAATCCGGTTTCCGGTCACCCAGCGTGCCGGCGATATTATCCAGCCATTCATGGGTAAAGCGCGCGTCAACGGTATCCATGATTGCAACCTTCTCATCGATGATCGCATAGGAGTTATATGACATACCGTTTGGTACAGTATACTGTCCCTCAAACAGGTCAACGTCATGATCGTTCACGCCGATATACTTGACATCTTTTGTAATAAACATAAATTCATCCTCCTCCATAGGTTTCTGCTCTATAGTATATCACATGTAGGTTTCTGTTCTATAGTATATCATATGTCGCCCTAAAAAACAAGCTGTAATCGTGAAATAAATCAGGTAACCAAATCTTACGCTTCCTTCCAAAGCGCCTTTACCGCAGCAAGCGAATCCTCAATCAGCGCAAAAGGCGGACGCGCCTGCGATTCGCACTCAATGATGATCTCGGTTTCCCGCGTGTCGAACGCACGGAAAATCCCCGTCCAATCGTTATCATCATCCGGATCGCCAAGCGTTACATCAAAGCCCTTCTTCTTAGAATACGGCTTCGCATGAATCAGTATTTTCCTTCCCATTTGGGAATAACGGCGGATGAACTTCACTGGATCGGCTCCGCCCTCAATCGCATTTCCGGTATCCAGCTCAATGATGATTTCAGGCGGCAGCGAATCAAACAGCAGTTCAAAAACCGTCTTACCATCATAAGAAAGCGCAAACTCATGATTGTGATTATGATAGCCGAATTCGATCCCCTCCGCTGCAAAAATAGCGGAAAGCTCCGTAAAACGCTTTGCATACCGCTGCCAGACCTCTTTGCATTCCTCTGCGTGCGTATGAGCAACCTCCCATTGCCCGCCAAGGCACGGAACAATCACGCGTTTTAATCCAACGGCATGACAATAGTCAATCGTTTCAGCGATCGTTTCTGGCTGCAAATGCCGCCATTCGATATGCCAGCCATTCAAACGCAGCCCTGCGTCGCACAGCATTGTTTTCAACACCTGCGGCGCAATATCCGGCTCGCCGAAATACTCAATGCTGCTGTAGCCGCAGTCAGCCGCTTTTTTTAAAGCCGCAGACGCGTCCTGCGTCAACGCACCGTAAATGCTGTACGCACCAAGACTGCAATGCAAGTTCTCTGTTTTCATATAAAATCCCCCCTTAACAAAAACGCCCGTTGAACCAAAATGATTCGGGCGTCTTAAAATCTATACCAATTCTGAATCCAATCTGAAATAAGCAAACGTTTCACCAAGAGAACCCTCTACGCCGGACAAAAGCATATAGCCGTAGGTTTTCCACGAATATGGAAACGAAACAGTTTTGTTCAGATAGTAATTCACGCTCGCCGATAAGTCCTCCGGCGTTTTATCCTTACAATCAAAAGCCAATATCACCTGTTTCACATCCGGTAAATGGCAATAGCGCAGCATAAGCGGCAGATTCGATTCACCATAACGAATATCATACACATGCGTTAGATTCTCCGCTTCGTCAAAGCAGAGAAAAAACACACGGTCGTCAGCAGAAATCAGATACGGCATCAAGAATTTGGCAAGCTTCTTTGGAGCATGCAACGCTTTCTCCAAAAGCGGACATTCTTCACCCGAAAAGGTCTTCGCATTAAGTACAATCTGCGAAGATATCGCGAGAAATGCCGAAAGCGGCGCATCCGTCGTGCTTAGGTCGCAGGAAGCAAATTCCTCTAACAAATCGGGAAGTTTCCTTCCCTCTAAAAACCTGCGCGCAATGATGTTCGCATCTGCCCGCGTGTAATACACATTTAACAGGATTTCAAGCAAAACATGCTCGGGCAGTGAAGCGCCATAGCTTTGTATGAATTCACGTCTTACTTTTGCGCGGTGTCCAACATGCGAAACCTCGCCGGTTGGCAGCTTGCCGCTCTTCCCTACAGTTCTTTTAGAAGGCTCCTTTTTCAATAATACCACACTTCACGATAAGCGACATTCTTTATCGCATTTCTTACCATTCCGAAAGCTGCCGCCTCATGGCGATCGACGCTTACCCATTTCCATGCCTCCCGCCAGTCAAAAATAATTGGCATCTGCGCTCCGATTAGCGGAACCAGCGATGTAGGCGTTTTGGTCATCAGCAACATGAACTGCGGTTTACCGTTTTTCTTGCGATAAATCCCCGCTAAATACATCATTCTGCTGCCGCTTTTCTTCCAAACCTCAAATTTCCTCTTTCCCTTACCAACTCCAAAATAATAAGACGCTGAAACCAGACATCGACGATGGTAGAAACCGTCGTAGGTGATGAGGCTCTTCGCAGCAGCTTCGGCGCTCATTTCATAGATGCTATTCTCCTCGTCACAGTAACCCCACTCCATCAAATACACCTGTGCAAAACCCAGCTTACATGGAGCGGCGACTGGAACAATGTCGCCCGGCGAAATAATGCCTGTTTGAAATGGCGTATCCGGATAAGAGTGCTTTGCCGCATGCAGCATAACGTTAATCTCATCCGGAACATAATTATCTGTGATATTTGGAAGGTAAAACTGAATACTCATATTGCTATACCTAATGCCTTATCCTGTCAATGACTATTTTGCTTTGCCGTGGTTATGCAGCTTACTATGCCGATCCGTCTCTTTATCTCCATAATATCCATAACCGTAGCCGTAACCATACTTACCGCCGTAACCATAACCATAACGACGGTTCTTCTTCAAATCGACCTTATTTAACACAACACCCAAGATCGGCGTCTGCGAAGCTTGAAGCTTTTGCACAACTGCCTGCGCCATCCGGTATTTGACACGACCGGAATCAATCACAAGAATTGCTCCGTTGCAGCGCGGCGCAATCACCGCAGCATCAACCACTAAGCCAAGCGGCGAACAGTCGATGATTACATAATCGAACACCTCCGAAGCTACCTTCATAAGCTGATCGAAACGTTTGCTGGACAGCAGTTCGCTCGGATTCGGCGGAACAACGCCGCTTCCGATATACGCAAGCTTCGGCGATTCCGTCATATAAATGATATCATCCAACGCAACCTGACCAGAAAGATAGTGAGAAAGCCCAAAATCAATCGATCCCTGCGTTAAATGCACATCCAAGGAATCCTTGCGCAGATCTGCGTCGATCAACAGCACATTTTTATCAAGCTCAGTCAAAGAACGCGCAAGCGCAAGCGAAATGGTCGATTTTCCTTCGCTGGAAATACAGCTTGTGATGAAAAGCACCCGCTTGTCATCCCCTGCGAACAGCAAATTGGTGCGCAGCACCTTTAGCTCCTCCGCAATCTCAAACGGCTGCTCCTTCTGCTCGATTTCTATTCTTCTGACCCCAGAAACCGTTTCCTTGTCTGCCATACTATATCACCCGGTTCGGATGCGCAAAAAAAACTTCCTGCGCATAATCAAAACCCATTTTCCTCTCTACATATTTTAAACACTCGGACAGATTTGGTCTTCGATTCACCATATTATGCGCATCCGACGCAATAAAATCAATGACGTTCTCTCTCATCAGCATCCGGCAAAAACGCTTTATACTCAAGCCCTCCTGCCCCATCACACTTCCGGCATTAACTTGGATCAGCGCACCTTGTTCACGCAGCAAGGGAAGCGTATCCGGGTTCAATAAAACCGCTTTATAACGCTCCACATGCGCCAGAACCGGAGAATAGCCTTGCTCACGCGCAATTCTTACCGCATCACAAAAAACAGAAAACGGTGCGTGATATGAGAACTCCAGCAAAACGCAATGAGCCTTTCCAAACGAAACTGCCTGATGCTTTTGCAAAAGCGCAGCAACCGAATCATCGTAATAATACTCCCGCCCAAGCAAAAGTTTGAGCGGCAGCTCATGTTCGCTTATCACGAGCAGCAGCCGCTCAAACTGTCTTTCTAACTCAGAATCCGGCGTTTCAAAGTACTTAGTCCGGTAATGCGGTGTCAGTACTATGGTAGAAACATTCGATTTTGTCGCACAAACCAGCATCTGAAGCGATTCGTAGCTGTTTTGTGCGCCGTCATCCACATAGGGCATCATATGGCAATGAAGATCGGTTAGCTGCATAACAAACCTCTTCTATCAAGGCGCGTCCTGATTATTTTGCTTTACGCCGTCTGCCGGTCAGCACTATTACAACAATACCAGCCGCCGCAACGACAGCAATGATCGCTGCAGGCATCGCCCAGTTAATGTCACCGGTTTTCGGCGTATCGTCGTTACCGTCGCCGCCGTTGCCATTCACATCTGTGTACAGTACAATCGGGTAAGAAGCCTCCAGAGAATTCTGAATGTGGTCAAATGTAACCTCGATCTTGCCATCCATGACCTCCGTCGGCAGCGCTTTCCACGTGGCGCTTGATTGGGTAGTGATCTTAATCCCCATTGCGCCGCGCACCATCAGTCTCTGAAGCGAAGTAAAAGCAGTATTTGAAGGAAAAGTGCATTCAAACATAACGACATTGTCGCCTTCCTTGATGCCCGGAACAGCAAAGGTCAGCTTTACCGGGTAGCTGACACCCTCCTCTGCGGTAATAACCGGCTGGGAGAGGATCGTAGCCTTCATTTCGTCGCTGCCTTCCATCGGCGCAGAAGCAATCGCCTCTTCCTGCGTCATAATTCTAAGCTCGTTGTCCGCATACGCTTCATCGTCAAGATTACTTTCAGACCAAACGGTAATATCCGGCTCATCGCCATTGGCGTCAACCGCAGAAATCACCTCAATGTAATCGGTCTTACTCGGCGCGGCAAAAACAGCGCTGCTGAAGATGGATGCCGCAAGAATCGCGGAAGCAAGCACCGCTACAAAGCGTTTCATACCTAAAAATTTTTTTACCATGATGAATCCTCCAAAATGTTATATTTTTTCTGCTGTCACAGCAAAAAAGAGAATACCAAAGCCTACTCTTCCTCGTAAAATAGGAAAAGTACCTGTTTCTTCACAGCTTCCTCATCCAAATAATACTCGTCATGCAGATCGCCAACCGTACTTTTCCCAGCCAGCTTCAAAAATTCCAGCGTGTCGCCGGATTCAGACAAGGCTGCCAGTTCTTCCACTGTTAAATCGGTGTAGATACTGTTTTCAGCGGCTTTTTCGATCGCATTGATTTTGGATGCGCCATTTTCTTTTAAATAGTCCCAAAGCGCGGATAAGAACATCTCCTGCCGCGCGATACGCTGCTCATTGCTTCCAGACGTTTCGGCGTCGCGGTAACGCAGAAACGCTTCCACATTCTCGCTCGTTAAAACAATTCTGCTTCCCTTCGTATAAGCAGGGTCCAAGTCAGTTGCATCCGCCGTCAACGTAACCTCAAGCCCGCCCAGCGCGTCGGCAACTGCCGGAATTCCGTCCTGCACCAACGCAAATGTGGAATCGATATATACGCCATAAAGCATCTTGGAAACGGCGTTTTTTGTCATCCAGCAAGCGCGGCGGTGATCCTCGCCGAAAGCGTACTGCATATTGATCTGCATCTGCCCTGTAGAAACGTAATTCCCTGCGTCATCATAAAGCGAAACATCCGCCATCGTGTCACGCGAGATCTCCAAAACGGTGGTTTCCTTTGTCTTATCGTTCTGAACCAGCAGGAAAAGCGCGTCCGCGCGGCCAAAATCCGCGATAGAATCAATATGCGCTTTTTCCATATCGACACCCAAAAACAGGATTGCCCGTACAGAGTGGTTACGCCGATAGGTTTTTCCATCGTAGATCACAGTCTCGCCGAACGTCTCAGTCTGTGCGCTTTCCACGCTGGAAAAGCTCTCATTCCGCGAAACGCGACTCACCCTGTTTTGCTGTACTACAATCATTATATAAAGCGCGCCGGCGGCGACAAAAACAGCGATAAAGATCGCCAAAACAATTTTTCTTCTCTTGCTCAAGGCAAACCTCCGTTAACCTTATGTTTTCTTTTTCGAAAACAGCTTTTTTGTCACACGGCCAGGCCTTCCGTCCACGTTCCGCTCCAGCGGAATCGAGGCGATGGTATTCAATTTCAGATAACGCTCCACATCGTCGCTGTCCTTGATCGTATCATCTAAGAAATATTGAACAAGCAGCACAGCAACCGCAAGCAACAAACATATCAGCCCGCCGACTGCAACGTTTTTCCGAAGGTTCGGACTGCTTGGAGTATCCGAAACAACCGCCGGCTCAACCGTAGAAGGGCGATCGGTATTCATGACCTCCGCGATCCGATCACGCAGAACATTCGAAAGCGTATTGCAGACGTCAGCAGCCAGCTCCGGATCCGGATTGGTCACGACAATTTTCAAATAATGCGTGTCCGCCGGATTCGTGATCGAAACCGACGATACCAAAGCGTCATAATCCGTATCGAGATTAAGCTGGTTAATTACCTCCTCGATAACCGGGCGCGTCGTACCGAGCAAGCGGAAATCCTCGGTAAGCTGCGTGCTAAGCTGCAGATCGGTAAACGAAGCGACACTGGTGGATTTGCTGAATATGTAAATCTGCGAAAAGGATTCGTATTGCGGCGTGATGAAGAATTTTGTCCCCACTCCCGCGATCAGTGCGCCAACAACGAAAGCAGCAATTAAAATCCAAATATGGTGCAGCAGCAGCTGCATAATCGCCAGAAGGTCAATCTCACTGTTCTCTTTTGCACGAATATGTTCTTCTAAAACAACATTTCCTTCTTTTTGCGTCAGCTCGCTCATCAGTTAACTCCTAAAATGTAGTATTGAATATATAGAATAATTATAGCATGGATAGTTTCGGCTGTCAAGCGTTAAACTTTACTTTTTTCAATAAAATCAGAAAAAGCTTTCTCTACAGCTCTACTTTTTACATTATTTCACTCCAGCCGGCAAAGTCTCAACTAGTGACTTGAAACTAGCAACCAGTAACTTATGAGCCGCAAGCTGTCAGAAGTGACTTGCTTTTTTTCTGCCATAGAAAATCATGAAAAACGGCTCACCCTATAAATTCAGACAAACCGTTTTTCACATGATGCCGTTAATTCAACCGAAGCATTTCCCAATCTGCTTTATCACAGTCGGCAAAGCAACTTTCCGGACCCACAACGCAGACCGAAGCATCGGCAATGAGCTGCTTGATGATATCAGCAAACTTTAACAGCCCAGCCTTATCGGTTTGCAGTAGCTCTGTGCGTGTTTTGCACTGATCTTCATAGCTGATTCCACGCCAGTAATTGCTGTTTGCCGCAGCAGCCTGCCCTTTCGGAGAAAGCAGCGGCTCACTATCCGAAATCGCGCCGATAATCAGCGTATTCAGATCCGCGCTGCTTTCACAAAACTCACGGATGAATTGATCGCTCTTACCAAAAACCGCCAGCGATCGCATTGGGTTTGGATCGCGGTAGGAGGTCATTGACACTGTTCCGCGATTCCGCGTCGTAAATGCCGTTCCATATGCGCCGCCCTGCACGCGCACCTCATTCCAAAGGTACTGATAGGAAAGCAGTGTTTCAAGCACCCGCCAATCGCCGGTCGGCAGCACGCCGAGACTCTCGTAGCTTGCACCCATACCAGCATAAGAAACGCCGCTTGGAACGACAATCGCCTCTTTTTTCTCAAGGTACTGCGGCTGATAGGCAGCTTGTAGCTCAACCTTCTCGCCTTCCGGCAGGCCTGCGGCGAATTTCTCAACCAGCGCATTCGTCAGTTCGCCTGCCGTACCAAAGGTCAAACGATGTTTGCAGAAGATTGTTTGCTGTAGCTGCTCCATTTTGGCAATCACGGCGTCGCTTTGCCGTTCAAAATCAGCGGCAAGAGAATGCAGCCAGCAGTAGCAGCGATAGCCGGACGAAGCGTCTAAAACAGAACCCTCCGCCGATAGATGGGATGCAACGCGCAATGCGACATACTGACGTCCTCCAGTCATAATCTTCTGACGCAAGCCAATCTCCATCTGCAATAACAACTGCTTAATCCGCTGCGGATCGTTCCAGTTGCTCGAAAGTATAATCTCCGAAATTAACCGAACTGCTTCCTCCGCCTTTTTGTCCAAGACACTACACGAAATGGTCAAAAACGGCTTACATATCTTCTGCGAATCCGCCGAGGCAAATGCCTCGACTGTAAATGAAAGGCTGCCTAAGTGCGTTTTGATCTCTCTTTGCAGTGTCTGTGCATCATAGTGCGCAGTTGAAAGATTTCCAAGCAGCGAGCACATCAGCGATAAACGCGGATAATCCTCGAGCATACAATCAGAAAGCGCAAAATACAGATTGAGGTAATCCACGCCCCTAGCGGCAGATTTTTGACGCAGAACGGTCACACCTGCAATATTTTCGACCTTCACCTGCAGCTCCTGCGGCTTTGGATCGACCTCCGACGGTTTTAAGTGCGGCAGGCTGGCAAGCTGCTCCAAAGTATCCGGCGTCTGCTGCCACTGCTCCAACGCCGCGGTCTGCGCGATAATTTCGCGTTTTTTCTCCTCATCCCAAGAGGCGTATTCCGCCGCAAGACGTGCTTTTTCCTCTTTTTCATCCTCTTCATTCTTTGTCGCAGACGGAAGTGTGTGCAGGATCACCGTGTGCGTCTCATCCAGCAGCACGTCTTTCAGCAGTCGCTCAAAGTAATCGGTATCCAGCTTTTCATGCAGTGAGGCGAAGGTATCGCCGTAACTCAAATAAAGCGCTGGATCGCCTCCATACAGCCATGAGCGCAGTGACTCGATGCCAAGCTCAACGCCCTGCGGCTCATTCTTCTCGCGGTGCTGGAACTCCGAACGATTCAGCCATGCAAGCAGCTCCTTGCGGTCAAGCCCGTTTTCCGCAAGCGCGGTCAGCGTATCATGCACCTTTTTTTCGATCTTCTCAAAGTTTTCTTCTCTTGTGTTCTCCACAAGCAGCGTAACAAACGGCTGTGCAATATAATCGTTTAACTCCAAGCTGACATCCTGCCCCAAGCCGTTCTCCAAGATTGCTGCCTTGAGCGGAGAGGTCTGCGAGCCGGTCAGATAGCTGCAAAGCACCGAAAGCGCGACCATTTTCTCCTTCTCAGACCAATCTCCGGCGATCATGGCGGTGCTGTAGTAAGCGCGCTCGGATGGATCCTCCGACGCGGAAATCGCGTAAGTGTTGGTCTTCTGCTGCCGTGCAACAGGCTTCTGCATTTGCAGCGCAAAATCCAGTTCCCTGCGGTCATAGGTGCACAGATATTCCTTGTCCAGCCATTCCAGCACGCGCTCGATCGGCATGTCGCCATCTAAGAAAATCTTAGCGTTGGACGGATGATAAAATCGTTTGTGCGTTTCAATGAATTTCTCATAGCTTAACTGCGGGATTTTTGGCGGGAATCCGCCGGATTCATAGCCGTAGCAGTTATCTGGGAACAGCATTCCATTTAAACCGCTGATGATTACATCCCCTACCGAGGAGTACGCGCCCTTCATCTCGTTGAACACAACGCCTTTAAAGGTTGGCGTTGTCTCTCCCTCATGCAGCTCGTAATGCCAGCCCTCCTGTTTAAAAATATTTGGATTGCTGTAGATCGCAGGCGCAAAAACGGCGTCCATATAAACGTTCATCAGGTGGAAGAAATCGGTTTCATTCCGGCTGGAAACCGGGTAGACTGTTTTATCCGGGAAAGTCATCGCGTTTAAAAATGTGTTGAGCGAGCCTTTTACCAGTTCGACAAACGGTTCCTTGACCGGAAAACGCTTTGATCCGCAAAGCACAGAATGCTCCAAAATGTGGAACACACCGGTGTCGTTTTCCGGAAGCGTCTGAAACCCTACCATAAAGGTCTTATTCTGTTCCGCGCGGGAAAGCCATACTAACTGCGCGCCGGATTTGATATGTTCCAATTCATAAAAGGTACCTTCTAACTCTTCAATCGGGCGGATCCGTTTGACCGCAAAGCCGAAGAGCGTTTGACCACAATTCATATATAAACACTCCTTTTTCATCAGACGCGCCGTGCGTCCGGTTTTCTTCATAAAACGGTAATGTTACAAAGCAAATATCATCTTTGAATCATACCTTTTTTATTATACAGAATACCATATAGAAAGTCAAGGCGTTCTTTCTTACTTTTTTCGTTAAGCACGGCGGAAAGCTTTCGCTGCTGATTCCCTGAGGGCTGAGTGAAATCCGCCGAGCCGACGCCGTACTCTCTATAATACAACAACAATACAACAACCGGCTCCATTCTGGATGGAACCGGTTGTTCTTATATTTCGGAATCAATTCATTTTCCGCTTTTTCGCGGGGTTCAGCAGGATGCCAAAAATGCCGCCAAGGCAAAGGATCATCAGAGAAATCCATACGCCGTACAGATCGAAATCTCCTGTTTTTGGCGTATCGTCGTTATCCGGCGCATCCGGTGTATCCGGCGTGTCCGGCGTATCCGGTGTGTCCGGCGTATCCGGGGTATCCGGCGTGTCCGGTGTGTCCGGGGTATCCGGTGTGTCCGGGGTATCCGGTGTGTCCGGAGTATCCGGGGTGTCCGGCGTATCCGGCGTATCCGGCGTGACAGGAGTATCCGACTCATCATCGTTTGTGATGGTGAAGTCGTACCCGCTTTGCGATACGCTTGCGGTGAACCCTTCCGGCACATTCAGCTCCTGCACCGTCCAGATGTAGCGGTCATCCAGGCCGCTCCAGGTATACGACCAGCCGCTGCTCTCGCTCAGGGTGACCGTCGCGACCTGAACGCCGCTCTGAAGCAGCGCCACGGTCACGGAGTCCGCCGCCTGCCCGCCGTCGTCCAGCTTCCAGACCTTTTTAACGGTTACGCTGGTGTAGGTCGGGACAGATCCGCCGCCCGATTTGTAGTTGTTAAACGCAGCGCTCTGCGTTTCATCCTCGACAATCGCTCCGGTTGCCGTTTTTTCTGTTGTCCCGTTCACCGTCACCGTATAGCCGGCATTGTCGCTCTCCACGACAGTATAAGTCGTCCCCTTAGGAAGCCCGACTGCAGTTTTGCTCTCATTGGCTTTCAGGGTAAAGGTGGCAACGCCGTTTGTAAAGGTCATATCCCCGTAGGTTCCGTTGATTGACGTATCATTCAGCGTTACGGTAAAGGTAAACTCCTTCGTGCTGCTTGCGCCGCTGCCCGAAACGGTCTTGCTGACCGTCAGATTGCCGGTTGTCGGCGCATAGACGTTGGTAAAGCTGATCTGAAGCACGGTACCTTCGATCGTCGCCTTCACGGAGTCCTCTTTGATTTCATACTGATCGGCGCCGTTTTCGAGGATGGTCACCGTGACATTCCCGTTCTTCCACTGCTCCAGAAGCGCGTCCGGCATATTCTGCAGGGTCGCCGTCCATTCGTTCTCCGCCGTCAGCTCGATGGCGCGCAGGGTGTAATCGCCGCA
>CAZPLR010000037.1:0-19765 GCA_964587555.1 uncultured Oscillospiraceae bacterium
GCGGCGCGGTCGCCCGGCTCTATGTCGACATGCAGGCTGTTTAAGCAATTTGGGCAGTGGCTGCGGTGATTCGTTCCCGCCATATCCGGCGTGACCAGCCTGCCGCAGACATTACAGGTAAAGCTGTCGCTGCACGGATGGGTTTTATAGCAGCCTTTTTCAAACTGTTTCCTCTTGTTTTCTCGATTCATCCAATCACCCCCTGCCCTTGCTCTGCTGAAGCCGTCTGCGGTTTTTGGAAATCTGCTTGAACTTTTCCTGTTTGCGCTGTAAGAGCGCGTCGGCACGCGTACTTGCGTCCGACTCCCATTTCAGGTTCAGGTAGGTTTCCAACCGTTTGGGATCGAGTGCGCCGGACGCTATTGCCGCTTTGACTGCGCAGCCCGGCTCGGTCTGATGGCGGCAGTCGGAAAAGCGGCAACGCGCGATATAATACTCCACATCCGCAAAGTTTTGGTTCAGACCTTCGTCTGCCTTCCAAAGCCCCAGCTCCCGCATACCGGGCGTGTCGATTACCAGCGCGCCGCTTGGCAGCAGGAACATCTGCCGGCGGACGGTGGTATGGCGGCCCTTATCATCGCTTTTGCGGATGCTGCCGGTTTCCATCAGAGCTTCTCCGGCAAGCGCGTTTAACAGGCTCGATTTTCCGACGCCGGAGGATCCTAAAAAGGCGACGGTCTGTCCGGCGGTCAGATATGGCGTTAACGTGTCCAATCCCGCTCCTGTCAACGCGCTGACTGGGCAGACCGGCAGATCGCCTGCGGCCTCCTTTGCCTTGGAAAGATAAACGTTGATATCCGAAACCAGATCGATCTTGGTTAAGAGAACCACCGGTTTTGCGCCGGAGCCGCGCGCAGCTGTGAGATAGCGCGTTAGGCGTTTGACGTTAAAATCGAGGTTTGCCGACTGAAGCAAAAACACGGTGTCGATATTGGCGCAGACCGCTTGCTCCCCTTTGGTTGGATTCGGGTCGCGCCTAACGAAGTAGCTTTTGCGCGGACAGGTAGACAGGATGATGCTGTCGGAATTTTGCTGCGGCAGGATCGTAACATAGTCGCCGACGGTTGGAAATTCCTCTCCCGATAGATAGTATTCCTTTGTTTTCAGTCTTGCGAAGGTAAAGCCGGTTTGGGTTACAAGCTCATAGCGGTCGCGATGGACCGCAATAACGCGGGCGAGGTTTTCATGGCTGATAGGAAAGTTATCGCTCCCGTAACGGGATAACAGGTTCTTTTGTGTGTTTTCGGTAGATTTGTTCTGCAAAGGGATTCCCTCCAACATAAATAAAATGTAGTTTGCGGATGACGATTGTACAAAGCATAACATTCTCTCCTTTCCTAAAGTACTGCTGCAAAAATTTTGCAGTGCAATTGGCGGCTTTTTGAAAATGGGCGCAAAAATCCCGCAGGAAACGGCTTTTCGGCTGTGGAAAAGCGTCGTTCTCTGCGGGAAAAGCAGGACGCCAGGGCGTCGGGGAAGCGCGCGGCTGCGATGATAAAAAGGCAGCAAAAAAGGCGCGTCCCAACGCGCCAAGTAAACGATATGACAGCGAAAGGTCGTCTTGCGGTATCTGCGCACCAAAATAAAACGTCCGTCCGGACGCTTCACGGCGTCAAATACCGATGTTCGGTTTTAGGAAAAAGCCACCTCATAAATAACCGACATAATCACAACCCCTTTCGTATGGATTTGATTTTCTGATCGATGCTTCCCGAAGGGAAACTCGGGAGGATGATCTATCGTCCTCATTATACCATGGAAAAATACGGCTGTCAACCTATTTTTGCAGACTATCCTGCTCGTCCTGTCTTTCCCTTTTCTCTTTTTGCCCCACCAGCGCAAGGTTGCGGCGGATGACCGCCTCGCCGCGCCAAGCAAACGCGCGGTCGGAAAGCAGCTCTGAAACGTTTTCTTTGGTGATGACCGGGACGGCGTTATGATAAAACGCTTGGATCGGGGTCTTTTTCGGACACCTATTATACGGGCAGACGGTCTGACACCGGTCACATCCCCAAACATAGCCGTTTTTCCGGATCGCCTCCTCTTCATCGGGGGAGAGCGGTTTTTTCTTTTGGGTTAGGGCGGAGATGCAGCGGGAAAAATCCTTCCCGCTGTCCGAAAGCGCGTTCCCCGGGCATGCCTTGACGCAGGCGTTGCAGCCGATGCAGCATGTTATCTTTTGACATCCGGCGGCAAAATCGTAATCGGTGACAAGCTCTCCCAAAAAGCAGTAGGATCCGTAGACCGGATGCAGCAAAAGCCCGTTTTTGCCGATTGCGCCGAGTCCCGCCATTGCGGCGGACAGGATTTCAGGGATCGGAGAGCTGTCGGTGAACGGGACGAACTGCGCGTGAAAGGCGTTTTCACAGTCGCGCGCGAGGTCTTTTAACAGCTCGCCGACGACCGTATGGTAGTCCGGTACAACGGCGTAAAGCGAGATATTGCGCTCTGGGAATGGGGCGATGTAGTATGGGAACAGCATCATGATGACCGTTTTGGCGTTTTGCGGCAGCCTTTTGATCCCGCGGCAGGGGATTAAGCTGTCCTTTACGGCGGAAAATGGCAGAAAACCAAAATCCGGGATGCCGTAGACGGCGGATAAGCTTTGAAAAAGCGCTTGATCAGATGGCATAATAGTCCTTTCAATTGCAAATAACGTATGATTTTTTCTTTGTGTGCATATGGTATTGTGAAAAAATGGGCTTATAGAGAGAGGAGCGGGGTTATGAAAAAAAGACGGCGCGGCGTGATTCGGCTTTCGCTGCCTGCTATGGCGGGCATTTTGCTTTGCTGCTTAGCGGCGCTCTGGTTTGGTGTCTGCAAAAGCGCCGCTGTGCGTACCGCCGGAGTGGGCAGCCCTTCGGCAGAGGAAGCTGTGCAGACGCTGCCGATTATTATGTACCACCACCTGTCGGAAAATCCGGAAAAGCTTGGGGATTACACCGTTTCACCGGCGCAGTTTGAATCGGATTTACAGATGATACAAAGTCTTGGCTACACCGCGATCTCGCTTGCGCAGCTTCGGGATTACTATGAAAACGGGACGCCGCTGCCCGAAAAGAGCGTGTTGATTACCTTTGACGACGGGTACTACAGCGTTTATGTTTACGCCTATCCTCTGCTCAAAAAGTACGATATGCCGGCGGTCAGCTTTATTTTGGGCTACTATACCCAGATGTACTCCGACGGGGAGAAGCAGAACGTCGCTTACGCGCATATGACGTGGGAGCAGCTAAGGGAGATGCGCGAAAGCGGGTATATGGAGCTTGGAAGCCATTCCTATAACCTGCATATGCTCAAGGGGCAGGGAAAACGCTACGGGATATCGATCAACGCCGGAGAGGATGAAAACGCTTACTGTGACGCAGTGGGCGAGGATTTATGCACGCTGTCAAATTGGATGTACGAGGAGCTTGGTTTTCAGCCGGATGCGTTTGCCTATCCGTTCGGCGCAATCTGCCGCCAGTCCTATCCGCTTTTGGATCAAATGGGCTTTCGTTTTGCTTTTACCTGTGAGGAGAAGGTAAACTGTCTCTGCAAAGCGGATATTGATAGCAAGCCGGTTTTGCTTGGGCGGTTTAACCGCGCGAGCCGTTACAGCACATGGGAGTTTTTTCATAAGATGAAGATGACCTAAAACAATGCTTTTCTGCCTAAAAACGGTGGAGCGGGCGACGGCAATTTCTATAGGCGAAATTTTAGAAAAACAGTTGCAATTCCTTTTCCGATATGGTATTATGCGCGCAGATGGAGCGTTTTTGCAGATAGAACGTTCATCGATAAAAAAGGGGAAAGCACTGCGGCGCGTTCGCGGCGGAAAGGAATCGGATGAAAAAATTAAAACAGATGCTGGATACTTCCGTTTTTCGGGTGGTTTTCAGCAAAGACGAGATGGGGCGCGGGCGTTTTTACGTCCTGATGTCCGGCATTTTAGGCACTGTTTTCAGTGCGTTTGTAAGCGGCACCTTCTACACAGGCTTTCTGCTTGCGATGGGGATCGATATCGTCAATATCGGTATTGTTACCAGTATATCATTGATCACAAGCTTTTTCAACCTTTTTTCGCCGATGCTGTTAAACCGCTTTCCAAAGCGGAAAAAGCTTTTGATCATCACCAGAATCGGCTATCATGTGTTCAATATCCTCGGCATCACGCTGCTGCCGTTTCTGCCGCTTTCGGTAAACGGCAAGATTGTGATGGTCTGTGTCTGCGTATTCATTTCGGGCGCGATCTCCAATCTGACCGCGCCGGGCTATTCCACATGGCATATCAGCTACACGCCGACCGACGAGATGCGCACCAACTTTTTCTCGCTCCAGATGATCATCAACGGGGTGGTCTCGGCGGCTGTGGTGCTGATCTCCGGACAGGTGGCGAACATTGTCACCGCGTTGGGGCACGAGGTTGGGTTCATCGTCGTTTTGCGTATTGTGGCGTTTGCGGTTGCTCTTTTTGAGGTCTACTGCCTGACCCGCCCGAGAGAGCCGGAATACAAGCAGACCGGAACCGGCACCTCGTTTGTCGCGATCTTCCGCGAGCCGTTTCGGTACAAATTTTTCCTTCTGACGGTGGTGATCGTCTTTGTCTGGAACTTTTCGGCATACCTCTCCTCGTCGGCGTGGTCGGCTTATGTACTGGATACGCTTCGGATTTCCTATGGCGAGATTACGCTGATCGATTCGCTTTATTGCATCTTTCTGCTGGTGCTTGTGCCGCAGTGGCGGAAATACTTAGGGCATCATTCGCTTTTGCGGGTGCTGATGCTCGGAATGCTGACCTATGTGCCAACACTTTTGCTTGCGGTGGTCAGCACTCCGGCAAACGCGTTTTGGATCTATCCGGTGATGCGTATTTTGCAGCATATCAACGGCACCTGCCTGAATCTTTGCATGACCAATCTGCCGTGGTATCATATGCCGCTCAAGGACAGGACGACCTGTCTTGCGTTTTACACGCTCTGCGCAAACCTGTTCGCGTTTTTAGGACAGGTCTGCGGCACGGCGATTATCGCGGCGGCAGGGGACAAAACCTACCGTATCCTGCCGTTTTTGGAGCTGGGCGGCGTGCAGATGACCCTGCTTTTGCAAAGTGGGCTCGTTTTGCTTATCGTGCTGTATATTGCGCTGATGCGCAGAAGGCTAGAGAGCGCCAAAGATGCCGAAAGCCAGCTCGAAGCCGCCGAGTAATAGCAGCAGCAGATTGGAAACAAGGACGGTTTTGCGCTTGGTAAAGCGCTGTTCTAACCACTTTGCGCATAGAACGCCGATATATGCCGCGATAAAAGCGAAAAACAGGGTGAAAGCAGTGATGATCGCCGGGGAAAGTCCGCCGACGCCCGCCGCGGCGCCAAGCCCCACGTTGTTGACAGCCAAGGAGAGCGAGAGCAGCAATAGCCGTCCGACACCGTTATGGGGCAGCGCGTGTTTTTTCTCCTTGACGCTTTCCGGTTTTGCGCGCAGTTCGTTTCCGATCGTGTAAAGCGAAAGCAGGGTGAACAACGCGCCGGCGCAGCAGCGCGCGGCATTCGAGGGAATATAGCCGGCAAGCAATTTTCCGAAAACCGTGCTTGCCGAGGTGAATATGGTGGAAAAAAGCGCGACGCAGGATATTTTAAAGAAACGAGAGCGTTTTGAGAACAGCTCGCCCTGTGAAGCAGCGGCGAGCAGAACATCCAGATTGGCGCTGAAGCAGACAAACAGGATTCCGGCGATCTCTCCCGCGTCGAATTCCCAAAAATCAGGCATGAAAAATCCTCCCTTCCAAGGTCCGAAGCAATTGGCTTACGCCATACTATGGACTTGGGAAGGGAGTTGTGATTTTTACAGGCTTATTCTTCGATACCGAAAGCGGTGAAGTCGCTTGGCGACATATCGCTGTCACGAACAAACTGCACCTTTACCGCGTTTTTGACCGGCAGGAAAGTGATCTTTAGGCGGTCGAGCGTTGTATAGCCCTCTCCGTAAAGGTACGCCTCGTAGATGTCAGACGCGGTCCAGCCGCCGCAGGCCTCTCTGCCGCAGTAATTGCCCACCCGTTCGTTTTCCGGATCGTCCGGCAGGCGGCAAGGCGTAAATTCGTCCTTCCTCACGGTAAACGCAAATTCTCCGTTTTGGCTTTCCAGCCGGAAATGATCCCCGTCCGGCGCAAAGTCGGCGGAAAGCGCCGTAAAGCCCATCGGATTGTCCGAGAGCGCAAAGCGTTTACGGCTCACCTGCTCCCAAACTGTCATCTGATCGGTCAGCTGCGGCTGCGGCATCTGTAAATTCTCGCAGAGCAGATTCAGCGTCTCGTTTGCCGCTTTGTTTTCCGGAAGCGGCTCTCCCATAGCAGGCAGCAGAATCTCCCAGACTCCGTCCAGCGTTTCCTGCATCGGCATGGTGCCGGCGTTGACGGCAAGCACCGCATCCTGCTTTGGCATGACAACGCAGAGCTGGCCGAACGCGCCGTCTCCGCGGTAAACGCCCTCCGGCTGGCAGCGCCAGAACTGATAACCGTAGCCGCAGCGCCAATCCGGCGTGTTTCCGGCGTTATCAATCTGCTTGGAGACTGCAAGATCGATCCATTCTGCGTTTAGCAGCTGTTTTCCCTCCCAAGAGCCGCGCTGCAGGTAAAACTGTCCGAATTTGGCGAGGTCTCGGGTTGTGACGTTCAGCCCGAAGCCGCCGCAGCTGATCCCTTCCGGGGAAGAAAGCCACCAGGTCTGCTCCGAAAAGCCGAGCGGTTCAAACAGGCGCGGACGGAGATAGTCCATAACGGTCTGTCCGGTGACCTTTTGCAGGATTGCGGAGACAACATAGGTTCCGGCAGTGTTATAGGTGAAGATGCTTCCCGGCTCCTTGTCGATATAGCTGGTTAGGAAGTTGTAAACCCAGTTTGTTCCGTTCATCGCATTCGGCTCTACTGAATGTCCCGACGCCATCGAAAGCAAGTGGCGCACCGTGACCTTTTTCATATAGCCACATGGCTCACACGGAAGCTTTTCCGCAAAGAAATCGACAATCGGCGTATCCAGCGACAAAAGCCCTTCCTGTACCGCGAAGCCGGCGGCGGTGCTGGTGAAGCTTTTGCTGAGCGACCAAAGAATATGAGGTTTTTCCGGCGCATATGGTTTAAAGTAACACTCCAGCGCGGTTTTCCCGTGGCGCAGAAGGATGATGGAGTGCAGGTTTAAGTTTCTTTCCTGCGTATAGCGGATGAAGCGTGTGAGCGCATCGGACGGGATGCCGAGCGACTCCGGTGCGGCGTATGGAAGACAGTCTGTTTTTTTCATAATCAATTTCCTCCCTTTTCACATTTCCGATTTCCTTTTTGCAAGGATATCATTGGCCGAATGGCCGACATCTTCATTGTAACCTCTTTCTAAGGACCTGTCAAGAAAAAGAGCCGCCAAAAGCTTTTTCCTTTTGTGCTGCTGCTCTATTTTCTGATTTTCTTTCAAAATGAGAAAATGGGCAGTTACCCTCAATAAATAACTGCCCTATAAACTCAAATTTTCCGCCCTGACAGACCTGATTTTGTTGTTTATCGGTTTTGCAGTGGGATATAGGAGCGCGGCTTGCCGACCGCTTTATAAGCCGGACGCATGATGCGTCCGCCGGACATGATTTCCTCGATGCGGTGCGCCGCCCATCCGGTCATCCGCGCGACCGCAAATATCGGGGTGTACAAATCCACTGGGATCTGTAAAGAGCGGTATATTAAGCCGGAATAAAGGTCGACGTTGGCGCACATCGGCTTATCGCTGCGCTTTTTGCGCTGGTATATCTCCGGCGCAAGCTCTTGGATCAGCGTGAGCAGGCGTAAGATGCGTTCCAGCTCGGTGCCCGCCACCGCCTTCTCCGCAGCGTCCCGCAGCAGCTCGGCGCGCGGATCGGATATGGTATAGACCGCGTGCCCCATGCCGTAAATTAAGCCGCTGCCGTCGCCGCCCTTTTTATCGAGGATTTTTTCCAAATATGCGGCAACCTGTCCAGCGTCGTTGATATCCTCGACGTCCCGTTCAAAATAGGAGATCATCTCCATGACCTTGATATTTGCACCGCCATGACGCGGTCCCTTCAGCGCGCCGATCCCAGCGGCGAACGCGGAATAGGCGTCGGTTCCAGAGGAGGTCAGCACGCGGGTGGCAAAGGTGGAGTTATTACCGCCGCCATGCTCTGCGTGCAGGATCAGGCATAGGTCGAGCAGCATTGCTTCCTCGTGTGTGTACTGCCTGTCTGGACGCAGCATGGAAAGGATGCTTTCGGCAAAGCCCTCATTGTCGCGCAGCGGATGGAAATACATCGTCTGATTGTCGTAGTAATGGCGTTTGACTTGATACGCGTCTACCATGATGACCGACATTTTTGCAATCAGGTTGATGGCGATCTCCAGCTCCTTTTCGATTGCTGCATACTCGATATTGTCATCATAGGAATAAAGCGATAAAACAGAGCGCGCCATTTTATTCATGATATTTGGAGATGGCGCTTTGATTATCATATCCTCGGTAAAGCTGTCCGGCAGGTGACGCAGGCTGCGGATCAGCCGACAGAAGGTGGATAAGGTTTGCGCGTCCGGCAGTTCGCCGAACAGCAGCAGATACATGACCTCCTCAAAGCCGAAGCGGTCGTTTTCCTGACAGCTTTTCACGATGTCCCGCACATTATAGCCGCGGAAAAACAACTGTCCGGGGATCGGCTCGCGCTCACCCTCGTTGATGAGGTAGCCGTGGACATTACAGATGTTGGTAAAGCCCACCATAACGCCGGTGCCGTCTGAGTTTCGCAGTCCGCGCTTGACATTGTAGAGGTTATACTGCTCCGGCGTGATTGCCGGCGTTTTTAAATGCTTGGAAAACTGCAAAAGCAGATCCTTGGTTTCGTTTGTATCGGTCAAAACGACAGCCCCTTCCTTTTTGCGTGAAGAATGAATTTCTGTTTTTTGTAAAATTCACGTTTTTGCCTATTTATGTGCAGCCAAGCTTTATTATAGCCCTGATGTGCCGGATTGTCAAGACCGTTTTCAAAAGGAAATGAAAGATTTTTCTTTTTAGAATGCAAAAGAGGGCAAAAGAAAGGCTGCTTTGCAGGCTCAAAGCGCGGGTGCGGCTTTTTGCGGGCTATAAGAAGGATGGAAAGGAAAAAAGCGTATGAGAAAAAGGGGTGTTATTTCCAGCCTGCGTCGGGGAAGACTTTACGCGGCGGCTTGCGTGGCGGCGCTGGCGGTCGCCTCGCTGCTTTGGAGCATAGCGGGTTTGCCGCAGGAGGAGACGTCTGCGGAATTTTGCTTTCCGGTGCAGACGGGCGAGGGGATCATACAGGTTCCGGCGGCAGAGTATATTGCCGGGTGTGCGATGAACGCTGCCGCGCCGGAAGGGGAGGAAGCGGAGGAATACCGCAAAGCGCTTTGTGCGGCAGTTTCCACCAACGCATGGTATCTGCTGCAGCGAGGGGACGCCCTTTCGCAAGATGCGCACGGTATGAGGTGGAGCGATATGGAGTCGCTTGCAGAGCGGTATTCTGCACAGACAGTGAGGGATTGGTGGGAAGCCGCGGTCTGGGCGGCGGATAAAGTGATCTGTTATAGGAGCAGACCGATCTTGGCGGCGTATTTTTCGTCCGGATTTGGAATTACCGAGTCGTCGGCTCTGGCTTGGGGGAAGGAAGCGGCATATTTAACGCGGGTGAGAGGATATGATATGGACGCGCCGGTGAAGAAAACGCTTCTTTTGCGGGAGGATGCGCTTGCGGCGTATCTGAAGGAATTGGGGATAGAAGCATCCGGTGAGCTGCGTATTGCGTCCCGCAGCGAAGCGGGAACGGTGCTTTCGCTTTATGCGGGAGAGGAGAGGCTTGACACGGCGGCGTTTGTAAAGGCGTTTTCGCTGCCGTCACACGTTTTTACGATCAGACAGGCGGAGGGAGGCTATCTGCTTACCTGTTTGGGGAAAGGGGACGGCGTAGGGATGAGTCTGTACGGCGCCAAGCAGATGGCGAAGGCGGGATTTAACGCGCAGCAAATAGTTATGCACTATTATCAAGGGGCAAAGCTTTGTTCGTTTGGGGCTGCGAATGCGCAATAAGGGCAAAAGAGGGGCGGTATGTCGGAAAAGTTTTTGAAAATTTTGCGAAATGATTTGAAATAGGAACATAGATGTGATATAATGTGAGATAGTGCAGACAAAGGTACTGTCATGGACGCGCGGCAAAAAAGCGCGGTCGTAAAATAAAATGATTTGTCTGATAGAAGTAGAAAGGTCAAAGGGGCGGTTCTGCTGCGGCAGTTGGCGCAGCGGGAAGCCTGTAGGAGGTCGTTTTATGATCGAGGTGAAAAATCTCACCAAGCTTTACGGTGACAAGCGTGGCATCGATAATATTTCGTTTACCGTAAACGAGGGAGAAATTCTTGGATTTTTAGGCCCGAACGGCGCCGGAAAAACCACAACGATGAATATCCTGACCGGGTATTTATCCGCCACCGAGGGTGTGGCAAAGATCGGTGATTTTGATATTTTGGAAAATCCGATGGAGGCTAAAAAGTGCATTGGATATCTGCCGGAGCAGCCGCCGTTATATCTGGATATGACGGTCAAGGAGTACTTAAACTTTGTGTATGATCTCAAGCGCTGCAAGCTGCCGCGCGAGCATCACATCGAGGAGATCTGTTCAGTCGTGCGGATCAAGAATGTCTATACCCGTTTGATTAAAAACCTTTCCAAAGGCTATAAGCAGCGCGTGGGCTTGGCGCAGGCGCTGATCGGCAATCCGAGGGTGCTGATCCTCGACGAGCCGACGGTCGGGCTGGATCCGAAGCAGATCATTGAGATCCGCAACCTGATTAAGAGCCTGTCCTCTCAGCACACCATCATTCTTTCCTCCCACATCCTGCCGGAAGTACAGGCGGTTTGCGACCGCATTGTAGTTATCAACGAGGGCAAGCTTGTCGCGGACGACACCGAGTCCAATCTTTCGAACAAGCTGACCAAGGACAAGCGCTTCACGATCCGGGTCGAGGGCGATTTGGAGAAGATCATGAAAGCGTTTTCCAAATGCGAGGTCATCCGCCGAATCACCGAGCATGGCGAGAAGGAAACCGGCGTGTTTGAGTTTGTCATCGAGGGAGACGAGGGCGTAGATATTCGCAGAGAGGTATTTGACTGTCTGGCAGCCGGAGGGTTCAGAATCCTGGAGATGCACGCGACCGAGATGACGCTGGAGGATATTTTCTTAAAGCTGACCAACGGCACCATGGTGGAGATGCCGAAAGAAGAAGCGCCGGAGGAAACGGACAGTCCCGACGATACGGACGATTCGGATGGCGAGAGCGTTTTGGACAAGAATGATATTATCTTAGGCGACGACCAGACACTATAAAAATATTGGAAAGGGGATTTATCTATGTGGGCAATTTATAAACGCGAGCTGAAGACATATTTTACCTCGGCGATTGGGTATATTTATCTGGCGGTCATGTTCGGCTTGGGCGGTTACGAGTTCTATGCGCTGTTTTCCAGCGGCAGCAGCCAGTACACCTATGTGTTCAATTTTATCTGCAATATCGCGATGTACACAATCCCGCTTTTGACCATGCGGCTTATGAGCGAGGATAAGAAGCTGAAGACCGATCAGCTTCTGCTCACTTCGCCGGTGAGCATCGGCGGCGTGATTTTTGGCAAATTCTTTGCGGCGCTTACCCTTTATTTTATCGCCATGCTGCAGTTTATCGTTTACATTCTCGTGCTGTCGGCCTTTTCCACACCGGACTGGAATGTATTTTTAGGCAATTTCTTAGGGCTGTTCCTGCTTGGCGCGGCGCTGATTGCGATCGGGCTTTTTATCTCGTCGCTGACCGAGAATCAGATGGTTGCGGCGATCGGCTGTTTGGCGCTGACCATCATCCTGTCCTTATTTGACGCAATCGCGGGGCTGATGCCGAACGAATTTTTATCCAACGTATTCACTGCGCTGTCCATTCCGTCTCGTTACAATGATTTTGTATCCGGGCTGCTTGACGTTTCGCATATTCTGTTCTTTTTGAGCATCAGCGCGGTGTTTATCTTCTTGTCGATCCGTGCGCTGGAAAAGAAGCGCTGGAGCTAAAACGGGGAGAGGAAGGAAACCAATATGAAAAAAAACATTTTAAAAAGCCGCGTATTCAAACACGGTGCGCTTGCAACAGCGCTGACGATCGGCTTTATCGTTCTGATTGTAATTATTAACACAATCGCGGGCATTCTGCTGGATCACTACCCGCTTTCGATCGACCTGACCTCCGACAACCGTTTCACTCTGACAGATGAGTCGGTGGAGTATCTTCAGGAACTGGATAAGCCGGTTTATATCTACGTTTGCCGTTCGGAGGCGGACTTTGAAAACTACAGCGGAGAGGATACTTCGGACAACACCTATGCCGCGATGTTCAAGCAAGCATACGAAATATTAAAAGACTATTCCAAATACAGTTCCTATGTCACGCTGGAATTTCTGGATCTAAACCAGAATCCGACCTTTGCGGAAAAGTATCCGAATGAGAGCCTCAACAGCGGCTGCATCATTGTTCAGTCGGATCTGCGGTATAAGGTTGTGACGGTCAGCAACATGTTCTCAGCGACCCAGTATTCTGAGTCCTACGTTTCCTACAAATCCAAATCGGAGCAGGTGATGACCAGTGCGATTATGTATGTCCTTGACGAGGATCCGGTAACGGTTATCGCGCTCAATGAAACCGATGAAACGGTGGAAGATTATATTTCGCTGCTTGGCACCAACACCTTCAACGTCATCACGCGTGAGCTTTTGACCGACGAGCTGGACGCGGACGCGCAGGTGATTATTTTGGCGGGACAGGAAACCGATCTTTCGGTTGAGGAGCTGGACAAGCTGGATAAATGGCTGGACAACGACGGCAAGTTTGGACGCACGTTTTTGTACATCCCGGAGGTGTCGGTTTCGAACATGCCGAATCTGACCGAGTTTTTAGCGGAATGGGGCATGGAGATCGATCCCGGCTATGTTGCGGAAACCGACACAAGCAAGATCATTTCAAACAACCAATTCCTTCCGGTCATGAGTCTTGCCGACTCGGAATATTTGGAGGAAGAGAACATCAGCGACGGATATTTGATCCAAGCGTATGCACATCCGGTTAACACGCTTTGGGAGTCATCCCAAAACCGTAAGACTGAGATTTTGATTCAGAGCAGCGACTCTGCGGTGCTTATTCCGGCGGATATCACGGAGGAAGACGATTTCCATATCAGCGAGCAGCCAACGCAGAGCTTCAGCGTTGCTGTGCGCGGTTATCGTTCCAAATATGTCGATGATGAGCTGGTTCATTCCAATGTGATCGTTTACGGCTCCCGCGCCGCGCTTGACGGCAGCTTACTCAGCCATTCCTCCTTGAATAACGGCAGCGTTGCGCTGGCGCTGGTCAATGCAGCGGTCAGCAATAAAAACGATGTGAGTATTCTTTCGGTTGACTTCTCTTCGGACGTGATTACCGTCACCTCGAGCCAGATCACTGCGGTATTGATCATTTTTGTTATCGCAATCCCGGCGATTGTGCTGGTGCTCGGCATCGTTACCTTCTTTAGAAGGAGGCATTTATGAGTAAAAAAGTCAAATCACTTATTATTACCGGCGCTATCTTATTGCTGCTTATCGGCGCGCTTTTCGTGCTGCGCGCACTGCTTCCGGAGCAGGAGGAGGAGCTCGGACTTGAGAACGAAGGAATCATCCTTTTATACGACGAAAGCGACAGCGAGGTAGAGAGCATCACAGTGGAATACGGCGGAGAGAGCTATGTTGTGGAAAAACTTTCCGCGACGCAGTACGGCATTGCAGAGATCATGGATCATGCGAAATCTGACGCCGGATTCGCGACGATGGTGACGACCGTTTTGCGCGTTTCGACCTATGTTAAAGTAGAAGATGTCGGCGCATTGTCAGAATATGGTTTAAATCAGCCGCAGGCCGTTTTAACCGTTAAGTTCAGTAACGGTACTGTCCATACGATCAAGGTCGGCAAGGTCAACGCTGCGGGCACAGGGTATTATGCATCCCTTGATGACGGCGACGAGGTTTATGTTTTGCCTCAATCTACGGTTGAGCAGTTTTTGGCAACGGAAACCTCCTTTGTTGATTTAACGGTCTTAGGGCAGTATGATACCGACGACACAGATTCGGTAACGTTCTCCTATTTTGAGATCACTCGTCCGGATTTGGAAAAGCCGATCAGCATCCGTGCGGTTACAGCGGCGGAGGCAAAGAGCAGCAGCGGCAACGGGCCGTCGATGCGCATGGACTCTCCGGTATATTCGCTGGTGCTGGATGACGGGATTGAGGATTATATGTACACCATTTTCGGCGTAAGCGCGCAGAGCTGTGTGGAACTGAATTTGACCGAGGATAAGCTTGCGCAGTACGGGCTGGACGAGCCGATGGCAACGCTGCACACCAAGTTTAACAACACCGAGGTGACTTTTACGGTCGGCGGGTATGCGGATGAGGATAAAACCAGCTATTATCTCACGACCTCGAAGATTCCGGAATATGTGTTTGTAGTTGCGGCAAGTGACGAAAAATGGGTCACAGTAACGCCAGACCAGTTTGTTTCCCCTGTTGCGGTTCAGCCGTACATCCAAAACATTGAAACGATCAGCCTACAGCTGAAAAACGGCAAAGTATATACCTTTAAGCTGGAGCATCCGACAGACGAAAGCGGCAAGGTCAACACAACCGTTTCCTGCGATGGAACCGAGCTTGAGATCAAGCCGTTCAGACGCTATTTGCAGCTTCTTTTGTACACGTCGGGCGAGAATATCTATACCGGAGAACCGGTAGATGACAGCAACGCGCCGTTGGTCATCGTTTATCAATATAATAACGGCGCGCCGACGGATACCGTCAAGATATTGAATTACTCGGCGCGTTACGGCATTATGGAGGTAAACGGCAACCAATCGTTCACAGCGCGACTTGCCTACATCGATAAGTTAGAAACCGAGCTTGCGCATCTGTTTGCCGGAGAAGATGTCGATACCGAGTGGTAATCGAGAGAAAGGACGTTTTGAAAAAAGCGTCCTTTTTCCATTTTTGTCAGGAGAAGGGCTTGACATTTGGAAATGGTTTTGTTATAATAATAAAGATGTGCAAAGGCATATCTTCTTGTTATGCCGTTATCCAAGACGAGCATAACCTAATGTCCAAAAGGAGGTGCTAAGAATGGCAAAATTAACCGGAAACTATGAGGCCATTATCGTTGTCAGCATCAAGAATGGTGAGGAGAACGCAAAATCGATTGTAGAGAAATTCTCTAACATGATTTCAGAAAATGGAACTCTGGAAAACGTAAACGAGTGGGGCAAGCGCAAGCTTGCGTATCCGATCAATTACGAAACCGAAGCTTATTATGCGGTTTACACGTTCACGGCGAAACCGGAATTTCCGGCGGAGTTTGACCGTGTCATGAAGATCACAGACGAGGTTCTGCGTTCTATCATCGTCAATAAGTAATCGGACAAGGATCAAAAAGCGGAAGGTGAGTGAGATCAGATGATTAACCGTATCGTTCTTATGGGGCGTTTAACAGCGGATCCAGATTATAGGCAGACTCCTAACGGCATTGCCGTGGCTTCCTTTACGGTTGCGGTAGACCGCAGCTATGCGTCGAAGGGGCAGGAGCGTCAGACTGACTTTATTCCTTGCGTTGCTTGGCGGCAGACAGCGGACTTTGTTTCCCGTTATTTCCAGAAGGGCAACATGATTGCGGTAGACGGCTCCTTACAAACCAGAAAATACACCGACAAGCAAGGGAATCCAAGAACGGCGTTTGAGGTAATCATCGATCAGGTTTCCTTTACCGGAAGCAAGGCGGAGAGCGGCGGCAGCAGTATGCCGCGTATGACTCCGCCGCAAAATACCGCCCCGGCAGCCGCTTCTGGCAGAGGCTTCAACGAGCCGCCGCAGGGAGGGAAGGCATTTGAGATCGGCGATTTCGGCGATTTTGAAGAGCTGGATAATGACGACGGACTACCGTTTTGATTGTTCTATTGGAAGAATGAATAAGGAGGGAAACCTACAAGATGGAGAGAGAGAGAACTGGTAACGCAAGACCGGCAAGACGTCCGCGCAGAAAGGTTTGCGCGTTTTGCGAAGCGAAAGCGACTTCTATCGACTACAAGGATGTGGATAAGTTAAAGAGATACATGACCGAAAGAGCGAAGATTGTTCCGCGTCGTGTAACCGGTACCTGTGCAAAGCATCAGCGCGACCTGACCACTGCGATCAAGCGCGCCAGATATGTTGCGCTGCTGCCGTACGTGAAAGACTAAAGCTTAGCAGCAATAAAAGCGTATTCCGAAATGGAATGCGCTTTTTTCATGCTTGCAGCGGTTCTTTTTCGTGGAAAGCAAACGGTTTTGTTTTCGAGCCGGCATAGATGCAGATGGCGACTGCGGCGGGGGGGATCGACGGTGCTGTCTTTTAATAAGTAGTCGGTGCTGACGCCGAATATTTCAGAGAGCAGAACGATCTTATCCAGCTCCGGTGTGGATTGCGCGCCCTCCCATTTGGAAACCGACTGGCGCGAAACGCCAAGCCGTTCGGCTAGCTGTTCCTGTGACCAGCCGTTTTTCTGCGCAGCAGGCCGATTTTATCCGCTAAAATCATCATGTATTTCCTTTCTAAAAATAAATTCGGAAACCTGTTGTATGAGGATTCCGAATTTAGTATAGCAGATTGAAAGGGCTGCAGACAATCAAGAAAACCCGTCATTTTATGAAAATAGGTTTTTCTTATTGACAGCCGAGCGGTTTATTGGTATAATAATGAAGAAAATATGAATAAGCTGCGGCAAATTCATTTTGTACCGAAAATACGATCACCGGCATCTCCAAGGCCGGGGCAGATATAAGCGTCCGCATTTAAGCAGCGGTCTAAATGTCCGCAGTAGATCTGTACATCCGGATGCGCCTCAGACAAGCGTTTGATCCCCTCCGGTGCTGCGATGATGCACATAAATTTGATATTTTTTCCGCCGCGCTGTTTGATGAAGTCGACTGCCGCAACAGCAGAGCCGCCGGTAGCAAGCATCGGATCAAGTACGACGATCTCGCGGTTAGCGATCGCGGTTGGGAGCTTGCAGTAATACTCGTGCGGTTCGTGGGTGGTTTCATCACGATAAAGTCCGATGTGTCCTACTTTTGCGGACGGAACCAAGGACAATATGCCGCTGACCATACCGAGTCCGGCGCGCAGGATCGGCACAACTGCGAGCTTTTTGCCGGAAATCTGTGGGGACATGCAGGTTTCAATCGGCGTTTTGATCTCAACGTCCTCGGTCGGGAGGTCGCGCAGAGCCTCATAGCCCATAAGCATGGCAATCTCCTCGACCAGCTTGCGGAATTCATTGGTTCCGGTGGAGCGCTTACGCAGCATTGTGATCTTGTGCTGAATCAGCGGGTGATCCATCATTTTGATATTTTCGTTCATCCTTTATTTCTCCATTCTGCCGGATACGGCGTAATCTATCTATAGATTATTATAAGGCAGAATGGGAGGGATGTCAATCATTTTGTTTCATACTGTCGAATTTTCGGCAGTAAGATATAGTTTTGAGGAGGATTTTTTGTATGGCTGAAAAATTAGCGATCGGCAACGAGCCGATCAGCGACGCGCGCAAGCTGGGCGTGCCGAGAATGCTGCTGTTGGGACTACAGCATATGTTCGCCATGTTCGGCGCGACGATTCTAGTGCCGCTTATCACAGGGTTAGATGTTTCCACCACCCTTTTGATGGCGGGGCTTGGAACATTGCTGTTTCACTTGATTACAAAGGGGAAGGTTCCAGCGTTTTTAGGCTCTTCGTTTGCGTACTTAGGCGGGTATGCGATCGTTGCGCCGATGATCGACGGCATGCCGAATGTAGAAAAGCTGCCATATGCCTGCGGCGGCGTAATGGTTTCCGGGCTTGTATATTTAATTCTGGCAGGATTGATTAAGGCATTTGGCATCCACAGGGTCATGCGATTTTTCCCGCCGGTTGTCACCGGTCCGATTATCATTGCGATCGGTCTGACGTTAGCGCCGGATGCGATCAACAATTGCAGCACCAACTGGCTGCTTGCGATTGTCGCAGTAGTGTTGATTATTGTCTGCAATATCTTTGGCAAAGGAATGGTCAAGATCGTCCCGATCATGATCGGCGTGGTTGGCGCCTATATTGTGGCGGTCTGCACCAAGGCGGTGGATTTCTCTGAAATCCTTTCCAGCAAGGTTTTTGAGATTCCGCTGCATCCTACCGCGTTTGCGAAGTTTGATTTTGGCTCTATCATCACCATCGTCCCGATTGCGCTTGCAACGGTCATGGAGCATATCGGGGATATTTCCGCCATCAGCGCGACGACAGGCAACAACTATCTTGCGGATCCGGGTCTGCACCGTACCCTGATCGGTGACGGCTTAGCGACCGCGTTTTCCGCGGCGTTTGGCGGACCGGCAAACACCACCTACGGCGAGAATACCGGCGTTTTGGTGCTGACCAAGGTCTATGATCCGCGTGTGATCCGGATTGCGGCGATCTTTGCGATCATCATGTCGCTGTTCCCGGCGGTTTCCGCCTGCATCGGCTCGATCCCGACGGCGATTGTCGGCGGCGTTTCACTGCTGCTTTACGGCATGATTTCGGCGATTGGTGTGCGCAATATGGTCGAAAACCACGTTGACCTAACCAAGTCACGCAACGTCATCATTGCAGCGTCAATCCTGGTTTGTGCAATCGGCTTTAAGTTTGCTACAACCAGCGGTATTTCCTTCCAGATCGGCGAGGCAACCATCAGCTTTTCCGGACTGGCTATTGCGGCAATCGTCGGTATTCTGCTCAATGCGATCCTGCCGGGCAACGATTATGTGTTCCGCGGCGAAACACCGGAAAGGGCGGCAAAGAAGAAGGAAAGAGAAGAAAAGATCGGCGTGGCTGACGCTCCGAATTTTGCGGTTATAAACGAAGATGAAATTGAGGAAGAAGCCATGGAGGAAGAACAAGCTGTAAAGACGCAGGCGGAATCCGTGGAAAAAGAGCAGAAGGACTGATCTTACTGATTCTCTCTTTGGAAAAAAGCGGTGAAGTAAGAAAGCTTGACAGAATGATTGGCATTTAAGCGACGGCGATGTGATGTTTTGGAAGGCGGGTGCGTTTTGCCGTAACCCGCCTTTCGTGATGGCGCTGCCGATTATCTATTTTATCCTGATTTTTTGAAAATCGACAGAGGAGATGGCATGATATTTAACTCCTGCGAGTTTCTCATATTTTTTCCGATTGCGGCACTGGGATATTATCTGGTTCCCTTTTTGCAGAGAAACGGGGATTATAAAAAGGTTCCTTTTGTTACCGACAAAAGGAACCTTTTTGTGGTGCGCCTGACTGGATTCGAACCAGCGACACCTAGCGTCGGAGGCTAGTGCTCTATCCAACTGAGCTACAGACGCATTTTAAGACTTCTCCTATTATAGCACACCTTTCAGCAAAACGCAAGCCTTACATCAAAAAAATTTTTCGCTCTACAGCGCCGCCTGAAATACCGCTTTCTTTACGCTGCCGCGTCCTGTTTGGTGCGGGACATAAGGGACGTTTTGTTGGCATTGATGAGAGCTGGGCAGCGGAATTCTAGTCATTTCTTCTTATTATTAAATATATTTTTTTATTTAAACCATATTAAATTTATGCTATCTACCAAAAAAGAAAGAAAAGGGTTGACAAAGGAGAAATAGTTTGGTATAATGACAAA
>CAZPLR010000038.1:0-19624 GCA_964587555.1 uncultured Oscillospiraceae bacterium
TTATAATGCTGTGCTTGCCGCCAACCGTGCGGTTAAGGAGGCTGCAAAGCCGGGCATGACCTTGGCTGACCTAAACAATATCTGCAAAGAGGTTCTTGCCAAAGGGCTTATCGAGCTGGAACTGATTACCGACGCGAAGGACGTTTCGAAATACTATATGCACGGTGTTTCCCACCACCTCGGTATCGACGTACACGATGTAACAAACGCGCAGAATAAGGCGCTTCAGCCGGGATGCGTGATCACCGACGAGCCGGGGCTTTATATCGACGAGGAGGCCATCGGCATCCGTATTGAGGATGATCTGCTTATCACCGAGGACGGCTGCGTCTGCCTGTCTGAGCAGATTATCCGCACGCCGGAGGAAATCGAAGCGGCGATGGCAGAAATGGCGGAGCAGTAAAGTCTGATTTTCTCCAGCATATCCGCCTTGACGCCAAGGAAAGCTGCGGCAATCGCGTGCTGTTCCGAGCCGCTGGAGCGCCGCATCCACGAAAGGAAGATTGAAATGAAAGATCTGCGCGATAAAAACGGGCTGACCGAGGAGGCGTTTCTAAAGGCATACGACGCTTCCAAATATCCGCGTCCGTCGGTAACGGTTGACAACCTCATCTTTGCAAAAGCGGAAAAACAGCTAAAGCTGCTTTTAATCAGGCGCGGCGGGCATCCCTGCATTCATATGTGGGCGCTGCCGGGCGGATTTGTTTCCCCGAACGAGACGACCGAGCAGGCTGCTGCAAGAGAGCTTGCGGAGGAAACACACCTAACCGGCGTATCCGCCCGCCAGCTTTACACCGTTTCTACGCCGGGCAGGGACAAACGCACATGGACGATGAGCGTCTGCTATCTATCGGTTTTGCCTGCCGGAACGCTTTCGGTCAGGGCGGACGACGACGCAGAGAGCGCGGGCTGGTTTACAGTGGACTTTCCACTGCTTTCCGGAGAAGCTATGCCGGGGAAGCAATCGGATCTTTACGCGCTGACCTTAACATACGGCGACGTGGTTTTATCAGCAAAAATCCTGTACACCGTAGAACAAACCGCCTATGGCGACACCGAAACGGTTGAGATCGTTGAAAACCACGGCATTGCTTTCGACCACGCAATGCTGATCGCCCGCGGCGCGCTGTATCTGCGTTCCCACGGCTTCCGCGCCTAAAACGGCAACACCGTTCGACCGAAAAGGGAGATAAAAACAGAAAGCGGCGCAGTATTCCGAAAAGTTCGGAATACTGCGCCGCTCTTTTGCGCTTTCCCCTCTCATCTACAACAGGAAGCAAAACGCCTCTTGTTCTGAACGGATCGGATGCAGCGTTTAATCATAAGGGCTGCTCTTTTTCCTGCGTACACGCAGCCAAATATTCAAAAATACGCAAATCGCAACAATCAGCCCAAGCAGCGCCCAGAACACCGCATGGTTTCCGCCTGTATTCAGATCCAGTTCGTCGCCGTTGGAAGCTTTGACTGTAATCCACAGATCCTCCATCAGCTCGTTTGTTTCCTCCGGCAGATTAACAAAAAACTCACAGTAGGCAGTCTGACTGTCTGACGGATAACAAATTTCGCTGTCGCGCAGCTCCTCGTCCAGCAGCTCTCTTGCCGCGCTCGACGGCGAAGAATAGCCGATATAGCCGATATTCTCCGCCATAATTTCCGGAGTACACATGAAGTTGATAAATTCCTCGGCAAGCTCCTTCTGCTCGGAGGTTTTCAGCACGCACATCGCATCAACAAAGATGTTGCTGCCCTCGTCCGGCAGGACAAACGCCAAGTCCGGATTTTCACTAATCATCGTGATCGCATCTCCCGCATAATACGGCGCGATCCACGCCTCGTTGCTCTCCATCTTATTGAAGATCTGATCCATAACATACGCCTGCAAAACGTTCTTCTGCTCGGCAAGCAGCTTAGCAGCCTCTCTTAACGCCTGCTCGTCGGTTGTGTTGACACTGTAACCAAGCCGTTCGCAGGCGATTGCAAACGCATCGCGCGGGTTATCAAACATCAATATCTTTCCTGCGTATTTCTCGTCCCAAAGCGAATCCCAGCTATGAATCTCCTCCGTAATCTTCGCCGTGTTATAAATGATTCCAACCGTACCCCAAGTGTACGGCACCGAATAGCAGTTTTCCGGGTCATAATCCGGGTTTAGAAAGCGTTCATCGATGTAAGAGGCATTAGGGATATTGTCAAAATCTAATTCAGCAAGCATCCCTTCGGCGCTCATACGCGCGATCATATAATCCGATGGAATGATTACGTCGTAGCTTGCCGAACCAGAACGAATCTTCGCGTACATCTCCTCGTTGCTTGCAAAGGTGGTGTACTCCACCTTAACGCCCGGATGGGTGCGCTCAAACTCGGCGATAACGTCCATGTAGCCGTCCTCCTCCACCGAGATGTACTCGCCCCAGTTATAAACCCGCAGCACCTGCGTTTCCGCCGCGTCTGCCTGCATCGCCGGCGCAAAGCAAAGCGTCAGCGCCGCCGCCAGAAAAACGCCGATCCCCTTTTTAATCTTAGCAATATATTTCATCCGCGCCCTCCCTCACATCGTTTCCTTCTTGCGCGAGCGCATTCCGTTCAAATTGGAGATGAGCAGAAAGACAAGCACAATGAGAAAAATAATTGCGGAAAGCGCATTGACCTGCGGATTGACCTTCATGCGCGTCATCGAATAGATGGTTGTCGGCAGGGTCGGGAAGCTTGCGCCGCTTGTAAAATAGGTGATGACAAAGTCGTCGATCGAATAGGTGAACGCCATCAGAAAACCGGAGAATACGCCCGGTAAAAGCTGCGGCAGCACCGCCTTGAAAAACGCCCTGTTCGGGCTGCACCCCAAGTCCTGCGCCGCTTCGTACATACTGATGTCCATCTGGCGCAGCTTTGGCAGCACGCTTAGAATAACATACGGCACGCAAAAGGTGATATGCGCGCAGCAGACCGACCAAAAGCCCAGCTCGATGCCGAAAAAGCCGGCGATAAAGACAAACAGGATCATCATGGAAACGCCGGTGACAATCTCCGGATTGATGACCGGCAGGTACACCACATTCATCAAAACCGAGCGTTTGCGGCGGCTTAGGTTATAAATGCCAAGTGCCGCCACCGTGCCCAAAAGGGTTGCAAGGATCGAAGAGACTACCGCGACCAACAGTGTGTTGAGCAGCGAGCGCATAATCAGCTCATTGCGGAACAGCTGACCGTACCATTTAAAAGTGAAACCGGTAAAATTCGAACGCGATTTGCTCTCGTTAAACGAAAACACAATCAGTATGGCGATCGGCGCAAACAGGAAAATGTATATCAGCGTCATATAGACGCGGTTTATGACCTTTTTCATCCTCAATCCCCCTTACATCACGATGCCTTCCATCTCGTCCTCGTCAAAGGCGTTCATGATGCCCATCAACAGCAGCATAATCACCATGAGGATCAGCGAGATGGCAGAGCCAAGATACGGATTATAGGTTGAACCTAGGAATTGCTGCTCGATGAGGTCGCCGATGAGCATATTGCTGCCGCCGCCGAGCATCTTCGAGATGATAAAGGTTGAAACGCTTGGGACAAACACCATCGTGATCCCGGAGATGATCCCCGGCACCGAAAGCGGCAGCTGCACCCGAAACAGCGTCTGCCAGAAGCCGGCGCCCAAGTCCTGCGCCGCCTCGATGGTAGAGCGGTCAATTTTGACCATCACCGAATGCAGCGGCATAATCATAAACGGCAGGTAGTTATACACCATGCCCAGCACAACGGCGCCTTGGGTATTGATCATATGAAACGGCCCGATGTTCATCAGCCCCAAAAGCTTGTTGATAACGCCCTCGTCTTCAATCAGGGTCATCCAGCCATAGGTGCGCAGCAGGAAATTCATCCACATTGGCAGCATCACAAGCATCGTCATGATGCCCTGCGTATGCTCATCCATTCTCGACAGGATCCATGCAAACGGGTAGGCAAGCAGCAAACAGATCACCGTCGCGATCAGCGCAAGATAGATCGACTTAATAAACAGCGAGGAATAGTCGCCGATGCGCAGGATATTTTCAAGCGTAAAGCCGCTGCCGTCCTTCGCGGAAAAAGAGTACCACAGCACCAGCGCCAGCGGGACAATGATAAAAATAATGCTCCAGACAATGAACGGAACCGAACCCATTTTTGATTTCAGCATGGCGCGCCTCCATTCTCCGGCGCAACCGTGATCTTTTCCTGAATAAACCGGATGCCGATGTCGGTCGCAACCTGCTCGTCGTTCATCGAGTGAACCAAAAGGCTCTGCTTTGTATCATAGTCATAAACAATCAACTCGTTATAAACGCCCTTATAAATCAAAGATTCCAGATAAACCTTCATATCCGCCATGTCCAACGATACCACCTCAATGGCATCAGGCGGAATGGTGATTGCACACGGTCCATCCGGAAGATCGATATTTTCCATCGTCTTTCCAAAGAAAGTGACCGCGCCGCCTTCAACTCTGCCCGCAACGCAGTTGGTGTTATCCGCAAACAGCCGCTTCATAATATGGAACGCATCCGGGATCAGGCTTAATCCAACCTCATCCCCAATCTTCCAGCCGCGGGTAGAATGCACAAGCCACTCAAGCCCCTCGCACTGAATCGACATTTCATAATGAACGCCCTTGAAGATCACGTTCTGCACCACGCCGTATAGATCGGCGCTTTTCTTCTCTGCCGCCGTCAGCTCGATATCCTCCGGGCGAATCACTACATCAACCGGTTTTTCCACACCAAAGCCGCTGTCCATGCAGACGAATTCTTTTCCACAGAGCCGTACAACCCTGTCCTTGACCATGATCGCGTCAAAAATATTCGCTTCGCCGATAAAATCTGCGACGAATGCGTTTTTCGGTTCATTGTAGATCATCTCCGGCGTGCCGATCTGCTGGATTACACCATCCTTCATCACCACAATGGTGTCGGACATGGTCATCGCTTCCTCCTGATCGTGAGTGACGTAGATAAAGGTGATGTTCAACTGTTGCTGAATCTTTTTCAATTCCAGCTGCATCTCCTTGCGCAGCTTTAGATCCAGCGCACCAAGCGGCTCGTCAAGCAGCAGGATTTTTGGCTCGTTGACCAGTGCGCGCGCGATCGCAACGCGCTGCTGCTGACCCCCCGAAAGCTTTGTGACCTTGCGCTGTTCAAAGCCTTTTAAATCCACGATCTCGAGCATCTTTTTCACCCGTTTTTTAATCTCGTCCTTCGGCATCTTCTTCACCTGAAGACCAAAAGCGACATTATCAAAAACATTCAGATGCGGAAACAGCGCATAGCGCTGGAAAACCGTGTTGACATTGCGCTTGTGCGGCGGAACATCATTGATCCGTTTTCCTTCCAAAAAGACGTCGCCGCTGTCCGGCGTAATAAAGCCGCCGATGATGCGAAGCGTGGTGGTCTTGCCGCAGCCGGAAGGACCAAGCAGGGTCAAAAACTCCTTGTCCTTGATGTAAAGATTCAGATTATCCAGAATCTTATCCCCTTCGTAGGACATATTGACCCCTACCAGATCAATCAATGCGTTTTCTTTTTCAAACGAATGTGACATATTATGTTTTCCTCCTTTTTTCGTGCAGCATAGCCTTGAAACGGTATCCTTTCTTTTTTCTTATCATCCCGTTCCCGCTATGAAGCCATACAGGCATCCGAGCTTCTCGGAAAGTGCCTGTTTGTTTTCGAGTTTACTGTACACAAAAAGGCTAACAACCGGAATTCTTATTCCGTATCGAAAGCAGCACACCAATCCATGAGTATAACCGCTGGAAAACCGGGGTACCTTGTTCCGGCGGGTGTCTGCGAAAAAAAGTACAGCAACTAAGCATAATCATATTCTTTTTTCAATCAAAAGTCAATAGTTTTTTCAAAAATCCTTCATAAATCCCGATTTTTCCCCGCTTGGCACGAAAAAGATTCCCGAAAGAAGCGTTTTCTTCCGGGAATCGTCCATTTTCTGCTTTTTTTCTGCGCCGCTTACAGCGCCGGGTCGAACTGCGCCTCATACAGATGCGCGTAAAAGCCCTTCTTTTCCAGCAGTGATTTATGATCGCCCTGCTCGATAATATGCCCATCCTTCATGACCAAGATCATGTCTGCCTCGCGGATGGTGGAAAGCCGGTGCGCAACAATAAAGCTGGTCCGCCCCTCCATCAAATGGGAAAACGCGCGCTGAATGCGTATCTCGGTTCTGGTATCAATTGAGGAGGTCGCTTCATCCAAGATCAGCATCGGCGGACGGCAAAGCATTACGCGGGTAATACACAAAAGCTGCTTCTGTCCGGCGGAAAGATTGCCGCCGTCCTCGGTGATGACTGTATCATATCCCTGCGGCAGGCGCTTGATAAAGCTATGGGAGTGCGCAAGCTTCGCCGCCGTGATGATTTCCTCCTCGGTCGCGTCCGGCTTTCCCATCGTGATATTCTCGCGCACCGTACCAGCCTTCAGCCAAGTATCCTGCAGCACCATGCCATAGCTGCGGCGCAGGCTGCTGCGGGTGACATGGCGAATGTCGGTTCCCTCCACCGAAATGGCGCCGTCGTTTACATCGTAAAAACGCATCAGCAAATTGATGAGGGTGGTCTTACCGCAGCCGGTCGGGCCGACAATGGCGACGCGCTGTCCTGGCTGAACGCTTAAGTTCAGGTTTTCAATCAGCCGCTTCTCCGGAACATAGGAAAAAGCAGCGTGATCCAGCAGCACGCTTCCGGATACATTTTGCAGCACAACCGCATCCGCGTCATCCGGAATTTGCTCCGGCTGCTCCATCAGGTCAAAGATGCGCGCCGCACAGGCAATCGCGTTTTGCAGCTCGGTAATCACGCCGGATATCTCGTTAAACGGTTTGGTGTATTGGTTGGCATAGCCCAAAAAACAGGAGAGCTGTCCGACCGAAAGCCCGCCGGAAATCACCGAAAGCGCGCCGGTCAGCGCGACGCCCGCATAGACCATGCTGTTGACAAAGCGGGTTGCAGGATTGGTCAGCGAGGAGAAAAAGATCGCGCGCAGCGAGCATTTTTGCAGCCTGTCGTTGATCTCGTTGAACTGCTCCATCGCTTCCTCCTCATGTCCAAACGCCTGCACAACCTTCTGGCTGCCGATCATCTCATCAATATAGGCGGTCTGCTCGCCGCGAGTTTCACTTTGCAGCTTAAACATCGCATAAGTGCGCTTGGCGATGAAGTTTGCGACAAACAGCGACAGCGGCGTAATCAGCACGACTACCAGCGTGATGCCCGGATGCAGCACAAGCATAAAGACTAATGTGCCTAAAATGGTTACGGCGCCGGTAAAAAGCTGGGTAAACCCCATCAAAAGCCCGTCGGAGAACTGATCCACGTCGGCAATCATCCGGCTGACAAGCTCGCCTGCCGGATGCGCGTCTAAATAAGAAAGCGGCAGCTTTTGCAGCTTTGCAAACGCTTGACTGCGCATATCGCGGATTACGCTATAGGCGATCCGGTTATTGACCGTATTCATCACCCACTGCATCATCATTACCAGCGCCGCGCAGACCGCAACCTGCCACAGATACACTGCCATCGCGGAAAAATCCACAATTCCCTCATCGATGATACAATCGATTGCGTCGCCGATCAGGATCGGAATATAAAGAGTCAGCGCAACGCTGCCCGCCGCAAGCAGGATCGAAAGAACGAGCAGCGGCATATAGCGTTTCAGATGATGCAGCACCTGCTTTAAGGTCTTTTTCTGCACACCCTTTGGAAGTTTTTTTGCCTTAGCCATTTACGCGCTCCCCCTTTCTTTCGCTTTGATCATATTGGGATTCAAAAATCTCGGTATAGACCGGGCAGCTTTCCAAAAGCTGCTCATGCGTGCCGCTGCCGACAAGCCTGCCGTCGTCCAACACAAAAATCTGATCCGCATAGCGAATCGAGGAAGCGCGCTGCGACACGATAAAGGTCGTCGGCGTATGCTCCATATGCCGAATCGCCTTACGCAGCGCGGCGTCGGTCGCAAAGTCCAGCGCAGAGGAGGCGTCGTCCAAAATCAACAGCTTCGGGTTCTTCACCAGCGCGCGGGCGATGGTCAGACGCTGGCGCTGCCCGCCGGAAAAATTCCTGCCGCCTGCTTCCACCATCGCGTCCAAGCCGCCCTCCTTGCCTGCAACAACCTCCTTCGCCTGCGCGATCTCCAGCGCCTTCCACAGTTCCTCGTCGGTCGCATCCGGCTTGCCCCAGCGCAGGTTATCGCGTATACTGCCGTGGAACAGCACCGCCTTCTGCATAACGACGCCGATCTGGTCGCGCAGGACATTTAAATCATAGTCCTTTACGTCTACCCCATCGACCATCACCTTGCCCTCCGTCGCGTCATAGAACCGGCCGATCAGGTTGACCAGCGAGGTCTTTCCGCAGCCGGTGCCGCCGATAATACCAACTGTCTGCCCCTTTTTCACCGTCAGGCTGATATCTGAAAGCGACTGCTCGCCCGCTCCCGCATAGGTCAGTCCAACGTGTTCAAACATCACCGCCGTATCGTCCGTCTTCGCGGCAATCGGCTCTTTTGCACCGATAATCGACGGTTGGAGCGCAAAAACGCTCTCGATGCGTTTTGCACATGCCAAGGATTTTGTAATATTGATAATCAGGTTCGCAAGCTTAATCAGCTCGACTAAAATCTGTGACATATAGTTGTAAAGCGCTAAAACTGCGCCCTGCGTGATAACGCCGGTATAAACCTGTACCGCGCCGGTGTGGATCAGCCATACGATCGCCAGATTGATGATGACATAGGTCAACGGATTCATCAAAGCCGAGATGCGTCCAACAAACTTCTGGGTACGGTTTAATTCTTCGTTGCAGGAATCAAATCGCGCAACCTCCTCGTCCTCCTTGCAGAAAGCGCGGATTACGCGCACGCCGGTCAGATTCTCACGGGTCGCGCCGAGCACCTTATCCAGCTTCTGCTGCACCTTGCGGTACAGCGGGATTGAGGCGGACATGATCGAAAAGACAACGACCGACAAAACCGGAATTGCCGCTGCAAAGATGAGCGCCGCTTTAACATTGACCGTGAACGCCATAATCATCGCGCCGAACACGACAAACGGGCTGCGCAGCAGCAGACGCAGCGTGAGGTTCACGCCGGACTGCACCTGATTGACGTCCGAGGTCATTCTTGTAATTAAGGTTGGAGTGCCAACCGTATCGATCTCGGTATAGGAAAGCTTCTGCACATGGGAAAAAAGCGCGCGGCGCAGTCCGGTCGAAAACCCGACCGCCGCTTTTGCCGCAAAATATTGTGCCGTTACCGAGCAGGCAAGCCCGATAAGCCCCAGAAGCACCAGGATGCCGCAGCGTCCGATGATATAGCCCTTATCGTTTCCCGCAATGCCGATGTCAACAATATCCGCAATGATCAGCGGAACGATCAGCTCAAAGCTTGCTTCCAGCAGCTTAAAAAGCGGACCTAAAATGCTCTCTTTTGTGTAACCCTTCAAAAACTTGAGCAGTGATTTCAATGCCTTTATCCTCCTTTGTCCCGCAGATGCGCCCAAGACACATACCTGTCAATAATACAATATTACTCCAAAGGCGGATTTTTGTCAAGATATGCAAACAGCACTTGCTTTTTTTCAGTGCGTCATGTATAATAGGAAACGGTAAGAAAAATAAAGAGCCGCGGCAGACCGCGGCAGTCAGATAGAAAGGTTTTTCACCATGAAAGAATGCAGCAAAAACGCGGCGTTGGAAACCAAGTGTCTCCACGCCGGCTATACCCCAAAAAACGGGGAACCGCGGCAGATCCCGATTGTGCAAAGCACCACCTACTGCTTTGATTCCACTCAGCACATCGCCGATCTGTTCGATATGCCGACCGAACCGATGTACTCCCGTTTTGCCAACCCAACCTGCGACGCGGTCGAGAAAAAAATCGCCGCTTTAGAGGGCGGTGTCGGCGCAATGCTGACCTCCAGCGGTCAGGCGGCAAACCTCTTGGCGATCTTAAACGTCTGCTCGGCAGGTGACAGCTTTGTTTCCGCTTCCTCGATCTACGGCGGTACAGTCAACCTGTTCGGCGTCACCCTGCGGCGTTTTGGCATCGAGTGTATCTGGGTCGACGGAAACGCCTCCGAAAAAGAAATCGAAGCCGCTATTCAGCCGAACACCAAATGCATTTTTGGCGAGACGCTTGCCAACCCTGCGCTCACGGTTTTCGATATCGAGAAATTCGCGTCGGCTGCACATCGTCACGGCATCCCGCTGATCGTCGATAATACCTTTACGACCCCGGTCCTGTGCCGTCCATTCGAATTTGGCTGCGACATTGTCACCCACTCGACCACCAAATACATGGATGGACACGCTGTACAGGGCGGCGGCGTGATCGTCGACTCCGGAAACTTCGACTGGGCAGGCTCCGGCAAATTCCCGGATTTTGTCGAGCCGGACGAAAGCTATCACGGCATATCCTATGTTAAGACTTTCGGCAGCATGGCGTACATTATCAAGGCAAGAATGCAGCTCATGCGCGACTTCGGCTGCTACATGGCGGCAAACTCCGCGTTCCTGCTCAATTTGGGATTAGAAACCTTGGCGGTCAGAATGAAGCAGTACTGCAAAAACGCGCTGACAGTTGCAAAATGGCTGCAAGGCTGCGATATGATCGAGTCGATCTCCTATCCGGGGCTGGAGTCCGACCCATACCACGCGCTTGCCGAGAAATATATGCCGGAGGGATGCAGCGGCGTTATCGCAATGGTTATCAAGGGCGGCCGCAATACGGCGATGAAGTTCATGGACAGCTTAGAGCTTGCCTCTAATGTGGTTCACGTCGCCGACATCCGCACCTGCGTCCTGCATCCGGCGTCTGAAACGCATCGCCAGCTTACCGATGAGCAGCTGATCGCTGCCGGCATCAACGCCGGTATGATCCGCCTTTCGGTCGGGCTGGAAGATGTAAACGATATCATCGCTGATTTACAGCAGGCGTTTGATCGGTGCAAAGCGGAATGATCCCATTTCAAATAAGAACGCGAAGCGGTTAACAATCGCTTCGCGCTTTTCTTTTCTCGAAATCATCCTGCTTATCCTTGGCATGATACCTCGCGTGCGGACATATTTTATCCCTACAGTTCTCGCAGCGCAGCGTACAATTGGTTCCCTCCCAAAAACGCTCCGGATGCAGGAAAAAGCAAAGCTCCCAAATAACAAAGGTCAGCGCCGACGCAAAAATCAGCGAATAGCCGAAAAATCCCGGTACAAAAAACAGCGCTGAAAAAATGAGAATGTGATCCCAGTTAAAAATGCGGCAGGTCGTACAACACCGGTTTTTCATAAACAACGCCCGAAACGGACACCAGACTAAAATAAAGAAAATGTCCACTACATGTAAAAACGCGCAGATACACACAAACTCCTTTGTCCTTAACCAGCCGAACAGATAAAGCACAAGCAGCCCCAGCATGTAAATCACCCAAATGCAGAACACCTTGAGCGAATCCTTTGTACTGCGCTTCATATACGCAATCAGTCGGTCGGTCTGTATCTTTCCCTGCGGAATGTAAAGCCGCTGCATATGCTTCAGCGCGCCGATCGAAATCATGCCGGTCGTCGGAAAAAGCGGAAGCAGCGCGTCGATCATCCAATACAGCCAGATGAGGTGCAGCACTGAAAAACGCTTGAAAAAGTTCATCCCCTCCGCCGCTTCAAACGTCTGCGGATGGAAAAAATAAAGCGCCGCCATCCCAAGAAAGACCGCAAGCCGGAAGAAAAACCGAAAATGATATTTGCTGCGCAGCTTGTATGACTGCTTTCCGCTCTCTAACTGCGATCGGTGGGGCATCCAGCGCTCCCGCCGCTTCACGCTTTCCGGCTGCTCCTGCGATGCCGAAAGAAATGCTGTGAATACCTTATTGACAAGCCTCACCGCGTCTCACCCCTTCCCTACGGCATACCTATTTTATCATAACATAAGCCGCCGCCTTTTGCAAGCATCATTCGACAAAAAGTTTGAATCTATGTAATATTCGGCAATAATTATACATATAGTAAATCCTACTTTCACACACAAACAAAAAATACCCTTATTTCTGCATTTTTTGCCAAAACGCTTGTACTCTCTCCAAAATTCCTGTAAAATGACATTAGAAAGCAGAGTGAAATCACACCGAGCTTTCGCCATACAGGATACGCAAAGCAAAAATATGGAACGGAGGGATTATTATGTCATTACTGCCATTCAAAAATCAGTATTCAGCCAGCCAATTCAACACCAGCCACACCCTGTTTCAAACACTCGTCCAAAAGAGCGGCAAAAAACGCGAAGTAAAGCAGATCGAGCATTTCTGGCTTTGGGTCGTTGTACTGCTGATCGGCGTCCCTGCCTTACTCTTTGGGCTTATCTATCTTTGCACTGTCATTGTTTGACCCATAGCGCCGGAATCGCGCAAATGCGCTGTCTCTTTACGCTTTTAGTGTTTTTACCAATTTCTTCTATGTGATTTGTGTAAAAGGCAGACAAAATTGTTTTTCAATTAACAAATCTTTCTTTCACACAAAGTTTTCCAAACTTCTGAAACGGTATCTTTCGTAAATTTATGTCTAAATTGTAAACAATAGATGGACACCGTTGACAAGCGGCAATAGTTTGTTTATAATAAATAATAACAGGAAACATAAACGGGACTGTTCGGTAAAATAGCCCTTTATGCGACTAAGCGGCTCTTGTGACAGCGGTAGCTGTCTGACTGCCGAAAAGTAATGAAAGGAGGATTATTCGTAATGGATAAGAAAAAACTTAGCCAACTGTTGACCTATGTCGGAGGTGCTGCCCTTGTCTTAATCGTCATTCTGTGGTTCTTCCCGACTGTTGCGTACGACGGCGGACATTTCTCTCCGCTCGGTTACTTTGCGGTCGGCTATGGGAAGAATGAGCCTATCTGGAACTATATGGTTTCTCTGGATGCGGACTATAACACCAACTCTGATATGTACTGGCTTGCTTTCGGTACGCTGCTCACCGTTTTGGTTGCTTTCTTTGCCGTATTAAGAAACAAGAAAATTTCAACCAAAGTTGTCGGCGCAATCGTTTCTATCTTCATGCTGGCCGGTACAATTATCAGCCCGGTTCTGCATTTGTCCGCACTCTGGGTAGTGTATCTGATCCTTGCTATTATCGCTGTTGCGGCGTTTGTATATGGCTGGGTCATCGACTATTACAAGGCTTAAGTCGTTTGTATTACATACGCATTTTTTACAGCAAAAGTATGAGAGAGGCAAAATAAGGCGCAGGAGTTTACCTGCGCCTTATTTATTTTTGCCAGATATTTTCAATCACCAATCCCGCGCGCTTTGCCATGCGCACCGTCTGAGCCGTACCGCTGCGCTGTCTTGTCGCATCGAACCAGCAGACGCACTGCGACGCGGCGTCGACAAGCGCCTGATTACGGACACGCATACAATCCCAGCCGCCGGAGGTCAGCACCTTTACCTCATCCGCGTGTTGATAAACAAAGTCATATAGCTGCTTCTGCGCCTCATCCCATCCAGCGGTCTGCTGCTCCGCCGGACAGGGCAGAAGCAGGTGCAGCCTAATCTGCGGGAAACGCGCGCGCAGATAAAGGACGCTCTGTGCGGCTCTGGCGTCAAACCCGTCGGCGCCGCCAGCGTAAAAATCGGTGTAACCGCGTTCGATCAGCCGCTGTACCGCGCCGAGAATCCGCCCGATCTCATGAATCGGAAAATTCCGATGCCCAGTGAAGCATACGCTTTTCTCCCGTTTCGCTTTCTGCAAACCGTTCATTCGCTGTCTCCGCAATCTGCCAGAAAACGCTGCAATCCGGTATAACGCAGCATCTTCAGGTTATTCTCTACCATATACCGGATTCGCGCGCGGCTGCCGACCAAAATAATCAGCTTTTTTGCCCTTGTCACCGCCGTATATAACAGATTCCGATAATACAGCTTGTCATATCCGCCTAGAACCGGCATAATAATCGCGTCGAACTCGCTGCCTTGACTTTTATGCACCGTAATCGCGTAAGCAAGCTCCAATTCATTCGCCATATCGAAGCTGTAGTAGGCGATCCTCCCGTCGAACGATATCTCCATCGTCTTGCTTCCGGCGTCAAGCATTTGGATCACCCCGATATCGCCGTTAAAAATGCCGACGTTATGCTCATCCCCTCTGTCCCAGCCAATGTTGTAATTATTCTTGATCTGCATCACCTTATCTCCCTCAAAAAAGCTGTAAAAGCCGTTTTTACAAGGGGACGCCTCCCCAGCGCGCGGATTGAGCTTCTGCTGCAGCGCCTTGTTCAGCTCGATCACGCCGCATTCGCCCTTACGCTGCGGACAGAGCACTTGAATATGGTCAAACGGCGAAAAACCGTAGCTTTCCGGCAGCCGCCTGACATACAGGTCGATGATCTTCTGCTTGGCGGCGGCTGGGCTGGAGCTGGTCAGGAAAAAGAAATCGTTGTCCTTACAGTCAAGCTGCGGCATCTGCCCGTTTACAATGCTGTGCGCGTTGGTGATGATAAGGCTTTGTGCCGCCTGCCGGAAGATATGCTTTAGCTCCACCGTCGGGATCAGCCCGCAATTTAACAGATCATGCAGCACGTTCCCCGCGCCCACGCTTGGGAGCTGGTGGTAATCCCCGACCATAATCAGCTTACAGCTTGGTTTAAGAGCGTGTAAGAGCGATTCAAACAGCAAGGAGTCCACCATCGACATCTCGTCCACAATCACTGCGTCCGCATCCAGCGGGTAGCCCTCGTCACGGGTAAACACGAGCATGTCCTCTCTGGTGAAATCCACCTCCAACAGCCGGTGGATGGTGGATGCCTCCTTCCCGGTGATCTCAGTCAGACGTTTCGCGGCGCGTCCGGTCGGCGCGGCGAGCAGCACTGCAAGCTCTTGCTGCTCAAACAGCCGGATGATACCGTTTAACGCGGTCGTTTTTCCGGTACCGGGACCACCGGTCAGAATAAACACCTGATTGCGCCACGCCTCGATGATGGCGCGTCTTTGCAGCGCCTCATACTCGATCCCCTGCTGCGTTTCGATGACCGAAAGCTTCTGCTCTACCCCATTGTCCGCCTGCTGTGGAAAAGAGAGCATCGCGTTTATCCGTGCGGTAATGAAGGTTTCCGCATAATAATACTTCGGCAGGAACAAATATGGCTTTCTTGCTCCCTCCACCCGGAAAAGAAGCTCGTTCTTCACGGCGTACTCCAAGCCCTCGCGCACCCGATCCATATCTAATTGCAGCAGCGCGGAGGCACTGGCAAGCAGCCGGTCCTGCGGCAAACAGGTGTGTCCGTTTGCCGTGTTGTGCTGTAATACAAACTCAAGCCCCGCAGTCACCCGCGTGACGCTGTCGCTGCTTATACCGTAATCGAACGCGATCGCGTCGGCGGCGGCAAACGCAATGCCAAAATCCGGCGCACAAAGGATATACGGGTTCGCAACGATCCGCTCCTTTGCCGATGCGCCCCAGACCTTCCAGATTGCGACGCTCTGCATCGGCGTAATCCCATAGCCCGAAAGGAACATCATCAGCGTGCGCACCGCGAACAGCTCGCGAAAGCTTTTGATGTACTCCTTGGCTTTTTTCTCTGAGATGCCCTTAACCTCGCTTAGGCGATCCGGCTTTTCCTCCAATACCTTCAGCGTATCGTCCCCAAAGTGATCTACAATCTTGCGCGCGGTCGAAGAACGGATGCCTTTGATGACGCCGGAAGCAAGATAGCGGTAAATGGCGTTTGCCTGCGCCGGCATATGCCGCTCAAACAGTTCCGCTTTAAATTGCCTGCCGTAGACCGGATGCGTCGTGTAGTTTCCGGTGAGTAAAAGCTCCTCGCCGACACTGACCCCCGGCAGCGCGCCGACCACACAGATGTCCTCGCCCTGCCCGTCAGACAGATGCAGCACGGTAAACCCGCTGTCTTCATTTTGATATGTGATATCCTCAACCGTGCCAGTCAACTGTTCATAATTCTGACCCGGCTTCCCTGAAATCGCCGTCACGTTTTTGTCCTTCCTCTTTTCGCTCTATGATCCCCTGATGCTGGATCTGCTCAATGCACAGCATCCCATACTCCTGCAAACGCCGCAGCGCACGAAGGGTATATTCCAGCTTCTCCTCTTGCCCCGGCAGGATATAGATCTTCACCCTTGCAAGATGCTTTGAACAAAATAGCCATTGACCGACCGCCCATACCGCCGTTACCGCACCGATCACGCCAAAAAAGACCGCCAGCGCTAAACCAACTGCCTGCATAAAATCACCCTTTCTGCTTGGAATACGCTATTTTATGCAGGCAGCCTTTTCTTTGTGCTTTTTTGCGCTATTTCGTTGTTTCCCGCTCTAAAAACCCATTAGAACGAATCTAATATGAGCAGCGGCTTCTTATAAAATACCTGCTTGGCAAGCGCGTCGTCGCAATCGACCGTAACGCCCGGATAATGCGCAAGCTGACTCACCTCGCATTCGCCAAGTAAAAACTTACTAAGCATCGCGATTGACAGCGTGATATCGGGCTTATCGTCGGTCAGATCGACACTGACCGCTTTGCCGGACTGGAACGCTATCGCAAAGCTGCCGTTGTTCTCTGGCAGGATATCGTCGCGCACTGCGATCACAATGCTTCCGCTGCCGCGGTATGCCGCAAGCTCCAACGCTTTCTTTACATTGATAATGCGCCCCATGCCCATCGCAGCTACCCTACAATCGTATGGATAGATCGCCCACTCGCGCACATAGGCGTTTAATGGGAAGTCGTCGGCAAGCATCACGCAGAGATTGCGGTAATAGGTTTCAAATCCTCTTGCAAACTGCAAAAGTCCCCTTAAGCCCTCGCCGTCTGAGAACCAGAACATCTTGCGGGTTTGCAGATCAAATTTCTCGGTGGTGTTCTTCTCCTTGGTAAAGCCGATCACGCCCTTGGCAACACCCTCGTCGTTGTACCAGACGTAAATGTAATGCCCCGACTTGGACATATCCTGCTCATCCAAGAATCCCCAGTCCATCGTCTCATCCCGCACGCAGGAAAAGTTATACGTCTTGGTATAGTCGTCATAGACCTGCATGACGTCCCTTTTGATGTTGCCGCAGCGCAAAGACTTCACGCTTCCACCAAGATCCTTGTCCGGCTCGATCGCGCGCAGCGGAATCGTATAATAGGCAACTCTGCCGCATGGCTCATAGCCAAACTGACCGTAAAATTTCGTCGAAAACGGGAACAAATAGGACAGCACAGCGCCATCAGCATAGGTGTCGCGCAGGCACGCTTCAAAGCACTTGCGGATCCCGCCCTGCCTGCGGTACTGCGGCAGCGAGGACACTCCGCCGATGCCGGTCATCGGCACCTCGTGCCCGTCAAACCGCACGGTGTACCGCATTGCGCCGATATAGGACGCCATCTCTCCCCGCTCGTCGAATGCAGCCCATTTTTCCAGCGCATATTTGGAAAAACGCTTTTCCTTATTTTCCTCTAGCCGTCTGACAACCGCCGCGTTATCCGCGGCATCCTTATCTGGGAACTCAAAGGCAATCCGAAACAGCTCCTCGGTCTTTGCCAGCTCATCGATCATAATTCTTCTTGCTTTTAACATCTTTCCCCTTCCTTTCCAAAAAACCGCGCAGCACGCGGCAAATATAAATTCCCACTTCTCTATTATACCGAAAAACGGTCAAGACTGCAAGCGGATTTTTACTTTTCCAAAAGAAAAAGGCGGCTTTCCTTCTGAAAAGCAGAAAAACTCCGTCGAAAAGTAAATATTATTTTAATTTTACGCTTTTTTATTGCAAGTCCGTCGAAAATATGCTATAATATGCAATACTTATAAATCTTTTCTCGCGTCCCTTTGACGCGGGATGTTTCCCAGAAAGTGAGTTTTAACATTACAATGGACGATAAATGGATAGGAGAACGCTGCGATATCTGCGGCAAGCCCTTTGCTGCGGACGATGATATTGCCGTCTGCCCGGACTGCGGCGCGCCGTATCACCGCGCCTGTATTCAAGAAAAACGCGTCTGCGTCCACGCCGACCTGCATGCAAAAGGCGAACGCTGGATCAGCAGCAAGGAAGCCGCGCGCCTCAAAAGCGAGCAATCCGCTAACAGCATGCCGCGGCGCTGCCCAAACTGCGGCAACGAAAATCCAAGATCCAGCCGTTATTGCAGCCGCTGCGGCACATCTTTGGCTCCGGACGCCGCGCCATCCGGCGAGGACGTCAACGCGCCCCGCGTCTACCCAGATCCATACGGCAGATCGGGACAGGGCAGTCCATTCCCTCCGAATTTTACCGGTCAGGCGCAGTCTCCGCCCTATTCCGGTATAAATCCGAACGAAGAGCTTGCCGAGGGCGTCACCATGCAGGAAACAGCCGCTTACGTCAAGAAAAATCCGCTTTATTTTCTGACCCGCTTCAAGCTGATGAAGCGGCAGAAATACACGATGAACTTCTCTGCGCTTTTATTCGGCGGCATCTATTACCTTTACCGCAAGGTGTATTCGACCGGTGTGCTTTTTTTGCTCGTGCAGATCGTTTTGTCGGTCCCGTCGTTTATTATTGGCGTCGCTTACGCGCTGCAGGCGATGAGTATACAGCTTCCGTTCGAGGTCAATCTTACGACGCTTTCCAGCGTGGATATGATCTTCTCCTTCATCCGGATGGCGCTTATGTTCGTCAGCGGCTTCTTTTTCAACTATTTTTACCGCAACCAGACCATCCAGAAGGTTAAAAAGGTCAAGGAGAAAAATCTCCCCGCCGAGCAGACGCTTGCCGAGCTTTCCGCAAGAGGCGGCGTAAATTTAGCGCTGATTATCGTACTGATGGTCGCCTATTTCGCGCTTTACTATCTGATCATCCTGTTTTTGGTACGTTAATCGTCTCCTAAATAAAAATCGTTCGAAAATAGTTCGGAAAAAATTTTTTCGACCCCTATTTTTGCAAAATGGATTGCGAATATATATTTGTAATCGTAATAAAGTCTCATTTCACGCAAAAGGAAGTTTATCCTCGGAAGTATCACCCCCCTCGATATGGAAGGCGATAAGCAGAATGGCGCGGGAAAGGAAGCTTTTCACAAATCCGCCGTCACCCATTCGTGACGGATTCCTGCCGCAGGGTCGGCAGGCTCCCGGCTTTTGGGAGAGCAGAAAAAGCACGCTTGCCGGATCGCTTCGAAAAGGCATCCGGTCGTATACGTTTCTGTGGCAGGAAGTGTTTTGTGTCCTCTTTAACGATCACCGATTGCGGTAAGGCGGCTGTGAAAGCAGGCGCTTTTTTCATATCCAAAGGCAAGCGATAATTTATAAAATCCGCAAATTTTTTGAGCCGCTTTTTTTCGCGGATTTTTTAAAAAAAGGGCTTGACAGAAAAAAAAGGATATGATATAATATGTAACAGTCCCGGGGGTGTGGCGCAGTTGGGAGCGCGTTTGAATGGCATTCAAAAGGTCGAGGGTTCGAACCCCTTCATCTCCACCACCAAAGCTTCTTAATATCCCTTTTGTGGGGGCGTAGCTCAGCTGGGAGAGCGTACGGTTCGCATCCGTAAGGTCAAGAGTTCGATCCTCTCCGTCTCCACCAGAAAAGATTGTCGGTCATATCGGCAATCTTTTTTCTTTCTGT
>CAZPLR010000039.1:0-18921 GCA_964587555.1 uncultured Oscillospiraceae bacterium
TGACCGGCTGCGGCGCAAAGTACACTACCACGGAAGAAGCATATGTTCCGGAAGAGGACTTTCAGTATCAGTATGGCGTTTCAGCTTCCAATCCTCAGATAGTAGAATCGGAGGATGGCTATATTTCTTTAAGCGGAAATTATCTCTTTTTCACCGATAAAAGCAGTTTGGAAACGGTTGTGCTTTGCCAAAATCCGGGCTGTTTGCATTATGAGGAAACGGATGAAACAAAGACCGTAAACTGCAACGCATACGTAAAAGTGCCAGGTACGTCAGGCTTGCAGTACTACAACGGTAAGCTTTATTTTATTGAATATGACAGCCAGAATAATTACTCTGTGTCTGAAATGGATTTAACAAGCGGGAGCAGAAAAACGCTTTACAGCTTCGACAGACCAGTCTATCTTTTTTCGCTCCACCGCGGCTATCTGTATTTTTCCGGAACGAATTATGAAATGGACGGAACGGCAGTATATGCGCTGCAGCGCGTCGCCTTGTTTTCCTCCGGAAAAAAGGTAGAGACGCTGTATGGAGGAAATTTGACCCAAGGCGGCATTCAGGAGATCCTGCCGTATCAAAACCGGATTTACTTCCGGGAAGCTGGTATGGAGGACGATGTTCATAAGGAAAAATTAGCATATTATGACTGCAAGGAGGAAACCTGTAAGGAAATCGATAAAAATGTGCAGGAGGACGGAGAAACTTACGGCGTCACGTTTGTCGGGTTTTATCAGGATAAGCTTCTGATGCGCTGGTCGAGGAAAGATGAAGCGGGTGATTACGTAATAAAATATAAATGGTATGATATTGCCACAGGCGAAATTACAGAGCTTACCACCCTGCAGACAGAGAAAATGACGGATGATTATACGGACGGAACTTACATTTTTAAGCATGATCTCTACGAGGACCAGCTTTACTTAAGGATGTATGACCTGAGCGGGACGGAGCTGGCGACTATTCCAATGGAAAGCAACGGCGGCTATCCGGGAAGGTACATTATTCCGGGAAACGATCTGCTGTTTGAAGTCTCATATTTGTATGATTTTTATCAGGTGTATAAAAAGTCGGATTTGGCGCAGGGAATCGTCAAGCCGTATGTTTTGCTGGATAAGGATATTAACGAGCTGAATAAAGGCTTTATCATTAATTCGGATTAAGGAGGATTTGCTGAAAGGCGTCGTAGAGCCAAACACGATATTGGACGCGGACATCAATCATTTCGGCAAAACAATGATAACGAAGGAGTAATCTGCAAGGTCTTTGGGCGGGCTTTCCGCCTGCGGGCTGCGGGAAAGAAATTGAGAGGTGAAAATGGAACGGCTTGAAATTAAAAATCTGACCAAAACCTACCAGCGCGGCGCAAAGGCCGCGCTGAACGGGTTTACTTATTCTTTTTCCGACGGCGTTTACGGGCTGCTTGGGCCGAACGGCGCGGGAAAATCCACGCTGATGAACATGATCGTCGGCAACCTAAAGCCAAACGCGGGAGAGATTCTGTACGAAGGCAGAGAGATCGGCACACTGGGGAAATATTACCGCAGCCGCCTTGGATTCATGCCGCAGCAGCAGAAGCTGTATGACAGCTTTACGGCGGAGCAGTTTTTGTGGTATTTCGCGGCGTTAAAGGGGCTTGAGAAAAAGCGCGCGAAGGAGCAGATCGAGGAGCTTTTCGAGGTCGTCGGTTTGCAGAACGCGCGGGTGAAGCGCTTAGGCGCGTTTTCGGGCGGCATGAAGCAGCGCATTTTGATTGCGCAGGCGCTGCTTGGCGATCCGAAGGTGCTCATTTTGGACGAGCCGACCGCTGGGCTTGACCCGAAGGAGCGGATGCGGCTGAGAAATTTTATCTGGGAGATTGCGCAGGACAAAACCATCCTGCTTGCGACCCATGTGATTTCAGATATTGAGCAGATTTCAAGAGAGCTGATTTTCATTAACGAAGGAGAGCAGCTTTTATGCGGTGAGCCGAGCGAGGTGATTGATCAAATCCGTCCGCACATCTGGGAAATTCAGCTTGCGGAGAAGGATTATGAGGCGTATAACGCGCTGTATCCGCAAAACCGGATTATTGGTCAACAGAACGGAAGCCTGACCTTAAAGCTGATCGCGAAGGAGCGGCCGGATGGAGCGTTTCCTGCCGTTGCGGTCAGCTTAGAGGACGTCTACCTGTATCTGTACCTATAAAGGAGCAGAGAGATGAAATTGATAGGATATGAGTTTTATAAGCTGCTCAAGAACCGGTATTTTATCTTTATCTGGGCGGCGGTGCTGATTGCATCGGCGGCGATCTTTGCAAACGGATGCTACGAGGAATCGATGCGCTGCGACAAGACATTATTTGCCGAGACGCTTTCGGAATACCGTCAGATGCCGGATGAGCAGGCGTATGAGGCAATGCAGGAAAAACAGAATGACCTAAGCAGCCTTCAGACGGTCAACTTTAAAGTGGAAAGCGGCTACGACCGCGAAACGGCGATCAAGCTGTACGATTTGGAGCATGAGCTTTATGGCCAGAAGTCGTATGCCGAGTTGGAGGAGCTGTACCCGGAATATATCGCCGACGCAGACCTGCTTTCGCAGGAAAACATCGTGCTGTGCGAGATCATATCGGGTTACCAGTCGATGCTTGCTTACGATGAATTCATCAGCGGGATGCAGGAGCGTGCCGACGTTTCTTTAAGCAGCTCGATCTTCCAGGATGAGAATACCTTTTTCAATCGGGATATTTATAAAACTCTTGCGGATTACAGCGGGCTTACGGAAACGGAGCTGGAGGTCGATCTGCGGCAGGGTGTGCTGCATCTCTCGGAGGATGAGTTTTCGGACTGGGCTGTGTTGTTTTTTATTTTGATCTGTACCGTTCTGATTTTTTCCTCGGAGTGGGAAAACGGGATAATTTATCTGGCACAGGTCAACCGAAAGGGCAAGCTTTCGCTGATCGCCGCAAAGCTTGTGACACTTTTGCTGCTTGCGTTTTCTACCCTTACGGCGTCGTATTTCATCCGCTGGGGGATCGCAGACGCTGTGCTTGGCATGGGGGATCTTTCCCGCCCGCTGCAATCGATCAGCGCGTTCCGCGACTGCTGTCTGTCGATCACCGTGGGCGGATATCTGACTGCGGCGTGGCTGCTGAAATTTGCCGCGATTTTCTTAACTGCGGCGCTGACTGCTGCAATGTTCCTGCTGTTCAAGCGGGTTAAGATTGCGAGCGCGATTACGGTGCTTATCTTGTGCGGGGAGTATCTCGGCTATCAGATGATTGCGCCGCAGTCGATTTGGAATCCGATAAAATATGTGAATCTATTCTCGCTTTTGGATGTTCACGGACGGTTTTCGACCTATCAAAACCTCAATTTGTTCGGATATCCGGTTTCCATTTATACGGTCATGCTGCCGCTGTTTGCGGTTTTGGCAGCGGGACTAATCTTTTTGCTTTTTGTCTGCCACTGCCGTCAGTGGACGGTGCGGATCTCGATCCCGCCGCTTCAAAAGCTTTTTGCGTTTCTGAAAAGAAAAACAGTGCGCAGGAGCACAAGCCTGCTGCGGCAGGAAAGCGGAAAATTCTGGCTGCAAAGCAAGGGAATTTTGTTTTTGGTGCTGTTGTTGGTGATTGCGTGGACGCGGGTCGAAACGGGTAACCTTTTCTTCACCGCAATCGATGTCAGATATATGCAGTATGCGACGCAGTTTGCCGGCGAGCTGACCGAGGAAAAGGAACAGCTGTTGCAGGAGGAGCAGGCGCGCTATGACAGCATCTGGGAGGATATTGACGAGCTTTCTGCTGCGCTTGCACGCGGGGAGATCACGCAGGATGAATATGAAGTCGAGCGCGCGGAAATCGACTCTTTTTCAGGGGGGAAAACCGCTTTTACGCATGTGAGCACCCAGTACGAAACGCTGAAGGAGAAAAAAGCGCAAGGTTATGACGTACAGTTTATTGATCAGGTCAAGGCGGAATATTTTTTCAGTCACTCGACAGATATGCTCTATAGCGGGCTGATTTTTGCGCTGGTCTGCCTTTTTGCCTGCGGCAGCCTATTTGCCGGCGAATACGAAGGGAATATGCTCCAGCTGATCCGCACCACGCAAAATGGGCAAAAGCGGCTGTTTTGGACAAAATACGGCGTGATGCTCAGCTTTTACTGCATTGCATTCGCCGGATATTTTGCGCCGGAGTGGTATAACTGGCTGCATAAATACGAGATGACCAATTTGGACGCGCCGATTCAGAGTATAGAGCGGTTTGCTAATCTGGAAACGAATCTCAGCATATTTGGCTTCACGTTGATCTGGTATGCGTTTATGTTCCTTGCCGGATTACAGCTGCTATGTTTATTAAGCCTGGTATCGGATTATCTGCGCGATGTCAGCAATACGCTGATCTGCGGCTGTGTCTGGACGGTGCTTGTATTTTTGATTGCAATCTTAGCGCCGTATTCGGTTATTACGCGGTTTATGCCATCTGCAGCGTTCATCGTCCCAAAGCTGTTTTTGTATCAGGAAAACGCGGCGGGGATTTACCTGCTCCCGATTTTGCAGGCGGGGATTTGCGCTTTGCTTATTATCGTACACCGCAGACGGTTTGTCAGGATGCGCCGCTGAATATAGTCGCGGGAGTGCGGGCTTTTAACGGCGCGCTGCTCCTGCCGGTCTTGTATCGCAAGATACCACGAACCCTTTTTCCATATGCCGCATAGGATGATTGTGGGAGGGGGGAATGACCATGTCATGCGCCGCGCCGCTCAGTGCGGTATCTAAAAAATATCTGTGTTGTTTCCGCGAGATCCTAAATGATATGATCGCGGGAATGACAGACGTCAGCCTAACCGATAGTATTTCTCATAACTTTATCGTTCAGATGATCCCGCATCATGAGGCAGCCATCCGAATGTCGCAGAATCTGCTGCAATATACGACCTGTCTGCCATTAGAACGGATCGCGGAAAATATCATAGCGGAGCAAACCAAGAGCATTGAAAATATGCGTGAAATCCTAAAGCGCTGCGGCAGGATGCAGAACACCAAAGAGCAGATCAGCCATTATCAGCGCTGTCTTGAGCAGATCATGGAAACGATGTTCTGTCAAATGCGGCAGGCGCCTTCGGTAAACAATATCAATACCGCTTTTATCCGAGAGATGGTTCCGCACCATCAGGGTGCGATCCGCATGTCGGAAAATGCCCGGTGTTTTTCGATTTGTCCAGAGCTGGAACCGATTTTGGAATCGATTATTCTCTCGCAAAGGAGAGGTGTGCGGGAGATGGAACGGCTTCTTTGCGGTTGAGAGAAGCGAAGCGCCGACCACAGAAATAGAAAAATCCGAACGGGATGGAAAATTGTCGGATGTCCCGGTTCGGATTTTTCTGTTTTTTTACCGCAAAAAAGGATTGATGAAACGGCTTGCGTGTGCTATAATAAAAATGTTGGAAGTCTGGCATGATGAGGAAAGCGGAGTTTTTAAATATCCGCCGCCGGGCTGATACATAGTTCTATCGTCTATCTCTGCGAATAGATCGATCGCGAAAGGATGGTCGGCAAAATGAATTACTTTGATTTATCGGGCAAAATCGCGCTGGTGACCGGTGGGACGCGCGGCATCGGCTTAGCCATTGCGCAGGGATTCAAAGAGGCGGGAGCGCGGGTTTGGATCCACGGTCTGGAACGCGAAACCACGGAGAGAATTGCCGCCCAAAACGGGTTTGAAGCGCTTTATGGCGATTTGCGGGAAGAGAATGCCGCTGAAACAATTTCCGCGGCGTTTCTCTCACGGGAAAAACGGTTAGATATACTGGTCAATAACGCCGGATTTGAGCGCTACTTTCCGATCGAAAACGCCTGTGAGCAGGAAATGAAAGATATGTTTTCGGTCAATCTGCGTTCGCCGTATTTTTTACTGAACCGTCTGCTTCCGGCGCTCAAAAACGCGCCCGCCGCATCGGTGATTAACATTACCTCGATTCACGAAACTGTTCCGGTACGTACCAACGGCACCTACTGCATGACAAAGGCAGCGCTTGCGATGCTCACCAAGGTCGCCGCGCTGGAACTTGCGAAGTATCATATCCGGGTGAACAACCTGGCGCCGGGCGCAATTCTGACCGATATGAACCGCGCAATGGTAGAGAAGATGGATTTTTCTGAGTGGATTCCACTCGGTAGGGTGGGGGACATAACGGAGCTTGCCGGACCGGCTATTTTCTTAGCGTCCGATGCGGCTTCCTATGTCACCGGCACAACGCTGTTTGTTGACGGCGGTTATCATGAGAATCTGCTGCGCTACTGAGCGCGCAGCGGCATAATATAGCAAAAGGAATAGACAAATGAAGGAAGAATTTATTTTTGTCGGTTCTTATACCGGCGAGGATACCAAGCATATCCCTGGCGTCAGCGTTTTTCAGTTGGAAAAGGATCGGCTTTTTCTTAAACAGCAGGTGCTGGGAGTTTCAAACGCCTCTTATCTTGCGCTGAGCGAGGATGAAAAAAACCTGTACGCCGTGATGGAGGACATGGTGTATCGCGAGCAGCCCGGCGGCGGCGCGGCTGCTTTTTCGTGTGGGGATGGGCGCCTGAGCTGGATCAATGAAACGCCGGTGCGCGGGACGCTGCCCTGCCACCTGCTGGCTCTTGAGAGAAAAGCGTTGTTTACCGCCAATTATCAAAACGGCAGTCTTTCGGCTTTTGCGCTGCGGGAGGACGGCGGTATCGGAAGGCAAACGGATTATATCCTGCATGAGGGCAGCGGTCAGCATCCGGAAAGGCAGGAGGCTTCGCACCTGCATTTTGTCGGCTATGCCTTTGAGAAAAGGGGCGTTTATTTTGTGGATCTGGGGCAGGACGCACTATTCTACTATTGGATAGAGGGGGAAAGCGGCGCGCTTGTCCGCGATCCAAGCTGTGATATCCTGCTGCCGCCGGGCGTTGGTCCGCGGCATTTTGTTGTGGGAAAGGACGGAACCTACTATATTATCTGCGAGCTAAGCTCTGAGATCATAGCGGTAAAGGAGCAGCGCATTTTACAACGGATCACCACGCTGGAGGGGAAGGGTGCGGAAAGCTTTTCCGCGGCGATCAAGTTTTCGCCGGATGGACGCTTTTTATACGTCTCCAATCGCGGAGAGGACAGCGTTGCGGTTTATACAGTAGGAACAGGGGACACTCCGCTCCGCATGATCCAGATATGCGGGACAGGCGGGGAAACGCCGCGCGATATTCTGCCGCTGACACATCATCTGATCGCCGCGAATCAAAACAGCAATATCCTCGTCTTGTTCAAACGCGATGAGGAAACCGGATTGATCGGCAGCGAGCTGGATCGCCAGCCATGCCATGCGCCGGTCTGTGTGATCGCCGCAGCGGGAGAGAACTGATGCAGCCATACAATACTTTTGGAAAAATCCTTTCCGCCGTAAACAAAACCCGCACAGTTTTTAGTTGTGCGGGTTTTGTTATTCTTATGGATGGGTGCGCGCTGATTTTTAGAGCATCAAATTGTCGTAGATCGCGTTGAACAGCGTGCCGGTCGCATCGGCGGTATGCTGCCAATACATCAGCCCGCCTAATCCGTGTTGCTTAACATAGGCGGCTTTGCAAGCGATTGATCGCGGGTCATCGTAGGAGATAAACGAGCCTCCTCCAAACAGCCATGGGGCTTTTGCGGTATCATCCCAGTATTTAATATACTCTGGATTTTTCTCATAATTGAGCGCGATCTGCGTATAGTCCGGACCGAAATCGCCGATCGTTTCGGCAGGCATGTGCATTCCATGATTTGCGCCGGGATCATGGATACCGTCCCAGCGGCGCGAATAAAACGCGCATCCCATGACGATCTTCTCTGCCGGAACGCCGATGCCGGTCAGAAGCCTGATCCCTTCATCCGCTGAAAATCTTACTGGCGCGTTTTTCGGCTCATAGAGGTTGGTGTGGTGTCCGGCGGGCTGATTCCAGCCGCGCATATCGTAGGTCATCAGATTGATGAAGTCGAGATAGCCATGAATTTTCTCCATCTCCGTTGCGTCCAAAAACCACTGTCCCGCCGCGGCAGCGATGGTCAAACAGCAGCCTTTGCCACGCTCTGCCGCATAAGCGTCGAGCGCCTCGCGATAGCGCCGCAGCAGATCGGTATGCTGGTATTTTTCGGCTGCGTCGCCGGTGTTGCCCGGAAACTCCCAGTCGCAGTCAATGCCGTCCAAATCAAATTCGCGTATTACCGCCATTGTTGAGTCAACAAACGCTGCGATCTTATCCGGCTTGGTCGCCGGACCATGCCCGAAAGCGTTTCCGCCGCCGGTCGACAGCAGGATGTGAAGCGACGGGTTATAAGCCCGTATCTGCGGCAGAAAGCGAAGGAATTTGCGGATCCGTTCGATCGAAATCAGATCGTTTTCCACTACGCCGAACGCGATGTTGAGATGGGTCAGCTTCTGCGCCTGACCGCGCGTGATATGCGGGAGCCCGTTTGCGCTGCAATAGCCGACAAAATAGTAGCTCATAAAATCTCCCCTTTGCTATTCAAAAATAGATTTAGCTACATTATAACGGCGTCAAGCGTTTTTGTCAAGCGCGTTTTTGGCAATTTTCCGATTCAGCTCTCGATAGGTCCAGATGATGATAATGAGCGATGCGACAAAGGTGAGGATGTCGGATGCCGGCATAGAAAACAGCACGCCGTCTAAGCCAAAGAAAATCGGCAGAATCAGCGCAAAACCAACGCCTAAAACCACCTCGCGCAGCATCGAAAGGAAGGTTGAAAGCCATGGTTTTCCCAGCGACTGTAAGAAGATAAAGGCCGCCTTGTTGATTGTCGCCAGCGGCAGCATGCAAAGGTAGATTTGGAAGGACTTGATGCCGAATTGTGTGTAGTAAACGCTTTCGTTGCCCGCACCGAAGATATCAATCAGTTGCTGCGGGAGAAATTCTGTGATCAACAGCGCGATCACGCCGACAATGAACTCCGCAATCAGCAGCCGCGTAAATAGCGCTTTGACGCGGTCTTGGCGGTTTGCGCCGACATTGTAGCCGACCACTGGAATGCAGCCTGCCGCCATGCCGATAACAATCGAGATAACGATCTGCAGGAATTTCATTACGATACCGATAACCGCCATTGGAATCTGCGCGTATGCGCTCTGAGAGAAGATGCTGTCCATCGCGCCGTATTTGCGGATCATATTATTGTTTGCCGCCATCGCCGCGACCAAGGATATCTGCGCCAAAAAGCTGCAAATACCAAGCGAAAGGAATCTTATAATCAGTTTGCCGTGCAGGGAGAAGCTGTCCTTATAAAGCTTAATCGCCTTAGTGCGGAACAGATAATAAACGGAAAGCCCTGCCGTGACGATCTGTCCGGCGACTGTCGCAACTGCCGCGCCCATCATACCCCACTGAAAGCAGAAGATGAAAATCGGGTCAAGAATAATGTTAAGCACTGCTCCCGCTAAGGTAGAAACCATTGCGAATTTCGGGCTGCCGTCCGAACGGATAATCGGGTTTAGCGCTTGCCCAAACATATAAAATGGAATGCCGATTGAGATATAGAAAAAATACTCCTTTGCACAGTCCATTGTGCGCTCGTTGACGTTTGCGCCGAACCCGGTGAGGATTGGGGTCATGAAGATCAGATATACTGCGGTCAGCAGAATGCTTGCGCCGATACAGAGCACAATCGCGTTGCCGACACAGCGGTGCGCGTTATCCAAATCCTTTTTTCCAAGACTGATGCTGACAAAAGCGCACGCGCCGTCGCCAATCATTACGGCGATGCTCAGCGCGACAACGGTCAGCGGGAATACCGCTGCGTTCGCCGCGTTGCCGTAGGAGCCAAGATAAGAGGCGTTGGCAATGAAAATTTGGTCGACGATGTTGTAAAGCGCCGCGACCAGCAGCGAGATGATGCACGGGATCGCGTATTTGCGCATCAGCTTGCTGACCTTTTCTGTTTCCAAAAACGAATGAGTTTGATTCATATTACTTCTCCTTCCTTTATACGCAAAAAATGTGTAGCTTGCTTTCAGTTGGATTTACCGCTGCCAAAGCAAACTACACACTGTTTTTCATGATCGTACGATGATTCGAAGATTTAGATATAGTCTCCGACGTTGCACGCATTGTACTGTTTGATGATTTTAATGATAATAGAACCGTCCGGCTGATTTGTTTCCTCCACGATCTTATACTTCGTGTGCGTTCTGTTCAGCTGCGCCTTGTAGTGTTCTACTTCCTCTGCGACCAACCTTACCGCGTAATCGTGCGGTGCGTCTTCCTTTAGCTGAAAGTGCAGCGTCTGGCAAATACAGGCAGCTTTCACTCTTTTCATGGTTTTTCCCTCTTTGGGTCAGTCTACTTCATTCCCTTATGAAAGAAACATGCCCTTTCCTTTCTGAAAGTTTTGTAAAAATAAAAATGAGCGCCAAAACAATTGGTCTTACACCGTTTTGGCCGCTCATTGCAATATTATTATAGCATTTTCTTCGCGTTTTGTCAAACGGGAAAGATGACGAAATTCACACTGCGCGCTGCCAAAAAACAACGTGCATTCTATGCGTAAGGCGCCGGCTTTTCCCAATCTGGTTCAATTAAAATTTTATGAAAAAGATAAAAATCAAGTGGTCAGATTATCCATTTCCGGTTTCATAGGGTCTTGTATCCTGCAAAGCGGGGAGGAAGATCTTAAATTGCGCGCCGCCATGCCTGCCATTTACGGCAGTGATCCTTCCATGATGGGCAATCACGATATCCTTTGCCATCGAAAGTCCGATCCCATAGCCGGCTTTGGCAGTGCTTCCGCGATGAAACCGCATAAAAAGCGAGGAAAGCTCAGCTTGCGGGATCCCTTCGCCGCAGTCGGATATGAGGATTTCAACGCCGCGTGCGACCTGCTCCAAACGAATTGTTACAGTCGATCCGGTTGGGGCGTGTTCCACCGCGTTTTTGACGATGTTTTCAAAGGCCTGCGCAAGCCAAAATGCGTCGCCGGAGTGCGGAAGGGTTTCTTTGCCGATTAGATCGATCGTAACGCCCTTGGTTTTGGCAAGCTCCCGCAAACATTCCGCTGTAAGCGCGAGTTCTTCTTGCAGATTGATCGGTTCAAAAACCATTTTTACTTTTCCGGCGGCAAGCTGGCTGGATTTTAAAATGCGGTCGGTTTCGTCGTTTAACCGCTGCATACAGCATTGGCATTTTTGCAGCGTAGGAGATATGCCGCTGTCTGCGCGCATTTCGAGCAGATCAAGCTGCAGCTGCAGCGCTGTCAGCGAATTCTTTAGCTGATGCACCATGTTTTCCGCAAACTGGATGGTCTGCTGCTCCTGCCGGCGGCTTTGCTCCCGCTCGTACAGCATAAGCTGCTCCAGCCCTGCAATTTGGTTCGCAAGGTTTGCCCACGCGCCTTCGTCCAGCGTTTCGGCGGCGGGGGCGTCTGGGTAGAGCAGGAAATGCTCGATCTGCGCGGTAAGCTGCGTTAGGCGCTTTTGCTGTCTTTGCCGGCGGACGTAAAGCAGAATAACGGCTGCTAGGCACAGCAGCGCTGCAATCAGCAAGCAGATATCAACTGTGCTCATCGTCTTACCGGTGCCGCCCAGCGGTAGCCGACCCTCCGTACCGTTTCAATATAAGGGCAGCCCTCGAATTGTCCAAGCTTTTCGCGCAGACGGCTGATGTTTACACTCAAGGTGTTTTCTTCCACAAAAGAGGCATCCTTGTCCCAGACTAAGTATAGCAGCTCGTTTCGCGTCAAGGGCTGCGGGGAATGCTCGATCAAGGCGGAGGCAATCTTCCACTCGGTCGCAGTCAGTACAAGCAGCTCGCTGTCCTTTTTTACCTGATGCAGCGCGGGGTAGACCCAAAGCGCGCCAGTTTTTAGTACTTCGCCGCTTTGCTTTGCACTGCGGCGAAGGAGCGCCTTGATACGTACCAATAGCTCCTGCATACGGAACGGTTTGGTGATATAGTCGTCGCCGCCGACTTGGAATCCGCGGATTAGCTCCAATTCACTGCTGCAAGCGGTCAGAAATAGGATTGGTGCTTCGGTTTCTGCGCGAATCGCTTTGCAAAGCGTATAGCCGCTCTCCGCGCCAAGCATCACGTCCAGCAGGATCAGATGTATCTCCTGCGCGCGAAGCATCACGAAGGCCTCCTTACCGTTTTTGGCGGAATAAATCCGGTAACCGCAGTCGGAAAGGATATCCTTTAATCCCTCCGCAACCGTTGCGTCATCCTCTATGATTAAAATCGTATGCTCCATAGCATCTCCTTCAAAAAGCTTAAAACGGACGGAAGAAGCTCCGTCCGTTTGATTATACCATATCCGGCAACAAATGTAAACGCTTTTTCAAACAATTCTGCCATCTTCTAATTGGATGACGCGGTCGGCTTTTTTGGCGATCTCTAAGTCATGCGTTACCATAATCAGCGTCTGCCCAAATCGCCGCGCGCAGCCGCAAAGAAGCTTCAGGATATTCTCTCCGGATTTCTTATCCAGATTTCCAGTCGGCTCGTCGGCGAAAATAATTTTCGGCTTTGCAATCACCGAGCGCGCGATGGCGACACGCTGCTGTTCGCCGCCGGAAAGCTCGGAGGGGTATTTCTTTAGCAGTTCTGAAATTCCCAAGAGCCTCGTCACCTCGGCAAAAAACTGTTCGTCCGGTTTTCTGCCGTCTAGCTTCAAAGGGATGGCAATATTGTTCTGGACATTGTATTCCTCCAGCAGATTGAACTGCTGGAAAATAAAGCCTATCTGCCTTCGGCGGAAGATTGCCATCTTTTCGTCCGAATAGCTGGAAAGATCGGCGCCGTTGATCAGCACTCTGCCGCTTGTTGGGCGGTCCAGACCGCTTAAGATATGCAGCAGCGTGGACTTGCCAGAACCGCTGCGGCCGATGACGGCGTAAAATAGATTCTTTTCGAGTGACAGATCGACGCCGTTTAACGCCTGCACCTTGCCGGATGCACCATGATAGACTTTTGTTAGGTTTTCTGCTGTTAAAATGGTTTCCATCGTATATTCCTTTCTATTCGTGCTCCTCACGCAGCTTTTGTATATAATCCGTATGAAGGAGCTCTCGTTTGGCAAGGCAGATTGTAATGAATAGTACGCTGACAATTCCGGCGGCAAGGAGGAGGAAAACCGCCGCAGTAAAGCCGTTTAAGCGCATATTAACGAATGACGATAAAAATATATCAAAAAAGCGAAGAGGCGTGTCGGGATTCGCAAGCCTAAAGTTGGAGTATCTTTGGAAAACATCCGCAATGAAGTAGAGCAGATAGAGCGCGCTTCCGCCGAACAGGGAACAACCGACGACCAAAGCGGCGTTTCCATAAACCTTCCTGCGCAGCTGCTTTTTGGACATGCCGAGCGATTGCAGAATGCCGTAGCTGCGTTTTTCCGCTTTTGCCTGAAGCGTCAGCGTGTTCAGAAGAATTAAAAGTATCATCAGCATGATGCAGCCGCTGCCGGAAAACAAGAGCATCAGCGTTTGGGAATGATCTTGGATGATGGAGGAAAACCATTCTCGGTTATTCGTAAAGGCCCCGCCGCTGTATTCTTTGGCAACATGCGAAAGCGCAACGTCTGTACCGAGATAATCGCTGGTCACATCGGTATATGCAAAAACAAGGCTATAGGAGAATTCCGTCCCGATTGGATCGGAGCCCCAGCAGTAATTGGCGTCTAATTGCGGGAGCAGCTTTTCATAAAATCTTTCGGAACAGACAATGGTGTAAGGGGAATAAACTCCAGCAAGCGTATGGTTATTTGTGTTCTCCTGAAAATAGGTCAGTCCCGCCACCTTTGTTGTAAAAGTGTTCAGCCGCTTGGCGAGCGGTACTGTCGTGCCGGCTGAGGTAATTGCGTTTGCATATACGCTGAATGAGATCTCATCGCCCGGCTTTACCATGACGTCGTTTTCCTTCTCAAGATGCTCGTCAGTCTGAACGCCATCCTCGTCGTATGCAGGATAAAGATACGCCCCGTCGACTGTGATTGGAAAGCAGAGATATACCGCGTCGCCGTTTTCAAACGCCTGAAGCTCCTCGTCGGATCCCTTCAGCCGAAACAGATCGCCCCACTGCTCCCGGTCGATGGCATAGAGCGTTACCGGGATACTGTCAGGATAGACGCTTTCAAATTCCCGCATTTTCTGTACAAGCAGACTCTGCTCCATTCCGGAAAAGCTCAATTCAACCTTTTTTTCTATGATACCTCTTACATCCTTAATGCCCGGGATTGCCGCAATATCGGCGAGGGTTTCCCGATTTAGCACATTCGCTTCGGAAGAACCGTGGTAGATCACGCAGGAGGGCGCGGCGGAATAGTATTGGACCATCCTCAGCGGGTAAGCCGCCTCTGCCGCCGTAAAGATACTCACTGCCGTAAAAAGGGTGGAGAGCGCGGCAATCAAAATCTTACAAACCCGCTGCTGACGGCGCGCCTTTTTGTGTTCTGTTTGAATGCGTCCAGTCAGCGGTACGCGCAGCGCCAGATGGAAGACGAGCAGGCGGGCGAGCAGGATGGTAAACAGCCAGATAAGCGCCGCAGGCGTTAAGGTATCCAGCGGGATGCTCACCTTGATCGGTGCAGAGCCGGTGTAGACGAATAGCTTTAACAGGCCGTATGTTCCCAAGGAGCCGGCGCAGACGCCGAGCGCCATCGCTAGCAGCCCGAGTAAAAGCGTTTCATAAAGCAGCATAATGATTAGCTGCCGCTTGGTGATGCCAATACTGCGGAAAAGCGCGAGCTGTCTGGTCTGCTCTCTTAGCTGCACTGCGTATACGCAGAGGATCGAAAGCACTGTTGCCGCTAGGATCAGGAGCGAATACAGGTCGTTATAGCCGATCAAGCGGTCTATGTCTTGGTAGGCGGCAGAGTTCAGCGCAAGACCGCGCAGCGGTTCGCCCTCGGCCTGGAAAGCCGATAGGTAGGCGTTAACCTCCTGCTTCATCGAATTTTCCGTCCCCTCGTTGACCGTGAAGAAATACTGCGGTACGGCGGCGTCCGGGATGATTCCAGATTCTGCTCCTGCGGACAGTGCGTCCTGATAGAGCGCTTCTGCCGCTGTTTTGGTGATGACGGCGCCGACCAGCGGCATGCGCAGTGTCGACTGATTGACCGACCAAAGCCTTGTGTATTCCTTGATAACGCCGCAAAGCCGGTATTTCTTTTCCAGAACGACCTCCTCCTCTCCGGCGGAGAAGCTGAGCGGGAGTGAGATAAACTGCCCGACCGTATAATCGTAGCCTAATGTGTCCAGCGCGCTGGTTTCCAGTGCGATCTCGTCCTCCTTTTTTGGCAGCCTGCCGATTTGCAGCGTAATGCCGCCGACCTCTGCATAGGCTTCGTCGATCGTGCCGACACCGATGCTTCCGTTGGCTACCGCATAGCAGCGCGCCGTACCCAGTGTGTCAAGCCAAACGCAGTTGGATAAGAACGCGCCGTCCTCTTCCAAGCCTGTGGGAATTGCGGCGTACCAACTGCCATAAGCTTCAAAACGGTAAGCCGCGTTCGTGCTGTTCATGCTGCTGGTTGCCGAGATCGAAACGACCGAAAAAGCAAAGGATAGAAATAAAATGAGCGCAAGCAAAAGCGTACTTTTTTTCTGCCTCTTCATCTTTTGCACTGTGAGTAGAAATAACTCGTGGTTCATGGCGGATAACTCCCTTTCTGGTTTTGCTGTCTATAATTATAGCAGAAACAGGTGACGGCTGCCTTTCAAATCCTCTTACAATTTTGTAAGCTTTGCGCATATATTATTTCTATTTGCAGCAGACAGCGGATTGTGCTATAGTAGTGGAAGATACGAGGAAAGAGAAGGGGGATTGCTATGCACATCCGCGCTGTGATCTGCGACGATTGCGACGCAGATAGATCGTATATCAAAACGCTTGTCGAGAAGTGGGCGATGGAGAAGGGAAATACCACTGCAATTAAGGAATATGCGTCTGCCGAAAGCTTTTTATTTGCCTATGCCGAGCAGAAGGAGTTTGATATCCTGCTTTTGGATATCGAGATGCAGGGCATGGACGGCGTTTCGATGGCGAAGCGTATCCGCAAGGAGAATGAAACGGTTCAGATCATCTTTATTTCCGGATATTTGGAATATATTGCCGAGGGCTATGACGTCGCTGCGCTGCACTATTTGCTGAAGCCGGTTGACGAGAAAAAGCTTTTTGAAACGCTCGACCGCGCGCAAAATAGGCTTGCCAAAAATGAAAAGAGCATCTATTTAAAAATTTCCGGGGAAATGGTTTGCGTTTTGCTGCACGAGATCCATTACATAGAGGTGCGCTCCAACTATGTCACTGTCCATGCAAAACAGGATTATTCGGTGAAAAAGACCCTAAAGGAATTTGAGGAGGAGCTTGACGACCGCTTTTTTAAGATCGGGAGGTCGTTCATTCTCAACCTAAACTATATTGAGCGAGTCGGCAAAACGACGGTCTATCTTTCCGACGGGGCGGTGATTCCGCTGCCGCGCGGCGCGTACGAGCTGTTAAACCGCAGCATTATCGCAAGGCTGTAAAGGAGAACGAAACGATGTCTTTTTTTGACAAACGAATCAATAAGCGGATTGCGGCGTATCAGCAGGAGCTGATGGAAACGCACTACTCCGAGGTAGAGAATATGTACCGCCAGATGCGCGGCTGGAGACATGATTACCGCAACCATATCCAAACGATGAAGGCTTACGCCGCGGCAAACGATCTGGACGCGATCAAAAAGTATCTCGACGATCTGGACGCTGATCTATCCGCTGTGGATATGGTTGTCAAGACCGGCAACGCGATGGCGGACGCCATTCTCAACAGTAAGATATCATTAGCGCATTCCAAACGCATCATGGTGCAGGCGGACGCGCATATCCCAGTCGCGCTTACCACCTCCGAAATCGATCTGTGCGTTATCATCGGCAATCTGTTCGACAACGCGATCGAGGCAAGCCTAGAGCTTCCGGAGGAAAAGCGGCTGATCCGCGTATATATGGATATGAAAAATACCCAGCTTTATCTTTCGTTTACCAACCTCACCGCGCGGAAGAAGCAGACAAAGATCAACAAACGCTTCTTGACCACCAAAGGGGAGGGACATGGCTTTGGGCTGGTGCGAATCGACAGCATTATCGAACGCTACGACGGCTATATCAGCCGAAATAGCGAGGACGGCGCGTTTACAACCGAGATTTTGCTGCCGCAGAAATACAATTCGTCCCCCGAAAATGACAATTCATCCCCGAAATGATTTTCGGGGATGTTTCTGTGTTATGATAGGTTCAGGCGTTGAGAGGATATTCTCTTAAGACTTATCAAATAGAAGGAAAGGATGGATGAATTTGTCCAAACAAAAGAAAAATACAACGGAGCCAAAGGAACAACCGAAATATAACCTGTTCCAGAACACCGGATTTATGCTGTCGGTCGCATGGAAAAGCTATAAAAGCGTGATCTTTTTGGGAATCGCCGTAATTTTCCTTGCGGTTCTGACCAATTTAGCGGAGTTGTTTATTGCGCTGCGATTTTGCAGCAGGTGGAGGCACACGCGTCGCTTGCGCTGCTCATCCGCGTTGTTTTGATTTTTTCCGGAGCAATCGTTCTGCTTGCGGCGCTGAAAGATTACGTCGAGACGAACATCTGCTACGGCAGAATTGCGGTCCGGACCAGCATCTTCACCTCGCTTGGCAGAAAAAAAGCGCTTACATCTCTGCCGAATGTGGAGGACAACCGGATTATTAAGATGTTTCAGAAGGCACAGGTTGCCTGCAACGGCAACGACGAGCCGACCGAGGCGGTTTGGCAGACGCTAACCGACCTGCTTTCCAGCGTGATCGGCTTTGTCATTTATCTGTTTCTGCTGACGAATCTCGATCCGGTTTTGATGGCGGTCGTGATTGTGACGGCAGCGGTTAGCTTTTTTGTCAGTAACCGCATGATGAAATGGGAATATGATCACTTAATGGAAAGGTCGACTCTGGATAATCGGTTTGAGTATCTTGAGTACAGAAGCACGCAGCCGAAATTCGGCAAGGACATCCGTATTTTTGGAATGCAGGGCTGGTTAAACGACATTTACCGTTCGACCAAAAGGCTGTTAGACGATTTTCTTCACAAGCGGGAAAGCCGCTATCTCTGGGGGGACCTTGTTGACGTTATCATGACCTTTTTGCGAAACGGCGCAGCGTATGCTTACTTGATTTTCATGATGCTTAAACAGGGGATGACTGCTTCGGAGTTTTTGCTTTATTTTACCGCTGTCGGCGGTTTTGCCGCGTGGGTAACGGGAATCTTAAACGGCATTACCGTTTTGCATAAGCAGAGCATTGGACTTTCCGCTGTGCGCACAGTTTTGGAGCTGCCGGAGCCGTTTTTGTTTGAGGAAGGCAGACCGCTTGTTCCGGACAGCACCGCGTCCTACGAGTTTACATTAAGAAACGTTTCCTTCCGGTATCCGGAGGCGGAGAAGGATACGCTGCACAGGTTCAATTTGACCATCCATCCGGGCGAAAAACTGGCGATCGTCGGCTTAAACGGCGCGGGGAAAACGACGCTGATTAAGCTTTTGTGTGGGCTGTACGACCCGACCGAGGGCGAGGTGCTTTTAAACGGGGTCAACATCAAAGAATATAACCGGCGCGATTATTACCGGATGTTTTCCACAGTCTTTCAGGATTTTACGGTGATGAGCATCACGCTTGCCGAAAATGTCGCACAGGATTATGAGAATATCGACCGCAAAAAGCTATTTGAAGTGCTGGACAAAGCGGGACTGACCGAAAAAGTGCAAAGCCTGCCGCAGAAGGAGCTGACGCATCTGGGCAAGGAGGTTTTTGAGGACGGAGTGGAGCTTTCCGGCGGAGAAACGCAGCGGCTGATGCTCGCCCGCGCGCTTTACAAGGACGCGCCGGTACTCGTGCTCGACGAGCCGACCGCAGCGCT
>CAZPLR010000040.1:0-15640 GCA_964587555.1 uncultured Oscillospiraceae bacterium
TGAAAGCCCAGAGAATTGCGCAGCGGATTCGTGTGCAGCTTTCCGATACACTCGGTGTGATACCCGGCTTTAGCAAGCTCGCCCGCTAAGGTGTGCGGATAGCGCCACGGCACGCCGTCCTTGTAGCCGACCCTGCCGTGATGCGCAGGCGAAAGCCCGGTCATCAGCCCGCACCGCGCCGCAATGCAGGACGGACAGGCAGTATAGGCGTTCTCAAACAAGATTCCCCTGCTTGCCAGCGTGTCCAGATAAGGCGTTTTGACATCCGGATGTCCCATAATCCCCAAACAGTCGCCGCGCATCTGATCCGCTGTAATCAGTAAGATATTCGGCTGCTTCATAAGCGTACTTCCTTCATCCATTCTTGTTTTCTTTTATTCTATACCCATTTGCCGCTTTGTTTGTAAATAACTTGTGAATAAAGTGAATATATTATTTCTAAAACCTTGTAGACAGCGTGAGATGGTGCTATACTAAATGATAAGGAAAGGCAAAAGAATCCAGATGAAAAAAGGAGGAATACTCTTGCTGATCAGCATGACAGGCTACGGAAAAAGCGAAGCGCTGCTTAACGGCAGGAATATCGTTTGCGAGATCCGGTCGGTAAACCATCGCTTTTTGGAATACAGCGCGCGCGTCCCGCGCGCATACGGCTATCTGGAGGAGAAGGGCAAGGCGTACTTACAGGAGATCATCACCCGCGGTAAAGTGGAGCTAAACGTTTCGATCAGCCATATTTCCGGCAGCGACGCGCAGGTTTTTGCAAACGAGGAGTTGGCAAAGGGCTATGCGGCGGCGCTAAGAAGCCTATGTGAACCGCTTCAGGTTGCAGACGATCTGAAGCTGAGCGATATTGCAAGGCTCCCGGACATCTTTACGCTGCAAAAAAACGCCGAGAACGCCGATGAGATTTGGGAGGATGTGCTGACGGTTCTAAAACCGGCGGCGGAAGCGTTCCTGCAGATGCGCAAAGCCGAAGGTAAGCGGCTGGAAGCCGACGTGCTTTCCAGACTGGACGTCATCGAGGAATATGTGAGGGAGATCGAAGCTTATACGCCGTCTGTTTTAGAGCGCTATAAAGAGCGGCTGCGCGCCAAATTGACAGAGATATTAGAAACAAAGGATATCGACGAGCAGCGTGTCTTGACTGAGGTCGCTATCTTAGCGGATAAGCTGGCGGTCGATGAGGAAACGGTTCGTCTGCACAGTCATTTGGCGCAGTTTCGCAAGCTGATTGCTGCGACCGAGGCGGTGGGCAGAAAGCTTGATTTCCTGATCCAAGAGATCAATAGGGAAATGAACACCTTAGGCTCGAAGGTACAGGATATCGTCGTCACCGGCTATGTGGTGAATATGAAGGCGGAGCTGGAAAAGGTTCGAGAACAGATACAGAATGTAGAATAAATTCTTTTTAATACAGAAGGGAATGGTGTTTTCTATGAAGCTTATCAACATCGGGTTTGGGAATATGGTTTCCAGTTCCCGCCTGATAGCGATCGTCAGTCCGGAATCAGCGCCGATCAAGCGGATTGTGCAGGAGGCGAAGGAGCGCGGCTTTTTGATCGACGCGACCTACGGCAGACGCACCCGCGCGGTAATTATTATGGACAGCGAGCATGTTGTTTTGTCGGCACTTCAGCCGGAAACAGTGTCCAACCGTATGCTGGATAAGGACGGGAAGGATGCAGACGAGGGAGATGAGGATACAGCGGATGACGAGTGAGAAGCCGACGGGAAGCTTGATTATATTGGTCGGCCCTTCCGGCAGCGGAAAGGGGACTGTGATCGGGTTACTGCGGCAGAAGGAAAAGAATATTTTCCTTTCGGTGTCTGCGACGACCCGTCCCCCGCGTCCGGGGGAGCTTAACGGAGTCAGCTACTATTTTTTGCAGAAGGATGCGTTTGAGCAGATGATCCGAGAGGATAAGCTGCTGGAATATGCCTGCTATTGCGGCAACTACTACGGCACGCCGAAGGCGCCGGTTTTTGAGCGGCTTGATCGGGGCGAGCATGTGCTTTTGGAGATCGAGACGCAGGGCGCAAGGCAGATCAAGGAAAAATATCCGGACGCACTAACCGTCTTTCTCACGCCGCCGAGCATGGAGGAGCTGCGCAGAAGGCTTACCGGACGCGGCACCGAGTCGCCGGAGGCCATAGCCCGACGGATGGAAACGGCGGAGCAGGAGATGAAATATGCGCCGGAATGCGATCATGTTGTGGTAAACGATACGCCGGACCGCGCAGTGGACGAAATATTGCAGATTCTGCGTCGGCGGGAGAATGAAAAGACCAGCAAATGAGAAAGGAAACAGAGGATATGAATAAACTAGAAAGACCGATTACGATGAGCAGACCGGCTGCTTCCGATCTGCTGCACAACGACGAAAGCACCTACTCTTTGGTGATTGCAGTCGCCAAGCGCGCCAGAAAGATTGCGGAGGATTTGGAGGAGCAGCACCTTCCGCTGGATGAAAAGCCGGTGAAGATCGCTGTGAAGGAATTTGCGGAAGGCAAATATAAAATGATCGAAGCGGCGGACGCCGAAGCGTAAGCCGGATGACGGATCATTACGCGGCAGGCGCCGGTGCGTCATATACGGCGCAGGTAGCGGTCGAGGCGGCGTCCTACGGCTTTGACACGCTTTTTTCCTATCTTATTCCGGCGGGAATGCTTCCTTACGTGCAATGCGGATGCAGGGTTGTCGTGCCGTTTGGACGCTCGAACAAGCGGGTGCAGGGGCTGGTATTCTCTCTTTCGCCCTTAAAAGAGCGGGAGCAGGGGCTAAAGTCGGTGCTTTCGGTATTGGATGAGGAGCCGGTGATCAACGAGGAGATGTTTTCGATCATCTCCTATCTGAAAGAGCATACTTTCTGCACTTGGTATGACGCGGTGCGCACAGTGCTGCCGCTGGGAATGAGCGTTGACATCAAGCAAAGCTATACCGTTTGTACAGATCTGAAAACGCTGGACTTTAAGCGCTTTTCACCGATGGAGCAGACCCTGTTGCGGCTTTTGGCGAAGTCGAACCATGAAGGGCAGATCAACGCGCTGCTTGATTACGCTTCGATCCCTGAAAATAAAAAGATCGTCCTTTCGCTGATCGATAAGGGGATCATCCGACGGGAGGATATTTTCAAAAAGCGGGTCAAAGAAAAAACGGTGCGGCTGCTTCGGCTGACCGAGCGCGCGCTGGACGAGGGCATTTCGTTTACAGCAAAGCAGAAGCCGGTTATCGCGTTTTTAAGGCAGGCGGGCTTTGCCTCGTCAAAGGAGGTCTGCTACTACTGCGGCGTTTCGGATTCGGTGATTAAGGGACTGACTGCGAAGGGATATATCGAGGCTTACGAGCAGCCGGTCAAGGAAGAGCCGGTGAAAAAATGGTCGCTCTCATCTCCAAAGGATATTGTCCTTTCGGAAGCGCAGCGGCAAGTGGCGGACGGCATTTTATCGCTTGTACAAAGCGGCGCGCCGCAGGCAGCGCTTCTATACGGCGTTACCGGGAGCGGAAAGACGCAGGTATACATCAAGCTGATAGACGCCGTTTTGGAAAGCGGAAAGCAGGCGATGATGCTGGTGCCGGAGATCGCGCTGACCCCACAGATGGTGAGCGGCTTTGAGGAGCTGTTCGGCGATCAGGTGGCGGTGATGCACAGCGGGCTTTCGGTTTCGGAGCGAATGCGGCAGTGGAAGCGTATTCAGCGCGGCGACGCAAAGATTGTCATTGGCACAAGAAGCGCTGTTTTTTCTCCTTGCGCAAGGCTTGGCATCATCATTTTGGATGAGGAGGGGGAAGGCTCCTATAAATCTGACGCCGCTCCGCGTTATCATGCGAGGGACATTGCCGCGCTGCGCTGCGCCACGCACAGATGTTTGCTGCTGCTCGGCTCCGCGACCCCTTCGATCGAGAGCTTCTATCGCGCGGAAAAAGGTCGGTATCGGCTTTTTACGCTGGAGGAGCGTTATAGCAGCGCCGTTTTGCCGCAGGTGGCGCTTGTCGACCTAAAGGAAGAGGAGAAAGCGGGGAATTTTTCGTCCTGTAGCCGCAAATTGCAGTTTGAAATAGAACAAAATCTGAAAAATGGAGAGCAGTCGATCCTTTTGATCAACCGCCGCGGCTACCGCAGTGTCGTGCAGTGTATGGAATGCAGGGAAGTACTGGAATGTCCAAACTGCGACGCGCCGCTTACCTATCATAAAGCGAATGGAAGGCTGATGTGCCACTACTGCGGTTATTCGCAGGAGGCGGTTTCGGTCTGCCCAAGCTGCGGCAGCGGGTACCTCAAATATATGGGTCAGGGCACGCAGAAGATTGAGGATGAGCTGAAGAAGCTTTTCCCGTGCGCGCGCGTTCTGCGGATGGATACCGATTCGGTTGGCTCCAGAGTCGGCTATGAGCGAAAGTTTTCACAGTTTGCCGCTGGAGAATACGATATTATGGTTGGCACGCAGATGATCGCAAAGGGGCTTGATTTTCCTAAAGTCACCTTAGTTGGGGTCATCAACGCGGATCAGGGGCTGTTTTCGCCGGACTACCGCAGTCCGCAGCGGGTGTTTTCGCTGCTTTGTCAGGTGGTTGGGCGCAGCGGCAGAAGCAATCTGCCGGGGCGGGCGATCATCCAGACCTACTCCCCGGATAACGATGTGATCCGCTATGCGGCAAGGCAGGACTATCGGGCGTTTTATGCATACGAGATTCAATTTCGGCGCGCCATGCTCTATCCGCCGTTTTGTGATATCTGCAACATCGGCTTCTCCGGCGGGCAGGACGTCGGGACAAGGGAGAGCGCGAACCGGTTTGTCTCGCTGCTTTATGTGAAAGCAACCGACGGGATGGAAAACGCTGTCACACTGCGGGTACTCGGTGTGACCGAAGCGCCGCTGCATCGGCTGAGCGGCAGGTTTCGTTACCGCGTGCTGATTAAGTGCCACTGCGATCATGCGTTTCGTACGCTGCTTGCGCAGACCGCAAAAGAGTTTTTATCGGCAAGAGAGAATAAAGGGATCGCGCTCAGCATCGATATAAACGGGCAGCTGTAGCGCGGATCGGCTGGAAAGGAAAAGATGTAGAATGGCGCTTCGGAATATTGTCATGGATACCGACGAGCTGCTTCATAAGAAGTCGCGCCCGGTGACGGATTTTGATAAAAAGCTGTGGGATTTGCTGGATGATATGGCGCAGACCATGTATCAGGCGGACGGCGTAGGGCTTGCTGCCCCGCAGGTGGGGCTGCTGCGCAGAGTGGCGGTCGTGGATGTGGGCGAAGGCTTGGTGGAGTTAATCAATCCGGAGGTAATCTCGCGCGCCGGTACGCAGTGCGGGCAGGAAGGCTGCCTTTCCACACCGGGCATATATCTCGACGTAGAGCGTCCGATGAAGGTGACGGTGCGCGCGCAGGATCGGAACGGCAAGTGGTTTACGGTCAAGGGCAAGGAGCTTTTTGCTCGCGCGATGTGCCACGAGATCGACCATTTAGACGGCGTCCTGTTCACCGACCGCGCCAAGGAGCTTGCGGATCGGCAGCGGGATGAGCAAGGCAAAACAATGGTTCCGGTTCGAAGGATTCCGAAGAAATAGGGCAAAGGGGAAAGGTGCATGAGGATCGTATTTATGGGAACGCCGGATTTTGCGGCGGTCAGCTTACAGGCATTATGGGAGGCGGGGCATGAGATCGCCGCCGTTTTCACCCAGCCGGATAAGCCGAAGGGCAGGGGGCATAAGCTTAGTTTTTCCCCGGTCAAGGAGCTTGCTTTGCGGTATGATATCCCGGTCTATCAGCCGGACACGCTGAAGGATGCGCAGACGGTAAACGTCTTGAAAGCGCTTGCGCCGCAGGTTATCGCGGTTGTCGCCTACGGCAAGCTGCTTCCGATTTCGGTGCTGGAGATCCCGCCGCTTGGCTGCATCAATGTGCATGGTTCGCTGCTCCCAAAATACCGCGGCGCCGCGCCGATCCAATGGAGCGTTTTAAACGGCGATAAAAAGGCGGGCGTTACCACGATGTATATGGCAAAGGGAATGGACACCGGCGACATCATCCTCCAAGCGGAAACGCCAGTCGGCGAGGATGAAACCGCAGCGGAGCTGTTTGACCGTCTTGCTTTGCTTGGCGCGCAAACGCTTTGTAGGACGCTGCCGCTTCTGGAAGCCGGAACTGCCCCGCGCATCAAGCAGAATGAAGCGCTTGCCTCCCATGTTTCGATGCTCTCCAAGGAACAGGCAAAGATCGACTTTTCGCTTCCGGCGGAAAGAGTGCATCATTTTATCTGTGGAATGTCGGATTGGCCGTGCGCCTATACGACCCTAAGCGGCAAACGGCTGAAGATCTACCGCAGCCATGTTTCCGCGATGACCAGCGATAAAAAGCCGGGAAGCATCGTCGAGCATAAGGAGCGGCTGACGGTTGTTTGCGGCGACGGAGGCTGTGTGGAACTGACCGAAGTCCAGTATGACAATGGAAAGCGGATGGATGCGGCGGCTTTCCTGCGCGGTCACGCGCTGCCGCCTGCTGCTGCGATGGGAGAAGAAGCGTAATAGGACGCAGAATGGGGTGAGCCGGTTGCAGAAGGAAATGAGCGAAAGGTCTGTGCAGACCAGACGGCTTGTGTTAGACGGGCTGTGCGAGGTAACAGGTAACGGCGCATATTCCAATTTGACGCTTGACCATCTGTTAAACGGCGCGCGTGTACAGCGACAGGAAGCGGCGTTTATGACACGGCTGTTTTACGGCGTATTAGAGCGCGCGGTGACGCTGGATTACACGATCGAGACGTACACAAAAAAGCCGGTTTCCAAGCTCGACCTGCAGGTTTTAAACATCCTGCGGATGGGACTTTATCAGTTAAAATATATGGATGCGGTGCCGGATTCGGCGGCGGTTAACGAGTCGGTCAAGCTGACCGCCTACGCCAGAAAAGCGAGTGCAAAGGGACTGGTAAACGCGTTGCTGCGTCGGTTCATCCGCGAGGGAAAGGTTTTCCCGCTGCCGGATGAGCAGGGCGACCGGATGGGTGCGCTGTCGGTAAAAAGCGCCTGTCCGCGCTGGATTTTATCGCTTTGGGAGCGGCAGTATGGCAGAAAAACAGCCGAGGATATCGCTTTTTCTATGCTTGCACCGCCGCCGCTTACCCTGCGGGTTAACACGCTTATAGCGGATCCGGATACGCTTGCTTGTGCGCTGGAGGAAAAAGGGTTTACGGTTAGGCGGCATGAAACGCTGACGGACTGTCTGCTTTTGCAGTCGGCGGCGCAGAGCATCTCCGCGCTTGCAGAGTATGAGGCGGGCGCGTTTTATGTCCAAGACGCCTCCTCTCAATGGTGCGTACAGCAGCTGGGGCCGCATCCGGGGGAGCGTGTGCTGGATTTATGCGCGGCGCCGGGCGGGAAGAGCGCGGGCGCGGCAATCTGCATGGGGAATCGGGGCGAGATTGTTTCGCTCGATCTGCACCAGCACAGGGTGAAGCTGATTGAGGAGAACGCGCGGCGGCTGAAGCTGGACATTATCAAGCCGAGGGTTGGCGACGCGCGGGTTTTTGACAAAAGCCTGGGGCTTTTTGATAGGGTGCTTTGCGATGTGCCGTGTTCCGGGCTTGGGGTCATGCGGCGCAAGCCGGAAATCCGTTTAAGGCCGCAAAGCGATGTGAGCGCGCTGCCTGCCCTGCAATATGAGATTTTATGCAGCGCGGCGCGGTATCTCAAAAAGGGCGGCGTGTTGGTGTATTCCACCTGTACGATCAATCGGGAGGAAAATACCGCCGTGTGCGCACGCTTTTTGCGGGAGCATAAGGGCTTTGTCCCGCTGCCTGATACGCCGATGCCGGGCGCGGTGAACGAGAAGATCGGCACAACACTGCTGCCGGTTAAGGACGGCGGCGATGGATTTTTTGCGGCAAGGCTGCTTTATTGCGGGGACGCCGTAAAGGAAGGAAACGAAAACGAGGAAAATGGCAAAAATTGATTTGAAGGCGATGGAGCTTGCGGAGCTTCAAAGCTTCTTTATCGAACGCGGACAGCCGAAGTTTCGCGCAGATCAGGTTTACGACTGGCTTCACAAAAAGCTTGCCGTATCGTTTACACAGATGACGAACCTGCCGAAAAGCCTGATCGCATTTCTGGAGGAGAACTGCACCATCCCGACAGCCAAGGCGCTGCGGGTGCTTACCTCTAGGCTGGACGGAACGAAAAAGTACCTGCTGCAATTGCCGGACGGGCAGACGGTGGAAACGGTTTTGATGAAGTATTCCTACGGCTACAGCGTCTGCGTTTCCAGCGAGGTTGGGTGTAAGATGGGATGTACCTTCTGCGCATCCACCAAAGCGGGGTTTATCAGAAGGCTTTCGGCGTCGGAAATCCTAGAGCAGGTGTACTTTGTGCAAAGGGAGACGGAGGGAAGGATCGGGCATATTGTGCTGATGGGGATTGGCGAGCCTCTCGACAATTTCGATGAGGTGCTGAAATTCCTGCACATCATCTCAAGCGAGAAGGGATTAAATATCGGGATGCGGAATATTTCGCTTTCGACCTGCGGGCTTGTCCCGATGATTAGGCGCTTGCAGGAGCAGCAGCTCGGATTGACGCTTTCCATCTCGCTGCATGCGCCGTTTGATGAGCTGCGAAGCCAGACGATGCCGATCAACCGGCGGTATCCGATCGCAGAGCTGATAGCGGCCTGCAGGGAATATGCGTCGGATACCAAAAGACGCATTTCATTTGAATATGCGCTGATCCGCGGCTTTAATGATGATGAAAGATGCGCGGCAAAGCTTGTCAGCCTGTTAAAGGGGATGCTTTGTCACGTTAATTTGATACCGGTGAACGAGATCAAGGAAACCTCTTATCAGAAGAGTGAGAAGGAGGCGATCCTGCGGTTTGAACAATATTTGAACCGTCATGGCATTACCGCGACTGTGCGCAGGACGCTCGGCGCGGACATCAACGCCGCCTGCGGACAGCTGCGGCGAGAAGAAATGAAGGAGGCGCAATAGCATTGAACGTGTACGGAAATACCGATAGGGGTCTGCACCGAAGCATGAATCAGGATACCTTTTACTTTTTCCGTTTTTCCAAACAGCTGGCATACGCTGTGGTCTGCGACGGAATGGGCGGAGAAAACAGCGGCAATGTTGCCAGTCAGATGACGCGCGACAGCATCAAAAAACAGATGAACGACAGGATCATGAACTGTGAGCTGACGCTCGAGACTGCGCCTAAATGCATTTTAGACGCAATCGCTGCGGCAAACACCGCAGTATATGAGCGCTCCTGCACCGACAGCGACTGCGCAGGGATGGGAACGACGGTCGTTTTGGCGCTGATATACGGTGAGCACTGTTTTATTGCGCATGTTGGCGACAGCCGCGCTTATCTCATTGGCGGCGGGAATATGTCACAGATGACGGTGGATCATTCTCTCGTGCAGTATCTGTATGACAAAGGTAAATTGACCGCTGAGGAGATGGCGACCCATCCGGATAAAAATAAGATCACCCGCGCAGTCGGCGTAGAGCCGACGGTAGATGTGGATCTGATCGAGGTCAAGTTTGAGGAGAATCAGGCGTTGCTGCTCTGCACCGACGGACTGACCAATATGTGCTCTGACGAGCAGATCTTAGCGGTGGTGAACGAGTGCGCAGGGAGCGCCGTCCCGCTTACATTGATAAAGCAGGCGAATCTTGCCGGCGGAAACGATAATATTACAGTGGTGCTGATCGATAAGCGCAGCGTATAAAAACGTTTGAAAGGAACAGGCAAAGAGCATGGATAAATATTGTGGAAAAAAACTGGACGGGCGGTACGAGATTCGCGAGGTAATCGGCTTTGGCGGGATGGCTGTTGTTTACAAGGCGTTCGATCTTGCGACGAAGCAGGAGGTAGCGGTCAAAATATTAAAAGACGAGTTTATCTCTAACGCTGAGCTGCGCCGCCGCTTCAGCAACGAGGCGAAAGCGATCACGGTGCTCAACCATCCGAACATCGTCAAGGTATTTGATGTGGGCTTAGGCGAAACGGTGCAATATATTGTCATGGAGTATATCTACGGCATTACGCTAAAGGAGTATATTGCGCAGCAGAAAACCGTGTATTGGAAAGAGGCGATCCATTTCACAACCCAAGTGCTGTACGCGCTGCAACACGCGCACGACAACGGCATTATTCATCGGGACATCAAGCCGCAGAACATCATGCTTACGCCGAACGGCACGATCAAGGTAATGGATTTTGGTATCGCACGTTTCCAGCGCGACGCGGGCGGCAGAACGATCGCTGGGAATAAGGCGGTCGGCTCGGTACACTATATCAGCCCGGAGCAGGCGCGCGGCGGCGAGAATACCGACCCGCGCTCCGACCTTTATTCGGTCGGCGTGATGCTTTATGAGATGCTCACCGGCACGGTCCCGTTTGATGGAGAAACGCCGGTCAGTATTGCGATGAAGCATATTCAGGATGAAGCGCAGCCGGTGCGGAAATTAAACGAGAAGCTGCCGGTCGGCTTGGAAGAGATTGTAACCCGCGCCATGCAGAAGGACCCTGACCTGCGGTATCAGAGTGCGGCGGAGATGTTAAAGGATTTAGACGAGTTCAAGCGCAATCCGAATGTGGAATTTGGCTATCAGTATTTTGCCGCCGACGGAAAAACGCAGATCGAAACGGAAAATGAAGGTGCAGAGGACGATATGAAGAAGAAGAAAAAGAAGAAAAAGGCTGCATATGATGGTAAAAAGCGATCCTACCTGATGCCGATCCTTTTAGGCATTACCGCCGCGTGTCTGATCGTAGCGGGCATCGCGGTGGCAGTGTTCTTCCAAGGGCTTGGAAACCGTCCGGGCGAGATGCGCATGCCGGATTTGGTCGGCATGACCACCGAGCAGGCGGCGAAGGATTATCCGAATTTTAAGTTTGTTATTGTCGCCGAGGAGCTTTCCGCGACCTATGAGGAGGGCGTCATCATAGAAACAAATCCGAAGGAGGGCACCAGCGTCAAGGAAAGCGCGGAGATCAAGCTGACCATATCGAAGGGCTTACTGCAGCTTGAAATGCCGGATTTGGCAAATTATAAGCAGGATGAGGCAGTCGAGGCGCTGACCGATATGGGAATCCCGGAGGGAAATATCTCGATTGTTGAAAAATTCAGCGAGGATATCGACGAAGGCAGGGTGATTGAGACGACTCCGGCAAAGGGCGAGAGCGTTGATCTGAACACCGGAATTACGCTGTTTGTTTCAATGGGTGATACCGCGCAGACTGTCACGGTTCCGTACGTCGTCGGAGATAAAGAAAGCGAGGCCAGAGCAAAGCTCACCGACTTTACGGTTATGACCGTCATGGTGGAATCGGATAAGGAGAGCGGTACCGTCGTCGAGCAGAGTTTAAACCGCGGCGATCGCGTGGCAAAGGGCAGTACCATTACCCTGAGCATATCCAACGGCGTTGCGCCGACGAATGCGGTCACTGTCACCATCCCGATCCCAAGCGGCGCTGCGGACGGCGAATATACCTTCACCGGCGAGCTGGATGGTAAGGCGGCAGGCAGTGTGAAGGTCAATCCAAGCGAAGTAACCAGCGCATCCTTGCGCGTCACCGGCTCGGAGGAGGACGTGACTCTTGTAGTCTATGTCACGGTCGATGGCGCAAAGCAGGTATACGCGACCTATAAGGTGAATTTTGTCGAGCAGGTTGCGTCCTTGCAGGGGACGGTCAACGGCGATTTGGTGATGCCGCATATAACCGAAACAACGGTTGATTTCGCAGTAGACACGACGACTGATCATTCGATTAACACCCCAGTTACCTTTTATGTTTATATTGACAGCGTGTTAAGCAGCAGCAATACGATTAACCCGGCGGTCGGCAGCTTTAAGGTAAGCTGTACCGGCAGCGGAACCGCCGGCGTGGTAGTAACGGTTGATCTGGGAAATGGTGAGCAGACCTATGCGGAGTACAAGGTGGACTATAACACCTCTTCTGTATATGCGACGTTTGGACCGGACTTTGCGTTATTGCAGGATTACGGTGAGGATGAGGCTGCCGATGCAGAGGAATAAGCGTTGATGGAAGGGATCGTCATCAAAGGCGTCGGCGGCTTATATGAGGTAAAAACCGGACGGGAAAGGCATTATTGCAGCGCAAGGGGAAAATTTCGCAAAGCGGAGATTTCCCCTTTGCCCGGCGATATAGTGGAGATCGAGCTTGTGCCGCAGTCAGGGCTACAGTCGAAAAAAAAGGACGCAGTTTCCGCCGATGCGGTTATTTTGCAAATCAAACCGCGCAAAAACTCGTTTATCCGCCCAAAGCTTGCCAACCTGACCCATTTATTCATCACTTCTTCGTCGGTTGAGCCGTCGCCAAGCATGATCGTGATCGATAAGCTTTGCGCGGTCAGCGTGCATAAAAACGTCGCTCCGGTGCTTATATTCACCAAAACCGATCTGCATCCGGCAGAGAGCTATGTCAATATTTACCGCCATGCCGGGTTCCCGGTCTTTGCGGTGAGCAATGAAACAGCGGAGGGCGTGGAGGAGGTCAAGGCGTATCTGCTTGAGATCGCAAAGCGGGAAAACTGCGTTGTCGCGTTTGCAGGCAACAGCGGCGTTGGAAAATCCTCGCTTTTGAACCGGCTTTTTCCGCAGCTAAATTTACAAACCGGTGAGATCAGCCAAAAGCTGGGGCGCGGACGGCATACCACCCGCACGGCGCAGCTTTACCCAATCGGCGAAGGAGGCGGCTTTGTGGTCGATACGCCGGGCTTCGGCGCGATGGAAACCGAGCGATACGAGCTGATCCGCAAGGAGGAGCTGGGAATGTGCTTCCCGGAGTTTGCGCCGTATCTGGACGACTGTTATTTTGCCGGCTGTTCGCATACGGTGGAGAAGGGCTGCGCGGTGCTGAACGCGCTGAAAGAGGGGAAGATCGAGCCGTCCCGGCACGAGAGCTACTGCGCGATGTACAAGGAAGCAAAGGAAATTAAGGAATGGGAATGGAAATAAAGGGAAAAGTATGCCGCATTGTCGGCGCAGGGGAGATGTTTGACAGCGCGCTTTTGCCGCTTGCGCCGCAGGACGGCGATCTGCTGATTGCAGCGGACGGCGGGGTGAGAACGCTGCTTGCGCGCTCGCTTACGCCGGATATGGTAATCGGCGATTTTGACTCGCTCGGTTATCCTCCAATGGCGCTTCAGCCGATTGTCCTTCCCTGTGAAAAGGATGACACCGATATGCTCAGCGCGTTGCGCTTGGGGCTGGAACGCGGGTGCGACACCTTCCTTCTTTACGGCGGGACGGGCGGCCGCGAGGACCATACAATCGCCAATATCCAGCTTTTGTACTATCTGGCGTCGCTGAAAAAGCGCGGGTATTTGATCGGGAAGCAGAATATCCTGACTGCGATCCAGAATGATACGGCAGAATTTACCGATATGAAGGGGTTTTTCTCGGTATTCTGCGCTGGTGCGCGTGCGGAGGGAGTCACGATTTCCGGCTGCAAATACACATTGGAGAACGGCAGCCTGACCAATCTGTATCCGATTGGCGTCAGCAACGAGTTTTTGGAGCAAAAGGCGTGCGTTTCGGTACGGGACGGGATGCTGCTGCTTGTTATGGAAAACTGCGGATGAGCGGAGAGAATCTTATCACACTGCGCTGGTGCGAGGGCGCGCATCCTTCGCTGGCACAGCTAATCGAGCAGGCAAAGCACCGCTGCCCGCAGATTATAAACGAGCGGTATGTCAAAAGCGAGAAGGTTATGGTGCATCGGCTGAACGCTTACCTGCTGCTTGCTTCGCTGGCAGGCGGGACGCTTCCAAAGCTTGGCTGGACGGAAAGCGGAAAGCCGTTTTTTGCCGAAGGCGGGGGATTTTGCAGCCTGTCGCATACCGATACCGGCGCGGCGGCGGCGGTGTGCAGCCGTCCGGTCGGAATCGATCTGCAAACGGTGATGCCGCTGCAAAAAAGGCTGCTGGAGCGGGTGTGCGTACCGGAAGAGGTGCAGTACTGCCTGAATACAGATTATCCGGAGGAGCAAAATCTGCGATTTACACGGGTTTGGACTGCAAAGGAAGCGGTCGCAAAGGCAGACGGACGCGGCATCGGCGAGATTGGGCTGATCCATATCGCCTGCGATTGCGTGCATGGCACAGCAAAGGTGCTGGGACGGGATCAGACCTACCGGCTGGATTATCCGGAAAGCCGTTTGGCGAGAACCGTTTTATGCATTGCAGTGCAGGAATAAGGATGAAAGAAGGAATGGGGAAAATGGAAGAGGTATTTTGGCAGCCAAAACGGCTTCCGCTGACCAAGCAGGCGGAGATTATCGTTGTCGGCGGCGGGACTGCCGGCGCAGTCGCAGCGATCGCTGCGGCGCGGATGGGGAGAAAGGTGCTGCTCATTGAACGGTACGGCGCGTTAGGCGGCTCAGAAACGATGGCGCTGGTGACGCCGGTCATGCCGGAGGGCGCGCCTTTTGGAAACGCGGAAAGCGCAATCTCGAAGGAGATTCGTCTGCGGTTGACCGAAAAGGGCTTTGCGCATAAATACGAGGGAAATAATTCTAGCTGGTTTGACACCGAAATGCTAAAGTTGGAACTGGAGCAGATGGCGCATGAGGCGAAGGTCGAAGTTTTGTTCGAAACAGAGCTTGTCGATGTAATGACCGAGGAAAGCAGGATCACTGGGGTGGTGCTGCACAATAAAGCAGGATTGCAGCTTGCGCGTGCCGAACAGTACATAGACTGCACCGGCGACGGAGATCTTTCGGTGATGGCGGGCGCCGGTTATGAAAGCGGCAGCGAGGACGGCTATAATCAATCGGTGTCGCTGCGTTTTGAGATGAGCGGAGTAGATTTAGAGCGGTTTGGGCAGTACCTGCGCGATAACGGGCAGACCGACGGCTATACCTATCCGCCGTTGATTTCTACCTATCGCGGCGGGCTGTGTCCGGGCTTTGATCGGCTGATCGAGCAAAAAATTGCCGAGGGCGAGGTGACTGAAGCGGACATGCACTATTTGCAGATGTTCACCATGCCGGGCAGCCCAACGGCGATGAACTTCAACTGTCCGGAGCTTGGCAACAGCAAGAATGTTTTGTCGCCGGATTTTATCAGCAATAGGCTGTATGAGGGCAAGCGTGCGATCCTGCGTCACGCGGCGTTTTACCGCAAGAACGTGCCGGGCTTTGAGCGCAGCCATATCAGTAAGATTGCGCCGATGCTCGGCATCCGGGAAAGCAGACGGATTAAAACCGAGTACGAACTTTCGATCGACGATATTTTTGCCTACCGGAAGTTTTCCGACGGTATCGGCATAAGCAATTACCAGATCGACGTGCATGGCGACGCGCGGTTTTCCGCGCTTGAGGGCAAGGACTACGACCGCACCTTGCCAAAAAGCGAATGGTATTTTACGCTGCCGTACCGCTGCTTGATTGTCAAGGGGTTTGACAATCTGCTGGTTGCCGGGCGCTGTGTCGGCGCGGACTTTTTTGCGCAGTCGGCGATTCGCGTACAACATATGTGCCGGTATATGGGCGAGGCGGCGGGGATCGGCGCCGCAATGGCGGTATCGGGAAACCTGAGCGCAAGAGAAATAGACGGCGTGTCGGTGCGAAGGACAATGCTTGCAAACGGCGCGGATCTAGAAAAGTAAGGCTGCA
>CAZPLR010000040.1:15740-18325 GCA_964587555.1 uncultured Oscillospiraceae bacterium
GTTTAGGAAAACGGCCTGCTAAGACCGTGGTGAGGAAGAAAAAGGTAATGACGTTAATCGAAAAGATGAAGAACGGCGAGCTCTATGACTGTTCCTTCGATGTAATCCCGGAGGATATGAATAGAAGGCTATATGAATGTAAGGAATGGATCTATGATTTTAATCACGCGCGCCCAAGCGCGGTGCAGGACCGCGAGGAAATATTAAAGAAGGTATTTGCCGAGGTCGGCGAAAACTGCTATATAGAGCCGCCCTTCCACGCCAATTGGGGCTGTAATATACATATTGGGAAGAATTTCTACGCAAATTTTAATCTGACAGTGGTTGACGATGCCGATATTTATATCGGCGACAGTGTTATGATTGCGCCGAATGTTACGATTGCAACCGGCACGCATCCAATTTGCCCTGAGCTGCGCGAGAAGGTTTATCAATACAATCTCCCTGTTCATATTGGAAACAGGGTGTGGATTGGCGCAGGCTCGATCATTCTTCCCGGCGTTACAATCGGCGACGACACGGTAATCGGCGCGGGCAGCGTGGTTACAAAGGATATTCCTTCCGGCGTTGTGGCGGTGGGGAATCCCTGCCGTGTGATGCGAAGGATCAGCGAGCGGGATTACGAATATTACTACAAGGATCGCAGGATTGGATTTACAGTGGAGCGAAAGGAGCGGTGAGCAGCTTTGCCTCACCGCCTGTAAAATGCACCCTCTAAAATGGATTTGCCCCCTTGATTTTCAAGCAGCGAGACAATCTGAATTGTATCAAACTCTGCACTTTGATTTCTGTTGCCGTGAAGCGGCAAACTAAAACTGGGCACGGGGGGTGCAAAAACCGGGTACGATGATATAATCTATATACAATAGAAAAACTTGCTGAGAAAGGGAACAATGGCGTACACTAAAATTTATTTCCAAGCCCACTTGCCTTGGGCAGGTGGGTAGTTGTCGCGATAAAAAGAAGCCTGTCCGGAGGGCTTGTAAAATTCTTTCGGACAGGCTATAATAATAACTGAAAACGGGGAATTTCTGTACTGATAATCTAAGCCTGAATACGGCGACTGCTGATGAGGACTTGCTTGCACAGAAAGTATTCACAAGATAAAACATAAGTGGCAAAGAAACGATGTCACCAAGGAGATGAGTTAATGGATAACAAGCCAGTATGGAATGTCATAAATGCGGAAGACGGCGCTCGGCTATATGAAGGATTTACCCTCATCGATAAACCGTATGGGGCTGGCACGGCATTTTTCCCGGATGGCTCTATCTACCAAGAAGGGGTGTTTGGGATAAAGGGCCTCCTTTGTGGCAGAGAGTATTATCCAAATGGCAATCTTCGATTTGAAGGGGCCTATGTGCTTTGCAAAGGATACGGCCCCAACTATCCCAAATACGGGAAATGTTATAACGAAGCTGGTGAACTTTATTTCAACGGTGAACTGAGGCTGAAGTTTGGAGGGGTGGGTTATCCTATGGTTCAAAATCCACCAGAGTTCGGGCCTATACCACAAGTAAACCAGCCACATATTAGCTTCTTCATGTGGGAAGATGCTCGAAAGCTTGGTATTCCTTTCTGATGCGGTACTCAATGGGAGAGTAAAGCCTCTTTTAGAGAAAAAAACGAGGAGTGAACAATGACATATGAATACGGGTGACTACTACAACGACGGACAGATCGAAGGATATTTCGACGAAAGTGGCAAGCTTATCGTTGAAAGCGAATCCGGGAGCGACTGGCAGCTGGGGAAGTATGACATTGAGGTGATGAATGGCAACGGATACTATGACGAAGACGGGAGTACCGTGCTTACGCGAGATCCGATGAGTAGCGGACAGCCGGCATGAGTTGACACTCCCATGTCTTTAGGCATGGGGAATGTCAATTCACCCGAACATAGTACGTTGATTTTCCGGCGCCTTCCCGTTTTAGTTCGCCGGAGTTCACCATTTTTCTCAAAGCGCCCTCAATGGAGCTGACACTTAAGGACGGACACAATTCTCGGATGTCCTGTTTCGTGAATCGTCCAATTTGTTTTTGGATTGCTTTACGAACCATTTCAATGGCTGGAAGTTTTTCTTCAACGATAGCAAACCTGTCTTCAAAATCTTTGTAGGCGGCAAGGACTATACCGAGAAAGTACTTGATAAACGGAACAACGTCTTCTGTACCATCATGCCAACCATACTGCGATTGATTCAGCGCATCGTAATACAGATATTTGTCTTTTGCAACTTTTGCTTCTAGAGAAATATACTTTACTACGTGAAAGCCATTGCGATACAAAAGCAGCGTCGTAAGCAATCGGCTCATTCTGCCATTGCCGTCGTTGAACGGATGAATACACAGAAAGTCATGGATAAAGATCGGAATAGCGATCAGCGGTTCCAATTCGAAATTTCCAATCACTCTGTTGTACTCTTTGCAGATTCTATCCAGAGCCTCCGGCGTTTCGTATGGAGGAAGCGGTGTAAACAAAATCTCTGTATGTCCATCCGGATAAGTTGCGCTGATATAGTTTTGAATATTTTTCGTTTGTCCCGCCATAGGGTTGTTCATATAGCCGTACATAATTTTATGAA
>CAZPLR010000041.1:0-17883 GCA_964587555.1 uncultured Oscillospiraceae bacterium
GCGCGCTTTACAAGGACGCGCCGGTACTCGTGCTCGACGAGCCGACCGCAGCGCTTGATCCGATTGCCGAAAGCAAGATCTATTCCAACTTTAACGATATTATCGGCGACCGCACCGCCGTTTATATCTCGCACCGCCTTTCCTCCTGCCGCTTTTGCAGCCGTATTTTAGTTTTTGATTCCGGCACAATTGTGGAAGAAGGTACGCATGAGGAGCTGGTTTCCAAACAAGCTGGCAGGTACAGAGAACTGTGGGAAGCGCAGGCGCAGTATTACGATGAAGCGCATTCGGCGGAATAAGCATGCTCTCTCTTTTTGTCTTGACAGCAGGCGCAGGCTGTGCTATAATAAAGTTGATTAGGTGAAACTAACCCAAAACAAAAATAATACTGGCAATATGCTGGGGATAAAGAGGGAAAAAACATGATAAAAACGATCGTAAAGATTGATGGCATGATGTGCGGTATGTGCGAGGCGCATATGAACGACGCGATAAGGGCTGCGTTTGCGGTGAAAAAGGTTAATTCCTCTCATCACAAAGGCGAAACAGTAATTCTGTCAGCGGAACCTTTAAATGAGGAGAAGCTGCGGGAAGTTGTGGAAAAGACCGGATATCGCTTTGTTTCGGCGTCTACCGGGGAAGCGGAAAAAAGAGGCTTTTTTAGAAAGAAATAAGGCAGTTGATCGTGCCGGAAGCGGCTTTGCTCTCAGGAGAAAGCTGTTTCCGGCTTTTTTGTTTCTAGCTGTAAAGGATGCGGAAGAACCGCACTGAAAGCGAAAATCGGCTTCTTTAAGACTGCTATTAATAAGGACAGCTATTAAAAGGAAAGAAATGTGATATACTATCAGCGAAGGAGGGTTTGTGTGGACGGAAAGCGCATATATGATAGGGCGGTAAATTTTAGCATTGGACACATTTTGTCTATTGATTTTCTGTATGGATGAGCGTATAATGATGGAAAAGGCGAAAGGAGTGGAGCAGGATGCAAAAGATCGATGAAACCGTTAAAAGAGAAACTTTATATATCACGATTTTTACGTTGGTTTTCAGTGCATTGATGCAAGCGCTCTTTCTTGTTTTGAGAAAATGGGACTACACGGTGCTGCTTGGAAATATATTGGGCGGCGGCATGGCGATCCTCAATTTTTTCCTGATGGGACTTACGGTGCAGAGCGCTGTGATGGACGACGAGAAAAAGGCCAAAAACCGCATGAAGCTGTCGCAGTCGGGCAGACTGCTGCTTTTGTTCGGCGCAGCCGCTGTCGGTGTGCTTGCCCCGTGCTTTCACTATATCGCCGTTTTACTCCCGTTATTTTTTCCGCGTATAGCGGTTGCGTTCAGACCGCTTGTCGATAAGCGGAGGAAACGGGAGCAGGAATAGTCGGAGGTGAAATAGTACTGTGAATTTAAAAACGCGGCGGTTTCGTACTGCGGACGTTTTGCTGCTTATCATGACGATCGCGCCGATCATCGCTGGGATCGTTATTAAGGTTCTGACAACCCCTGCGTCGGAGGGAATTGAAATCGCCGGCGCGCGCATCTTTTTTACGATCACGATGCCTTTGCAGGATCTGCCGATCACCGAGTCGCAGGTTAATTCGTGGCTGGTGATGATCTCGGTTTTTGGTCTGTGTCTTTATATGACGCACGGTATTCGTGCAGGCGTGGAAACAAAGCGTCAGTTGATCGCGGAGTGGATCGTGGAAAAGGCAGAGAACCTTGTTTTTACCAACATGGGACAATATTTTGCGGGATTCGCGCCGTTTATTGCAGCGATCATGGGGCTTTCCGCTTTTTCAAGCCTTTTGACGCTGTTCGGGCTTTACCCGCCGACATCCGACATGAATATCGTGGGTGGCTGGGCGATCTTGGTTTTTTTCCTGATTACCTATTATAAGTGTAAGGCGGGACCGCTGCAATACTTAAAGAGTTTTGCGGAGCCTGTTGCATTTTTGACCCCGATCAACATCATCAGCGAGGTCGCCACGCCGGTTTCGATGGCGTTCCGTCATTACGGCAACGTGCTGTCTGGATCGGTCGTTTCCATTTTGGTTGCGGCGGCGCTTCAGGGGCTTTCCTCGATTCTGCTGGGCTGGCTGCCGGGAGTATTGGGCGAGATCCCGTTTTTGCAGATCGGTATTCCAGCGGTGCTGTCGGTCTATTTTGATGTGTTCAGCGGCTGCTTGCAGGCGTTTATCTTTGCGATGCTGACCATGCTGTATGTGTCGAGTGGATTCCCGGCGGACGGATATGAGGCTCGAATGAAGAAAAAAGAGGAAAAACGGCGGAAAGCCGCTTTCAAACAAAGGAAAAAGGCAAAACAAAACGCTTGATTTATGGAGGAATGGAAAATGTTAGAATTAGCTATCGGTATTATTTTAGGCTGCTGCGCGTTGGGCGCCGGCGTGGCGATGATCGCAGGTATCGGTCCTGGTATCGGTGAAGGTAACGCGGTTGCAAAGGCCTGTGAGGCGATCGGCCGTCAGCCGGAGTGCAAGGGCAGCGTTACCACCACGATGCTGATGGGTTGTGCTGTTGCGGAAACCACCGGTTTGTATGCGCTGGTTATTGCGATCCTGCTCATCTTTTTGGCGCCGGGACGGTTGGTCGATATTTTAATGGGTGTTGTCGGTTAAGGCGGGAGTGAAGCATTATGCCAACAATGGAAGTCATTTCGGTGAACCTTTGGCAGATACTGATCTCTCTTTGCAATCTGGTGTTGCTCTTTCTCATCCTGAAAAAGTTTCTGTTTAAGCCGGTCAAAAAAGCGATGGCGGAGCGGAAGGAAGCGGTTGAGCGGGAGTATTACGAGGCAAAACAGGCAAAATCCGATGCGCTTGAGCAGAAAAAGGCGTGGGAAGAAAAGATGGAGTCCGCGGAAAATCGGGCGGACGCCGTGCTGCAAACCGCAGTGGAGCAGGCAAATATGCGCTCCGACGCGATCCTTGCTGAAACCCGTGAGAAAGCCGACGATATGATCCGTCAGGCGAAAAAGCAGGTTGAGCTGGAGCAGAAGAAGGCGAGAGCCGCTATGCAGCATGAGATCGTCGACGTTTCCACGATGCTTTCTGAAAAGCTGCTCGGCAGAGAGATCAACGCCGAGGATCACCGTGATCTGATCGATTCCTTTATTGAGAAGATAGGTGAGGACGATGGTACACAAGAGTAAAGAATATGCTGTCGCGCTTTATTCCTTAGCAAAGGAAAACGGTCAGGAAAAGGAGATATTTGAAGCGCTTAAGGTTATGGACGGCGTGTTTGCGCAGAATCCGGAATATATCGAGTTTTTGGCGTCGCCGGGGATCCCCGCAAATGAGCGGGCAAGCGCGCTGGAGGCTGCTTTTGCGGATTCGCTGCCGGAATATGCCGTTTCATTTGCATGCGTGCTTTGCAGACGCGGGGGAATGCGGGAGTTTTCGGAAAGCGTTAGGGAGTACGGACGGATATATACTGCAATTCTGGATATGACCACTGCGAAGGTAACAAGCGCGGTGCCGTTAAGCGACACCGAAAAAGAAAAGCTGCACCATAAGCTGGAAGGTATAAGCGGACGCGCGGTGGCGGTGCAATATGAAGTGGATCCGTCGCTGATCGGCGGCGTGATCGTTGAGATGGATGGCAAAACGATCGACGGCAGTCTGCGCCGTCGTGTCCACGAAATAAAGGAAGTGATGGATAGATGAGTGGGAAAGCGGAAGAGATCAGCAGGATTATAAAAGAGCAAATCAAGAATTACCATTCCAAGATCGAGATGCGCGAAACCGGTACGGTTATCTTAGTCGGCGACGGTATCGCGCGCGTTTACGGGCTGCGCGCCTGTATGGCAAACGAACTGCTTGAGTTTGAGGACGGCAGCTTTGGCGTGGCGCAGAACTTGGAGGAGGAAACCGTTTCTGTCGCGATTTTATCCGACAGCAACAGCATCCGTGAGGGAACTGCCGTTTACCGCACGGGGAAGGTATTATTTGTCCCGGTGGGCGAAGCGCTGCTCGGGCGTGTGGTTGATGCACTTGGGCAGCCGATTGATGGAAAAGGTCCGATAGAGTACACAACGACCAAGCCGGTTGAAGCGGAGGCGCCGGGCATTATCGAGCGGCAGAGCGTATCAGTTCCGCTGGAAACTGGTATCAAGGCGATCGACAGTATGATCCCGATTGGACGCGGTCAGCGTGAGCTGCTGATCGGCGACCGCCAAACCGGTAAAACCGAGATTGCTATCGATACGATTATCAATCAAAGAAACAGCGGCGTTTTGTGCATTTATGTCGCGATCGGTCAAAAAAGCACTTCGGTCGTTCAATTGGCGAATGAGTTAGAGCGTGCCGGGGCGATGAAATATACCATTATCGTTTCTGCTTCCGCATCGGAGAGCGCGCCGCTGCAATATATTGCGCCGTATTCCGGCTGTGCGATGGCAGAATACTTTAGGGAGCAGGGCAAGGATGTTTTGATTGTGTACGACGATCTTTCCAAGCACGCGGTCGCGTACCGTGCGCTTTCGCTGCTGATCCGCCGTCCGCCGGGGCGCGAAGCCTATCCGGGCGACGTGTTTTACCTTCATTCCAGGCTATTAGAGCGCGCGGCATGTGTTGCGCCGGAATACGGCGGGGGTTCGATTACCGCGCTGCCAATTATCGAAACACAGGCGGGCGATGTTTCCGCCTACATTCCAACCAACGTCATTTCGATCACCGACGGGCAGATTTTCTTGGAAACCGAGCTGTTCCACGCGGGCGTTATTCCAGCGATCAATCCGGGAATTTCGGTCAGCCGTGTCGGCGGTTCTGCGCAGATTAAGGCGATGAAGAAGGTTTCCGGCGAATTAAAGCTGATGTACTCCCAATATCGCGAGCTGCAGGCGTTTGCGCAGTTTGGCAGCGATCTTGATGCGGATACCAAGGCAAGACTGGCTTTGGGAGAGCGCATTGTCGAGGTGCTCAAGCAGAATAGAAATGCGCCGGTGCGTCCGGGCTGTCAGGTCGCCATCATCTACGCGGTTATCCGCGGGTATCTGGATGAAGTTCCGGTCAGCAAGGTGCATGATTATGAGCAGCGGCTTTATGCGCTTTTGGAGAACAAGTATGACGATCTGCTTGTTCGTTTTGAATCCGGATATTATGAGGACGAGGATGTAGAGCGGCTGCAAAATGCGCTGCGTGAGCTGCAAAAGCTGCGGGAGTGATGCGCTGTGGGAACTGATATTAAAAGCTTGCGAACCCGTATTAGAAGCGTCGGTTCAACGCTGCATTTGACCAAGGCGATGGGACTTGTCGCTTCCTCGAAGATCCGCAGGGCAAGTGATGCGATGATTAAAGGGAATCAGTATTCCGCCGCAATGCAGGAGGCGATGAATCTGCTGACCTGTAGTGCGGAGTGCGCGCACAGCCCGTATCTTCGGCAGACCTTAGGGCAAAAAACGAGGATGATCGTCATTGCCGGGGACAGAGGTTTGGCAGGCGGTTACAATGCCAATGTGTTTCGCGCAGTCAGAGATTTTCCGAGCGCTGAATTTATTCCGATCGGAAAACGCGCTTATGATCGCTTTGGTGGGGAACTGCACTATGCTGAGTTTTTTTCCCGTTTTGACGCAGCGGATATGGCAAAGGAGCTTTGCAGGGCGTTTTATGCGGATGAGTTTGACCGCCTTGGGATCATCTGGACGAGATACGAGTCGATGATGACCCAGACGGTACAGGTTTCTTGGATTCTGCCGCTGAAAAGATCCGGCCAGCGGTCGCTTGGCATAGTATTTGAGCCGGATGAGCTGCAAATTTTGCACCTTGCGGTGCCGGAGTATGTTGCTGGGCGGATCATGGCGGCGGTGCGGGAAAGCTTCGCCTGTGAGGTCGCCGCGCGCCGGATGGCGATGGATTCCGCCGGAAAGAACGCGCAGCAGATGATCGACGATTTGCAGCTTCAATACAATCGCGCAAGACAGGGCGCGATCACACAGGAAATTACCGAAATTGTCGCCGGAAGCGGCGCCGAAGAATAAGGAGAGAGCAATTTGTCAAACGAAGGCAATGAAAAAAATACCTCCAATCGGGTTATAAAAGACAATACGGCAAAGGGCAGAGTCGCTCAGGTCATGGGACCGGTAGTCGACGTCCGGTTTGACAGCGGCAACCTGCCTTCCATTTATAATGCGCTGACCGTTCCGATTGGGGAACGCACCTTAACCGTGGAGGTTGCACAGCATATCGGCGATAACACCGTGCGCTGCATTGCAATGGCGTCCACCGACGGGTTAAAGCGCGGCGAGGAGGTCACTGACACCGGCAAGGCGATCAGCGTTCCGGTTGGACGGGAAACCTTGGGCAGGATTTTTAACGTTTTAGGCGATGCGGTCGACAATAAGCCCGCGCCGGAAACCTCAGAGCGCTGGAATATTCACCGTCAGCCGCCGGAATATGAGGAGCTTTCCACCTCGAAAGAGATTTTGGAAACTGGCATCAAGGTGATCGACCTGATCTGCCCGTATGCGAAGGGCGGTAAGATCGGTCTGTTCGGCGGCGCAGGCGTCGGCAAAACCGTTCTGATTATGGAGCTGATTAACAACGTCGCCAAGCAGCACGGCGGCCTTTCGGTCTTTACCGGGGTTGGAGAGCGGACCAGAGAGGGCAACGACCTTTATAATGAAATGAAACAGTCCGGCGTTTTGGGAAATACAGCGCTGGTTTATGGGCAGATGAACGAGCCGCCGGGGGCAAGAATGCGCGTGGCGCTTTCCGGTCTGACTATGGCGGAGTATTTCCGCGATACCGAGGGGCAGGACGTCCTGCTCTTTATCGACTATATCTTCCGCTTTACACAGGCTGGTTCCGAGGTTTCCGCGCTGCTCGGACGTATGCCGTCCGCAGTCGGCTATCAGCCGACGCTGGCAAACGAAATGGGCGCTTTGCAGGAGCGTATCACTTCCACCAAGCACGGCTCGATCACCTCGGTACAGGCGGTTTATGTCCCGGCGGACGACCTGACCGATCCGGCTCCTGCCACTACTTTCGCGCATCTGGATGCGACCACGGTTTTGTCCAGAAGCATTTCCTCGCAGGGCATCTATCCGGCGGTCGACCCGCTGGAATCCACCAGCCGTATTCTTGCGCCGGAAACAGTCGGGGAGGAGCATTACGCCGTCGCAAAGGAAGTGCAGCGTATCCTACAGCGGTATAAGGAATTGATGGATATCATCGCAATTATGGGTATGGATGAGCTTTCCGACGAGGATAAGCTGCTTGTACAGCGCGCCAGAAAGATCCAGCGTTTTCTATCCCAGCCGTTCTATGTTTCCGAAAAGTTCACCGGTATCCCGGGCACCTATGTGCCGCTGAAGGAATCTATTCGTGGCTTTAAGGAGATCATCGAAGGCAAGCACGACAATCTGCCGGAATCCGCGTTCTTATTTGTCGGTACAATCGACGAGGCGGTGGAAAAGGCGAAGGGGACAGAAAGATGAATACCTTTCCTCTTGTCGTGGCGTCTCCGGACGGCAGATTGTTTGATTCCCCGGCAGTGATGCTCTCGCTGCGTGGGGCGGAGGGCGATCTTGCGATCCTTGCCGGACATACGCCGTTCATTACAGCGGTGAAGCCCTGCGTCTGTAGGATTACCTGTGCGGACGAGTCGGTTAAAACGGCAAATTTAAGCGGCGGGCTGCTGATTGTCTCCGGCAAAAACACCATGCTGCTCTCGGCAGACTTTTCGTGGGTGAATGCGTGACTGCATATTCTATGCAGTATTCAATGTGCGGGCGAATATGCAGTTCTTGCATAATTATTTGGCTTTTCCTTCATTTTGCAAAATGCTTCCTTTGCCGGAATGCGGTTTTGCAGGGTGAGGGAATTTCCGTTTTTCTCGGAAAACGGTGAAAAAGTGAGGTGTTATTGCATAAATAATGCGGGCACAAGCTCCAAAAACAAACATTTTGCCGAAATATTACAATGTTCAAAAAAAATCCATTTTTGCTATTGCAAATCGCGGCGAAAAGTAGTATAATAATCATGTTTATTAAAAGCGCACGCTTTGCTCCTTTGAAGGGGTAAAAATGCAGCTTCTTTGTAAACGCTTTATTCATGGTATTTCCCTTCGTGACGCTACGCGCGAAGGAAAATATAAAATTATAAGGAGGAGAAATCCAATGAAAAAAATTTCCAAAATTTTAGCATTGGTATTGGCTTTGGCTATGTCTGTCACATGCTTTGCAGCCTGCGGCAATAAGGATACGCAGAGCAGTGATAGCAGCAGCAGCGAAGAACAGAGTTCCACTGACGATACTTCGTCCGAAGCCAGCATCACAGCTGCTGATCTCGCTGCAATAGAAGATTACAACGAGCAGTCCGCAGCAATTTATGATTTAGCTCTCAGCGATTTCTTAGAGGTTTATGAGAAAGCAAAAGAGGCTGATACGCTTTCCGAGCGCTGGGCATTGATGGCATGCGCAGAGGCTAAGATGTTAGAGTCTGCTGTTTTCCTGCCGACCACCACTGATGGCGGTATGTATGCAATCAGCCGTGTCGCGCCGAATACCATAGACTACACACTGTGGGGCAACGACAGTTACAGATATCATCAAGCTTTGGTCTGCACCGAGCCGCTGAAAACAGAAGACAGAGCTGAGATGAAAGAGAAATGGGGCGAGCTGAAGGGTACTGGCACTTGGATGGAATGGGCAGAAAACTATCTGACCGAGAAGGGCTACACCTTAAAAGACACCTACACCCTTGGCTATAGCAGCGACCCGAAGACTTGGGACGTTTTGTCTACCTCCAGAGCCGCTGATTCCGAAGCGATTATCAACACCTATGACGGTCTGCTTGAGTACGATCCGGAAGGCGAACTGCAGCCGGCGCTTGCAGAGAGCTACGAGGTTTCCGACGACGGTTTAACCTATACCTTCCATCTGCGTGAAGGCGTAAAATGGGTTGATGCGCAGGGCCGTGAGGTTGCTGACCTGAAAGCGGACGACTTTGTTGCCGGCTTCCAGCATATGATGGATACTATGGGAGGCCTGGAATACCTGGTTCAGGGCGTTATCGTCAACGCTGATGAGTATATCAACGGTGTTGTCACCGATATGTCTGAGGTTGGCGTTAAGGCTGTTGATGATCTTACTGTTGAGTACACTCTTTGTGAGCCGACAGCGTATTTTACCACCATGCTGGGCTATGGCGTGTTTGCTCCGATGAGCAGAAGCTACTATGAATCGCAGGGCGGTAAATTCGGTGCTGATTTCAACGCCGAGGATGAATCCTATAATTACGGCAAAGATCCGAATACCATTGCTTACTGCGGTCCGTATACGGTGACGAACTCTACCGCAGAGAATACCATTGTGTTCAAAGCAAACCCGTCCTACTGGAATGCTGATGGGATCAACGTAAAGACCATTACCTGGCTGTACAACGACGGATCTGATGTAACCAAAGCGTATAACGACATGAAGGCTGGAACAATTGACGGATGCAGTTTGTCGTCCTCCTCGTTGGAGCTTGCGAAGAATGACGGCTGGTTTGATCAGTATCATTACGTCAGCTCTACTCAGGCTACCACTTACGGTGCTTTCATGAATATCAACCGTACTGCTTATGCAAACGCGAACGATGAAACAACTGTAGTCTCTTCGAAGACCGATGATCAGAAGACCGCTGCTTACGCTGCAATGCTGAATGTGCATTTCCGCAGAGCACTTGCTTTTGGCGTTGACAGATCTACTTACAACGCTCAGGTTGTTGGCGAAGATGTAAAGTTGCTTTCTTTGAGAAATACCTATGTTCCGGGTACATTTATGTCCCTTACAGAGGAAACGACGATTGAGATCAATGGAACCCCTACGACCTTTGCTGAAGGGACCTACTACGGCGAAGTGCTGCAGGCGCAGTTAGATGCGGACGGCTCTTCGATCAAAGCATGGGACCCGGATGCGGATGACGGAATCGGTTCGAGCGACGGCTTTGATGGCTGGTACAATCCGGAAGAGGCTGCTGCTGAGCTGGCAATCGCTGTCGAGGAACTGAAGGAAAGCGACGGCATTGAGATTACCGCTGAGAATCCGATCTATATTGACCTGCCGTATCCGCAGAATAGTGAGATTTACACGAACCATGCCCGCGCTTTTAAAGACTCTGTTGAGGCGTCTTTGGGCGGCTTGGTTGTGATCAACATGGTTGCCTGCAACGACTATTCAGAATGGTACTATGCCGGCTATTACACCAACTACGGCTACGAGGCGAACTATGACTTGTATGACTTATCTGGTTGGGGTCCTGACTACGGTGATCCGCAGACTTACTTAGACACCTTCCTCGATGAGTATGCAGGATACATGATAAAGTGCATTGGTATTTATTAATTCGCAGTTATGGACATGCAGCATGGAATGCTGGTGTATTTCAAGGCTAAAATTTGGCTGATGAATCTGTAACAAATTTATGGTGGGGGAGGATGAACCAAAGTTCATTCTCCCTTACTACGTATGTAGAGTGTGGTATTATGACGAAGTATTTATTAAAACGTTTGCTGCATGGTTTGATTTCGATTTGTATTGTCGTCGCTATTGTTATGGTCATGATCTACTCTTGGAGTAACCGCGACCTTATCTTTGCGAAGGATAGCGTTTACAGTCACCAGAGCAACAACCAGAAAGAAGTCTATAAATATCGGAAATGGGAAGATTACGGTTATATCGATTATGTTCCGTTTGCTGATTATATGTATGAGCTGTGTGAAAACGGTGAAATCGATGAAGAAACGCGCTTAAATGCGGTTAATATTGGTCAAACCGAGGATGCCGACAGCGAACTTACTGCTGCGTATGTTGAAAAATTCACCGAGTACTATGAGTCTGAGGGTTACACGGTTATTCGATTGAATGCGGTGACTTTGAGCAAGAGGAAATTGGCTTCCGGAGGTCAGCAGCAGCTTTTTGCGTATAAGGATAAACCGCTGATTACCCGTGTCCTTTCCTATTTTGGAAACCTGATTTCGGTCGATAACATCCATTATGTACAAGAGGACATCGGCAAGCGTGAAATTATATTTACGCTGCACGATCCAGCTTACGGTGGAGAAAAATTTGCTCCTGCCATCATGGGAAATGGCACGATGCATAAATATCTGTTATATTTTGATTCGCAATTCCCATATATTCATCAAAACCTTGTGAGCATCAATTTAGGTAAGTCTTACACGGTCAATCAAGGAGTCGACGTATTCACGACGATGACCGCCTCGCAGGGTTCCTTTGTTAATTCGACTGTAATATATCCATCCGGCGATGTGGAGCAGAGCGCAGACAATATCCATACTGCGACCTATTCCGCCGGTTCTCGCGAGTCGAGCTTGATTTACGAAACGCGCTATACCGATGACTACACCAACGTTCTTACTGTTAACAGTGGTATGTCAAAGATGGGATACTCCTTTGTGATCGGTATTTTGTCGGTTATTATTGCTTATTTGTTCGCAGTGCCGCTGGGTATTTTAATGGCGAGAAAGAAGGACAAGCTGGTTGACAAGCTTGGTACGGTTTATATCGTTTTCATCCTTGCAGTGCCTTCTCTTGCTTATATTTTCTTATTCAAGGCAGTTGGCGGCGCGATAGGTCTGCCTACAACCTTCAAGATGGATTCTACCAGCAAGCTGATGTATTTTCTTCCGATCATCTCGCTGGCGCTGCCGTCGATTGGCAGCTTAATGAAGTGGCTGCGCCGTTACATAGTTGACCAGATGAACTCTGACTATGTGAAGTTCGCTCGTTCCGGCGGTCTTTCGGAGGGTGAAATCTTCAGCAAGCATATTTTAAAGAACGCGATCATCCCGATCGTACACGGAATTCCGGCCGACATCCTGTATGCGCTGACCGGTTCTATCATTACCGAACGCGTTTATGTCGTACCGGGCGCCGGCAACCTTTTAACCACGGCGATCAATATGTACGACAACAGCGTTATCGTCGGTATGACCCTTTTCTTTGCAACCCTATCCGTTGTCTCGATCATTTTAGGCGATATTTTGATGTCGCTGGTTGATCCAAGAATTTCCTTCACTTCGAAAGCCAGGTGAGTAACATGAATGAAGAGAACGTTGTAACATTAGAAAATCTGGATGATCTTGGATTGTCCGAAGAGGAATTGTTTAGCCGGTTCGATCACAGCGCTTTGGATTCTGAAAAGATCACCGCGCCGCGCTATTCGTATTGGCACTCTGTATTCCGCGTCTTTTTCAAGAAAAAGATCAATATTATCATTCTCGCGCTGCTTGCCGTAATTATCATATTCGCTTATATTTATCCGATCTTCTCCGGCTATGATCAGTTTGCAAACCTGATGGATTCCACCGCGAAGCATTTAACGCCGGGCGCGGCGATTGACAAGTTCGGCTTCAGCATCCACTGGATCTTGGGAACCGGTGCTTCCGGAAACTCCACCTTCGATGCGATCTGGTACGGTTCGCGGATCTCGATCTCGCTTGCGTTTATCTGCGCTGCGATTAACCTGACGGTTGGCATCATCGTAGGCGCGATCTGGGGCTTCTCCAAAAAGGCCGATATCATTATGACTGAGGTGTATAACATCATTGGAAATGTGCCATATATCCTATTTATTTCGGTTATGGTTATGATCTTTACCGCAAGCTTTTGGACGATGGTGCTGGCGCTGACCGTCACCGGCTGGCTGGGTATCGCATATTTCATCAGGACGCAGGTGGTTATCATCCGTGATAGAGAGTATAATCTGGCGTCAAAGTGTCTTGGCACCTCTACCATCCGCATTGCGTTAAAGAACATTCTGCCGTTTATGACGTCGGTTATTGTAACCCTGGCAGCTACCGAAATTCCGTCCTATATCTCTTATGAGGTATTCTTAGCTTATATCGGTATGGGTCTGTCGGATATGTCGCTCGGCCGTCTGATTTATGCTGCGGAAAGCGCGATGGTAACGCCGGGCTGGCAGTTTGAGTTCTGGAGTCCGGTTGCGATCGCTTCGATCATCACGGTCGTTTTGTATGTGGTTGGTCAGAACCTCGGCGACGCTTCGGATCCGAGAACGCATATTTAAGGAGGCAGCAATATGGAAGAAAAGAAAGTATTACTGTCTGTTAGAGATTTGGTGGTAAAATTCCGCGTCCGCGGAAGAATCCTGACTGCGATTCGCGGTATTTCACTTGATATTTATGAGAATGAATCGATTGCTATCGTCGGCGAGTCCGGCTCCGGCAAATCGGTATTTACCAAAACCTTTGCAAATATGTTGGATAGCAACGGCTTTATTGATCACGGACAGCTCATTTTCAATGATGAAGCGCTTTCCGATACAGTTGTTTCGACCGGTTCTTCCGAGCGTAAAACCATCGAAAAGGTTTGTCAGAAGCTCAACGAGTATTCTAAATATGAGTTTGGCGCCGAAACCTATCGCTCCATGCTTGAGCTGAAGGCGGAAGCTAAGCGCCGTGCCGAGCTGACCGAGGAGGAGAAGACGAAGTTTCAGGAGAAACACGACTCGCTGATGTTTAAGCGCACCGAGGCGTTTAATTTGAAGCAGACGCTTGATCCTTCTAAGGAAAAGTTGCAGATCAAAAAGGTGTCGGCTAAGATTGCCGCATATGATAAGGAGATCCAGTCGCTGGAAAAAGCGAAGCGATCTGCTTTGAAGAAGCATCAGTTTGACGTCAAGAATGACGCTGCATATCATGCGGAATATGATAAGAAGATGTCTGCCCTCAAAGCGAAATACGAGAAAGAGATTTCCGCCGTTGTCACTGAGGACATCAAAAAGCGTAACGATTTGATTGCGAAGGAGATTTACCTTTCGGTCGGCCGCTATGATTTCTTCAGACGCAGTAAGATGATCTCTGGTCTGCTCGCTGCGATAAAGAAAGCGATGAAGATTGGCGTCGATTTAAACGACGACGAGGTCAAGAATCAGGTGTTCAGCAGCGTCACCTTCCGCGTAAAATTGCTGGATGAAAATGCCGAAAGACTTCACGGAACCTGCACCATCGACTTGGCTAACATTAAGTATTCCAAAGATCTTTCACAGGTACGCGGTAAGAAGATCGCGACTGTTTTCCAAGACCCAATGACCTCGCTCAACCCGATCATCACAATCGGTAAGCAGATCACCTCGATTATCATCAAGCATCAGCATTGTTCCGAAGCGGAAGCCAGAGCGCGCGCGCTGGAGCTGATGCATAAGGTTGGCATTCCGAACGCCGAGAACCGTTTCGACGACTATCCGTTCCAGTATTCCGGCGGTATGCGTCAGAGAATCGTTATTGCGATCGCACTGTCCTGCCAGCCGAAGATATTGATTTGTGACGAGCCGACCACCGCGCTGGACGTTACGATCCAAGCACAGATCCTAAAACTGATAAAAGATTTGCAGAAGGAATTCCATTATACAATCGTATTTATCACGCATGACCTAGGCGTTGTTGCAAACGTTGCTGATCGCGTTGCGGTGCTTTATGCCGGACAGATTGTCGAGCTGGGTACGGTAGAGGAAGTTTTCTATGAGCCGTGTCATCCATATACTTGGGCAATGCTTTCCTCGCTGCCGCAGCTTGCGCAGCGCGATACGGTGCTGTATTCCATCACTGGTACACCGCCTTCTCTGTATAATAAGATCGTCGGCGATCCGTTTGCGCCGAGAAATCCGTACTGCCTGAAGATCGATACGTTGAAAGAACCGCCGATGTTCAAAGTCAGTGAAACCCACTATGCAAAGACTTGGCTGCTTGATCCAAGAGCGCCGAAGGTCGATAAGCCGGATATTATCTGCAACCTGCACGAAAAGCTTATTGACGCATTTAACATATAGGAGGATCAGTCGTGGCAGAGAAAAATAAAACCAAAACAAACAAGGCCACTGTCCGGCATCTTCCGGAGCATGGTCCGGTTGATGAAACCGGTAAAGAGATTTTGCTGTCGGTCAAAAATGTCGACATTACCTTCGGTAAGGGCGATAATAAGGTTGAGGCGGTCAAAAACGCTTCCTTTAATATCTACAAAGGCGAAACCTTCTCGTTGGTCGGCGAGTCCGGTTCAGGTAAAACGACCATTGGCCGTGCGGTTATCCGCGTGAACCCTTGCGCAGCCGGTGAGATTTGCTATAAAGGCGTTCGTATCAGCGGAAAGATTCCGCATTCGCTTGATCGTGAGGTTATCCGCAATATTCAGATGGTTTTCCAAGATCCGGCAGCTTCCCTAAACGAGCGCGCAACGGTAGATTATATCGTTTCCGAGGGTCTGCATAATTTCCATCTATATAAGGATGAGGCGGATCGTGTCCGCAAGGTAGAGAACATGATAAACGAGGTCGGGCTTCTTCCGGAGCATTTGACCCGTTATCCGCATGAGTTTTCCGGCGGTCAGCGGCAAAGAATCGGTTTAGCGAGAGCAATGATTATGAACCCGGAGTTGGTTGTGGCTGACGAGCCTATCTCCGCGCTGGACGTTTCAATTCGTGCGCAGGTACTCAACCTGCTTAAGAAATTCCAGAAGGAGCGCGGCACCAGCTATTTGTTTATCGCGCATGACCTTTCGATTGTGCGTTTCATCTCCGATCATATCGGTGTTATCTATAAAGGCAACATTGTTGAGATTGCGACTGCGGAGGAGCTTTTTGACTATCCGCTGCATCCGTACACCCGTTCGCTGATCTCCGCAATCCCGATCCCAGACCCGAAGCTGGAGAAGAACAAGGTTTTGTTCACCTATGATCCGTCGGTTCACGACTACAGCACAGATAAGCCGGAGCTTGTTGATATCGGTCATGGTCATTTTGTTTATGGCAATCAGAAGGAAATCGAGGAGTATAGGGAGATTCGCGAAAAGAATGTTCCGCTCAAGAGTATTACCATTCTGACTGAGGAAGAGAAAAAGGCGAAGGACGCTGAACCGCATTCTGACGAGGAAGCGGCAATGTCCAGCGGCGATTATATTCTAAATACCCCGATTCATGATACCGGTAATCTCTGGTATTCGATTCTGTCCTTCTTCCTGCCGATTTTGGGTATTATTGCGGCGCTGATCTTCAAGCGCAAAAATTACATCCGGAACTTTAAGGCATGCCGGAAGGGCGCTTTGATCGGATTCGGCGTACTTGGAGGCATTATCCTGCTGTTCTTTATTTTCCTGCTGTTTGCGCTTATTTAATGAAGCGTCCGGCGCATAGTAAAGGGGTTTTGCATGAAACGCACTGTGCGTAAAAGAGAGCCGCGGGTCCGTCCTGTGGAACGTATCGAGCTTTCCGAAAAAAATATGCGGCTGCGCGCCGTTTTTGCGATTATCTTTGTCGTAATTGCGATTGGCGCGTTCGCCTATACGATGATCAGCCGGATGACAAAAGAATCTGGCTGGCGAGAGATCGAGGTAGATTCCTCTGCACAGACCAATTGCAGCGCTGAGTTTGTCTTCCAGTATCGTTTGGGTGAGAGCGGGGTTTCTGCGACCGAGGAGTATAAGCGGATTTCGCAGATTTACACAAGCGCATTGGATGAGAGCTATATGCTTTTCAGTTTAGACGCTTATGAGAACTGTGTGAATTTGTATTATCTCAACGAGCATCCCAACGAAGCGGTACAGGTTGACCCGCTGCTTTATGATGCGTTCGCGCTGCTTGATTCCTACCAAAGCCGTTATCTTTACTTTGCGCCGGTTTATGAGCAGTACAGATCGCTGTTCGGCTGCGTCTATGATTATGAAACTGCCGATGTTGATCCATATCAGAATGAGGAGCAAAGAGATTATTTTGCGGAGATCGCTGCTTTTGCAAATGATCCGGCGTCAATCTCGATTGAACTGCTTTCCGACAGCCAGGTAAGGCTTTCGGTTTCCGAAGCATATTTGCGATATGCAGAGGAAAATGGTTTTACAGCATTTATCGACTTCTTTTGGCTGAAAAATGCGTTTATCTTGGATCATGCGCTAAGTATGCTGTCTGAAAATGGGTACTGTCTTGGTGTGATCTCCAGCTATGACGGGTTTTCCGGAAGTTTGGACGACAGCGGGACTTCCTATTCGACAGATATCTTCGATCGGATAGGAAAAAATATTTATCCGGCGGGGCAGATGGATTACAGCGTGCCGATCCGGTTGGTAAGTTTTCGGGATTTTCCGGTTACATCGACAGACACGCTGCATTATTATGTGATGGAGAACGGCGATACGCGCACGCCGTACATTGATTTGGCGGACGGCTTATGCAAAAGCGCGGTTTCCAGCCTGACTGCATTCTCGACAAGCAATAGCTGCGCTGCGATCGCAATTCAAATGCTTCCGGTTTATACGGCGGAAACATTTGATCTCGGTCTGGTGCGTGCAGCTTCGCAGGACGGCATAGAAACTGTTTATTGTGCGGATCAGGTGATTTATTGCACGGATCCGACGATTACGTTCTCTGCGTTATATGATATGGACGGCGTAAGCTACTCGGTTTCGTCGATTTCGTAAATGTTCTAAGGAGCTTCGTTGATTTGAAGCTCCTTATTTTTTTTGCGAATCGTCCGGATTCAAAGGAATTTTACGCTGCATTTTTACTATACTTGTGTCTGCCAAATTCATATAGGAGGATTGAGATATCGTCTATAATGCTTTTGCGTTTTTTGACAATATGAAAATTGTAAGGCTTTTCAGTAAAATGAAATCATGTCAGCGTGCTTTTACACCCCCTTTTTTCCTCTATGTCCTTTTGGCAGACGCTGCCCGCATTTACGCGCCGCCGCGCAGGAGGGCGATAATACGGAAGTGGGCTTGCGATTCTGCTTTTCTCCCTCTATCACCAGTAGGCAATCGTCATTTGGGCAGACGATGAAAGAATGTCCTGTTGTTTTTTTTTAAAGTATTTGATTTTCTTTTCAAATATCTTGACTTTCTTTTCATATATCTTG
>CAZPLR010000042.1:0-17862 GCA_964587555.1 uncultured Oscillospiraceae bacterium
GAACTATGCAGATACAAATCCGAAGCGGGCAGACGGATCACCGCCGAAACCGCCGATGCGAATACCGCGCCGGTAGCGCTATTGCGTAAATGCGGCTTTACGGAGTGGAAAAAATCGTTTTCCAAATATCGCACCGGTATCCGGTTTGACAGCCACGTTTACGCGCTGGAAAGGCCGGAAAAAAATGACTGCGGTTTTTCCGCAGCATTTCTTTTTAAACTCTTACTTTACATAATATGGATTCGGCTTGAACAGCAGGATAATGAAATCGACCAGCACGCCGATGCCGAACAGCCCCGCTGTGAAGAGATACAAAATCCCCATGCCGACCTTGTTCTCATAAAATTTATGTATGCCGAACGCGCCGAGAAAAAAGCAGAGCAGCAGGGCGGTCCATTTGCTTTTTGCATGCCCCGCCGGATAGCCGCCGATATTCTGGTTGACATGGTTGTTTACATTATTGTTCGAATTGTTGATGATGATCGGCTGCTGTGCCTGACGCAGCTCCTCAACCTGTCTTCCGCAGGCGGTGCAGACCACCGCATCCATCGGAATTCTCGCGCCGCAGAATTTACAGAATTTTGTCTGCATCTGCAGCTCTTGAACCTGCGCCTGTGGCTGCTGGTATTGTGCTAAGGGCTGTTGATACTGCGCTGGAGGTTCTTGATATTGCATCGGTGGTTCTTGATACTGCGGCATTGCCGGCTGATTCTGTGCGTTTCTTTGATCTTCCATCTGAAAATCCTCCCTTTCACTATAATGGCTTGATTATAACATGCATCCCGCCAGCTTGTCAATACAAAACTGCAATATGCACGCTTTCCGCGCCCAAAAATGTCGGAATCCAAAAAGAGACTTTCCTTCGAAAGCCCTCTTTTCGAGATTTTTTAAAATCTCACACGCCGTAGGTTTCGCGGTAGGCGAGCATCTTGTCCAGATACTCCGCGCCCGCAATCTCGCCGTCCCGGATCGCGCCGATGATGTCCAAGATGGTCACAATCGGATAAACGTCGATCCCAAATTCCCTTTTTACCTCCTGCACAGCGGAAAGCTCACGCTGTCCCTTCTCCATCCGGTCCACTGAGATAACCATGCCGGTAATCTGGACGTCCGCAGCCGCTTTGATGACCGGCAGAACCTGACGGATCGCGGTCCCAGCGGTGATCACATCCTCAATGATGCAGACCTTTTCGCCGTCGATCAGCTTTTTGCCGACGATTACGCCGCCCTCTCCATGATCCTTCGCCTCCTTGCGGTCAAAGCAATAGTTTACATTTCTGCCGTACCGCTCGGAAAGCGCGATCGCACAAGCCACCGAAAGCGGGATGCCTTTATACGCCGGACCGAACAGCGTATCTGCCGCAATATTGTTTTCCTGTATGCACTGCGCGTAAAAACCGCCCAGCTTTGCAAGCTGCGCGCCGGTTTTATAGTTACCTGTGTTGATAAAATAAGGCGTGTTTCTGCCGGATTTTGTGACGAAATCGCCAAAGGTTAAAACGCCGCTTTCCGCCATAAAACGGATAAACTCTCTTTTATAATTTGCTGCCATAAATCTAACTTCCTTTCCGCAGGGCGGGAGATGCTCCCGCCGGGTTCCATGCCTATTATAGCATATCCCATCCCCGTTCGTCAATGCCGTTCCGATGCAAAACAGCCGCTTGACAGAACACGCTTCCTATGGAATAATGGGAAAAGAAAACACAGGCTTTTTTGCCGGACGTCCAAAAAGGAGAAACGCTCATGACCAAATATCGCGTGTTCGCCTGCGATTTAGACGAAACGCTGTTAAACGACGACCATCTTATTCCGCAAGAAAATATCGCTGCGATCCGCCGTTTTCTTCCGAAAGGGACAGACTTCCGTAAAGTGACCGTCACATATATTCAACGCGTCGAGGATTGGATCAACAACTATCCGCGTGAAATATTGGGCTTTGAAACGTCCGGCGACCTATTCGATCGACAATTTGCCCCCGCTTGAACGGGCTTCAAAAAATTTATCTGATTTTTTCTGCATTTACTCTTGACTTTTGCCCGCCGGAAAGGCGCAGCAGATTCCGATCTTTTTCCACCTGCTTCGACGATAAAATAGTACCCGTCTGGATTGTCTTCCGGCGCTGCAAGCGCGTTTCTGTAGCCATCGTCGATCGATTCCTTGGTCGGGTCGGAGAGGTACCTCCCGTTTTCTTCGCCCGGTCACACCGCAAGACAGAACCCCTTATCTTCTTTTCGGTAATCTCGAATGGCGATGCGTTCATCACGCAAAACGGTTTTTAGCTGCATCGGCTTTGCCTTCTTTTGCATGATTATTTTCTTTCCCGCATAAATTAAATCGATCATGGGAAAGGGGCAGAAAATAGAAAATGGAACAATTGATAGTGTTTTTATCTCAGCGACTTTTATTTTTCGCGCTGCATATCGAAAACGGCAGCAGCTTCCCGCGCCCATTCACAGCGGCAAAGGAGCGGGAGTGTGTCTATCGCATGGAACATTCTGCGGCTGAGGAAGCCAAACGTGCGAAAAATGAACTGATCGAGCATAATCTGCGTTTGGTCGCGCATATCGCCAAAAAATATTACGCGGTTTCCTCCGATCAGGAGGATCTCATCTCAATCGGTACGATCGGGCTGATTAAGGCGGCAAATACCTTCTCCAGCGAAAAAAATATCCGCTTTGCCACCTACGCTTCCCGCTGTATCGAAAATGAGATATTCATGCACTTCCGCGCCGCGCGAAAAACTGCGGGCGAGGTAAATTTAGGCGATCCGGTCGACGGCGAGGATTCCGGCGGCTCAATCACCCTTTTGGACACTATCGCCGACCCGCATAATCTAGAAGATGACGTCTGCTTAAAGCTTCATTCCGAAAAGCTGCGGCAGGCGATTAGCGCTCTGCCGCAGCGCCAGCGCCAGATTATCCTGCTGCGCTACGGCTTAAACGGCGAAGATCCGCTCGTGCAGCGCGAGGTTGCCGGCAAGCTCGGTATCTCCCGCTCTTATGTCTCCCGTATTGAGAAAAAGGCGCTGCAACAGTTAAAAAAGGCGATGGAGGAATGAAGCTTTTGTAATATTGATCCTTAAAACTCCAATCCGTATCATAAAAACCGATCCTGCCTATCTGCTTTTTAAAAATAATTGACGGTTTCTGTAAAGGTACTCGATGCCGGAATAGACGGTGACAGCAGCGAGGATCCAAAATGCAGCCTGCGCAATGACGCGGAATACCGTCGATTCCAAAAGCGGCGCATAAATACCGAGTGTAAGCTGCAAAGCGGACAATACCGCCATCTGCAATGCGGTTTTGACCCGCCCGGATTGTGCGGCAGCAATGACCCTGCCGCTTTCGGAGAGCGCCAAAAGCCGCAGCGCGTCAACCGCAAAATCCCGCAGGATGATTAAAATCACCGCGACAATCGGGCAGAGCTTTAAATCTGCAAAGCACAGCAGCGCGCTGGTGACGAGCATTTTGTCCGCAAGCGGATCTAAAAACTTCCCGAAGGTGGTTACAAGCTGATGCTTGCGCGCCAAATATCCGTCTAAATAGTCGGTGAGGGACGCCGCCAAAAAGAATAGAAAGGCGATCAGAAAGTGGAATGGAATGAAGTCCGCCAAAAAGAAAAAGAGGAACAGCGGAATCATGATGACACGGGTTAAGGTCAGTTTATTCGGCAGATTCATAAATGACCTCTTTCACTCGGCGACAGCTTTGCCAACTAAGTCGTAATCACAGGTTTCGGTCAGCGTGACGGCGACAAAATCGCCAATCGTGTATTTTTCGTCTGAATCAAAAAAGATTTTTCCGTCGATATCCGGTGCGTCGAAGGTGCTGCGTCCGAAATAGCAGCCGCCAAATTTGTCGTAGCCCTCAACCACGACCTGCACCGTTTCGCCGATATGTGCCGCTTGTTTTTTCGCGGAAATATCGTATTGCAGATTCATAATCACATCTGCGCGGCTTGCGCGAACCTCCTCATCCACCTGATTTTCCATGGCGGCGGCGCCGGTGTTCTCCTCCTCGGAATAGGCAAAGCAGCCCAGATGGTCAAACTCCGCTTCCTGTACAAAGTCGGTCAGCTTTTCAAAGTCCTCCTCGGTTTCACCCGGAAAACCGGTGATCAGCGTGGTGCGCAGCACAACGCCCGGGATTCGCTGGCGCAGCTTCCGGATCAGCGCAAGCAGCGATCCCTCGCTGTCCGGACGGTGCATATCCTGCAGGATGTGACTCGAGCAGTGCTGCACCGGGATATCTAAGTATTTGACCAGCTTTGGCTGGGATGCGATCACGTCGATCAGTTCATCGGTGATCTTATCCGGATAGCAGTAAAGGGTACGAATCCAGATGAAATCGATTTTGCAAAGCTCGTTTAATAATTCAGCTAAGGCATAGTGCCCGTATAGATCCGCGCCGTAGCGGGTCGTATCCTGCGCGACCAAAACAAGCTCTCTCACGCCCTGCTTGTAGAGCCATTTTGCTTCGGCGACAATCGATTCTATTGTGCGCGAGCGGAATTTGCCGCGAATCTGCGGGATGGCGCAGTAGGAGCAGCAGTTGTCACAGCCCTCGGCGATCTTCAGGTATGCAAAATAAGGCAGCGTGCTCAGCAGACGCGGCGCGTCGATGCAAAGGTCGGTCTTTTTGCCGAAGGACGCCATCTTCTGTCCGCTTGCCGCCTTACGCACCGCCTTGGAGATGTATTGATTGCTGCCAAGCCCCAAAACGCACTCGACCTCCGGGATCAGCTCGCACAGTTCCTCTTGATAGCGTTCAGCCAAACAGCCGGTGACAACAATGCCCTTACAGCGTCCCTCTGCTTTTAAATGCACCCAGTCTAGGATTTCTTGGATCGCTTCCTCCTTTGCGGACTGAATAAAGCCGCAGGTGTTGATAATGATAACGTCAAAATCGGCGTCCTCGCTCACAATTTGGATGCCGTCGCGCCGCAGCGCCGCCATCATGATCTCCGCGTCGACTTGGTTTTTTGGGCATCCCAAAGAAACCATTGCTGCTTTGATTGCCATAGTGTAATCGTCCCTTTCCTTTTTATCTATATCATCTAAAATAATCCTTCATTTTCCCGGTCTTCCTGCGCTTTCAAAAAAGCGTCTATTGCCTCTTGGATCTCGCCGATGCGATAGCCCCGGCGGGAGAGGGAAGCGACCGCTTTATTCTTCTCTCGATAGTCGTCGCTTGTAATTTGGGAAACATATCTGCGCTCGATCAGCCACAGCAGTTCTTTTTTTGTGTCCACTGTTTGCAGCGCGTCGGCGATCGCTTGGTCGATGTATTCCCTTGGAATGCCCTTTTGCAGCATCCACATCCTTGTACGGGAAACGCCGTAATGTTTCTGCGTTAAGCAGTAGCGTGCGGCGCGCACGGCATAAGCAGCGTCATCTATCTCATGCAGCTCGATGCAGCGGGCAACCGTTTCCGCCGCAGTCTGCTTGGAAATACCGCGTTCTATGAGTTTTTTGTACAGCGCGCCGGACGTGCTGTCTCTGCCGGTGAGAATCTTCAGCGCGAGCATTCTCGCCTTGCGCATTTCCTCTCCACGCAGAATCTCCTCCCACTGTTCGGCGGTAAACTTTCTTCCGGTGCGCACGCCCTTGCAGTAGATGGTTTCATAATCTAAAACCACCGCCTGCTCGGAGGCGTCGGTAAATACCAAAAAGGCGGAGCCCTTATGCGGCGCTACCGCCCCAATTGTCACAAAATCCATGCTTATTCAAAATCGTCGCTGTCCGGATCGATGTCCAGAATGGTCACGTCGTCCGCAAGGGAGATCTGCTCTGGCGCGCTGTCATATAGCGACGCCGCGTTTTCTTCATCGTCCGTTGAAACTGCAGGCGCGTTTTGGCGCTGTCTGGCAGCGTTGGAGACATCCATCAGCTCGGTGGAATACTGCATGACCTGCTTTGCAATCTCCTCGGCAATCTGTGGGTTTTCCTCTAAATACTCGCGCGCCTTGTCGCGCCCCTGTCCGATCTTTTCGTCGTGATAAGAGAACCATGCGCCGCTCTTATGGATGATATCCGCTTCGACCGCGTAGTCCAAAATCTCGCCGGTACGGGAGATGCCGTGACCGTAGATCATATCAAAGAATACTTCTTTAAACGGCGGCGCGACCTTGTTTTTGACAATACGGCATTTGGTGTGGTTGCCGATAACCTCGGAGCCGCGCTTGATCGCTTCGCCGTTTTTGCGCACGTCAATGCGCACCGATGAAAAGAACTTCAGCGCGCGTCCGCCCGGCGTCGTTTCCGGATTGCCGTACATCACGCCGACCTTTTCGCGAATCTGGTTAATGAAAATTGCAACGCAGTTGGTTTTGCCGATAATCGAAGTAAGCTTTCTGAGCGCTTGGGACATCAGTCTTGCCTGTAAGCCAACGTGCGCGTCGCCCATTTCACCCTCGATCTCTGCGCGCGGAACGAGCGCCGCGACCGAGTCAAGCACAATCACGTCCAGCGCGCCGGAACGCACCAGCGCTTCCATGATTTCCAGCGCCTGCTCGCCGGTGTCCGGCTGGGAAACCAGCAGCGAATCGATATCGACTCCAAGCGCCTTTGCGTAAACTGGATCAAGCGCATGCTCTACGTCGATAAACGCAGCTTCGCCGCCCGCCTTCTGCGCTTCGGCGACGATATGCAGCGCAATCGTTGTCTTACCAGAGGATTCCGGTCCGTATATCTCGACAATTCTGCCGCGCGGCACGCCGCCGATGCCAAGCGCCATATCAAGCCCTAAGCTGCCGGTCGAGATCGCCTCCACGTTCATGCTGACCGCCTGACCGAGCTTCATGACAGCGCCCTTTCCAAACTGCTTTTCCAGTTGTGCGATCGCCGCTTCGAGCGCGGCTTTTTTGTCGGTTATTTGAGAGTAATCTATCTTTTCAATTTTATTTTTCGAAACCTTTGCCAAGAGGGATCATCCTTTCGTTGTGTTCTAACGTATATTTGCCTTTTACGGGTATTTCTTTTTGTTTTCGACTGCACTTTGCTACCACTATCATAACATATTTTTATCAATATCGCAAGACCTACCGCCAAAAGTTTTTTCGGAACAGTAAAAGCTTCCTGATAGAAGGGAAGCTTTTTGGCTCGTTTATTCCAATGTGATCTCCGCGCCCATGATGTCGTCAAAATGATACCGTTTTTCTGCCCCGTCGATCTCCCAAAAGGTCGGCATGGTCGTTTGGGTCAGGTGCAGCGGTCTACACACGCTTATCTGCACCGCCGCCTTTTGGAAAGCCGCTTTCACGTCTGCGGCGATCTGCGGCGTGATGCAGTCCGGATTCAGCGAAACAAACAGCGGCGTGCCGCTGTTTGCCAGCAGGTCAAGCCATTGCCGGTTTAAGTCCCAACTGTACTTCCCGTCTTCGCCGACACAGTCTGCGTCCACCTCAAAAAACGCCTTGTGCTGCGGCAGACGGAAGGCAAGCGTGTTGATGCCCATAAAGCGGGTGCGCTCCCAGTCTCTGCCGCTGGTGTCGTCCCCGCTGCGGTGCAGCTCAAAATAGCCTGCGCCTAGGTGGGAAACGCAGTTGCAGCCAATGATAACAGCGCCATTTGCATGATTGTGGACGGTCTGATACAGCCGCTTGATCGCCTGCGCGTTGGTCATTGGATTTTTTAATGACCAGTCGCCGTCGGTCAGCTGCAATTGGTGGGTGAAGAAAAATCTTCCCATGATATCAAAGGTGGAAAAGTCGTACTTGATCAGCATATAGCCCCATTCCTTTGTGACGCGGTCTACGTCCGCCGCCACCAGCGCCAGGCTTTCGTCCAAGGATGGGTCAAGGTATTCGTCACATTTCTCACTCGTGACGGCTGGATGCTTTTCCTTCGGATTCTGCTTAAGCGGACGCAGCCAAAGCCCCGGTTTTGCACCCATCTGCTTGATCTGGTCGGCAAGCGCCTTCATATCCGGAAATTTGTAGTTGGTAAGCGTTCCAAGCGTCCCGGTGCATTGCCCGCTGGTACTGCCAAGCTGCCATCCGTCGTCGATCACCATAAACGGACGATTGTCCAGTCCCTCGGTCAGTGAGCAGAGCAGCGCGGTGTCACGCAAAATCTTCTCCGCGCTTGAATTGCCGTAAGCGTAGTACCAGTTGTTAAACCCGTAAACCGGTTCCTGCGGCAGAACCGGATTGGACGCCATTTGACGGCAGAAGCACTGCAAAAAGGAGAAGATTTCCTCCTGTGCAGACCGCTGTACAATCTGGGCTAAGAAAAGCGTTTTCCCATTTAGGATCAAGCCGTTGCTTCCGCAGCGCATATCGAGCCAAAGCGTGATGCCGGACGGATCGGTCTGCCAGCTTGCAAAGCAGTTTGGACGCACCTTCACGCCGCAGCCGGTTGCTGTGCCGCTGTTTACCGCCGCAAAATACCACGGCATAATCCGCTCCGGACGATATCCCTCAAAGCCTAAATTTCCATAGGCGCGCTCGTGTGCGTCTCCCAAAAAGCGGGTTCCCTCCGGGAAGGACTCATACCAGCGCAGCCGCAAAAACTGAACCGGTGTATGCCCCGCTGTCACGGAAACGCTCATTCCGTCCTTCTGTACGGTGAAATCCGTCTGCACGTCAGTTTGTTCCTCTAAAAAGCGGATCTCTTTTTTGCCGTGTATCCCGCTGATGATCTGCACCTTGTCCGGCGTGCGCAAAATGGACAGTGTTTTCATGATCTGTTCCTCTCTGTTTTTTATTTCCCCCCGCGGCATTCCCGCGTTATGTTTATTATAGCATATTTTTCTTTTGGCGTATATATCTTTTTGAAAAATCAGTCATTCGGATAAGCCGATGATGATTCCCTCCAGCTTTGCCTTTTGCAGCGGGCTTAACGCGCGATATCGTGTAAGCAGCATTTGTTCTTCAGCGCTTAAATCCTTTAGCATTGGCATACGCTCATTGGAGTAGCCGACCAAATAATCAATGCTGACTTGAAAGTACCGCGCAAGCTTTTTTAACATCCGAATGTCCGGATCGGATTTTCCCCGCTCATATTTGCTGATACACGCCTGTGTGACATAAAGATCTAACGCTAATTTCTGCTGATTGATATGCCGTTCTTCCCGTAATTGTCGCAGCCGCAGCATCTTCATCATACCTTTCTAAGCTTGTTTCGGTGAAGTTCTCCTCTGCTTATCATGATATAATATTTCGGAATATTTAATATTCCGTTTAAGTTGTATTTCATACAACGATATGTTATAATTTTTAAAACAAAAACAAATGATAAGGAGTGAAAGAGGATGCGGGTGGCATTTTGCGGGCATAGCCGTGTGATAGACAGGGAAGCGGTAAAAGCGGCGCTGGCCATTGAGATTGAGCGGCTGATACAAGCGGGAACAGACGAATTTCTGTCTGGAGGATACGGGGAATTTGATCTGCTTGCGGCAAGACTTACCATGGAGGCGTCAAAAAAATATAAAACGGTTCGTTCTATTCTGGTACTTGCCTATATGGATCAGAATTATGAACCAGCATATTATCACGAAACGGAATATCCGCCGCTGGAGCGGGTTCCGAAGCGCTGCGCAATCGTAAGGCGCAATGAATGGATGGTCGACTGCGCGGATTGTGTGGTTGCATATGTACGGCATAATTTTGGCGGCGCCGCGGGTATGCTTACCTATGCGGTTCGAAGGAAAAAACAGATCGTGAGCATCTAGGGGAAAGGCGCGGATAGAGCATTATTCCGCCGCCGTATCCATGGATTTTGCGCGATAACGTATGAATGAAAAAACCACCGTATGGGGTCGAAATCCGATACGGTGGTTTTTCTGATGCCGTTATATATTCCAATATGGGTGCGGCTATGCTGTCCGTGCTTTTTTTGGTTTCCATTTTCCAGTAAGGTAAGCGGCGGTGAAAAGGACAAAAAGCAGCAGATTGTGCGCGATCATACAGCCCCATGCGCCAACTAAGCCCCAATCAAGCAGTTGGGTGCAAACAAAGGTGCCTGCAATGCGCGCGCACCACATACCCAAAACGTTGAAGATGAACGGCTGCACGGTGTTGCCGATTCCCTGCATGATCCCTTCGATCACAATCGGCACGCCATAAAACGGCTCCGAAACAGCAACCATCCGCAGCACCGTTGTTCCAAGCGAAATGACCTCGGCATCATCTGAGAAAAGCCGCATCAGCTGCGGCGCAAAAAGGAACAGCAATCCGCCGGAGATAATCATCAGCCCGATCTCTAACGGCAAAACGGTGCGCATCAGCGATTGCAGCTTCTTTTCATCTTTTGCGCCCCATGCGTTTCCGGCTAAGGTTGCGGCGGCGGTCTGCATCCCCCAACCCGGAATGTAAAACGCGGATTCCACCGTATTGGCGATGGTGTGGGCGGCGGTTGAAACCTCGCCCAGCGCGTTAATCATCGAAGCGAACGCCACATATCCCAAGGAGGTCGCAAAACGCTGGAACATATTCGGCAGCGCTACCCGCAGGCAGGGCTTTAGTACCTGCATATCCGGAAGCAGGCTTTGTCCGCGCGGGGAAATATCCCGGTGCCGCCAAAGTCTTTGCGTGATCGCAATGCCGCCGAAAACATAGGAAACGGCGCTTGCGATTGCCGCGCCTTCGACCCCCAATCCAGCGCCCGGCAGCACGAGCGCGGCGCCGAAAAAATTGACGGTGCGGGTTGGGTAGATCAGTAAAAAGTTTAGGATTACGTTGATCAGGTTGACGATCAGCCCAACGACCATCGGCGTTTTGGTGTCGCCGACCGCGCGCAGCACCGTACCGAAGATGATGTTCGCTGTGCGGAACAGCATCGGCGTGTAGACGATGAAGAAGTATCGCGCCGCAAGGGCCTGAATCGACTGGTCAACCTGCATCCAGACCGGCACCTGCTTATGTAACGCTACAGTCAGCAGTGTAAAGAATACGCCGACCGCTAAAACCGCTGTAACCGCCTGACCAGATGCTTTTTTCGCCTGCTCCGGCTTTCCCGCACCCATCGATTGGGAGATAAAGGCAAGAAAGCCGACTCCGATCGCCGAAATTGTACTGCCGATCAGCCAGTTTACGGTGCTGGTCGCGCCGACTGCCGCCGTTGCCTGCGTACCGAGCGAGCCTACCATAGCGGTGTCGATGTACTGCACTGCGGTCTGCAATAGCTGCTCCAGCATTGTCGGCCAAGCCAGCGCGACGATCACCGGCAGCAAACTAAGCTCCACCTTCTTTTTCACTTTACAGCGCCTCCATTTGCCACGTTATTTTTTGAAGCCAAATACTACCCGCTGGTTTCCGCCGGGATCTTTTGCGATCCCGACGCCAAGAAAGCCCTCGCGTTGCAGGATTGCCTTCACCCTGTCGGCTTGTGAAGCGCCGACCTCGCAGGCAAAAAGCCCGCCGGAAGAAAGCGCCTCCTTCCACAATGCTGGAAGTCGATTGTAAAAATAATATCCGTCCTCTGGCGCGCACAGCGCGCTTTTCGGCTCGAAGGTCACTTCTTTTTGTAGGAACGGCAGCTCCTTTTCGCTGATATAGGGCGGGTTTGCCACAATACAGGAGATGCTTCCCGGAGAAAACCGCCGCAGCGTGTCCTCCTTTAGAACATCCGCTTGCAGCGGGATCACTTTTGCGTTGTGCAGCGCAATATTTTTCTGTAGATAGGAAAATGCGGCGCCAGATAACTCGATTGCAGTGATTTCCGGCGTTTTCCCGCATTTTTGCAGCGCATGCCAAAGCGCGATTGCAATGCAGCCGCTGCCGCTGCAAAGGTCGATAAGCCTTGGCGCGGGAATTTCTTGCAGATAGGAGAGCGCTTTTTCCACCAGCGTTTCGGTGTCCGCGCGCGGGATCAGCACCCCCTCTCCCACGAGGAAGGTAAGCCCGTAAAATTCCCAGCTTCCAAAGATGTATTGCAGCGGTTCGCCGTTTTTGCGCTTTTCCAGCATCTGTAAAAGCATCTTCTCCTGTGCCGGCTTCAGCAGCAGAGCGTCTGCGGCAAGCAGCGCGGCGGGGGAGAGGGAGGCAGCCTTGCAGACCATCTGCCGCAGCTCAAACGCGGCGTCAGCCACGCCGTACGCAGAAAGATCGCTTTCTATCTGCCGCAGCGCGCGCTTTGTGATTACCATTCCATTTCCTCGCGGCGCTCCGGCAAAACCGGCTTCAGCGAGGCGATTGCGACCTCGATCATGCTGTCATCCGGTTCGCGAGTGGTCAAATGCTGCATCCACATACCGGGTGCGGAGAGGACCTTTGTAAGCCAATTGTCGTGTCTGCCCGCATAGCGGATGCACTCGTAGGAAACGCCCATGACGACCGGCAGCATCAGAAACTTTAACAACACCCGCAGCAGCGGATTCGACCAAGTGACGACCGAAAACGCGATGATGCTGATGACTAAGGTGATGATGATAAAGCTGGTGCCGCAGCGCGGATGGAACCGCTTAAACTCCCGCACGTTTTCAACTGTCAGTTCCTTGCCCGCCTCGTAGCAGAAGATCGTCTTGTGCTCCGCGCCGTGATAGGAAAACAGCCGCTTGATGTCCTTCATGCGGGAAATGAAAAACATATATAAAATGAAGATGCCGATCTTGATGCATCCTTCGATAACGCTTCTGAAATGCTCGATCTCAAATAGCTTGCTTAAGCCTGTTACGGCGAGCGTTGGCAGATACATGAATAAAAAGATTGCGAGCGCGACCCCGACGATCGATGCAAAAACCGTAATCGCTTTGGTCAGCTTGTCGCCGAAATGCGCGTCAAGCCATTTTTCAAATTTGCTTTCCGGCTCTAGATCGTCTGTCATGCCGGACATCTCGATCGATTTATTCAGACTTTTGTAGCCGATGATCAATCCGGAAACGAAGCTGAAAACGCCGCGCAGGATCGGCGTTTTCTTCATGACAGCCGTAAATCCCTTGTCCTCGGAGAGCTGCCACTGCTCAACTGCGATGCCGCCATCCGTTTTGCGCACTGCGACGGCAGCCTTGTCCTTGCCGCGCATCATCACACCCTCGATAACCGCCTGACCGCCCACCATTGTGCGGAAGGCTGGGCAGCCTTTGCCGTTTGTTTTTTCTGCTTTACTCAAAATAGATGCTCCTTACTTTTTAAAACGCGGATCCACAACCTTGACGTCCACCGGTGCTTCCGTATTTCTGGATCGTTTTTTGTTCTTTTCCTTCTTTCGGCTGTACATCAGCTTATGCAGCGGAATAATCTCCTTGTATCCGGCGATGTAGGAAAGCCCTCCGACAACGGTAATCATGCTTCCGACGAGCAGGATAACGAACATCATCCACCAGGAAAAGTTAGAAAGATACATCGAGGTAGACATCATATTGATAACCGGCCAGACCGGCGGCGCCAACAGCTTGAATATAATGATAATGCTGCCGCCGAACCCCAGCTTGCTTAAGAACATACTCAAAATCATGACCCACCAAAAAACGTTTCCGATCGCGCTGACCTTGAATCCAATGGAATAATCCTTTTTCATGTGTCCGAATTTGACCCGGTTTGCGTCCTTGTTTCCCTGATCCCACATGCAGGCGAAAACTGTGATGTAGTAGGCGAAGCTCAATACAAACAGCATGATAATCCTGCCCACAGTATAATTCAATGCGAATGCAAGGGAGAAAAGCAGGACAAGACAGAATAAAAGCCCGCCGATCTGCGCGGTATAAAGGCGGATGCTTCTGCGCAGGAACGAGGTTTTGTCACGGTACATTTCCTTAATACTTCTCATAACGATTCGTTTCCTTTCTCTTCAGCGTTTTTTATAAAGATAAAGCTGGCATTTTATCATGCCGTTGTACAGCTTCCTGCGTTTATCCGCTTTTTGACCGAACAGGGTTTCAAAGCGCTCATGCGGCGAGATGATCGCAATGTCGCAGTTCTCTAATCCGCGCAATACCTTGCCCATCTTCTGATAAAGCGCTTCCGCCTGACGCAGCTCCATGAGCCGTTCGCCGTACGGCGGATTACATAAGATCACCCTGCGCCCGTCCGCCTGCGGCAGGACAAAATCCTTGATATCGGCGGCATTTAGGGTCAGCCGGCTGAATACGCCGGCTCTCTTGGCGTTTTCCTTGGTGAGAAGGACAGCGTTTGGGTCAATATCAGAGCCAAAGCCCAAAAAGGCGCAGTCCTTACGCACTCGCTCGATACCGCGCGCCCTCTCCTCCTTCCAAACGCTTTCCTCAAACAGCTCCCAGCTTTGCGCCGCAAACCGTCTGTTGATTCCCGGCGGTATTTGCAGCGCTTTGAGCGCTGCTTCGATCAGCAGCGTGCCGGAGCCGCACATTGGGTCGATTACAGCGGCGCTGCTGCCGCCGTAAATACCGGCTAAATCCACAATACCGGCAGCCAAGGTTTCTTTGATCGGCGCTTCGTTGGCGCTTGGACGGTAGCCGCGTTTATGCAGCCCAACGCCGGAGGTGTCCAGCATGATCACTGCCTCATTCTTCAGAATCGAAAACTGCAGCTGGTGTATCGGACCTGTTTCGGAAAACCATTCCACGCCATAGCATTTTTTTAACCGCTCGACCGCCGCCTTTTTGATGATCTTTTGGCAGTCCGGAACCGAAGCAAGCTTGCTTTTCAGCGACCAGCCTTTGACCGGAAATGCGTCCTTGCTTCCGATGTAGTCTTCCAGAGGGATCCTTGACACGCCTTGGAACAGATCCTCAAACGAAAGGGCGGTAAACCGCGCCAGCTCGATCAAGACACGCTCCGCTGTGCGCAGGCATAGGTTTGCGCGGACTAGGATATGTTCGTCGCCGTCGAAGCAGACCTTGCCGTCCTCCGCGCGGACGTTGGATGCGCCAAGCGCTTTCAGCTCGCCGGAAAGCACGCTCTCCAGCCCGAAATGGCAGGGTGCCGACATATGAAATAAAGCCATCTTTTTTCCCTTTCTGCTTTAGATGGTAACGCTTTTGTGTCTTGTGACATGGCATCCGATGTTAACCGCGCACGGCAGTCCGGCAATGTGGGTCGGATAGCTTTCGATATTGACCGCCAACGCTGTGGTGTCGCCGCCAAAGCCCTGCGGACCGACGTTTAGCGCGTTGATTTTTTCCAATAAATCGGCTTCCATCTGCGCGTAGTATTCGTCCGCGTTTCTCTGTGAAACCGAACGGCAGAGCGCCTTTTTGGAAAGCAGCGCGCAAAGCTCGAAATCTCCGCCGATTCCGACGCCGACCACAACCGGCGGGCATGGATTGCTTCCCGCTGCTTTTACGACCTGCGCCACATAGTCGATGATGTCCTCTCGGCTTGCTGCTGGGGTGAACATTTTAATGCTGCTCATATTTTCGCTGCCAAAGCCCTTCGGCGCGGCGGTGATCGTCAGCCGATCGCCCGGCACGATGTTGTAATGGATGACCGCGGGGGTATTGTCTCCGGTGTTGACCCGGCGCAGCGGATCGCAAACCACCGAACAGCGCAGCTTACCTTCTAAATAGCCGTCGTGTACGCCGGCATTGACTGCTTCGGTCAGCCCGCCGTCTACAAAATGAATATCCTGTCCGACCTCGATAAACAGCACCGCCATGCCGGTGTCTTGGCAGATCGGCACGTCAAGCTCTCTTGCCGCCTGCAGGTTGGCGGTCAGATCGCGCAGGATCTGCTTTGCAAGCGGGTTTCGCTCGCAGTCGGCACAGCCTGCAATCCGGCGCGCCAGATCTGTTGGGAGCGTCTTATTTGCCTCAATGCATAAATCCCTTACCGCCCTGCGGACGGTATTTACGCTTACCTCTCTCATGAAACGCCTTATTTCCGATACCGGCATACGCCGTCGATCATCACAAGCTCCGGCTTTGCATAAACCGAAAGCGGGTCATCGCTGTAGACGCAAAGATCAGCGTCCTTGCCTTCCTTTAAGCTGCCGACGCGGTCGGCTATCCCGCAGATTTCGGCAGGGTAGCGCGTCAGCGCCAAGATGGCCTCGTCGTAATCAAGCCCTTCTTTGACGCAGATGCCGGCGGAAAGCGGAAGATACTGGATCGGGATGACCGGATGGTCGGTGCAGACGGCAGGCGTCAGCCCTGCTTTGGATAATATGCCCGCATTTGCCGGGGTTTGGTTTCTCAGCTCCGGTTTGGAGCGGTCGGTGATGATCGGTCCGGTGATGATCTTTGCGTGTTCCTGCTTTAGGATGCTGGTAATGAGATATCCTTCGGTGCAGTGGACAAAAACGGTATCGAGCGAAAACTCCTTCGTGATGCGAAGCGCCGTTAAGATATCGTCGGCACGGTGGCAGTGGAAAAACGCCTTTTTCTCACGGTTTAAGACTGGCAGCAGCGCCTCATAGCCCATGTTAAACTCCGGCTTGGAGGCGGTTTTATCTGTTCTCGCCTTTTCCAGCTCCTGTCCGTATCGCTGTGCTTTGTACAGCGTTTCGCGGATGATTGACGCGGTCGCCATGCGGGTGCATGGAGTCTGATTCTTGCTGTTGTAAACCGTTTTCGGGTTTTCGCCAAGCGCGAATTTCATGCCGATCTCCGGGACGAACGCCATGTTGTCCACCCAACTGCCGCAGGTTTTTAACGCGCTCCACATACCGCCGATCGGGTTCGCGGAGCCGGGACCGGTCAAAACGGTGGTGACGCCGCCCGCAACCGCTTCGGTAAAGCAGCGGTCCATTGGGTTGACCGCATCGATCGCACGCAGCGACGCAGTGACTGGATTGGTGCTTTCGTTTCCGTCGTCGCCCTCAAAGCCAAGCGAATCCTCCCACATCCCAATGTGGCAGTGCGCGTCGATAAAGCCCGGAAAAACTGTCCTTCCCGTACAGTCAATCGTTTCGCCGCCGTCCGGCATGTAATCCTCCATCGCGCCAAGCGACGCGATCTTTTCTCCTGTTGTGCGCAGAAAGCCGTTTGGGATGATTTTCCCTTCGCAGGTATAAAGCCTTGCGTTAATCAGTTCCATATTCTTCGCCTTTCTCTATTGAAAGCTGAAAATTCTTTATTTCCCCGTTTTTTTCCATTGGCTGCGGGGCGTAATCTGTTACTACTCTATTATAGCAGATAATTGTTACGCAATCAATAATTTTTTGTAATAAAAAACCTGCAATTTTTGACCGCGCAACGCGAGGGTTGCGGTTGGCGCGGGCGGTGTCAGCATCGATGGAGAAAAGGCAGAGGAAAGAGACTACGATAGCGATCAGCCCCGAAATGAAAAAGGGGAGTTTTCGTTCAAGAATAAAGGGCTTGACTCCGGCGGGAAAGAAAATGAAAAGACAGCTTCTGAGGATAAAGGGGTTGACTTAAGCGATAATCGTGCTATACTGGAAGCAGAGATTGAAAAAGGAAACATCAGCCGCGAAATCAACCACAAAAAGCAAGCCAGACACATAAAAGGGACAAAAGAATATAAAAAGGGCAACAGCTATTTGACGATATCCGAAGCCGAGGCGCAAAGTATAATTAATCAGAAAAGCGGGACGGGAAAGATCATAAAAAACCAAGATGGACGTCCAACAAAGGAAATGATACAATGCGATAAGGAAATCGGCGTTGATGTTGACCAGTATACCAAAAAAGAAACTGTTACAGACAAGGGAACGATTCATTATTCAAAAACGGGCACACATTTAGTGCCGAGAAAGGAAACACCGGATGGTAACAAATCTTAGTCGATTTTTGCATAAAAGAGTAAATATTATTAGCACAAACCGAAAGGTATGGCGGGGATATGTCGATGAATATGACCCAAATGATTCGTTTTTAGATTATGAAGGGGAAAGCATCGATGTTATCATGGAAGGCACAAAGGATATAGTCTGCTTTGGCACGACTGATATTGCATCGATAGAAATCATCCCATGATAAGACAACTGAATCTTAAAGCACTTACATGGGTAAGTGCTTTTTTCATGCCCAAAAGGAGGTGAGAACTATG
>CAZPLR010000043.1:0-17251 GCA_964587555.1 uncultured Oscillospiraceae bacterium
TCTTTCTTTTTTGGATTGTTCAATGGTTTCCTTCTCACTTGTTCTTTTGTTTTTGGGACATACGCCAGCCCTGTTGAGCATCATGCAAGCGAAATATAGTCAAACCGGTTGTTTTTCTCTGCGATACCTGTTATAATAAGAAGAAATAGAACGAAAGGACGTTTGCTATGCAATATCATCAGGGAACCTATTTGATTACCAAAAAAGATAATATCGCCAAGGACTGCTACAGCCTTTGGATTCACTGCCCGGAAATTGCCGCACTGGCAAAGCCGGGACAATTTGTCCATATTCGTATCGGCAATCATACGCTGCGCCGCCCCATTTCAATCTGCGAGATCGACGCAGCCAAAGGCTCGCTGCGCCTTGTCTTTGAGATTCGCGGCAAAGGTACGGATGAGATCGCCAATATCCCGCTTGGCGGACAGATCGATCTGCTCGGTCCGCTCGGAAACGGCTTTGCTCCGCCTTCCTCCGCAAAGGACAGCGTGATTGTAGTCGGCGGCGGCATCGGCGTCCCGCCTATGCTGGAAGCCGCAAAGGCCTACGGTCATAACGCAGCCGCCATCATCGGCTTCCGCAATACACGCGCCGTTATTCTGGAGGAGGATTTTCAAAATAACGGCATTGAAACAATCCTCTGTACTGACGACGGGAGCAAAGGGTTCCACGGCTTTGTCACAACAGCGCTCGCCGAACAGCTAAAAAGCAAGACCCCGACCCTCATCTGCGCCTGCGGTCCGCATCCGATGCTAAAAGGCGTCGTCGCGCTCGCCGAACAGCATCACATCCGCTGCCAGGTTTCGCTTGAGGAACGCATGGGGTGCGGCGTTGGCGCGTGCTTGGTCTGCGCCTGCAAAACCATGAAGGATGGAAGGGAATACTTCGCGCACGTCTGCAAGGATGGCCCTGTTTTCGAAAGCAATCAAGTGGTATGGTAAAAAAGGAGGAAGGAAAATGGTAGATTTACAGGTCAAGGTTGCCGGCGTCCCTTTTAAGAATCCGGTGATCCCCGCTTCCGGCGCATACGGCTTTGGCCGGGAATATGAATGTCTCTATCCGCTGGAAACGCTCGGCGGCATCTCCTGCAAGGGGATGACGCTGTATGAAAAGGCGGGCAATCCTCCGCCGCGCATCGCCGAAACCCCTTCTGGGATGCTAAACTCGGTCGGATTGCAAAACCCGGGCGTCGATGCGTTCATCGCGCATGAGCTTCCCTATCTGCGCACCAAAAACATCACGGTGATTGCCAACGTCGCCGGCTCAACGGTCGAAGACTGTATGGAGATTGCCAGAAGGCTCGATTCCGCCGACGTGGATATGCTGGAATTAAATATCTCCTGTCCGAACGTCAAGCAGGGCGGCGCGGCATTCGGAACCTCCTGCGAAAACGCCGCAGCTGTCACCGCCGCTGTGCGAAAAACAACCTCCAAGCCGCTGATGGTTAAGCTTTCTCCAAACGTCACCAGCATCACCGACATCGCCAAGGCGGTCGAAGCCGCCGGCGCAGACGCCGTTTCCTTGATCAACACCCTTCTCGGTATGCGGATCGATATCCGTACAAAACGCCCGATCCTAAAAAATAACGTCGGCGGACTTTCCGGCCCCGCGGTGTTTCCGGTCGCGCTGCGGATGGTCTGGCAGGTCGCAAACGCCGTGAGTATTCCGGTCGTCGGCATGGGCGGCATCTCCACCGGCGAGGACGCCGTCGAGATGATGATGGCGGGCGCCTCGGCAGTACAGGTCGGCGCGGCGATCTTTACCGATCCGTTTGCTCCGGTAAAGATCATCGACGGCATTCGCGCATTCTGCGAGGAAAACCATATCGCGCGCGCCGCAGACTTAACGGGGAGCGTAAAACCATGGTGACAACGCTGTATCTGGTCCGGCACTGCCATGCGCAGGGCAATTTGCTGGAAGTCTTTAATGGTCAGACCGACGGCGAAATCACCGAAATGGGCAAAAAGCAGCTTGACGCGCTGACAAATGCCTGCGGCGGATGGAATCTTTCCGCCATCTACGCAAGCCCGCTCAAACGCGCGCTTGCCACTGCCGAGGCAGTCAACAAGAACTACCATCTCCCCATAATCACCGACAAACGGCTGATGGAGATAAACTGCGGCGAATGGGAGGGAAAAAGCTATCATGATATCTACCGCGATTATCATGACAGCTATCTTATGTGGGACGATCATCCGGAAAGCTTTGCTTCGCCGGGCGGCGAAACGATGCAGGATGCATATGACCGTATCACAGCCGTAATCCATGACCTTGTCAGGACGCATATCGGAGAAGCCATCGCTATCGTCGGACATGCCGCCGTTTTCCGCTGTTACCTTGCCTATGTGCGGTTCGGAGGACTGCAAAGCTTAAACGAGATCGGCTGGGGAGATAATACGAACATCTCAAAGATCACCTTTAACCGACAGCTTAAGCCTACCCTATGCTATCAGTACGACGCTTCCCATCTGCCGGACGATATATCCACCGTCCAGATGCGCAAACGCTTGGGCATCACACGTCCCCATGCGCAGAAAGAGTAATGCGGGACGCTTCCTTTTATACCTGAAACTTTACGCTTAAAACAATAACAGAGCGGCATGGCCCTTCGGCTATGCCGCTTTACAAAATGGGGCTGCTTTCTCGCGAACGCCCTGTTTTTTACTTCCTGCCAATCTGGTTGCAGATATTCGTATATTCGCGCTTTACCACCTTATAATACTCTAGTCCCGTTTTCTGTCCAAAGATCCGGATAATATTGCGGTACAAATCCTGCTTTCCTGCCGCGCCTAAAATACAGTCGGTCAAACGGTTCAAATCGCCCGCCTGCTCGTCGTCCTTTTTGATCTCCAGCGTGCTTTTCAAAAGCTTCAGCACCAGTTCCCGCTCCCTTGCGCCATATTTGGCGCCCGCAGCGGAATTCTCCTTCTCCGGCTGCTTTTCAGGCTGCTTCTTTTCGGCATCCTGTTTCGGCGGTCTGCCTCTGCGCGCCGGGCTTTTACGCCGGTCGCTGCGAACGGAAGCATCCTTTTGCTCCTTTGGCGGTTGGGCTTGCGCAGGCTTCTCCTCAGCAAGGGAGGCAACCTCCTTCGCTGTTTCCGCATCCAGATCGATAAATTCATCAGACGGATCGGTTTTTGCATCCATCGTTTCCTGTAGGGTCTGCGCCGCCTGCTGTAAAAATTCGTCCAGCATCCGGTCGATCTCTGTTCCGGTCATCGGCGCCATGCCTTCGGCGGCTTTCTTCTCCATATCAGACTGATCCTCCGGCACAACGGCGATCTCTTCTGCCTGTGCGGTCAGCTCCTTCGCCTCGGCAAGCAGCTCGTTCGCTTCCTGCAAAATCTGCGCTTCTTCCCCTGCCGCTTCCTCCGGCTGCTTTGGCTGAACTGGTTCGGATATCTCCGGCTGTGCTTCCTGTACCGCAGTCAACGGATTCTCCTCCTGCTTTTTCTCCGGCTCAGCAGCCGGTAAAGTGGCAAGCGGCTGCTCTTTGACCGCCTCTTTGGCAGGATCCGGCTTTGGCTCGGCTTGCCCCTCCGGCTTTACAGGAGTCTTTGCGGCGTCCGAAGCCGAAGAGAACAGATCGATGATAGGCAGCCCCAGCTCAGCGGCAGCTCCAATCTCATCCCAATCAGAGCGATGCCCGGCCGGCTTTTCCTCCTGCGGCTTTTCGGCTGCCGTCCTGCCGCGGCGGGACGGTTCTCTGCGCTTTGATGAAAAGCCGGACTCCTCCTTGCTTTTCTCCTCCGGCACAGGGACTGCCTTTTCCTGCTTCGGCTCCCTCTTTTCCGGCTCCGCTGCAGCAAAGACCGGCTGCTTGACGGCATCCTGAACGGCCGGTTTTTCCTCCGGCACAGGCGCCTGCGCATCATCCGTAACAACGGCTGCCGGCACACTGCCGGCAAAGGACGGCAGCACATTGATGCGTTGTCCTTTGACCTCCATCGGCTTGCATCCGGAGAATAGCGAAGCGATCGACGGACACATCTCGACCGATTTGCGATATCTCGATTGTGGAATCAAGAATTTCCGGCAGAACGAAACGGCGGATAAAAAACCCTTATCCCCGGTAATGACATAGATCTCCTGATCGCCGTCGGTTCCCATCAAATACCCTAAATAGGTGACAAGCTGAAAATCAAGCGCGTTTTTGCCGGATTTGTCCAACTGGATCGCATAAAACCCCGCCCTGCTGCGGATTAGCTTGAAATAAGTCCCCATTGGAATCGTTTCCGCATTTTTGCTGAAGAAGGTAACGACCTGATCCTCCGGTTCCAGATAATCGATAAACTCTAAGCCTTCGGCTTTTACATTTTCATAATCAACTAAAAAAATACGCATATATCTGCCCTCGTGTCATCTCAGTTTTTTTCTTTTAACGCCTCCCGTCAAAAAAGGCGATGCACTAAAAATAATTGTATCACGATTTCTTCTATTTTGCAACCATTTTCCAAAAGATTTCGCTTGAAAGCGGAGTTATCCTTGACTAACTCCGCTCACAGCTTCATGATATAGCAGATGATGCGGTTTTCCTCTCTGAAGCCGCCGCTTTCCCATTCCGCTAATAGCTCTTCCTCGGTACTCGACCGCCAGAGCGAAACGCAAAGTTTTGCCCACATTTTTCGGTTCTTTTCATCTGCTGGAACGATCATCCTTTCTCCTGTATCGGGCTTTGGATAAAAAGCGCGGCAAAATCCCCTATCGGGGACTCTGCCGTAAAAAACTCAGATCGCCTTCCCGGCAAACTGGTTTTGATAAAGCTTGTAGTATTGCCCTTTACGCGCAAGCAGCTGTTCGTGATTTCCCGACTCGCAGATACGTCCGCCGTCAACCACGATGATCTTATCTGCGTCGCGGATGGTGGAAAGTCTATGCGCAATGATCAGGCTGGTTCTGCCTTTCATCAAGGCGATCATCGCCTTTTGGATGTTCATCTCGGTACGGGTGTCGACCGAGGAGGTCGCCTCATCAAGGATTAAAATCTTCGGATTCGCCAATACAGCGCGCGCAATCGATAGCAGCTGCCGCTGTCCTTGGCTTAGGTTGCTGCCCGCTTCGGCAAGCATCGTATCATATCCCTGAGGAAGCCTGTCGATAAAGGTATCGGCGTTCGCCATCGCAGCAGCCGCCCGGATTTCCTCCTCGGTGGCATCCTGCCTGCCGTATGCAATGTTGCTGCGGATGGTGTCTTGGAACAAAACCGTATCCTGTAAAACGATAGCGATGGTATGCCGCAGATCGTCCTTTGGAATTTGGGCAATGTCAACGCCATCCAGCGTGATTTTTCCGGCGTCGATCTCGTAAAACCGCATCAGCAGATTGACGACCGTCGTCTTGCCGGAGCCGGTCGCACCGACAATAGCAATCTTCTGTCCCGGTTCTACTTGTAAATCAAAGCCCTTTAATACCGGCTCGCCTTTCTTATAAGCAAACTGGACGTCCTCGAAATGCAGCTCGCCCTTAACCTTTTCGATCTCCAGCGGCTGCGTCCCCTCGTTTGTTTCGATCTCCTCATCCATTACAGCAAACACACGCTCCGCGCCCGCAATGGCAGTCTGAATACTGGTGTAAAGGTTTGCTATCTCGGAAATCGGACGGGTGAACTGCTTGGAATAGGAGAGAAAAATCTGGATTGTACCAATTTTGATCGAGCCTGCTAACGCCATCGCGCCGCCAATGCCCGCGATCAGCAGGTAGGTCAGGTTGCCGATGACATTCATCAGCGGCCCCATGATCGAACCAAAAATGGTGGCGCGGATCGCACACTGCCGCAGCTCGGAGCTATATGCCTTAAACTTGTCGATCGACTGCTTTTCGCGACAGAACGCCGTGATGGTGCGGCATCCGGTCACCATTTCTTCAACATGGCCGTTTAACTGCCCCAACGTTCGCTGCTGCTGCACGAAATATTTCCTAGTCTTTTTCGCAATGAAGGTCGTCACCGATAAGCTGAGCGGGATTGCGATCATCGCAACCAGCGTTAGGATCGGGCTGTAGTACAGCATCAGCACGATAACGCCGATAATGGTAATGACACCGTTGAATAATGAAGCAAGCGAGGAGGAAATCGTATTCGATACGTTTTCGACATCGTTTGTCATACGGCTCATAATATCGCCATGGTTATGCGAGTCCAGATAGGAGATCGGCAGCTTGGATATCTTTGCAAAAAGATCCTTTCTCAGGTTGCGCACCGTCGTTTGGGAGAGCTTTGCCGCAAGATAATACTGAAAGTAAAAGACGATTGCATTCACAATACAAAGGATAATCATCCATGCCACCATCTGAAATAACCGCGCAAAATCGACGTGAAGCTGCCCCTCCGCTAACGTGATGCAGTTGATCGCTTCGCCCTGTAGAATCGGCGTCACCAGATTCATCAATGTGATCAAAAGCGTTAAAAACAGCATTCCATATAAAAGCCATTTTGTGTTGCCGATGTACTGGAACAGGCGTTTAACCGTCCCCTTCATGTTCTTCGGCTTTTCCACCGGACGCATCATGCGCGGGCCGCGTCCCATGCCGCCGATCGGCGTTTTGTTTATTTTGTGCTGCGAGGAAGATGTATTTTGTGCCATAGTCGTTTCCCCCTTCCTTACATATTCTGATTCTTCATCTGTGAGTAATAAATATCCTGATAAATGCTGCTGTTTTGCAGCAGCTCCTCGTGCGTGCCGCGCGCGGCGATTCTGCCGTGATCCAATACCAGAATGCAATCCGCCTGTAAAACCGACTGTACACGCTGCGCAATCATAACAACGGTCGTATCCTTTAATTCCTCGCGCAGACGCTTTTGCAGCTTCGCTTCGGTGCTGAGGTCAAGCGCAGATGTCGCGTCGTCAAAAATGAGGATCTCCGGCTTCTTGAGGATCGCGCGGGCAATCGACATTCGCTGCTTCTGACCGCCGGAAAGCGAGGCGCCCTTTTCTCCAACCATCGTCTGATAGCCGTCATGGAATCGCTCGATAAACTCTGACGCCTGTGCAACGTCCGCGGCAAACTTCACTTCCTCATCGGTCGCGTCCTCCTTGCCCCAGCGGATGTTGTCTGCAATCGTGCCGGAGAAAAGCTCGCTCTTTTGCAGCACATACGCCACCTTGCTGCGCAGCGCTTTCAGCTTGTAATCACGCAGCTCTACGCCGTCTACTAAAACACGTCCCTCGTTCGCGTCGTAAAAACGCGGGATCAGGTTGACCAGCGAGGTTTTGCCGCAGCCGGTCGTTCCTAAAATAGCGACCATTTGACCCGGCTTGACTGTGAAGCTGATTCCATGTAAGACCGGCTTTCCGGCTTGGTTCGGATAGCGGAAGCTGACATTTTCAAAGCAAATGCTGCCAGCCTCTTCTTCCTCGCCGTTTCCTTCGTAGCTGCCGTCCTTCAGCACCGGAAGCGTATCTAATACCTCGTTGATACGTTTGGCGGAAGCGCTCGCTCTTGCAAGCGTTTGGAATATGTTGGAAACCATCATCAGCGACATTAAAATCTGCGTGATATAGGTGATCGCCGCCATAACGTTGCCGACTTCCATCTCTCTTGCCTCGACCTCAAATCCGCCGACTAGGATGACCGCCACAACCGTTAAACTCATGATCATATTTAACACCGGGCTGATAAACGCCATGTATTTCTGCACCTTCATATTGGTACCCATGAGCGCGCTGTTTGCATCGCCGAAGCGCTCATTTTCATAATTTTCACGGACATACGCCTTGACAACCCGCGCGCCCGAAACGTTTTCCTGTACAACGCTGTTAACCTTATCAAGCCGTTTCTGTACGATGGTAAAAAGCGGATTGACCTTCTTGAGGATCAGCACAATAAAGAAAATCTGGATCGGCATTGAGATCGCCAAGATCAAGCCAAACTCTAAATCAATCCGCAGCGCCATAAAGATGCCGCCGATAAACTGCATCGGCGCGCGCACCACCATGCGCAGCAGCATATTCACGCTCTCCTGCATTAGCGTGACGTCGTTTGTCATACGTGTCACCAGCGAGCCGGTCGTAAATAGGTCGGTCTGCTCCGGCGAAAGCGCCATAATCCGCGTAAATACATCGTTGCGCAGATCGCGCCCAAAGCTCTGCGACGCAAGCGCGCTGAACGAGCCGGACGCAACGCCCATACATCCGCCGATAATCACAATAATCAGCATCTTGACGCCTGTTGTCCATATCAGCTGCTGGTTCCCGCCCAGAACGCCGTCGTCGACAATGCTCGACATCATATCCGGCTGAAATAAGTCCGCGATAACCTCGCCGATCATTGCAAGCGGCGCAAGAATCGCCCAAAGCCAGTAAGGCTTTAAGTATTTAGCTAACTTCGTCACCTTTTTCATCTTCCTTTCCCACTGTAACGACATATACCTTTGCAAGCAGCCGCTTTAGCTCTTTTATCTCTTCTTCCTCCAAAGCACTGCAAAACAACTCCTCTGTACGGTGATTTAATGTCCGTACCGTCTCGTCCAAAAGCAGCCCCGCCTCGGTCAGTGAAACCTTTACCTGCCGCTGATCGTTTGGATCAATCTCCCGCTTGATGAGTCCATCCTCCTCCATGTTGCTCAAGGTCACGCTCATGCTTGAAGGTCTGACCTGACAGTGCATTGCAAGCTCAAGCTGGCTGATCCCGCTATGCCGCCGCAAATGGAACAGCACCGGACGATAGCTGTCCTTGATTCCCTCTTTCTCTCCAAGCTGTCTGGAGTAATCCGCGAAAAACTTCGACAAATGCTTCACCAGCATCCCGATCGGCAGCTCCTCCGGATGCTCCCAACACTTTCCGCCATGTCTCCGGCATCTCATGCTTTTAGCATCTCCTCTCTGCCACTGCCCTTTCCGCCCGCGAAAAAAGGTACACTCTCCGCAAGAAAGCCCCCTTTTCGCTGTCTTCTTTTGGCCATTCATTTAATTAGTTTCCTAACTAATTAAATTATAGTCCTGTTTTAGAAAAAGTCAAGGTGTTTTTGCAAAAACAGAAAAAAAGGAAAACAGCCATGAATACATTGCAAATAAAAACAGAGCCGATGGCGGCTGCCAAAGGCTCTGAACCCTTATCGGGAATATCTTGGAAAATGCTGTGAATATGCCGGCTGCTGTCCTATCATTCGGTGCGCAGCGCGACGACCGGATCCTTCTTCGCAGCGCTCTTAGATGGAATCAGCCCGGAGATCAGGGTAAGCAGGACGCTGATCAGCACCAGAATGACTGCCGCCGGAAGCGGCAGCTGTGCGCTTAAATTCGAGATATCGGTCAGCGCATGGATAATCAGGTTGATCGGAATGCACAGCAGATAGGTGACCAATACGCCGAGCAGTCCGGAGGCGAACCCGATGATAACCGTTTCTGCGTTGAACATGCTGGAAACATCGCGCTTCGACGCGCCAATGGCGCGCAGGATGCCGATCTCCTTGGTACGTTCCTGCACCGAAATCAGCGTAATCACGCCGATCATAATGGACGAAACAATCAGCGAAATCGCAACAAAGGCGATCAAAACATAGGTGATCGCGTTGATAATCGTCGTAATTGAGGACATCATGATGCCGATGTAATCGGTGTATTTGATTTTTGACATTTCCTCAACGCCGTCATTATAATCCGCGATCGCATCCTCAATCACATCCTTGTTCGCAAAGGAGGAGGCATAGATGCTGATGGTCGCCGGATTGTCAAGCTCTACATAGCCTAAGGTCAGCAGGTTGCTTTCATAGCTGGAATCCGAGAAGGTCATGATCTCATCATAATACTGCGCGCACTGAGCCGTCGTATAGTCCTCCGCCGCCGCATCAAGCAGCATGCTTAACTGCGATGTCTCCATCTGTGCAAGCTGGCTTTGCATCTGCGCTGCATACTGAGCTTTGACCTGCGTGGCGATCATCTGCTCAAATAACTCGGTCAGCTCCTCGTCGGTCATTGATCCGACATAATCGGCAAGCTGCTTTTCATCGACGCTCATCTGCTCGGTCAGCGCGGTAAGCAGCTTTTCCTCCATGTCTGCGCGCGTCATGCCCGCCATCACCTGAGAAACCGAGGCTTCCAGCGCCTCTTCGGTCGGAATGCTCATGATTGCCACATAGGCTTCCGCTTTCTCCTGCTCGTTTAAACCATCCAAATAGGTTAAAAATGCCTCCTGCTTGACCTCGTCGGTCAGATTGCCTGTGTTTTCTTCAAATGGCAGACCGCTTATCACGTCGGTGGAAGGATTCTCCATCTGCGCTTTGATCGCGTCGGAATCCTGCGACTGCTCAATGACGTATTCGGTCAGTGCGCTGGTATAACCGATCCCGCCGGTCAGCATCGCGGAAGAAGAATCCTCATTTGGGCGGATGATTCCCGACACCTTCAGCTCTACGCCATTATCATATAAGTACCGAAGCCCCGCGCTGCTCTCCCTTAAATCCACATAGCATCCGCTTGATTCGTCATAAGTATAGCAGGAGGAATTGAGTACGACATGGAAGCTGTGCGCGCAAATTTCTTCATAGGACCAGTTTTGATCCGCAGTTTCGACCTGTCCGCCGTTTAAAGCGGAATCCATGATCGCGTCGATCTGCTCCTTTGACTCTAATCCCAGCGCGTAAAGGGTCAGATCCGGCAGCTCGTTGTTTTTATCCAACACCAGCACGATCTCGTTGTAGTCGTTTGGCCAAGAGCCGTAAACCACATCATACTGCTTTTTCAGCACGTCGCTGATGAGTGAGCCATCCTTTCCGGAAAGCATCTCCTGCCACATACTAACCGACACGCTGCTCATCGAGGACATCGCGCTGCTGCTCAAGGCGCTCATCGAGTCGGCCATGCTCGCCAAATCAATGCCCATATGCTCTGTCACCAGCTCGGTCATCAGCTCACTGCTGTCCGAGCGGATCACCTCGCCATCGATATTTTCGGTGTAAACCTCCAGCGGCAGATCATAGGTGTACTGCACGCCGCTGACCGCTTCACTCAGGGCAGATTCCTCGTCCTCCGCCGCAATCGATTCCTCCAAATACGCTTGAAACGAGGTTAAGTCATTTTCCTGCTGCTCCACATTGTTCAGTGAGTTAATTATATTGTAGATCGCCGCTTTTGGGTAAACGGCGTCGTTCTCATGCGATACCTCGTCGCTATCGACGTTCATAAAGGTCTGCATCAGCGAGGTCAGGTCAACCGTCGTGCGCTCGATGGTCAGCGGATAAGAGGCAAGCGCGTTCTCTTGGGTTTCGTTGATATAGACCGTCGTCCCCTGTGAAATTGCAAGGATCAGCGCAATGCCAATAATCCCGATGCTTCCGGCAAATGCCGTCAGGGTCGTTCTGCCTTTTTTGGTAAATAGATTCTTCAGCGAAAGCATAAACGAGGTGCCAAACGACATCGAAGGCAGCTTGATCTTTCCCGCCGTTTCCCGCTCCTTTTTGCAGCGCTCCTCCTCCGCCTTTTTCTCCTCCTTGGTAAGCGGCATCGAATCGTCGGTGATCAGACCGTCAAGCATCCGGATGATGCGGGTGGAATACTTTTCGGCAAGCTCCGGGTTATGCGTAACCATGACAATCAGGCGATCCTTAGAAATCTGCTTTAATATCTCCATCACCTGCACGCTGGTTTCGGTATCCAGTGCGCCGGTCGGCTCGTCGGCTAAGATGATGTCCGGATCGTTAACCAGCGCGCGGGCGATCGCTACGCGCTGCATCTGCCCGCCCGACAGCTCGTTCGGCTTTTTATTCAGCTGTTCTCCCAAACCGACGTCCTCCAACGCTTTTTTCGCGCGCTGCTTCCGCTCTGATTTGGAAACGCCGGATAAGGTCAGCGCAAGCTCTACATTTTGCAGCACCGTCTGATGCGGAATCAGATTGTAGCTTTGGAAAACAAAGCCGATCGAGTGGTTGCGGTAAGCATCCCAATCGCGGTCAGTAAAATCCTTTGTAGAGCGCCCGCGGATTGTCAGATCGCCCACTGTATAGCGGTCTAAGCCGCCGATGATGTTTAAAAGCGTGGTTTTGCCGCATCCGGATGGACCTAAAATCGAAACAAATTCACATCTCCGAAACGAAACGTCGATGCCGCGCAGCGCCTTTACCACTGTGTCGCCGGTTTGATAATCCTTTCTGATATTGGTTAGTTTTAACATAGCTCTCTCCTTTATCTCCCATACAAATACTAACTGCTAAAATATTAATACTAACTATTAAAATAGTATAGCAAGGCGAAATGAAGAAAGCATGAATATTTTTTCCCAAAAAAGAAAACGATTCCATCCCGTCAGCCGCGCCATGATATATGACGCCGCTTTAAATATGAATCTTCTGTTAAATCAGAAGAAATTTCAGAATAAACATTGCGCTTTTCCCAGAATCCTGTTATAATAAATGTAAGGATCATAAGAGATGTGGTGAAAATATCGTCGGATATCATCACAAGTTTAGAATAAGTATAAGGAGGTACATCATGAAAACGAAAAAAACAACCCTAACCGCCCTATTCCTGACACTGTGTATGCTGCTCTCGGTGTTTAGCGCCGTCCCCGTTTTTGCCGACGCATCCTCCGAGTCTTCCAGCGCATCCGCCGCGTATGACGCGGAGAAGATCGTTTATCCAAACAGCCCCTTAAACAACGCCGCTATCCGTCAATCCAGAGAAGCCGTCAAGTCTTTCTATGGCAGAGAGGTCGCCTCCCGTATCACCGTGGTGGGGCCGATAGACATATGGAAGCTTTACACCTGCCCGCAGAGCCAAGAAGAGGCACTCCTTGCCACCGATCTTGAAGCGCTCTGCCCGGAGAATGAGCGCGACTCCTTTAAGCTGTTCTTTGTTTACGACGGTGACGAGCCGCTTACCTACATCACGCTGATGAACTGCGGAGGCGTTTGGGAGCAATATGGATGCGTTAAAAGCAATGGACTTTCGCAGCTTCTGGAGGATCAGGCGCTGCTGGAAAAAATGCACCCGAACGCCGATATCGGCTATTTGATGATGGAAGATTCCATTTCCGTCTACACCAAAGGCTTGAAGGATGGACATATCATCCTGCGCGAAAGCGGCGAAAGCACACCGGTCAAGCTGCGTGACTTTATGACGGCGCTTTACCAGATCCAAGAGCAGGCGGATGCCGCCGACATGACGGCACAGCAATGGAGCGCTGTGCAGCTAAAAAATGATGAGGATGCAATTGCACTCGGCTGCGACCACTTTGCAGAAAAGATCAACAGCCGGATTTCCACCGTCACAGTCGTTTCCGTCTGGCAATTCTGGCTGCCGCGCATCGGTATCCCGGCAGTAGTCATACTGATTCTGGCGGGCGCTGTGGTTTTGATTGTGAGAAGAAGGAAAAAAGCGAAATAAATGCAAAAAGGAGCAGAAAAGTTTCTGCTCCTTTTTTTGCATGTTTTAAGCCGAAAAAGTCAAGAAACGGCCGCAGAGGTTCAAAAAAGCTTTTTATCATCTGATATATGTGCGCGAAAAATAGAAAAATAATTGACACGACAAAGAATTTACAATGATGATAAAAACAGGTCAAGTCCAAATTATGGCCGGTTTTCCGCCTGTGACAGAGCGGAATTATAATTTTTCCCCTGCTCTTAAGAAAAACATCACGAAAATGGGGTAAAAAATCTCTCTCTGACCCTTTCCGGTCAGAGAGAGATTCCTTTTTGACTGAAACGGCTTAATAGCCGTATTTTTTATACACATCCTCAAGCGCCTTGTTAAACGCAGGACCGTCCTCGTAGTTGGCGCTCTTTAATATGCTCGGCTTCACACCGCGCTTAAGAAGCTCCTCGATCGCCGCCGCAGACGCGCTCCACATCAAAAAGGTCGCGGCAATACCGGACGCCGCGCCGAACTTCGCGTCCAGCCCCTCGATTTCCATCATTGCTTCCGCCTTCGGCGCACAGTTATCAAGCACCAGATCCGCGCACTCGAATAAACGCTTGCCGGAGGAGTGCAGCGACTTCACTGCGGAGGAGTACTCCACCGAGGTCAGCGCAATGACCTTCATCCCAAACTCGTGCGCCGCCATCGCCAGGTCGATGGTATTCGGCGTCTTGCCGGATACCGACCCAATAATCAGCAGGTCGCCCGGCAGCGCCTTGGATGCGCGCAGCACGTACTTCGAAAGCCCCTCCATCGAGGTATCCACCTCGCTGCGGTCACGCTCACGAACCGGATTCTCCACGTTGAGCTGATATTTTAGCTGCTTATAGGCAAGCAGCCCGCCGCCGCGGTAGATCAGCTCCGAATTGATGATATGCCCCGTATCATAAATATGCACAGCGCCGCCCTTCTCCAGCGTGTCGGCGATCATCCTGCCCGCCTGTAAGCAATTTTCCCGCTGCGTTTCCTTCAGCTTTTTTAACAGCGCATCTACCGCAGCGTAGTATTCGTCGATTAACATCTTCATTTCCTCCATTTATTTTTTTATTTGTTATATAGACGAAAATCGTCTTATAAGCCTTTGTAAGCGTTCATAGAAGAATGCCTGAGCCTGTCTCTTTCGTTTCCTCAAGAACATCGTCCCCGCTCATGCGCAATTCGGTGGGCGAAAGCAACGAGCGCTTTCGCCTGCGTGTCTATGATCATTTATTGGACGCCCGCTGTCAAAATATCCTTTTCTTCAAGCGGCCTGCTCAGTCTGTAATATTCGCCGTCGAAAACGGCTTGCTCTCCGTTTACCTCGCAGTGGGCAAAGCCCGGCAGCTTGATCTTGTCCACCTTTCCCGACGCCCTCAAAACGGTGAAGCAAAGTCGGTCTTTCTCCTTTGTCAGTGCGCCGGATAATACCGGGGAATGGATTGGCAGATTTTGCAGTTCCTTTACCGGAGCGAGCCGCAAAGCGCCATGCAGCCCATCGATAAACCAGCCGGAAAGCGCCTCGATCAAAAAGCTGCTGGCAGGGTTGGTCATGTAATACGGCAGTCCGGAGAACTTGCCGTCGGCAAAATAGGTAAGCCCAACATTCCACGGGTCAGTTACCTCATACACTCGCTTAAATACCTCAAGCCCGTCTTCCCAAAATCCGTTTGCGATCGCAAGACAACCGTAATACGCCTCGTCATACTGGACGAAGGTATAGCCAAACCATGCAAAATCCCCCTGCGGCGTCGTTTCGTCGCTCATCAAGCGCATATCCCCGCAGTAAAGGTTGCGCTTTGCAATCGTTTTCAGCGCCGTGGCAATGTATTCCTTCGGCAGAATATCCTCTAAATCCAGAAGCGATGCAAACCACTGCCCCGCTAGCTGTGCGATAAAGCAGTTCTGGCTCTCCTTGCCGCCCAGATCGTCCTTATAATTCATAAAAAATCCGCCGAACGGATAAGAGTCGTTCCAAAGCTTTTCGATCATGCTCTTTCTGCCGCGGATCAGACTCTTCCGGCACCGCTCCTCAAATTCCGCGTCGCCCAGTTCCTTCGCCATTCTGACACAGCACTCTAATTCCGCCAGCCACAATCCTGCGACAAACGAACAGCAGCCATACCAGTGGTAGGTATCATAGGTCGTGCCATGACCTGCGCCGACGTCCGGAATCCCATCCCCGTCAAAATCAATCGATTCCTGATAGAAAACTGCCTTTTTTACCTGTGGATAGAGCCTTTCTAAAAACGCTCTGTCCCCAGTCGAGAGCGCATGATGATAGATCTGGATGACAAACGAAGAGCACAAGTCCGACCATGTGCCGGTTTTCGGCGTCGTGCAGATCCGTTCGTATCCCAGATCGTGCGGGATCGAGCCGTCTTCACCCTGAATCGCGGCAAACAGGCTGATCTCGGTTTCATCCAGCTTTGGGAAAAAGTTTGTGTAGTACCCGTGCGAAGCAAGCCGCTGATCCATTGTCCCAAGACAGCCGCCCATACCGGTAGGAGATTCGTTGATCGCAAATCTGCCGTCCTTATCAAAAATACTGCATGTGTACAGCGGGAAACGATCGTTTAACAGCTTTTCTTTTAGATAATCCTCTAAATCCGAGTCATAAAGCTCCCGCTCATAGTCCATCGTCTGCGCAAACAGCTCTTCTTTGTGCGACATCATAAACTGCGCCGCTTCCTTCGCGCTGTGGAAAAGATTGGTGTAATAAACGCCCCAATCCTCTCCGTCCGCGTTGAGATACTTCGGCAGATACCAAGCAAGCACAAAGCTTACCTGCGTCTCCTGCCCCGGCGCAAGCGTCACAAGAGCGCTAGCCGCTGCGGAGGGCTTTTCACAGCTATCCGCTTGGCAGACACCTTTCGGCAGACTGCCGTCTTTTTCAAATTGCGCCCAGACCGTCTTCATATCGACGCCGTCAAAGCTTTCGCAGACCGACGCCGTTCGGTCGCACAGCAGATAATATTCTCCCGCATAGGAGGGATTTCCGTGATCCGAAAGGCAGGTAAAGCTGACCGCATTGCCGCCGTCGCGGGCCTGGCAGTTGCCCTCTCTGTTATGCACCGTATAACCAGCGTTCCATGTGTTTTTTATCTCGACCGAAGGATTCTGCGGATCGTTGCTCTTTTGCTGCATCGAACCGCCGACCCCAAGCAGGTTTTCCATGGAAAACAGCACCGCCGCATCCGCTTTCTGCTCCCCCGGATTGCGCAGTGTGAAGGTATAGCAAACCGCCGGCATAGCCGAAAGATCCTCTCTTCCCTCAATCAACGCAGAGAATGCGTCCAACTCGACTTCAACCGGCATTGCGGCACGGTGATAGACGAGCTTCGTCCGCGGAAAGCGTCCGGTAAAATCAATACGTTCCACAAGCGGGAGCGGATTGACGCTCACCTGCTCGGTCTGCAAAACCGCCGCATCTCTTCTCCCACCGCTTTCAGCATACACGCCGAACAGGCTGGCGTCTGTTCGGTAAATCGGAAGCTCATAGTTATGGTTAATCGTAATCGCCGTCAAAACGCCTTTGTCATCCAGCTCGATCTTTCCGGCGCCGATGCCGCCCATCGGCACGCCGCAGCGGCAGTTTCCAAGCGAAACATCCTGATCCAGCCGATCAATAAACCCGCAGCGGTAAAGATAAGAAAGCCGCTCCTGCCGCTTTTGCGGCGTTTCACTCGCTGCATCAAGCAGATCGTCCTCTTTTAACAGTGCCTCGATCTGCGCGCCCTCTCTCAATTTTTGCGCATGACGGTCGGCATGGCCGCCGGCAATGTATCCGGCATTGCGTGTAACAAGCAGCTCGCTCAGCGTTTGCGCGCTATCCGCGGTGTTCTCAATGACAAAGCTGTGCTCACCCTTTGCCGCCCAAAGATTTCCAAAAAGCTGCCACTGCCCAGCCCCGTGCAGCCGCATCGCAT
>CAZPLR010000044.1:0-16813 GCA_964587555.1 uncultured Oscillospiraceae bacterium
ACCTTTGTCCGCAAGGAGCTTTGGGACGAGGAATTAGAGAAAAACGGATTTTAAGCGATGTTTGGGAGCGGGCGCAAGTCCGCTCCTTTTTCTGCGGCGTGAATATGTTGTCATTTTTTGCTTTTAGGGTTGCAAAAGATGTGATTTTGTGTTACAATAATAATAATTGTAAAGCGGGCGTCCGAGCGATATGGGCGGGAAGGAGTTTTTATGAAGAATCAAGAGAAAACGATGGAAAAAATTGTTAATCTCTGTAAGGGCAGAGGGTTTGTATATGCAGGCAGCGAGATTTACGGCGGACTTTCCAACACATGGGACTATGGTCCTTTGGGCGTTGAATTCAAAAATAACGTGAAAAAGGCATGGTGGAAGAAATTTGTGCAGGAATCCCGCTATAATGTCGGCTTGGATTCCGCTATCCTGATGAATCCGGAGGTTTGGGTGGCTTCGGGCCATGTCGGCGGTTTTTCCGATCCGCTGATCGACTGCAAAGGATGCAAGGCGCGCCATCGCGCGGATAAGCTTATCGAGGACGCGGCGGGAATCTCTGCCGACGGCTGGAGCAACGAGGAAATGATGTCCTACATCCGCGAGAACGGGATTGTCTGCCCAGTCTGCGGCGGGAAGGATTTTACCGATATTCGCGCGTTTAATCTGATGTTTAAGACCTTCCAAGGTGTCACCGAGGATTCTAAGAGCGAGCTGTATCTGCGTCCGGAAACGGCGCAGGGTATTTTTGTTAATTTTGATAATGTGCAGCGCACGACCAGAAGGAAGCTGCCGTTTGGCATCTGCCAGATCGGTAAGACGTTCCGAAATGAGATTACGCCGGGCAACTTTATTTTCCGCACCCGCGAGTTTGAGCAGATGGAGATGGAGTTTTTCTGCAAGCCGGACACCGATCTGGAGTGGTTTGCTTACTGGAAGAAGCACTGCAAGAACTTCCTGTTGTCGCTTGGCATGAAGGAAGAGAATGTGCGGCTGCGTGACCATGACCAGAAGGAACTTTCGTTCTATTCAAAGGCGACGACCGATATCGAATATTTATACCCGTTCGGCTGGGGAGAGTTATGGGGGATTGCCGACCGCACCGATTACGACCTGAACCGGCATATTGCGCATTCCGGCAAGAGCCTGACCTATTTTGATCAGGAGAAGAATGAGCATTATGTGCCGTATGTCGTCGAACCGTCGCTTGGTGCGGATCGCGTGGCGCTTGCATTTTTGTGCGAGGCGTATGACGAGGAGACGTTGGCGGACGGCACCTCGCGTACCGTAATGCGTTTTCATCCGGCGCTTGCGCCTTATAAAGCAGCGGTTCTGCCGCTTTCGAAAAAGCTTTCGGAAAGAGCGCTTTCGGTTTACGATATGCTGGCGAAAAGCTTCACTGTCGATTACGACGAAGCGGGCAATATCGGCAAGCGTTACCGCAGGGAGGATGAGATCGGCACGCCGTTTTGCGTTACGATCGACTTTGAAACCGAGAACGACGGCTGCGTGACGGTGCGTGAGCGCGACAGCATGGAGCAGATCAGAATCCCGATTGCGGAGGCTGCGGATTATATCCAGAAGAAGTGTGAATTTTAACACATTTTCAATAATTGACCGTTGCAAGTTGGCTTTTCATATGCTATAATGAGAATATTAGCGCATAGGATGCGCTATACTTTGGATGATGTGAGGAGCAGGATAAGGGGAAATACGAATGATCCTACAAAAGCTGGAGGCGCAGCTTCGGGCATTGGGCGTAAGGGAAGGCGACATATTGCTTTGCCATAGCGCGCTGCGGCCGTTAAGAACGAATCAGGATGCGGGCTATATCACGCCGCAGAATATCATCGACACGCTGCTTGCCTGTGTTGGCAAGACAGGGACGCTGCTGATGCCGGCGCTTTCCTACGCAACGGTTGACGAACGGGACAATCTGTTTGATGTAAAAAGAACCAAAAGCTGTGTGGGAGCGATTTCGGAGGTGTTCCGCACCGAATATCCCGTTGTGCGAAGTATGCATCCGACTCACTCGGTTTGCGCATGGGGCGCAAAGGCGAAGGAACTTACCGAGAGGCATTTTCTTGACCGGACGCCGGTTGGGGAAAATTCACCGTTTCGGCTTTTGGCGGAATATGACGGGAAGATACTGATGCTGGGCTGCGGGCTGCAGCCGATGACTTTTATGCACGGGGTCGAGGAACTGGTCGTACCGGATTACCTCTTTCGAAACGAGAAGGTATTATACCGATTGCGGGACGAAAACGGCGATGAGAGAAGCGTTTGCTACACGCGGCATGATTTTGCCGGGTATAAGCAGCGCTATGACCGGCTGATGGAAGTGATGGAAGGAAGAATCGCCTGCAAGGAGGCGCTTGGCGGGCAGGCGTATTTGTTAAGCAGCCGGATGGTAAAGGAAAAGGCGCTGCAAAAGCTTTGGAAAGATGCGCACTATTTTGTAGAACCGCTGGAGATATCCGGCGAAAAGATTCAAGACGCTACGGAGGAACATAAATGAGCAGTTATAAGGAACGGTACGAAAGTTACTTAGAGAAGAAGGAGCAGTTGGATTTTCTTTATCCGGGCTGCCGATTCAGCGAGGTAAAAAAGGATGCAGATACGCTCATTATGCTCGACGGGTGTGAGGTAAGCAGAGGGACGGACGCGGTGATTCCGGACTTTGTCACCATCATCGGTCCGGGCGCATTTGGGCGCAATCAAAAGCTGACGCGGATTGTTATTCCGAAGCAGGTTGAACTGATCGGACCGTTTGCGTTCGCCGAGTGCCGCCAGCTTTACGAAGTGACCTTTGAAAAAGGGTCGACCCTTCTGGATATTGCGTCGATTGCATTCCGTGAAACGGCGTTAGAGCATATTGATATTCCTGCTACGGTCAAAAAGATCGACGTACATGCGTTTCAGTACTGCAAGCGGCTGAAAGAGGTCAACTTTGCGGTGAATGCGGCGCTGGAGGAAATCTCGACCGGAGCGTTTGCCGACAGCGGTCTGCGCAGCGTGTCGATCCCGAACAGCGTAAAGCACATCGGCCCGCAGGCGTTTATGAATTGTTCGGAGCTGCGGGAGGTTTACACTTGGCCGTCCTCCCCGCTTTCCGGCTTTGCGGACGGCACGTTTGTCGGGACAGCGATCAGCAAGATCACGATTCCGTCTCGGATGCAGGTGATCTGTGCGAACGTATTTTTAGGCTGCGCAAATTTAAAGGAGGTCAATTTCGCGGAGGATTCCCAGCTTCGTTCGATTCACAGCAGAGCGTTTGGAGAATCTGGGCTGGAGCGGATCTCGATTCCAGAAACGGTGGAGGAGATCGGGCGGCAGGCATTTGCGAAATGCAGCCGGCTCAAGGAGATCGACTTGCCGGCAAAAGGAAATTTAAAACGTATCTGCGACGGCGCGTTTGCGGGCGCGGGGATTGAGAAGATTACAATACCGGCGACGGTAGAGGAGATCGAGCATCACGCGTTTTTGGAATGCCGCAAGCTTTCGAAGGTAACGTTTGCCAGAGGGTGCAAATTGACCGAGTTTTCCGAGTGTTTATTTGCGCTTTCCGGGATTGAGAAGATTTCGATCCCGGCGTCGGTGGAGAAGATCAACCGCCAAGTTTTCTTCAAATGTACCGAGTTAAAGGAAATCAAGGTCAGCAAAAACACAAAACTGAAGCTGATTGCCAAGGACTGCTTAGTTGGGGCGAAGCTTCAGCGATTTCCGGCAAAGCCGGACAAATAAGGCTTGACAGGAAGGGCTGCTGCATCAAACAACGCAGCGGCTCTTTTTCCTTAAGGGGGAAGAAGGATGGAAAAACAGATCGCCTGCATTTCAGACCTTGCGGCGATTTTGCGGCAGCAATTTGCGCGCGGGTTTTATGATGATAAGCTGCCGCTGATGATTTATGATCCATACGGGGTCAAAATTTGCGAGATATGCAAGGACGATCCGGAAAAGTGGGTGAAAACGCCGTATGAATACAGCATTGCTGCCAGCCGGAAGCTATGTTCGAAAAAGCGTTGGGCGCAGATGAGCATTGTCGAGCAGGTGGAGCTTTGCGGATGCTGGTACGAGCTTGCGATCGAGGCGTACCTAGACCCGGCGTATGAGGCGGGCGCAGATTTTGAGATCGAGGACGAGTAAAGGCGCTTTTAAGCCCGAATTTGGGTTTTAAATAGAAAGCCGGCTGACAGATGTTCAGAGGGGATTTTTATGATAAGAAAGGAGAATTTTTATGGCATTGTTACACGTTGATTTCTTTTCGAATGTGTTGGGGATGTGCATGAACATGGACGTCATTCTGCCGCAGAAAACAGAGGGGCAGATCGGTATGGAGGGCGTTGGTTCGGACGAATACACCTATCCGACGCTGTACCTGCTGCACGGTATGAGCGACGACCACACGATTTGGCAGCGACGCACCTCGATTGAGCGGTATGCCAACCAAGCGGGCATTGCGGTGGTTATGCCGACGACGCATCTGGGATTTTATACCGATATGAAGCACGGTTTAAAGTACTTTACTTTCATTGCGAAGGAGCTGCCGCAGATATGCCGCGACTTTTTCCCGCGGATGTCGCCAAAGCGGGAAGAAACCTTTGTCGCGGGGCTTTCGATGGGCGGCTACGGCGCGGTCAAATGCGGGTTAAACTGTCCGGAAACCTTTTCGAAGGCGGCGAGCTTATCGGGGGGTCTGGGCAAGATGAGAGGCATTGCTTCGATTCCGATAGAGGAGCGCGTAAACTGCAACACGCTGGTGTACAACATTTTTGGGACTGAGGAGGAATTTGAGGGTTCGGAGAACGACCTGTTCGCCTGCGCGAAGCGCTTGAAGGATTCCGGAAAGCCGCTGTGCGATATTTTCCAGTGGTGCGGCACCGAGGACTTTTTGTATGAGCAGAACGTAGATTTCCGCAACTATATGCAGTCGATTGATTATCCGGTGACTTACACCGAGTCGCCGGGCGTACATGCGTGGGAATACTGGGATGAGCAGATCCAGAATGTACTGCGCTGGATGCTGCCGGAGCGGTTTGCACATTAAAAAGACGGAAGTTGGGGGGCGGACAGCGCTGTCCGCCCTCTTTGCCTTATGTATCAGGCGCAAAAAATGAAAAAAGAAGGGATGAGTGAAAATGGTATGTATCGGGAATGACTGGGACATGCTGTTAAAAGACGAATTTGAGCAGGATTACTACAAGCAGCTTCGGCGCTTTCTGAAGCAGGAGTACGGCACGCACACGGTTTACCCGAATATGTATCATATTTTCGATGCGCTGAAATTCACGCCATATTCCAACCTGAAGGCGGTGATCTTAGGGCAGGATCCGTACCATGGACCGGGACAGGCGCACGGGCTTTCTTTTTCCGTGCAGAAGGGGGTGCCGATCCCGCCTTCGCTGCACAATATTTTCTCGGAGCTGCAAGCTGATCTTGGGTATCAGCCGCCGCATGACGGGGATTTATCCTTGTGGGCAAAGCAGGGCGTTTTGCTGCTCAACACGGTTTTGACGGTGCGGGCAGGAGAGGCAAATTCCCATCGAAATCAGGGCTGGGAGCATCTGACTGACGCGATCATCTCCCGCTGCAACGAGTGCCCGCATCCGATAGTTTTCATCCTTTGGGGTTCTCCGGCGCGGGCGAAAAAGGCGCTGATTACTGATCCAAAGCATTTGATTTTGGAGTCGGCGCATCCAAGTCCGCTTTCGGCAAACCGCGGTTTTTTTGGCTGCCGTCATTTCTCGAAGGCAAACGCATTCTTGCTGCAAAATGGCATTGCGCCGATCAATTGGGATTTAAACAGCCTATAAACACGCCGGCTTTTGAAAGGAAACGGGGAAAGGAGAGCAGAGAGGATAAAATGGTGGTTTTAAGATGAATGTGATTGTGCTGCTTTTATTCTGTTTCAGCTTATACGGGGTAGCGTGCGTATATACAGCGGCGCTGCGGCTGAGCAGCGCGCAGGGATTTTTATGCGCTGTGATGAGCGTATGCGCAGCGGAGGGGCTTGGTTCGCTGCTTGGAAGGCTTGTTCCGCATGGAATGGGGATTGTCTCCGGTATCATTCTTGCGGTTGGACTGTTTGGACATCTGCTGCTTGCGAGGCGGGCGCTTTGGGCGGACGGACATTTTCGGCTGTTTCCGGGAGAAAATGGCAGACGGTTTATCGCGGCGTTTTATTCTCCGGCGCTGGTTGGAGCGGGGATTGTCTTTCTTGCAGGGCTGCTGCTGATGCGAGGAGCGCTCGTGTACCAATACGACGATCTCAAGCAATGGGGAACGGCGGCAAAATTTATGGTTGAGAATGAGCGGCTGCCAAAGGAGGACGAGTTTTTCGGGTCGCTGCACCATTTCCTTACACCGACGTTTTTTAACACGTTTTTCGGCATTGGCGGGAAGTGGGCGACCGGGAAGCTGGTGGAGCACGATCTTTATGCGGCGAATCTGCTATTGATTGCGGTGGGCTGGGTTTTGCCGATGGGGGAATTTAGTTGGAAGGAAAAAGGACGTGCGTTTGGCTTTTTGGGGCTAAATCTGCTCTGCTGCGGCGCGTTATACTATCACTCGTTTTTCAACCTATATGTCGATGTGGTTCTAGCCGCTTTCTGCGGCGGGATGATCGGCTATATCATTTTGCACCGGCGGAAAAGCTGCGGCTGGAAGCGCAGCGAGCTTATTTTTTTGGCGGTCTGCTGCTGCTTTATGACGATGTTAAAATGGGGCTATGGAATTTTATGTCTGCTTTTGGTGCTGCTAACGCTATTTGCGGCAGAGTATTCGCTTAACGCGGCGTTTGCAAAGCGGGTGAAGGAGAAGCTGCGGAATAAGCGTTTTTTGCTCATGGCGGGCGCTGTCCTTCTTTTGCTGATTGGCGGCGTAGCAGCGGCTGCTGCCATTTTTGGGGAAAAGCTGAATGTCATATTACCGGGAGCAGCGCGATTCTTTATCGCCATCAGGGAGATCCTGACCGGTTCGACCGAGAAGGCGCGGCTGACGCTTTCGGCTTGTATTTCCGGGCTTTTCAACCAGAAATTAACGCGCGGTGCCCTAGGGCTTAACACCTTTTCCGCTTTTGTTTTGCTGCTTGCGGCGGGGTGGTTTGTAAAAAAGGAATCCGAGAGCGCGGCGTTTGAGCGTCTGCAAAGAAAGCTTTTCTGGGGCTTTGCAGTCGGCGGGATCTGTTGGTTCTGTATGATTTTGATTACCTATGTCAGCACCTTTGCGGAAAACGAGAGCATTATAGCGCTTTCGTTTAACCGCTACACCGGCATTTATCTGATGATTGGTGCGTTTGTGCTCAATCTGCTGCTTTTACTGCCCTCTTCCGCGCTGCAATCGCATCGGGAGCAAGCGGCGAAGCGGATGCCGGCACGAAGCATTGTGGCGGTTGTGATGACGGCGATGCTGGTCTTTAACTGCAATGAGAATCTAATCAGCTACAGCACGGGACTGATGAACGAGAACGTCGCCGGTTATCAGACGGTCGCGGAGGTAAAAAAGCAAAGCGAAAGAATCAAGGACAGCGAGGCGGCGGAGGCGGAGATTCTGTTTATCGCGCAGGGATGTGCGGAGCGGGCACTTCACAGGGCGCGGTTTGATATTGGGATGAATGTCAGCCGCTACAGTCCAAACAGTTATTGCTTTACCGAGAGCGACACGCAGGGAAGCGATATTTCGATCAGCCGTATGCCGAAGGATCTGCCGGAGCTGATTTCCGACGGCGGATATGCGTATTTATGGATCTACAGAACCGACAGTCTGCTAAATGAATTCTGTTCTGGCTATTTTGGAATCGAGCTGAAAAGCGCCAGCCTTTACCGGGTTGTGGAGAACGGCGAAGGAATCGGGCTGGAGTATGTTTGCAGTCTGAAATGAAAAAAGAGCTTGCGGGGGCTTTTCCCCGTTGAAATGAAACGATAAAAATGACAGGTGCGGGTTTTGAACGCACGAAAGGAAAACGATGAAAAATGACAATATTACGGGGTTAAGCGCCAGCGAGGTCGCTTTGCGCGTGCAGCGCGGGGAAGGAAACCGCGTCAGCTTAACGCCGGGAAAAACGGTGGGAGAAATCCTGCGGGACAACCTGCTCACCTTTTTTAATTTACTAAATTTACTGATTGCAATTTGTCTGCTGCTGGTAGGGTCACACCGCAATATGCTGTTTATGGGGGTTGTGTTGTGCAACCTTGCGATCGGCATTTTTCAGGAGCTGCGGGCGAAGCGGACGATCGACCGGCTTTCGGTCCTTACCGCGTCAAAGGCTGCGGTGCTGCGGGACGGAAAACGAGCGGTAATCCCGGTTGAGGAGCTGGTACTCGATGATGTCGTTTATCTGACTGCCGGCGGGGAGGTATCCGCCGACGCGGTACTGCTTGACGGCGAGCTTGAGGTCAACGAGTCGCTTTTGACCGGCGAATCGGACGCGGTGCGAAAAACGGTGGGGGACAAGCTTTTCTCCGGAAGCTTTGTCGTCTCTGGGCATGGGCTGGCGCGGCTGACGGCGGTGGGTGACGGCGCTTACGCCGCCAAGCTGCAAAGACAGGCAAAAAAGAAACGGCGCGTTGTTTCGATGCTGATGAAAAGCATCAACTCCATTATTCGAACGGTTGGATTTATTGTACTTCCGATTGGCGTGATCCTATTTATCAAAAACTATCTGGTATTAAAGCTTGGGTTAAGCGACGCTGTTGTTTCGGCTTCGGCTGCGATGATCGGGATGATCCCAGAAGGTCTTGTGCTGCTGACAAGCATTGCGTTGGCGGTCGGGGTGATCCGGCTTGGGCAGAAGCGGGTATTGGTGCAGGAGCTTTACAGCATTGAAGCGCTGGCGCGGGTGGATGTGATCTGTTTGGACAAAACCGGAACGATCACAAGCGGCGCGCTGGAGGTTGAGGAGGTCATTGCGACCTGTCAGAATATGCCGTTGCTGCGGCAGAAGGCGGCGGATTATCTTGCGGCTGTCGCAGACGAGAACGCGACTGCGACAGCGTTAAAGGCGTACTTTACCGAGCCTGCGCAGTCAAAGGCGGAACAGACGCTCGGCTTTTCCTCGGCGCGCAAATATGGATTTGCGCAGTTTGGAAAGGAAAGGCTGTATTTAGGCGCGCCGGAGTTTATTCCGGGGTTAAACGACGCCGCAGTCATAGAGCAGGTAAAGCGGTATGCGGCAAAGGGCAAGCGCGTGCTGGCGCTGGCGTCTCAGACCGACCGGCTGCGCGTCCTAGGGCTAATCCTGCTGCGGGATCGGCTGCGGGAGAATGCAAAGGACACGCTTGCATATTTTGCGGAGCAGGGCGTTGCGATCAAGGTAATATCGGGAGACAATCCGCTGACCGTGGCGGCGGCTGCAGGGCAGGCGGGATTGAGCGGAGAGGCGCTCGACTGCACCGGGTTGAGCGATGCGGCGCTGATTGCGGCAGCGGAGGAAAAGACTTTTTTTGGGCGGGTGAACCCGCAGCAGAAGGCGGTGCTGATCCGCGCGCTGCAGGAAAACGGGCACCATGCCGCGATGGTCGGGGACGGCGTCAACGATATTTTAGCGATGAAGGAGGCGGACTGTTCGGCGGCGATGGCAAGCGGTTCAGACGCGGCGCGGAGCGCGGCACAGCTTGTACTGTTGGATTCGGACTTCGGCGCGATGCCGGAGGTATTGTTGCAGGGGCGGCGGGTCATCAACAACATTGGTCGTTCTGCGTCGTTATTTTTGGTCAAGACCTGCTTTTCGGCAGTTTTGGCGCTGCTTTTGGTGTTTGTGAGTCTGCCGTACCCGTTTGCGCCGATCAATCTAACCTTAATTTCGGGGCTGACAATCGGGCTGCCGTCGTTTTTCTTGGCATTAGAGCCGAGCGGCGAGCGCGTGAAGGGTTCGTTTTTACAGACGGTTGCCAAAAGAGCTTTGCCGGGTGGTCTGACGGTGGTATTATGTCTGCTTGTGGTAATGCTGGTCGGGCGGCACGACGGCGCGTCGGCGGGATGGATGCGCACAGGCGCCACATATGTCACAGTGTGGGTGATGGTTTTAAATCTGATTGTTACCTGTCTGCCGATGAGCAAGCGGCATTTTGCGCTCTGCTTTGGCGCAGCGGCACTTTTGACCGGCGCGATATTCGTTCTGCCGGAGGTGTTTTTGCTGCTGCCGGTGGGAGAGATGTCGGCAGGCGCTTGGAAGCTTCTGCTGATTATGCTTGCAGGTACGGCGGTGTTTTTCGGAATGCACACCGGATTTTGGCTGATCAGCCGCCGGAAGGAGAAGCGGCAGTAAGCAGGAACGGCGCTTTGGCATAATCCCAATTCGGCTTGCGTTTCCGACTGTTTACAGTGAATCAGTATCTTGCTTTTGAAGCTACACGTCCTGTGGCATAGTTATATACCAATCGCGGACTTGTGGAGGAACAGATACGGCTGTTGATTTCAAGGAAAAATATAAAGAATTTTATATACCCAAGAACAAACCAGAAATTGTGAATGTTCCAAGAGCAAATGATATTGCAGTTCAAGGGAAAGGCAATCCAAATGAAGAAGGTGGAGCATATCAGCAGGCGATAGGTGTTTTATACGCGGTTGCTTACACCGGAAGCACGAAAGCGAATGGGGCGTTTGCATATGGGCGGCAATGAAGTTTTGGAAATGGGAAAAACAGGACAGTGTGGGGTGCGGTTATGGGAATTTATGGAAAGCTTTTGGATTTTTACTTAAAGTGTGAGCGTGTGCCGGTGGTGGCGGGGATAAACCTGATGCTTTACCGGGCGGCGGCGTGTCTTTTGAACCCGGACAGCAGACGCTGCCGGGGAAAAGAGACAGATGGCGTCAAGCCGCCGGTGCTGTGCGCGAAACGGCTTTCGGACGTTCGGATGGCGATGATCGCGGATACCATGACCTTCGACTGCTTTTCGTCGGTCTGCCGCTGCAAAGCGCTGACCGCCAAAAACTGGAGGGCGGAATTTGCCGCGTTTGCGCCGCAGGTCTTTTTCTGTGAATCGGCATGGAGCGGATGCGAGGAAAGCCGCGGTTGCTGGCGCGGGCAGATATACAAAACAAAGCTGGGGATATTTGAAAACCGGCGGACGGTGCTGGAAATTTTAGAATATTGCAGCAAAACGGGCATCCCGACAATCTTTTATAATAAGGAGGATCCGACCTCCTTTGACGATCCATATCACAACTTTGTCGACCTAGCGCTGCGGTTCGACTATATTTATACGACGTCGGAGGAGTGTGTGCCGAAGTATTACGCGCTGGGGGCAAAATTTTGCAAGGTGATGCAGATGGGCTTTTCGCTTTCCTACTACAACCCGCTGCACGATGGCAAGGAGCGTACAGGAGCGGTATTTGCGGGAAGCTATTATGCGGAGCATAAGCTGCGGTGCAGGCAGATGGAGGAATTATTCGACGATATTCTTGCCAAAGGTATCCCGCTGACAATCTACGACCGAAATTCAGAGGAGCAAAACAGCAGTAAGCGTTTTCCGGCGAAATATCAGCCGTATGTCAAGCCGGCGGTTCCGTTTAAGGCGCTGGGGCAGGAATTAAAAAAATATCGGTATGCGGTGAACATCAACACGGTGGTGGACAGCAAAACGATGTTTGCACGCCGGATTTTTGAGGTAATGGCGCTGGGGCTTTATGTGATCTCCAATCCGTCGGAGGGGCTGAAGGAAACCTTTGGGAGCCGTATCAGCTTTACGGGGGAGGAACTGCCTCAGGAGGCGCGGTATCGAAGCGCCGTGCGGGAAAACCTGCGGTATGTGATGGAGAACCACAGCTATGAGAATCGGATGCAGATGTTATGCCGTGACATCGGCTTGACTGTGGAGCGGGAAAAGCCAAAGATCATCTGTCTGCCGGAGCATTGCGCCGATTTTACGGCGCTGCCGGAGGCAGATTACTATTACTTTGGAGAGGCCTTGCAGGAGGATTTACAGCGTGCGGCGACGCATTTTGCGTATTTAAAAGGAAAAGGCGTCTGCTACGGCGCGTATTTGACACATGAAAGGCTGGAGCCGTTTGTGCCGGTGAAGCGGGATATCTCTGCATCCGGCGCGCTGGCAGGGCTATTGCTGGAAGCGGATACGGTACGGCTGCTGCGCGGCAAGGTCTTTGGAGAGAGGGAATTTCTGGTTGTGAATGTGGACTGTGTGGAGTAGATTTTTGGGTTTATTGGGACAGGTTTTGCTTTTTCTCCTTTTTGGCGGGAGCATTCTTGCGGACGGGGAGGACATCTGCTATAATAAGGAGGGGAATCGTTATGGATTGGAAAGCGGCAGGCGCGGCGTTGGCGGCGGTATTATTTCCGAACCGCTGTATTTTCTGCGGAGCCTTGATCGCAGAAAAGGCGTTTTGCTGTGCGGAGTGTGCAGAAAAGCTGGTACCGGCACAGGAACGCATCTCGCTTTTTCCAGACGGGAAGATGCCGCACTGTGACGCGATTTTAAGCGTATATCGCTACGACAATCTTTCCCGACGGGCGATCTTCCGGCTAAAGTTTTACGGGGATTTCAGTGTGGTAGAGCCAATCGCCGGTCTTATGACGAAAAGGGTTGCCGACGCTGCCGCTTTGCGCGGAGAGACGCCGCGCGGCATGCTGAATTGCGTAATGCCGGTTCCAATGCACCGTTTGGCGGAGCGAAAGCGCGGGTTCAACCAATCGATCCTGCTTGCGAAGCGGATTGCGGGGCGTTTGGGGCTTCCTTATGACGGAAGAACACTGCGCAAGGTGACGCGCACGCGAAAGCAGCACGATCTGACCTATCTGCAGCGGCGGCAGAACCTGCGCCATTCCTTCGGCGTGACGTCCGGCGCAGCGTTGGGAGGGTCGCGGATCCTATTGATCGACGACGTCTGTACGACAGGAAATACATTAGAGCATTGCGCGGCGGTATTAAAGCGCGCAGGTGCGGAAACGGTGATCTGTCTCACCTTTCTGCAGCATGCTTCCCAATTTTGCAAAGCGCGGTATCCTGCCGATTGGGAGGATGGAAAGGTATTTTTGGCGCAGAAAGCGCCCGCCGATCCGGTATCGGCGTCATCGGAGAGACAGAAAAGAAGCAGCGGGGATTTTTTTGCCGACACAAGGGAAGGGGAAAAGGTATGACGGTTTCGGCGATTTTAACGATTTACAATGGAGAGAAATATGTGGAGCAGATGCTCAAAAGCCTACTGTTTCAGATCCATGTACCGGAGGAAATTATCTGTGTAGACGACGGGTCTACCGACGGATCCTTGAAGGTCTTGCGGCGGTTTTCTGAACGGTACCCATTTATTCGGGTATATGCGCAGAAGAACACAGGCGCGCCGGGCGCGCGGCTTGCCGGGCTTTCCCGCGCGACGGGGGACGCGGTGGTTTTTGTGGATTGCGACGACATGGTTGATCCGGACTTTATCTCCTCGCTATGCGAGGCTCTGGAAAGCGCCGATGCGCAGATGGCGGTCGGCGGATATGCGAGGGAATATCCGGACGGGAGGCTGATCTCGATGGAGATGATGGATAAGCGGGAGGACTTTTCTCCGGCGGACGTCCGGATGGTCTGGGTCAATACGGCGATTTTCAACAAGATGTTTTTACGAAAGGCGATCCCGGAGGGGATCACGCTGCCGCGGATCAAGCAGGGGGATGATTTAGCGTTTTTATGCCGCGTTCTGCCGCAGGTAGAGAAGGTAACTTTTGTATCAAAGCCGATGTATCACTATTATGTGCGGGAAGGGTCGCAGATGGCGAGTTTTGATCTTGACAGCTTCCGGAATTTACGGGAGGAGTTTGCGGCGTGCGCAGAAGGAGTGAAGGGGACCCCGATTTTTGACACGATCGTCGCGGTATATTTTATTTCGCTCTGTTTTTCGCAGCTACAGCGGTACTACGCATTGGACAAGCAGGCCGGAAAGGACTTAAACCGGGAAACGCTGGCGTTTTTTGACCAGCGGGTTCCGGGATGGCGGAAGGCGAGAAGCTTTCGGTTTTTCCCGGCGATCAGACAGAGGGCAAGGGGGCTTGCGCTCTGGGGAAGCCAGAAGCTATTCATCCACGGGATGTTCCCGGTGTACGAGGGCATGATGAAATTCATACAGGAGAAGCTGCACTGGCGGGCGAAGTGGTGAGCGGAAGGCTTCCGCTGCCAATGCGCGGGCAGTTGAGCGGCACCGACCGAGGCGTTGACGCAGCTGTCAATGTCGATGCGGTCATCTACTTCAGGGCTCGGTTGTTGCGAGCGTTTTCAGCGCAGGCTCTGCGCATGCGATACGCTGGTTGGTACGTTGTCACTCAAGCCGTCGCGAACCGGATTGCGATATGCTGGTTGATTCATCGGCTGTGACTTTTGGATTTTCCCAAAAGTCACCAAAAAGAAACCAAAGGGAGACCCTTTGGAAACCCCGCCAGCTTGCTGCGCGTGCAGCATTTGAATGCGGGAAACTGGTTCTCGTCTAATCGGCTTGGGTGGAAAATTGTATTTTAATCGAGCGGTTTATTTTCTTAACCGATGTCAGTGGGTGCTACACACTCAATCGGGGCGTACTGCTTGCAGGAACGTGGATAGAATTATAGGAAGGGAACAAAGAAAATGAAGAAAATGATCATTGCGGCGGTTTGCGTTTTGATGGCGCTGAGCGGGTGCGGGAAGGGAAACGATCGCGGCGCGAGTGTCGTGTGCGAGAACACATTAAGCGATATTACCGACGGCAAAGAGCTTCATTTTGCTTCGTCGGACGATTCGTCCGCAGACGAGCCGTCCTCCAGCAGCCAAATCGCCGAGACTTCAAATTCCGATAGGGAAACAAGCTGGGAAACCGATGTGCCGCTGCCTACGGCGGCGGTCGACTGGGAGGAAGAGCCTGCGGGGGATTGGTGCATGGTGCTGGTCAACGCGGTGACGCCGACCGAAGTTGATTTTTCGGTGAATCTGGTGAACTACAACGAGGACATTCAGGTCGATAAGCGGATTATTGCGCCGCTGACGGCGATGATGAAGGCGGCGGCAAACGACGGCGTGAGCATTTACCCCTGCTCGTCCTACCGTTCTCCGGAGCGCAGCGCGTATCTGTTAAATCAGCAGATCGAGAAATATCTTGCGTGCGGATACACGCAGGAGGAAGCGGAAATCGTCGCGGCGCACTGGGTAGCGCCGCCGGGCACCAGCGAGCATCACACCGGATTGGCGTTAGACTTTTTATCCAACGACTGCACGGAGATGGACGAAGTTTTTGCGGATTCGGACGCGGGAAAATGGTTAAAGGAGCATGCGGCGGAGTACGGATTTGTGCTGCGCTATCCGGACGGGAAGGAGCAGATCACCGGCATTGTTTTTGAGCCGTGGCATTACCGCTATGTCGGGCGCGAGGCGGCGGCGATCATCATGGCGAACGGGCTGACCCTAGAGGAATATTTAGGGGCGCCGTCGGTGGGGTACGAATATTTGGAGGAGGAGCATGAGTAAGGGGCGTTTTTCTGACAGGAAGTACCTATTGCTCGACCTAGACGGGACTGTGACAGATTCTTCAGAAGGGATCATCCGCTCGGTTTTGCATGCGCTGTCCTTCTACGGGATTCAGGAGCGGGACCTAACGAAGCTGCGCGCGTTTATCGGGCCGCCGCTGACCGACTCGTTTGAGGAGATATACGGCTTTTCGCACGAGCGTGCGGCCGAGGCGGTGGAGCGGTACCGGGAGTATTACAGGGATACCGGCATTTATGAAAACCGGGTGTACGACGGCATGGAGGAATTTTTCAGGAAAGCAAAGGCGGCGGGGCACGAGATGATCTTGGCAACCTCGAAGCCGGAGATTTTTGCCAAACGGATTCTGGCGCATTTTGGGATCGAGCGGTATTTTACCCATTGCTGCGGCAGCGAGCTGGACGGCAGGCGGGTGAAAAAAGCGGAGGTGATCCGCTACGCGCTTGACTGCGCGGGGAACCCGCCATGCGAGCAGGCTGTTATGATCGGAGATCGGTGCTACGATGCTGCCGGCGCGCGGGAGTGCGGGATCGACTGCATCGGGGTTCTATTTGGCTTTGGCAGCCGGGAGGAGCTGACCGCCGCCGGCGCGGCGGGGATTGCGGAGGATCCAAAGGCGCTGTGGCGGCTATTTGCCGGTGCAGCCGATTGAGGGCAAGCCCGTTTTGCCCGTTTTTGCGGGCGCGGCTTAAGCCTGCCGGGGCAGGACGGGCTGGAAAATGCCGGAAATCTGTTGAGCGTCACCACTTTTTTCCAAGGTTTTTTCGAAAAAAATAATAGGTTGTAGTTGTATTGTAATTTTTTTTATGTTATAATGGAAACAAGAGATGGTTATCCGGCAGTTTGCGGCAGTCCGGCAGCCATACGAAAATTCCATTCATGAAAGGATGCGTGATTTTATGAAAATGGCAAACAGCGCGAGGTCCGACAAAAGGGCCGGCCGGATTATCGCCGTGCTGCTGTCGGTGCTGATGGTGCTCTCTGTTGTCCCATTTGCAGCGTTTGGGGTTTTTGCAGATGATACTGAAACTACAGATACATCTTCGGCGACGTCGCAATCTGACCTAGAGACAATGGTTAATAAATTTGAAACTGCTTCTAGCAGTTCTAGCACTAGCAATTCCATAATTACCAAAACCGATGTGTTAAGCGGGGAGACGGTAGATGTTAATTTACGGTATACCCCTAGTGTAAATGCATATCGTACGAGTGTGACAAACGGCACCGAAAAAAGTTTATATACCTATGCGCTGGTCGGCGAGTACAATATTACCGGCGTGATTGCGACCGATATTCTCACATATGATGATAATTCGGACTTTGTGCCGGTAAAATCCTCGAGCGTGACGGTTTCCGCTGTTACGGCGCAGAAGGCGAAA
>CAZPLR010000045.1:0-16604 GCA_964587555.1 uncultured Oscillospiraceae bacterium
CCCTAACATTAAAAACTGTCGTTTTGACCAATTTTTCTCAATTTGAAGCCAGATCTCATTTATCCTTTCTTTCCCCTGTGCTTCAGCCGCCTTGTTTCCCCAAAAACTTGCTTTTTTCTGCATGATATGCTATGATAGAATATATAAAAATCGACTTCCTTGTTTCAACATTTCATCCGCCGTTTCCATTGTAAATAGAAAGGAATCAGAAAATGTCCTTCCCGCAGCCGATCCTTAACCTCGACTTCGCGATCCTTGATTGGGTAGCTGCCCATCTGCAAAACCCTGTATTCGACGCGCTCTCTGTCGCGCTTTCCTTCCTCGGCGATTACGCCGTTCCTTGGCTTGTCCTCGCCGCTGTATTGCTCTTTATGCCGAAATATCGAAAATGGGCGGTCGTGATGCTCATCGCCCTCGCATTGGAGGTCATCTGTACCGACGTCCTCATCAAAACGCTGGTCGCGCGGCCAAGACCCTTCCTCTTAAATCCTAACGCCAGACTGATCGTTTCCCCGCCCGACTCTTTCTCCTTCCCGTCCGGACATTCCGGATCCTCCTTCGCCTGCGCGGTTACGCTCTGCTTCTCGAAGAAAAAACGCTTTTGGATTCCTGCCTTAAGCCTCGCGCTGTTGACCGCCCTCTCCAGAATCTATCTCTATGTCCACTATCCCAGCGACGTCGTCGCTGGAATGATCCTCGGAACCCTCTGCGCGCTGGTAACTGTCCTTGTCGCTTCTCCCTATATCCGCCGCGCAAAATCGCATGCAAAATAACGCTCTCCTTTCTGAACCGGAAAGGGGAGCCGCTTGGCGAAAATATAATTCCCCTCTTGACTTTCCAGCCCCATCGCTGTATAATAAGAATGAGGAAATTTATGCCTGCTCAAAGCAGCAAATCCCCGAAAATATATGTAAGGAGATGCACACTATGAACGTGTATGGCATTGACGTTAACATTAAAAATGTTCCGTCGCTCGACAAAACCTTCGCACCGCTGTCCGCTTTCAATAAAGCTTACCTTGCTGGTGCAAAAAAACCGTTTGCCGTCGCTGTTGAACGTGCGAACGGTCTCGTCGCTGTGTACGATACCTTCGTTTACGGCACACCGGAAATGTCAGAAGCCGATAACTACTTCGCCGATAGGATGGTAAAATTCCTCCTGTGGGCAAAAGGCGGCTTTAAGGTTACTGTTTCCGGCGATGAAAATATCTATCGCTACATTAAACAAACCTACTCTGCGGCAGGCGCAAGAAAATTCGATGTAAATTTCATGGAAAATGTCTATGAAACTGCTTTCGAAGTAAATTACACCACCTATGAGGATCGTCCGGCAGAAAACGAAAAGTCCAAACCAATGGGCAAACACTGGGACGGCTGCCGTATCGGCTTCGACGCAGGCGGCTCTGACCGTAAGGTGTCCGCAGTCGTAGAGGGCGAGTCCATCTTCTCTGAGGAAACCGTTTGGAATCCGAAAATCACCGAAGACCCGAACTACCACTACGAAGGAATTCTCGATTCCTTCCGGAAAGCGGCTTCTAAGATGAAAACCGTTGACGCCATCGGCGTTTCCTCCGCAGGTATTTATATCAATAACCGCACAATGGTCGCCTCTCTCTTCCTGAAGGTTCCAAAGGAAGCAAACGGCGCTGAACCGGAGTCCGTTAAAAATATCTATATCCGCGCCGCTGAGCAGCTTTCCAAAGAGCTTGGCAAGGAAATCCCAATTGAGGTCGTTAACGACGGCGACGTTACCGCTCTCGCTGGTGCAATCGGCATGAATGATAATCAGGTTCTCGGTATCGCAATGGGTACCTCCGAAGCTGTTGGTTATGTCGATAAGGACGGCAATATCACCGGCTGGCTCTCTGAGCTTGCTTTCGCCCCTGTCGACGCACAGAAGGACGCTATGGTCGACGAGTGGTCCGGCGATATCGGCTGCGGCGTGAAGTATTTCTCGCAGGATTCAGTCATTAAACTCGCCCCGCGCGCCGGCATCGAACTGGATGAAACCCTTACTCCGGCAAATAAGCTGAAGGTCATTCAGGGCTTGATGGAAAAAGACGATCCGCGCGCCGTTGAGGTCTATCGTTCGATCGGCGTTTACCTCGGACATGCTCTCGCGTATTACGCTGATTTCTATGACATCAAACACGTCCTCCTGCTCGGCAGAGTTATGTCCGGTAAGGGCGGCGATCTTATCCTCTCCGGTGCAAAAGCTGTTCTGGCAGACGAGTATCCGGATGTTCAGATGAATATCCAGCTTCCAGATGAAAAGACTCGCCGCGTCGGTCAGTCCGCCGCTGCCGCTTCTCTTCCGGCACTGGGATAAATTTAATATGATATTCCCCCGCCCATCAGACACCCCCTCGTCTGATGGGCGGGGGTTTTTTGACTTCCGCACCGCTTCGCTGCGTCATCGGTATAAAATATACTCCATGTCGATAGCCGTTTTGTCCAATCGCTTGGCCTTGCCTCATGTATCCCTAAAGGACCAATGACTTTCCCGCTCTTCTTGTGTACAATGGCAAAAACATTCTTCTCCGTCATAAACGTCCGTAATACCTTTCTGCTTACTTCTATCGAATCATGGGATTCCACCCCGCCGTCTCTCCGACGCCCACTACGCCGGCGTATTCATCAAAATCGTCTATGTTCTCCTCGCGCCATCCACGCAGAAACAGACGCTCGGTTTCCAGCCTCACGTCTGTAATATCGATTGTAATATCTGCTCCCTCACTCGCAAATCGCTTCCACTAGCTTTTCTCTCGTTACCTCGCACGCTAAATGCAGCTCCTCTGGGTGCCGCAGCACCTCGTCCGCGATTTCTCTCGCAAAGATCCGCTGATCTCCGGAAATATCAAAACAAGATAAGCTGTATGGCAATCCGATCTCGTCGCATAACTCCATGATCCCGCATAAATCCCGCGGCTTGCTTCCCATCAGATTCAACTGCGCTAACGCGCCAAACGCCGCAAGCTGCCCGTGCGCAATTTTCGCCGTCTGTGGCGACCGCGCCATCGCATACGCAATCTGGTGCGCTAACGAAAGCCCGCCGCTTTCATACCCGATTGCGGATAGGTATAACACCGCCTGCACTACCTTCTCAAACTCCGGCGTAATCCGCTTCGCTTCGCAGTCCTGCACCGCCTGCGCGCCAAACTGTAATAACGTGTTCTGGCAAAGATAGGAAAGCGTTAACGCCGCTTCATTCGACATCCCGCCCGCCGGCGTTTCCCCTTTTGCCTGATAGCAGGCAGTACATTCCACACAGGTTGATATCGCGTCCCCGATCCCATTGATTAGCAGCGAAGCCGGTGCGTCGATCATCACGTTCAGATCGACCAGTACCATATCCGCACTCTTGTAAAGCCGTAAATATTTTACACCCTCTCCGGATTCTATCACCACTTGCCCGCTGCAAACTCCGTCTGAAGACGCCGCCGTCGGCAGAAGGATGACCGGCTTGTGCAGATAGTGCGCCGCAGCCTTCGCTAAGTCTGTCGCTCTCCCGCCGCCTAAGCCGAGGATTAACCCCGCTTGCGCATTGCTGCACGCCATCGCACACGCCGTTATGTTCTCTTGGCTGCAATCACCCAAAAATGTGAATATCTCAACCGTAAAATCCTTGTTGCGTAACTTCCGGACAATTTCCTCCAAATATCGCTTCTCGGAAAATGCGTCAGCAGCAATCAAAATCCTCTCCGCTGCAAATTCCTCGCAGTAAGCTGTAATATCCTCCCATGCACCCGCATACTGAATGTATCTTCCCGGTGCCGCAATCACACGTTTCATATATCCTCCTCGCGCAAAACCCAATCTATCCGCAAATCAACCCTGAATCAGTTTCCTTAGCAAATTCCTTCAACACGCCCGCTAGTCTCGCTAAGTCCTCCGCACTGTGACAGTCCGATAAGAATAAAACCTCAAACTGTGATGGCGCAATATATACCCCGCGTGATAACGCGATCCTAAAATACCGCGTAAACGCCGCAGTGTCGCTTTGCTTCGCACTCTCTTCGTCCACAACAGGACCATCCGTGAAAAAGAGACATCCTAAAGATCCGACGGCATTGTAACAGCACGGCAAACGGTGCTTTTCAATGATCCCCCGCATCTGCGCTGCCAGCGCTTCCCCGCGGGCGGCAAGCCGGTCGTATATCCCGGCATCCGCTTTCAGAATCCGTAAGGTTTCTAATCCTGCCGCCATCGCGATCGGATTCCCCGATAGCGTACCGGCTTGATATACCGGCCCGATTGGTGATACCAACTCCATGATCTCTCTGCGGCTTGCATACGCGCCAACCGGAAATCCGCCGCCAATGATCTTTCCAAAGGTGACGATGTCCGCATTGACCCCATAGTACTCCTGCGCGCCGCCTAACGCCAGCCGGAATCCGGTAATCACCTCGTCAAAAATGAGTAAAGCTCCGTTTTCATCGCATAACGCCCGCAATCCCTCTAAAAATCCCGGAGCAGGCGGAACTAACCCCATGTTCGCCGCCACAGGTTCTACAATCACGCACGCAATCTCCCCTTTGTTCTGGGAAAATAACGCCTCGACCGACGGTAGGTCGTTGTATCGCGCCACCAAGGTGTCCTTTGCCACTCCGCGCGTTACTCCCGCGCTGCTAGGAATCCCGTTTGTAAGCAGTCCGGATCCCGCGCTGACAAGCATCCCGTCGCTGTGTCCGTGATAACATCCGGCAAATTTAATCGCCTTCTCGCGCTTTGTGTATCCCCGCGCCAAACGCAGCGCGCTCATCACCGCTTCTGTGCCGGAATTTACCATCCGCACCATCTCGACATTCGGTACCATCGAGCAGATCAGTTCCGCAATCTCTACCTCTGTTTTCGTCGCCGCGCCAAAACTAAACCCGTTCTGCAGCGCCGCCTCCACCGCGGCCAACACGCGCTTTTCGCGATGCCCCATAATCAGCGGCCCCCAGGAATAAACAAAGTCGATGTACTCGTTGCCATCCTCGTCGATCAGCTTATTATCGATCCCACGCTTGATAAATCGCGGCAGCTCTCCCACTGAGGAAAACGCACGGACAGGCGAATTTACTCCGCCCGGCATTACCTTAACTGCACGCGCCATCCACTTCTTCGATTCTGTGATCTGCATCATAACCCCTCCATGCTTCATGCCGTTATCCTCTATCCAAAACCATCTGCCCATACCGCATTTCTTCAAATCCCAGCCTTCGGTACAGCCGCGCCGCAGCGTCGTTCTCTGCGGTGTATTCCAACCGAAACCGCTTCGCATGCGGATACGCGCCCATCGCAGACCGGATCGCCGCACGCCCGATCCCAAGCCCCCGGAACGCCTCCTCAAGATAGATCTCCTCTAACCAAACGCACTCGCCTCCGGCTTCATTCGACCAGGTGATCGCAGTTAGGATATACCCCACGATCTCCGCCCCAAATAGGATCATAAACCCGCCAAGCCGATTGTCTCCGGCAAGATAGGCGTCAAAGGTTCGCGCATGATGTTCCTTCGGTATTTTGTGTAAAACCGCCGGCATCCCGTAGAATGCAGAAGCCATCTCTATGAATCTCTCGCGATCCTCACCGCTCCATTTCCGAATCTGTACCATTTCCATCTATAAACCTCTTCTATCTGCGTAACCCCGTTGCCCGCTAAAAACCGCTAAACCGCCGGCTTTCCTTACAGCAGCCTGCTGACCTCCTGCGCCATCGCCGTAAGGCTCGCATCCGCCGCCTGTCTTACCATAAACCCAAGCTCCGCAGCCGCTTTCGACGCCGTCGGACCAATGCAGACCGCCGGTATCTCTAACACCTCCGCCGGTATCCCTGATGGGAAACTCCCCGCAAAACCTTTCACACAGCTTCCGCTTGTGAAGGTGATCGCGCCGATCTCTCCTTGCAAAACCGCTGATAAAAACGCCTGCGCATCCGGAATCATCTGCTCAACCTTGTAAACCGCCGTTTCTGCTATCAACCGGTATCCGCCCTCCAGTAATCCGCGCTTTAGCTCGGCAGAATGCTTCTCCGCCTGTAATAACCATACGTTCCGATCTCGCGGCATCAGCATCGCGATCTCCTCCGCTAAGTATTTCCCGCCTGCCTTTACCGGAACAATGTCCGCTGTAAAACCGCGCTGCTTTAACGTCGCCTTCGTTCGCTCCCCGATCACCGCAAATTTCTTCCCGTATAACCGCCGCAGATCTGTGCCGCTCTCCGCTATCCAGTCAAAAAACCCCGCTGCCCCGGCGTCTGAGGTGAATACCAATAGATCGGCGCTGGTCAGCCGTTCTGAAAAATCCTCCGGAATGCTGTTCCGCTCCACTCGAATACAAGGATATCGATACGCCGCGATGCCGGCACGCCGCAGCGCATCCTCCATTCCGCTGAACTTCTCGCTTTGCCGCGTCACGACCGCCTTTTTCCGAACGCTTGGAAGCATCCTCTCCTGCAGTCCACAAACCTCTCCGACCAAAATCACCGCCGGTGATTTGATCCCATGCTCCTTAACCGCAGCCTGTAAGCCTTCTAACGCGCAGCGGATCGACCTGCTGCTTGGCAAGGTTCCGTTCTCAATCACCGCGCAAGGCGTGTCCTTCCTTGCTCCGCCGGAAAGCAGCCCCTGCTCGATTGCGCCCGCCGCTGCGACACCCATCAAAAAGACCAGCGTTCCGCCGCAGACCGCGTACCTTTTCGCTTCCTCCGCTGTGATCGTCCCGTTTTTTTCGTGCGCTGTAATCACATGAAAGCTGCGCGCAATCTCCCGATGCGTCACCGGAATGAATTCACACTCCGCCGCCGCAATCGCACTGGTCACTCCCGGTATTACCCGCGCCGATAATCCACGCTCCTTCAGCGCCAACAGCTCCTCGCCGCCGCGCCCAAAAACAAAGGGGTCGCCGCCCTTTAACCGGACGACCTGTAGCCCGCGCGAAACGTACCCGCATAATTGCTCGTTGATCTCCTCCTGCTTCGCGCTGTGGACGCCCGAACGCTTCCCGACATATACCTTTAACGCATGCTCCGGCGCATATCTTAACAGCGACGCCGTCGAAAGACTGTCGTATAACACCGCGTCGCACCGCATGAGCGCTTCTCTCCCCGCTATGGTCAAAAGCCCCTCATCACCCGGCCCGGCGCCAACTAATACCGCCTCGCCGCGCTTTGCAAACGCCGCCGCAAGCTTCTGTGCAAGTGTCCCCGCATCCGCACGCGCCGCCGTTTCGCTTAATGAATAAAGTCCGTTGAAGCCTGTTAAGGTGCATTTTTCCTCATCTATACAACAGTACGCTCCAATCGGAGAGGCGCAGTCCCCGCTCATCCGCCGTACAAATTCCCGCTCGATTGTCCCCGCCAGCAATGCGTCACTGTCTGTAAATCCGTCCAGCAGTGAAACGTCAAAATCTGCGGCAGCTTGGATCGCAAGAATGCCCTGCCCCGCCGCCGGAACCATCTCCTCCGGCGTAAAAATCCGACTGATCCGTCCGCCTAAATCCAGCCGCTTTAATCCCGCCGCCGCTAAAATCAGCGCACAGTATTCACCGGATTCATCCAGCTTGCGCAGACGTGTCTGTAAATTCCCGCGTATCGGTACAAAGCTGCATCCCGGATACAGCCGCCGCAGCGCCGCCGCACGCCGCGCCGATGAGGTTCCAAACGGTTTGGAACGGTCTAACCGGTAAACGCCGCGCGGTAAAACCAGTGCGTCGCATGGATCCTCCCGCTTGGACGCCGCAACTACTGGAAACCCTTTTGCCAAAGAGGATGGCAGATCCTTCATCGAATGAACGATCAGATCGACCTCACCCTTTTTAAGCGCGTCCTCCAGCTCCGCGACAAAAAGCCCCTTTCCGCCAATCTGCGAAAGCGGCTGGTCCAGAATCCTGTCGCCCTTGGTTTTCATGAAGATAAGTTCTGTTTGCTGCCCGTTTTTCTCTAAAGCGTCCGCCATCGCGCGTGCCTGCGCAGCCGCTAATAAACTGTCCCTTGTCCCGATCCGAATCATATCGTCCTCCAAAAAATTTATTTTATCCAGGCTTACAGCCTGATACACGCACAATAGTGCCTCGCGCCGCTTTCGCATGATGCGGTCCGCAAATATAAAAATGGTTCTTCGCCCATGCCTTCCCTTGATGTGAGTCTCTAGAAAATCCCTTCCTCACCGCAGCTCCCTGATCTCCTGCGCCACTCTCGCTACCGCAGAATGGTCGCTTCCGTCGCCGCAGACACCGATCACTACGTCCTCCTTCAAGATTACCGCCGGAAAATAAAAGCTGCATTCCTCCTTACTGTCCGCAACCGATACCGGAATCCCGCGCTCCCGCGCCAATGCTCCAATCCGACGGTTTAACGCTCGGTCTGAGGTCGCCGTCGTCACAAATGCCGCCCTCAATAGGTCCGTTTCACAAAATTCCCTCGCCTTGTACGCGATCGTACCTTGTGCGGCTAACGCCTTGATCTCATCCTCTGCCTCGGGCGCAACCACCTCCACACGGCAGGAAAACTGCACCAGCGTCTTGACCCGCCGCAGCGCAATCCTTCCTGCCCCGATCACCAACGCCTTCCGCTCCGCAATATCAATGTATATTGGAAATCTCCCCGGCTTTCCCGTTTTTTCCCGCCGCTTTTGCCAGCGTAGATAATCTCCCTGACACTTTAGATATATCTCCCCTGCGGCGACTTTCAGCCGCTGCATCTGCTCGGTTCGCTCGGCGCTTCCTAATTCGTCGATGGTGATAACCCCCGCAATCCGTTCGTCAATATCCCGCGGTACCGCAAGATCAACCAGCAGCGCCGGCTTTCTCCCAGCCTTCTCATATTCCTCCAGCTTGATCGTCCGGTGCGGCGACGCTGTCGCGCTGATCACCGCATCGCTTTTGGCGATCGCTTCGTATCGCTTCTCGTATGGTACGCCGGAGCATCTCTCCGGCAATAGATTGTCCGCATATTTGTATCGCCTGAGCGTCATCGTCACCGCATATCCGCCGTCGCTCAACGCTTTCGCAATCTCTCTCCCAATTACCCCGTTGCCAATCACCAAAACGCTTTGACCGACGCCGGTCAGCCGCTCACACAGCAGCGCTTTGACCTCCTGAACCGTTCCAGCCGCAGGAAGCGTCAGCTTCAGCTCGGTTTTTACCCGCTTGCCGCCGGTGATCGCAATCCGGTACGCCGTCTGCAGCACCGCGTCGCAGCACTCGGCGGAAGCACTCAGCGCAAGCGCCTGCTTTACTTGCGTTAAGATCTGATCGTCCCCCCAAATGCGCGACTCCATCCCGCAGCATAAGTAAAATAGGTGCTTGAGCGCCTCTAGATCGCGGTAAATCATGAAGGAATCCGCACAAAAGTCCTCTCCCACGCCGGCTAGACCGCATAATAGCTGCATCGCAGTGAGATCAATACCCTCTTTTTTGGAAATACATAGCTCGGTGCGATTGCAGGTCGATAGTAAAACCGCCCCCAAAATGCCCGCATTCGCACAGACCTGCTCGCAGAGCAGCGGTATGTCCTCCTTCGAAAATACAAAATGCTCCCGCAGCTCCAAATCCGCACGCTGCCAATCCAAAACTACCAGTTCAATCACGACCCGAACCCCCTGCTTTCGTCTGTTCTTCTATATCATTCTGCATAACACGCGCCCCCGCTGCTTGATCTATGTATATCAAAATACCGACAGGTTTCTTGAAGCAAAACCGACACCTTTCGCTTCTCTTTATCATAAACTATAATACCCCGACAAGCAACAGCAAATATCCGCGCTTCCTCTTAACATGATACCACATTCCCAAGAAAAACTCAACCTTTGTCCCCGCTTTTTTTCATAAAGGAGGTTTTTGCTATGGCAAATAACGCAAGCAACGATTGTTGCATGGAAATCACCCGCGCACGCGCCTGCGCGAAATATTGCTGCTGCGGAGAGATGGTTTCCGCCGAAGCGGAAAGTAACCCCGTTTCCTCGCAGTACGTTCCCGTATTTCTCAGCTTGACCGCAGATAAAGAAAGCATCTGCCCGGGCGAGTGCTTTACCCTCACGCTTTCAATTACCAATCAGTCGGATCATACCCTCTCCTGCCCGAAATTGTCGCTTTCGCTCTGCTGCGGCATGAACCTTTGCCCGGATTGCCCAGCGTCAAACGGCACGCTCCCCGATATTGAACCGCACTCCCGTGAAACCTTTGCGTTTAAGATCCGCACAACGCAAAATCTTCCGGATTGCTGTAAGCTCTGCGCAAAAATCAGTTTCCCTGTCTGCGACTGCACCTGCCACGTTAAGGCGTCTGAGTGCATTCTGCGCGTAAACCGTCAGAACGTAAACCTCCAGCTGCAAAAATCCATTGCGCCTGCCTGCTGCTTCACTCCGAACCAGCGCGCTGAAATCTGCATCCGCGTTACCAATACCGGCAATACCCCGCTGCAGGAGGTCAGGATCGTCGATGAAATTCCGGAGGGCTTGAGCTATAAGGCACATTCCACTCGCATCGGCTGCGGCCCGGCTTTCGAGGCCGATCCGGAATCCGGCGTCATCCTCGACTGCCTCCCGCCGCACTCCACGCAAACCATCTCCTATTGCGCGACAGCCAAAACAAATTGCTAAAATCTCGGCAGAAATCAAAACCGGCGGAGGATTCCCCTTCGCCGGTTTTTATATTCTCGTTTCCCTTATACAGCGGCTTCCTCTCCCTGCGTCATCAAATCAATCGCTGTGATTGCTATGATCGGTCCGCCCACCGTAATGACAACCACCACTGCGCGCATGAACGAATACGGTAAAAGCAGGTACAGCCCCACCAGCGCCGCGCCGGATACAAGGACAACGACCCAGACCAAAATCAACTGCTTCCACCGGATCTGCTTCAGCACGCACTCACCGCTCGCTGCACGTACAATCCATACCGGCAGCAGAAATTGCCGCGCTTCTGCCCCTAAAACTACAAGCAGTAAGTTCAGCAATTTCAATGCCAGCACTCCGGCAATTCCCGCATCCGCTGTCCACGTTGGATTCACCAACCGGCTGAACCGCACGACATATTGCAGCGCGATTTCCGCTAATAACAGCCCCGGTAACGTAAGCGCCCTTCCCCGGTTCCAAAAACCCCGGAAGGCGCCGCTCCTCTCCTCTGCCGATAGCCCGCAGTACCGGATGCACCAAAAAAGTCAATATCAATAACATTTTTTCTCAAGAGTATAATATAAAGCATAAACATATTTTCCGGTTTGTATGCAAACCAGAAAAATATGTTCTAATTTAAATGAAAGGATAACATTATGAAGAAAAAAATCAAAGACCAGCTTGATCAGCAGTTAATTACTGCAATCAACAAGTTAAAACCCGTAATTGATATGAATAAAAATTATGAATATTTTGAAAAATAATTTGAAAACTTTGTTGAACCTATTTATCAAACTAGTGCGAAAGCGAAACCACGTAAGATACCAAAATAATTTTCCCACTAAAAAAGCGCGGGAAACCCGCGCTTTTTTCATTTGCGACCTTTATCTGGCTTAATTCTGCTGCCCATAGCCTTCGTAGCCGCTGGTCGGAACATGTCCCTTGACCTCCAGCATCTTTGCCCGTAAGTCGGATTCCAGCTTCGCAAGCTCGACCTCCGCAGCCTGACGGCGCGCACGTCCCTCGTTCTGGATCGACATCACCTCGTCGAGCGTTTCAATCAGGCTCTGGTTGGTGTGCTGCAACGTTTCCAAATCTACAACGCCGCGCTCCGCTTCCTTCGCCGTTTCGATCGTTCCCATTTTCAACGTGTCCGCATTTTTACGCAGCATCTGGTTGGTCATGTCGGTCACAGCGCGCTGCGCCTGCATCGCTTGCTGCGAATGGGTGATCCCCAGCGCTAAAACCATCTGGTTCTTCCAAAGCGGGATCGTGTTTACTAACGTCGACTGGATCTTCTCTGCCATCACTGTGTCGTTGTTCTGGATCAGCCGGATCTGCGGCGCCATCTGGATCGCAACCGTCCGCGTTAGCTCTAAATCGTAAATCTTCTTCTCAAACCGGTCGCAAAGATTTGCGTAATCGCTTGCACGTTGGCTATCCTCCGGCAGGTTGCTCTGCTCCGCTTTTGCAATCAGCTTCGGCAGCTCGACCGAACGCGCATACTCCAGCTTCTCCTTGCCGGCAATGATGTACATCGATAATTCCTTGAAATTCTGCTCGTTTAACTCGTACATTTTGTCGAGCATTGCGACATCCTTCAATAAAACGATCTGGTGATCCTGAAGCTGCTTGGCAATATTGTTGACGCTGACCTCCGCCTTGTCGTACTTCGTCTTCATATTGGCAATCTTGTTCGAGGTGCGCTTGAAAAAGCCGAAAAATCCGCCTTTATCCTCTTCCTCGTCAAAGCTGCGCAGCTCCCCGATCAATTGGGTCATCATTTCGCCGACCTCGCCTAAATCCTTGGTACGCACATTTTGCAGCGCCGTCTCGGAGAAATTGGCGATCCTAGTCTGCGCGCCTGCGCCATATTGTAAAACAACGTTGGAATTGTTTAAGTCGATCTTCGCTGCAAAATCAGAAACGACCTTCTGCTCCTCCGGCGTTAAGCTTGCCTTTGCCTGCATCGCAGCAGTCACCTGCTTCTTGACAGAAGTCTCGTCCTGTGCCACTACCTGCGGCTCCGACTGCGTATAAAACGGATCTAACGTAAGCTGCGGCATCGTACTCTTTTCTTCCATATCTATCATTCCTTTCCGCTTGCCCTATCTGCAAACTACCTTACCATCATTATACACCATCTGAATGAAAAAAGCAACTGTTCGGATGCTTGTTTTCGGGTATGACGTTATCTTTTTGTTATGCACCCTTTTCAAGGTGCGTAACCCAGTCGCTTTCAGCCTTGCAGCTGCAAAGCGCCGGTGGACTCTGCGATTTAATTATCACTGATATTTTGCTCTGTTCTGCCAATGGGAATTGCAGTTCACATGGGTTCATTCTTTTCTCATCAAAAAAATCCTCTTTGAAAGCGCAGCGCCTGATACGGCTCTTGGAAGCCGATTTTTTCAATGAAATACAGCTCGCAATTCATGATCGCTGCCCTCTCAAAATTTGATTTATCCGCCCTTTTCTATATCTTTTACCATAGCATATCTGCCGCCATGCGAAACACACATAATTTTCCTCAATATAAAACAAATCCGAACCTATTGAATAGATTCGGATTTGCTTGGTGCTGGTGACCGGGGTCGAACCGGTACGAGTGTTACCTCACGGGATTTTAAGTCCCGGGCGTCTGCCTATTCCGCCACACCAGCATATTCCTTTTTTAACATTAGCTATTATAACACACCTCTCCCCTTTTTGTCAACCCCTTTTTTCTGTTTTTCAATATTTTGTATTCCATCAATAAAATCAAAAAATGCTAAAAATAAAATCCGGCAAAAGATGCAATCTTTGCCGGATTTCGCTTGTTGAAAAGCCTGTTTTGATAAAATCCGTCTTCCTGAAAATCTGCTTTGACCGTATAGACCGGATTCAGCCGGAAACGACCTCTTCAATGATTTCCCGCAGCCGCTCGATTCCCTCGCCGTTCGCCGCAGAGCAAGGAAGCAGTTCCAGCTGGTCCGCATACGGCAGTTCCCGCTGAAAAAGCTCCAGCATTTTCGCCGTTTCCGTTTTGTTCAGCTTATCCGCCTTGGTAAGTACAATGATAAACGGCAGCCCGCGATCGACTAAAAACTCGATCATCTGTAGGTCTAAATCGCTCGGCTTGTGCCGCATGTCGATCAGTAAAACGGTCAGATCAAATTGCCTGTCCTGCGCATAGTAACCCTCGATCAGCTCCGACCAGCGCGATTTCTCACTTTTTGCCACCTTCGCATAGCCGTATCCCGGAAGATCGACTAAATAAAAATCGTCCACCGCATAAAAGTTGATGGTCGCCGTTTTTCCCGGCACAGAGGAAACCCGCGCTAAGCTTTTGCGGTTTAATACCTTGTTGATCAGCGAGGATTTTCCCACGTTCGACCGCCCCGCAAACGCGATCTCCGCTTTCTCGCTCTCCGGCAGTTGACTGGAAACTCCGTAAGAGCAGTAAAAATCCGCTTTCTGAAACGCCATAACTGTACCTCCTTCAGCTTTCCGGAAAATAGGCAGAAGCCTTCCTTCGATAAAGCGTTGACGTGTAAGAAAAAAGCCTTCAAAATTCCTTACTTCATCATCGCCGCATCAATAACGTCCTCTATCCGTCTGCAAGGAATAAACTCTACGCTCTCCTTGACCACCGCATCAATCTTCGCCAGATCCGGCAGGTTTCCTTCCGGGATGCAGACCGCTTTCATTCTCGCCTTGTACGCCGCCATGGATTTCTCCCGCAATCCGCCAATCGGCAAGACCTTTCCCAGTAACGATATCTCGCCCGTCATTGCGATGTCGTGCCGCACCCTGCGTCCGCACAGCGCCGAGATCAGCGCTGTCGTCATCGTGACGCCCGCGCTCGGTCCGTCCTTTGGTACAGCACCCTCCGGCGCATGCAAATGGATATCCTTCTTGCGGTAAAACTCCGGGTCAATACCGTATTTTTCCGATACGCTCCTTGCATAGCTGATCGCAAGCTGCGCGCTCTCTTTCATAACGTCGCCCAGCGAACCGGTCAGCTTCAACTGCCCCGTTCCCTCTAAAACCGCAACCTCAATCTCAAGAATTTCTCCGCCGACCGCTGTCCACGCAAGCCCGTTGACCACGCCGACCTGATCCTCTTTGCTTTGCGCGCCCTCTAAAAATAACCTCGGTCCCAGCAACGTTTCCAAATTTCGCATTGTCACCGTCAGCTTGTAGGCAGATTCTTTCTCCTCAGACCCATCCTCGCGCTCTGCGGCTTCCTTTGCTTCCACAAGCCCTACCGCCGCTTTCCGACAGATCGCCGCAAGCGTACGCTCCAAATTTCGCACGCCGGCTTCCTTGGTGTAGCTGTCGATGATGTCGTATAACGCCGGCTTCTGGATCGTCAGCTGCTTCGGCGTCAGCGCGTGTACCGCCATCTGTTTCGGCAGCAGATGCTTCTTCGCAATATTATACTTTTCCTCGCGCGTGTAGCTCGAAAGCTCGATGATCTCCATCCTGTCGCGCAGCGGCGCAGGCACGCCGTTTAGATTATTCGCCGTGGTCACAAATAAAACCTTGCTTAAATCGACGCCGACCTCTAAATAGTGGTCGCGGAAATTCACATTCTGCTCCGCATCCAATACCTCCAGCATCGCAGACGCCGGATCGCCGCGAAAATCGTTTCCCATCTTGTCAATCTCGTCAAGCAGGATCAGCGGATTCATGCTCTTTGCCTCAATCAGCGCGTTAATTATACGTCCCGGCATCGATCCTAAATATGTCTTGCGATGCCCGCGGATATCCGCCTCATCCCGCACGCCGCCCAGCGATACGCGCACAAATTTCCGCCCCATCGTCTTGGCGACCGATCCCGCAATCGAGGTCTTGCCAATGCCCGGAGGACCGACTAGGCAGATAATCTGCCCCTTGATGTCTGGCGAAAGCTTGCGCACCGCTAATAACTCTAGGATTCGCTTTTTGACATCGGTCAATCCGTAGTGATCCTTGTCCAATTGCTTTTTGGCTCGTGACAGATCAATCCGATCCTTGGTAGCGCTGTCCCACGGCACAGAAAGCGCTGTTTCCAAATATTCACGCGATACTGCCGCCTCCTGCGGAAAATTGATCGTCCGCGCAAAGCGCTCGCACTCTGCCAAAAGCTTCTCCTTCCCATCTGGACTGATGTTTTTGATCTCCTCAACCTTTTTGCGAAATTCCTCATAATCGCTCATCGAGTCCTCCGGCGCACCGTCCGGCAGCTCCTCCTGCAAAGCGCGAATCTGCTCGCGGATATAGTGCTCCCGGTTATGCTCCTCAATGCTTTTCTGCACCTTGTCCGCTACGCTTCTTTGTATCTGCAAAACGCGCAGCTCCCGCTGTAACAGTACGTTGAGCATGAAAAGCTGCTCTAAAATAGAGGATGCCTCCAAAACCATCTGCTTGGCAGTATAATCCATCGTCACTGTATCACAGATCGCACAAATCAGGCGCTTTGGATCGCGCTCTAATACCGAGTTGATCGCAAAATCCGCCGGCATCTTCGGCAGCGCCTGCAAGTATTCCATGTAGCTGCCCTGTACCTCGCGGATTAACGCTTCCCGCTCGTCGTCTGTACCCGACTCATCCAACGGCGCGTCCTCCGCCGCAGCATAATAATAGCCGTCCTTCAGCGAAAACGCTTTTAACACAATACGCTCCAATGCGGCGACAGTGACGTGCAGCAGCCCATTGTGCCGGTCGGTCAATTGAATCACCCTCGCGCGTACGCCGTGAGAAAAAAGATCCTTCATCGTCGGATCCGTGACCGAAGCGCTGATCTGCGTCACCATAATGACCTCTCCGTCGCCCGCCATCGCCGCACGGGCTGAACGCTTCGTCCGGTCACGCTCTAAATCAAAATGTACCGTACTTCCCGGTAAAATCACAATTCCGCGTAAAACCAGAACCGGTAAATCGTATCCTTCCATAAATTCCTCCAATGATTACCCCCGCAGGCTATAGCCTGCTCTATCTGCCGCAGTAACCTGCATCATAATCCCATATACAAAATTATCCAATCGCTT
>CAZPLR010000046.1:0-4025 GCA_964587555.1 uncultured Oscillospiraceae bacterium
GCACGCGGATGTTGAGAAGTCCGTGTTTATGCAGGATTTTTTTAATTAAAATTGCGTATCATTATTTACAGTTTAGAAATATTTACGCCCAGATATAGACTTGTATTTCTTGCGGAATCGTGCTATAATAGATACCGTTGAGTATGATAAAAAATTATCATACTCGGAGACCGGCATTGTCCGGCAATTTCAAAAAAACCAGGAGGAAACATCTTATGCGTTTTACTTTACCGAGGGATCTTTATCATGGCAAAGGATCTTTGGAAACCCTAAAAACCTTAACGGGCAAGCGCGCGATCATCTGTGTCGGCGGCGGCTCGATGAAGCGTTTTGGCTTTTTAGACAGAGCCATCCAGTACTTACAGGAAGCCGGCATGGAGGTTAAGACCTTCGAGGGCATCGAAGCCGACCCGTCTGTTGAAACCGTTATGCGCGGCGCTGCGGTTATGCAGGAATTCCAGCCGGATTGGATCGTTGCAATGGGCGGCGGTTCTCCGATCGACGCCGCAAAGGCGATGTGGATCAAGTACGAGTACCCGGAAGTTACCTTTGAGGATATGTGTAAGGTATTCGGCCTGCCGAAGCTGCGCACCAAAGCACACTTCTGCGCAATCCCTTCCACCTCCGGTACTGCGACCGAGGTTACCGCTTTCTCAATCATCACCGATTATCAGAAGGGCATCAAATTCCCGATTGCTGACTTCGAGATCACCCCGGACATTGCAATCATCGACCCGGAGTTAGCCGAAACAATGCCGAAGAAGCTGGTTGCTCACACCGGTATGGATGCGATCACCCACGCGATTGAAGCTTATGTTTCCACCGCGAACTGCGACTTCACCGATCCGCTTGCAATCCACGCAATCGAGATGATCCAGCGCGACCTGGTAGACTCCTACAACGGCGATATGGAAGCAAGAGACAGGATGCACGTCGCACAGTGCTTAGCCGGTCAGGCGTTCTCCAACGCTCTGCTTGGCATTGTTCACTCGATGGCGCACAAAACCGGTGCCGCTTTTGAAGGCGGTCACATTATCCACGGCGCTGCAAACGCAATGTACTTACCGAAGGTCATCGAATTCAACGCGAAGGACGAAACCGCGAAGAAGCGCTATGGCGTGATCGTCGATTACATGCACTTAGGCGGCGAGAACGACGACGAGAAGGTAAAGCTCCTCATCGAATACCTGCGCGGCATGAACGATGCATTGAACATCCCGCACAGCATCAACCATTACGGTGCGGACGGCTTACCGGCAGAGGTCGGCTTTGTTTCGGAAGACGTATTCAAAGCCAAGCTGCACGATATCGCTGTCAACGCAATCGGCGACGCCTGCACCGGCTCCAACCCGCGTCAGCCGTCTGTGGAAGAGATGGAAAAATTACTTCTCTGCTGCTACTACGACCTGCCGGTTGATTTCTGATTTCGTTTTCCGATATTTCAAGCACAATGATAAAGAGGGCGGCTGCTTCTGCGGCCGTCCCCTTCTCGTATCAGCCGCTTTTTGGAAAATAGCAGAAAAAATAGCCACTATATCCTGCCTGTCATAAAAAAACAAAAGGAATTTACATTTTACAGTTGCATTTTCAGAAAATAAGCGTTATAATATGAAGTAGAATATTGCCATAAGGCGCGGAGCCTATCTCCGCTCATTAAAATTTTAACAGGAGTGAAAGATATGTACAAGATTGTTCGCAGGCAAGAACTGAATCCGACCGTCACCCTGCTGGAAATTGACGCTCCGCTGATTGCTAAAAAAGCTCAGCCGGGTCAATTTATCATCCTGCGCACGGATGAAGACGGCGAGCGCATTCCGCTGACCGTTGCCGGCTATGATCGCGAAAAAGGCACCGTCACGATCATCTTCCAGATCGTCGGCGCGACTACCGAGAAATTAAATCACCTTTATGAAGGCGACTGCTTACATGACTTTGTTGGGCCTTTAGGCACCCCGACCCATGTCGATGGATTGAAGAAGGTCTGTGTGATCGGCGGCGGCGTGGGCTGCGCGATCGCGCTTCCGGTCGCACAGAGATTAAAAGAGCTTGGCGCCGAAGTCACCTCGATTATCGGCTTCCGTTCTCAGGATCTTGTCATCTTAGAGGACGAATTTAAGGCCTGTTCGGATCGCTTCTCGATGATGACCGACGATGGCAGCTACGGCGAAAAGGGCAATGTCTGCGTGCCGTTAAACCGCTACTTAGAGGCTGGCGAAAAATTCGACGAGGTCATTGCTATCGGTCCGCTGATTATGATGAAATTCGTCTGCTTAGCGACCAAGCCGTATGACCAGAAAACGGTTGTCAGCATGAACCCGATTATGGTAGACGGAACCGGTATGTGCGGCGGCTGCCGTTTGACGGTAGGCGGCGAAACCAAATTTGCCTGCGTCGACGGGCCGGACTTCGACGGTCATCTGGTGGATTTCGACGAGGCAATGAGCCGCGCAAGATCCTACACCGCGTTCGAAGCAAAACAAAGGGAAGAAACCTGCAACCTATTCAAAAAGGAGGTTTTGTGATATGCCAAAATTCAATATGCGCTTAACCAAAAATCCAATGCCTTCTCAGGATCCGAACGTCCGCAATAAAAACTTCTATGAAGTTACGATGGGCTATACCGAGGAGATGGCAATTGACGAAGCAAAGCGCTGCTTAAACTGCAAAAATAAGCCTTGTGTTGCTGGCTGCCCAGTCAACATCATGATCCCGGAATTTATCTCTCAGGTCGCCGAAGGCAATTTTGAGGAAGCATATAAGATCATCAGCTTGTCCAGCTCGCTGCCGGCAGTCTGCGGTCGTGTATGTCCGCAGGAATCCCAGTGCGAGGGCAAATGCACCCGCGGCATCAAGGGCGAGCCGGTTGCAATCGGCCGCTTAGAGCGTTTTGTTGCAGACTACCACAACGCACATTCCACCGAGAAGCCGGTTAAACCGGAATCCAACGGTCATAAGGTCGCGGTTGTCGGCTCCGGCCCTTCCGGCTTGACCTGCGCAGGCGATCTGGCGAAGCTTGGCTACGAGGTCACTGTTTTCGAAGCGCTGCATTTAGCGGGCGGCGTACTGGTTTATGGTATTCCGGAGTTCCGTCTTCCGAAGTCCATTGTCCAGAAAGAGGTCGATAACTTAAAAGAGCTTGGCGTTAAAATCGAAACCAACATGGTCATCGGTCGTATTCTCTCAATCGAAGAGTTAAAAAATGAGTACGGCTTTGAGGCGGTATTTATTGGTTCCGGCGCAGGCTTACCGAAATTCATGAATATTCCGGGCGAAAATCTAAAGGGCGTATTCTCCGCCAACGAGTTCCTGACCCGTTCCAACCTGATGAAGGCTTACAGAGACGACTCCACCACCCCGATTAAGCAGAGCAAGAATGTTGCGGTTGTCGGCGGCGGCAACGTTGCTATGGACGCCGCAAGAACGGCGAAGCGCTTGGGCGCGGAAAATGTCTACATCGTGTATCGCCGCGGCATGGAGGAGCTTCCTGCACGTAAGGAAGAGGTTGAGCATGCCGAGGAAGAGGGCATCATCTTCAAGACCCTAACCAATCCGGTCGAGATCATTGCTGCTCCGACTACCGACCCGCGTGATCCGGAATACGGCACTGCAGTTGGTATGAAGTGCATCAGGATGGAGTTAGGTGAACCGGACGCTTCCGGCAGAAGAAGACCTACGGCTGTTCCGAACAGTGAATTTGTAATTGACGTTGACTGTGTCATCATGTCGCTTGGTACCTCCCCGAACCCGCTAATCAAGAGCACCACTCCGGGTCTTAACACCAAGAAATGGGGCGAGATTATCACCGATGACGACGGGCTTACTTCCATCGAAGGCGTATACGCGGGCGGCGACGCCGTTACTGGCGCTGCGACCGTTATTCTGGCGATGGGCGCCGGCAAGACCGCTGCTGCTGCAATCGACAAGTACATCATGAAGAAATAATCGATTCTGTTTTTGAATCAGCCCCTGTAAGGATTACCCTCCTTGCAGGGGATTTCATTTCTCCCTCGTGCTTCTCTCTGCCA
>CAZPLR010000046.1:4125-15008 GCA_964587555.1 uncultured Oscillospiraceae bacterium
TGCCAATTTTGAACAAAGTCATGAAATGAACCAATTGCAACCGCCGGTTGCGTAATTGCATATCCATATATATAGTGTTCTACTGATCGTACTGGTATGCTCAATGTGAAAGGAGGAAATATGGCACTGTCAGAAAAATTATACGCGCTTCGTAAAAAAAGCGGTCTTTCACAGGAGCAGCTTGCAGAACAGCTTGGCGTATCGCGACAGGCAATCTCAAAATGGGAATCAGGGGCTTCAAGCCCGGAAAGTGATAAACTCATCGTCATCAGCAATTATTTCCATGTTTCCTTGGACGATTTGATGAAAGAGAGCAACGGGCAATCAAATGATACCACTCAAGCAGTGCAAAGGGAAGTCCCGCAAGCGGCAGCACACACAAAAAGGACTGTGGGTTTCATCATCTGTATCTGCGGGATCGTCTGTTTAATTGTTTGGGGACTGTTGTCTATCCTCAATCCTACTGCGTCAAGTCAGATAAGTGAATCATCCACGATTACCATAGACGGCAATGGTGTTTTTCTCATTCTTTGCGTAGCATTCATTGCTGTCGGCGCTGTTCTGCTCCTGAAAGACTCTGGAAAAAAATGAAAGGAGTCATGCACATGAAAAAACTATCTGTTATCTTTGGAACTCTTGCTGTCCTTCTATCGGACATGATGTGCGCTGTTGCAGCGTATCATTACTGCGACCTGCTTTGGGGTAAACAATTAGCTGGATACAGCGCGCCGGCAGGCGCAGCGTTTGTATACGCCATTCCATACGCCATCGCTATTTTGATAAGTGTTGTTCTGGCGATTGTATTCAGAAAAAAAGCCGCCAAACAGCAGGCGCAGATCCATACCGCCCTTGATGAGGACGGAAACGCCGATACCGATTGATCAAACAAAACAAAATATCATCAACACACAAACTAAAAAGCCGATGAAGCGTGAAAACCCACATTTCATCGGCTCTTTCTTTAGTCACAAGCCAAGCGGGATTCCCGCTTTTATCCCATCCGCGCCAGAATCTCCGCCGTCACCTGCTCGCCCAACGCATCGACCTTGGCAAAATCCATCGCCGCGATGTAGTAGGTTTCCAGCTCGTCATGCAGCGCTTTGGCTTGCCGCAGCGCCTCCAGAGCATCCTTCACCAGCAGATCGGTCATGCAGCAGCGATGATAGAGCTTACCCTTGACCTGCTTTAACGCCTTTGGGCGCAAGAATCGTGCAGCGCGGATGATCTGCATCGACTCACAATGCGTAAATTTCTGATATCGGCTTTGGGTCAGCACCGCAACCCCGCACTGCGGCAGCAGAATATGCTCAACACGCTGCGGATCGAGCGCCGACATACAGAGGATCACCGAAAGCCCTTGCTTGACCGCCTGCGCGCGCACCGCTCTGATATAAGCGTCGGACACTGTGCCGTACGGATCCTTGATACAGACAATTTGATCCGCCAAGGTCAAAACCGTCTGCTCGTAGGTGACGACCCCCTTGTTGGTAAAGGCGCTCAGCATCCGCACGCTTTCTGCATAGCCGTTTCCCTCGCAGCCCTTTAAGACGCGCTTTGCAAACCGCTGCGCGGATAACGAAAGCTTATCCTGCTGCCATTGTCCGGCAAGCAGCAGCGCGTTCTGATCCAACAGCATCCGTGCCGCCGATAAAAGCGCTTGGCAGCGTCCGTGCAGCGCGGATATTTTCTTTGACACGGCGACGATCGGCTTGACATTTTGCGCCAGCTTTTCATTATCCCAGCATTCGGTAATCGATACCATCCGGTCATATGCGCCCGGATAGCGCGGCTCGACCGCATGGGGCGGAGTCGCGTCAAAGATTGCACACCCTGCCTGCGGCAGGATTACAGCGTCGAGCGAATCGGCGTCGGAAGAGCAGTGGATCCGTTCGATGATGCCCTCCGCAGCTTGCTCCTTCGCCGCAGCGCAGACCTTTTTCATCAGGCTGGATTTTCCGCTGCCCGGTCCACCCTTGATGAGATACCGGGAAAAGCACTCCTTCGGCTCATCAAACGCGTCAAAATAAGAATAAAACCCCTGTGGGGTGTTTGCACCCAAAAAGAAATCGACCGTTTTGCAGTCTGACATCAAACATTCCTCCATTTCGAAAACGATAAGACGGATTGCGACTTTTTTCTCCCCTATCATATGCCTCTGTTTTCAAAAGTGTTAGATTTTTTGGGGCAGACAATGCAAATTTCCCGCAGAGAGAATTTCTCTGCGGGAAAACGCTCGATACCATTCCGTGTTATGCCCGATTCATGGAGGTAAAATTCACTCTCTCACAGAAGCCTTGCGCCCTTACCTTTGCTCTTTGCAATTCTTTTCCCAGTGTTTTCTCTCCTGCTCCAAGAAAAATGAAAGCGTTCGGGAACTTGATCGGTTCCGAACGCTTTTTGTTGTTTTCCATTACAAATGTTTAACGGCGGTCATGCGTTTACCATACCGCAGATAACGGATCACCGACTGGATGCTGTCGTACAGATCCTCGTATCGCGACTGGGCAAACAGCCACTCAGATTGGCGGTTGAACGCGAACCAGAGCGCCTTGTTCTCCTCCTTTAACGCCGCAACCTCGTTGGCGAGCGCCTCATAGGCAGGAATATCCGCCATCGCCTGTTCGCGCGTTTCATATGCGCCAACCCGCTGCAGCTCCAGCTTCCTTGCCGCTGCGATACTGCGTTTGATGTCAAATAGGAACACCCTGTAAGCAAGCTCGTTGCGCTGCGGCTGCAGGGGTGAGAAATACGCATACGCCTGCTCAAAGATTGCTCTGCTTTGCGCAAATTTCTCCTTTAATTCCGCATCCGCCGGGAGGGATGCATCCTGCCAAAACGCACTGCATAACCGGTTGCCCGCGACAAAGCGATGCTCGTACCAGAACGCCGATGGCTCGTCTCCGCGCTCACGCGGCAAAAACGGCATATCGTAGTCAAATAATGCCTCGTATTCCTTCATGTCGATTTCTAAGCCAAAGAACAACCGGTAATAAAGCTGCGCAGTCTGCGTCAGGCTTAAGCTTGCCTTGCTGTTCCAAGAGAACATCGCGGCGCAGTAGATGCCAAACCAGTTTTCCTCCCGCAGGTTCATCCCGCCGTCACACCATGCGGACATGATCATTCCCTCCGAGTCCGGTCCAGCCTGCATCGCTTCCAATTTTGTGTTCAGGTAGGAAGCAACGTGCTGCGGCAGAAAACGGTTCCAAGAGTGCGTCGCCGGCGAAAGAATGAACTTCTTTCCTCTTTCCATCAGCGCGTCAAGGTTATCGTAATGCTCCCGGCAGGCATAGTCCCAGTAAACAAAGGTGATGTCTTGCGGCATTTCGTTGATCGCGTCAAGCTTTAATTGATAGTCGCCCCAGATCGGGGTGTACATGTCGCTGTACATCATCATCTTTTTGCCCTTGGACGCCAAATGGTCGTGCATCATGATAAAATGCCCGTTGAAGATTTTCGCCGCTTCGTCCTTGTCAAACTGCTGCGTGTAAGGGTCTACCTCGTCGCCGCCGACATGAATATATTCGCTTTCACCAAATACCTCGACCGCCTCATCCAGCATCTGTAGGACCATCTTTTTGACTTCGTCCTTGCGCGCATCCAGCGCGCTGGCGGCAGAGCCATCCTTATTTTTCATCATCAGCTCTTTAAAATCCGCCAAGGTGCTGTTTTTATCCCAGTGTCCCAAGGTATTGATGATCGGGATGATCTGCACGTAATAGTCCTTTGCATATGCGCATATTTCCTTCCACTCCGCCTGCGGAACGGGATCAGAAAAGCGTCCGGAGGTCGGGATGCAGGCAAACTGCATGGTATCCTCAATATACGGCATATATAGGTTGCACTTTACCTCGGATAAACGGCGAATGATCTCTTTAAAATTTTCTTTGGTCGATATCTGCCCACGCGAAATGTCGTCTGAAAAGCCCCGAATTTTCATATCCGGAGAATCGACGATCACACAGCACGGAATCGTCCCTTCATTCAATAACGCCAGCTGCCGCAGCGACGCCAGCGCATAGTACACTCCATTCGGCGCGCTGTAAGCAACGCGGACGCTCTCCGCTTCGACGGTAAGGGAATAATCCTCCCTGCCAAGCGCAGCGTCGTAAACGGCTTCCACCCGCTTTGCGCCATGATACGGGAAAATCTCCTCTGCCTTCGGTACAAGCGACTGAATCTGCGCGGAAATCCCCCATTCCTTCGCCGCAATACCTCCGGAAAGCAGCGTTACGCTTTTCGGCTGCGGCACTAAACTCGTTACATATTCCTTCATCCTTCATTCCCCTTTTTGCTTTGTGAAAAGCCCGCTTGCTTCTCTTTTGTCTAGTATAACACACCCCTTTGGAAATTGCAAGAAAAAGCAGCCGCGCTCGTATAACAAGCGACTCGGCTGCTCTCTATCCCGCTGTTTGATTTTTATCCGGATCGACGTCCCGGCGCCTGACTTGAAAGTATTATTTTACAGACTTACCTTCCCGCGCAAAATCTTTTGGTGCCGTCATATACCTTAACGATGTTCTTTTGCAGAATGGTATCAACAATCGGTCCGCCGACAGTTCGGATGTTTGCTTGATAGGCTGAACCCTGACAATATATCTTCAAGATATACGCGATTTCGCCTGTGTTGAGTAAAACTTTGTCAAATGGATGTAATTCAGACATTGGATACCGCTCCTTTCTCCGTTTATCAGTCTGGTGTTTCTTTTTCTATTCTGGCTGGTTTTGGCTGCCCCTCCCCTTCTATTCATTCGTATATTATACCACAAAAAATGGCAATGGAAGCCTGTCGTTCCTGATTTTTTACGATTTTCATCCATTTGCCCAAATTTGGAAAACCGTCTTTTCTAAAGCTAAGAATATTGAAAAACTGCCTGTTGTTCTGCTGATATTATTTTAACAAATTGTTCACTGCTTGTTTTTCTCTTTTTATGGTATCGCAGAGGAAGCCATATTACTGCGCGCAGATTTATCTCATCGAGCGCAGGCGAATCTCTTCCGTTTGTGCAGGCAGACCAATCAAATGGCTTTGAATGATCAGAGCAGGATACAAGAACTCCATTGCAGCCTGCTCTTTCTATCTATATGCGTTTTTTACCGGTTCTGTGCGATAAAGCCCTCTACCCCTGCTTTCAGACGGTTTAATCCCTCGATCAGCAATGCTTTTGGGCAGGCGATATTCATTCTCAAAAAGCGATTGCCGTTTCCGCGGTAAGCGCTGCCGCGCGAAAGGAAAAGCCCCGCTTCCTTCCGCAGATATTCCTGCAAGGCGTCGCTGTCATCCGTAAAGGAGGAACAATCCATCCAAAGCAGATAGGTTGCGTCCGCCGCAAGCAGCTTGACCTGCGGTAAATTCTCCCGCAGGAAGCACGCTGTAATCTCCCTGTTTTCATGAATATACTGCCGCAGCGCATCCAGCCATTCTCCGCCTTCGCTATAAGCAGCGACGGTTGCCGCAATCGCAAACGCATTCGCGCCGTTTAGCTCGTCGACCGAAAGACCGCGCGCGATCCTTTCGCGCAGCAAACGGTTCGGCACAACCACTGCCGCGCTTTGCAGCCCAGCCATGTTAAAGGTCTTACTTGGCGCAATGCAGGTGACGCTGTTTTGCGCAAACTCTTCCGAAAGCGAAGCATATGGGATGTACACACATCCCGGATCTGTGAGATCGCAGTGTATCTCATCCGACAGCACCAGAACATGGTGCTTCAAGCAAAGCGCGCCGATCCGCCGGAGCGTTTCACTGTCCCAGATCCTGCCGATCGGGTTGTGCGGGTTGCAGAGGATGAATAAATTGGTCTGAGGCAGCGCAAGCTTCCGCTCCAAATCTGCAAAATCGATTTCATAACGTGCGCCGTCATAACGCATCTCGCTGGTCAGCGGATTACGTCCGCTGTCGCTGATCGCGCGGTAGAAGCAATCGTAGACCGGAGACAAGAGTGCCACATTGTCGCCCACCTCTGTCACGCGCTTTACAATGCTTGTTACCGCAGGTATCACGCCGATGCAGAATAAAATCCAGCTTTTCTTCATCTGGTAATGATGTCGCGTTTCCCACCAAGAGCAGATCGCCTGATAATAGCTTTCCGGCAGCGTGTTGTAGCCATAAACGCCATGCTCCGCCCGTTTCAGGATAGCAGCGGTGATCTGCGGTGCGGTTTCAAAATCCATATCCGCCACCCACATCGGCAGCTCGTCCTTTGCAGCCAGATCCCACTTGACTGCATTGGTATTGCGGCGGTCTATTACGGTATCAAAATTATACTGCACCTTAAAACCTCTTTCTATCCTTAAACCGTTTCCGACTGTTTTTCTCTCACATGTGTTAAAATCTGATACTTTGTCACACCAAGGATCGTTTCGCCATCGATTTGAATCGCCGTCGGACGGTCAAATTCCACCGTAACCCCGTTTCCGGAGAAGATATGTACCAACTTTGTGATTTTCACATGCTCGCCGGAAAAAATTTTCGGGAATGCGATCAGGGTACGCAGCTTACCGGCACCATTCATCACCATTGTGGAAACGGTGCGCTTCTGGGAAAGCCGGTCCTGCGCCGGAGTCGGCATCATGCCGCCGCCGTAGTATCTGCCGTTCATCGTTGGCGCGAGCCAGACCTTGCGGTATTCGTGTTTGACGCCGTCGACTGTGACAACCGCATTGGTCGGATGATAGTGGAACAAAAGCCCTTTGATCGCAATAGCGGTGTAATTGATCGGCTTATCCGACGTTTCCCGCAGCTTATCACCGACCTCACAGCAGTAACCGTCGATCCCGTAACCGATCCCGTTCAGGAAGAAGCTTTTCTTCCCATTCACCACGACCTGCGGCAGATCAACAAGATACCGATTGATGCAGACCGGCCTCTCGCCGCGCTCTTTCCCCAAATCCTTCCAGAAATCATTTCCGCTTCCGCAGGCATAATAATAAATATCGCGCCCCTGCGCAAACGAAAGCCCTTCGTTGATGAATCGGTTGAGCGTACCATCGCCGCCGCAAAGCATCACCGGATCCTTCTCCGGCAGCGCGGCAAAGTATGCCTCGTAGGATTCGAGCTTTGTCATATCCACAAATTCAAGCTGATCCTGCGGCATAAGCGCTTTGACTGTCAGCGCCCCTTTTTCTCCTTGGCTGTTGTTGGAATACGGATTATACAAAACGTGATAGATTGCCATATGTCTTTTATCTCCTTCTGTGTATTTTATTCTTCTTTTAACCGCCAAAACTCGCCTGCGGAAAGCGCACCCTCCATCAACGTACGTATCTGATCCCCAATCTCGGCAGTCCGAAGCTTTTCAAACGAGGAGACTGGCAGCGTTTTTATGATCTTCATTCGGACAGCGGAACGGTGCAGCGGATAATTTTTGTGGATCGCTTGCGTCCCCTCCACCGTCATGACAACGATCGGGACCTGCGCTTTTTGCGCGATCTTTAACGTACTGTTATGAAACGGCAGCAGCGTACCGTCATAGCTGCGCGTTCCCTCCGGATAGACCGCAACCGAAACCCGATCCGTCTGCAGCAGCTCCGCCGCACGGGTGATAGTCTTTACCGCTTTACGCGGGTTTTCCCTGTCGATCGGCATAAATAAGCAGCGGCGGATGATCCTGCCAAATATCGGCACCTTGAAATTCTCCGGCTTGGAGATAAACGCCAGCTGATACCGCCTTAAAACATACCATGTTAAAATCGGATCAAACTTAGAACGATGGTTGCAGACCAGCAAAAACCGCCCTGTCTTTGGAATATTTTCAATCCCGCTGAGCCTCACCCGGATGCGAAGCAGTTTCATACAGAGCGCGGTTGCGCTGTAAAGCAAAAAGCGATAATAAGGGCTGTCCTTTTCATACTCCCTTTTGGGATTTACCAAAAGCGCGCTGACCGAAAGCAGCAAAATATACAGTGCCAATATACCGAATACAACAATAATAAGCCAGAGGATCACCTTTCCCATATCAAGCGTCCCGCCTTTCCAAGGGTTGATCTCATCGCAGTTACGCCCTACTGACATTGTATCACAAAATTCGACGCTTGTCCAGACAGGAAAAAATTTTTTCAAAAGATATACTTGCATTTTTGGAGCAGACGCGCTATAATACCGCTTGGAAGGTTTCGCCCTTCCGGAATATATTGCGCTATATTCTCCAAAGAGGAGAAATAACAGCAAGGAGGAATTGAATATGCAAACACCCACCCACAAGAAGATGGATGTAAAGTATCTGTGCGAATTAGCGCTGCTTACCGCCATCGTCATTATCATGGCGTTCACGCCGCTGGGGTATCTGAAAACACCGTTTGCCGAGATCACATTTATAGTGGTACCCGTCGCAATCGGCGCGGTTCTGCTGGATCTAAAAGCAGGCGCTTTTTTAGGGCTTGTTTTCGGGCTGACCAGCTTTGCTCAGTGCTTCGGCATGAGCGCGTTCGGCACGCTGCTTTTACAGATCAAACCGGTGCAGACCTTTATCGCCTGCGTCGTTCCGCGCGTTCTTGTCGGCGTTGTCCCAGCGCTTCTTTACCATTGGCTGAACAAGCACGACAAACACGACACATGGAGCATCGCAGTAAGCTGCCTTGCAGCGCCGCTGACCAATACCCTGCTCTACTTAGGTGCGATGTGCCTGTTTTTCCAAGACAACGTCATGGAAGCGTACAGCTATACCGGAAAGGGCGGCCTTGTATTCTTAGGCTGGCTGCTTGCCTCGGTCGCCATCAACGTCGTCTGCGAAACCGTTTCCAGCGTTTTAATCGGCGGAGCCGTCTGCAAAGCGTTAAAGAAAACGATCAATAAGTAATTCAACGGCAGGTCAAGGACGACCTGCCGTTTTGATAAAAGGAGACTGCACTATGAAGGAAATCAGCATTTTTGATATTGCCGGCGTAAAAATCGGTCACGCGCAGGATGAAAAGGCGGCGACCGGCTGCACGGCAGTCCTATTCCCTTCCATCTGCCCGGCAGGCTGTGACATCCGGGGCGGCGGTCCCGCCTCCCGCGAAACGCCGCTGACCGATCCGCGCATGAACTGCGAGGGATTAAACGCCGTTCTGCTCTCCGGCGGGAGCGCGTTCGGGCTTGACGCGGCAGGCGGCGTAATGCGCTATCTGGAGGAACGCGGCATTGGGCTTGACGTCGGGGTCACAAAGGTTCCTCTGGTCTGCGAAAGCTGCGTATTCGATCTGGCTGTCGGCGATCCGTTCACCCGTCCGGACGCAGCGATGGCTTATGCCGCATGCGAGGACGCAGAAAACCGCATTCTAAAAGAAGGAAATGTCGGCGTCGGAACCGGCTGCACCGTCGGTAAAATGTTGGGCGGAGACTTTGCGATGAAGAGCGGCGTCGGCGTTTATGCCGTACAGGTCGGAAAAATTCAGGTCGGCGCTGTCGTTGCGGTCAACGCGGTCGGCGACGTATACGACGTGGATTCCGGCAAGGAGATTGCAGGACTGTTAAGCGCGGACAAAGCGTCGCTGCGCTCGACCGAGCAGGTCTGCTATGCGTTCATCGAGCAGCCGCAAGCACAGTCCTTTGCCACAAATACGACCATCGGCTGCGTGATCACCAACGCCAAATTTGACAAGGCGCAGATGAACAAGATCGCCGCAATGGGCTCAAACGGCTATGTGCGCGCCATCCGCCCGGTCAACATGACCGCCGACGGCGATAGCCTGTATGCCGTTTCGGTCGGGGAAGAGACCGCCTCGATCGACGTGGTCGGCACGCTTGCGTCCTATGTGGTCGCAAAGGCGGTAAACCGCGCCGTGCTGACCGCCAAAAGCGCCTACGGCTTGAAAGCCGCCCGCGATTTAAACTGACCCGCTTTGTGCAAAATAAAATCCGCCCGGACTGCTTTTCTTTGCAAACCGGGCGGATTCTTTTGTTATGGAAAGCTCTGCTACACGCTTATTCCCGCATGATCTTCAAATCATTGTACAGCACGTCAAGAAAATCGCCATAGCCAAACTGCACATAGGAACTCCCCCACGCCAGATGGACAATGCTGCAATTCTGCCCATGCACCACCTCGGCGCTGACCCCACCCGGCAGATATTCGGTGAGCGTCCTCGGAAGGTAGCGCTTCGGATAGCAGACGCAGGCATAAATGTGATCCTGATCCCCAAAATCTACGCTGCTTTCGACAAGGTAGACGACCCCATGCTCATCCGGAAGGGTCTGCACCTCACAAACCTGCCAGAACCCAAGCTTCGACTTCTCAAGGCAGGCAAGGTGCGGGTTTTTGAGGTCGCCGCGCTCGTTGACGGCAATGCGGTACTCTTTCCCGGTGACGCTGATCCCTGAATCGATCATCCGCGTCGCGCCGGGATTGAACCCGATTCCTGCCAGCGCAAGGGAGTAGTTGTTGATGTAAATAAGCATCAAAAGGAGGATCACGATGAGGATCGCGCCGAAGATGACATCCCGCGTCCGCAGGGGTAATACCCTCTTACGCGGCTTCTTTGGCACTTGCACGGTTTGATTGGAAGGATTCTGCATCCATCAACCTCCTAATTACTTTCACATTGTAGTGGGAACGAAGGCACAAATTTATAATCGTTCTCCTTTATAATGTCAAATATGGTTTCAGGGCGTATGAGATAGTAGCCATTAAATTTTGAAAATAATAAAGGCGCATAAGCCGATGACATTTTGTTCGACTTATGCGCCTGTACAAATAATTTGGAGTTTCCCTTCCGGTTTTACCGTTGAGCAGGTACAAGCATTGCATAGTCGAATTTGTAGCAAGTCACATTTTGTATATACATTGCAATGCATTGAGAACACCTCCATTTTTCTTATTGTATTTTTAACATGGAATAAATTTCCATGTATTAATGATACCATAAATCATTTCATATTTCAATACAGTTTTAAACATTCATTTGTAAAG
>CAZPLR010000047.1:0-13170 GCA_964587555.1 uncultured Oscillospiraceae bacterium
TATTCTGCGGCGTGCCGACATATTGTCCCTCGACGCGCACAATCTTAGGCGTGTAGACTCCAACAACCGGCTCGCCGTCAGTATCCACCCCAATATATCCCTCGCAGATCTGCTCGGCGGCAGCGGTAATCACACTTAAGTCCGCGCCGCCGCCGTCAAAAAAAGCCTTTTTCGCCTGTGGATCAACCTGGATGCAAACGACCGCTCTGGCAATAAACCCGTTATCCGGCAGAAGCTTGCCGTTCGCCATCGTAAAATCATACCCTTCGCCGTTGATGGTTAAATTCATCCCCTTCATAAAGGCCGCCGGCGCTGTAAATCGGAGCGTTGCCGGTTGGTCCGTCATCACAGCCGCCAGCGCTACGCTGTCTTCCGCCATCGTACATTCCGCAGGATAAACAGCCTCCGACAGCCGCTGCCTGATAGCAGGGGAAAGCTTTTCCTGCGTCACACACCCCTCTTGCAGCATTTCTTCTGAACACGAATCCGGAATGCCCCACTGCGCATCGTCAATGATCTCCTTGATTGCCTGCAGCTGCGACTGTACGCTCCCTGCCGGAATCACCGAAAACTCCGCTGCGCCGATATTCTCCGCGCCCTTTTCGGACGCCAATAAATCGACCAGCGGATTCACCTGCTCCTTCGATACTTCATATATATTTTTGTCAAAATAGTCCTTTAAATATTCCGCTCGTCCGACAATATGATCCGGAAGCGCAGCAATATCATGCTGTAATTTGTCCTTCTTTATTTTCTGAATATCCATTTACCCTCCATAAATATCCTCTTATCGCGCGGCAGACGCTTTCTTCCCCCCTCTAAAAGAAAACTACTTCCTTACATCGATCAAAATACGATAAATTCCCATTCCGTCACCCTCTCCCTCGCTCCGAATCCTCAGCGCAAATAGCCGCGTCCTTCTCCGTCGGAAATTGAAATGCTCCCAAACCGGCTGGTATAGCGCGGAAAAAGAAAAACGATCAAAATCAACATCGTCAAAATCGATCAGGTCAAGATATCTCCCGTCAATCAATGCACAGCCCTCGTCAAATCCAACGCCGTCGCTCTCGACCTCTAATTCGCATCCGCTGTGCTGCATCGGCTGTAAAAGCAGCGATACGCGCCGCACCGTGCATTCCTCTAAATTGCTGTCAAGCTTTAATAACGGCGTCGTCCAATATGCTTTCACCGGCCGCCCGTCGTCGTGGTAAATCCCTTTTTCCTCAAATCGGTAAAACCGGTATAAAACGCCGCCGTCACCCAACATCCATAAATACCCGCCGTGCGATAACATCCGCTTCGCCGGAATATCGTCCCAGTAGTACCACTCAAACTGCGCGCCGCCGTCAAAGCTCGACGCGTCTGTGCTGATCTGCCTTAGATCAGCAACATAACATACTCCGTCAACCGCTAAGTAATACCTTCCTTCGTGTACGCATCCGCAGGAGCTTTTCAAATCCTGCGCGGTGAGCCTCGAATCAACATAGGAGGACCTGCTTCGAATGTTGCGCTGCTCGTAAACCTCCGTTCCAACGACCGCTCTTAACCCCTGCGCACTCACGTATAGCGGCGTGTCCTCAAATACTGCAACGCTCGCCGCAGAAACGCAGCCGTCTCCCGCAGAACCTTGCTGTAACGGAAACATGATCTCCCCGCTTTCGTCAAATGTGCAGGTTCTCAAATACATCGCCGCATCAGCATATTTTCCGTCCTTGATCACAATCAAAGAATCATATTGCTTCGCGTATCCCATAATCGCACTGCTGTCCGCACCAATCTTTGTGTACCCTGTGTCCGGAAAATAGGTCGGGTCATATAGTCCGCTGTACCAGTCGGTGTTCGGCTCGTCCGGATTTCCGCTGAAAAATACGCGCGTGTCGTTCCTGCCGCCGTACATCTGCGCGAATTGACAGCGGTTGATCTTGTCTAAATATCCCGGTATGGTTTTGGAAAAGGTGATTACTACGTTGTCCGTTCCTGAAAATTTCGCCGGCGCACTGTCAAAGGTCACACGCCCTACCGAACGGTTGACGGTAAACCCGCTCCCCTCCTCCATAAGAACGCCGTTTACCAACGCCGTCACCGCGTCCTCGTCAATGTCCTGCGCGTCTAAATAAAAATCGCGCGCACTCCCGTCCGCCGCAAAAGAATTGCATCTCTGCCCCGTTAACAGATTCACCGCTTCCAGCACTGTCCCTCCGCCTGTAGGCTCGCGTGCAATCGACGTCATCGGTACATAGGCGTATTCCGAGGCTGCTTCTAAACCGCTCCCTGTTACCAGCCAAAACGTCCGCCCATCTAATAGCCAGAAGCTCCCTCCTAAATAGAACCCGTCCGATGCCGCATTGTTCAGCGCGGCGCTAATCAGCTCCTGCTGCGATATCTCCCCGTTTTCGCAGACAAACCGGTAAAGCCGCGTCCCTATATGCGCTAAAAGATAAGAAACGCCATCCTCATCATAGGAGAAGATGCCGTTCGGATCGCCGCCAAACTCGTCCGTAAATAAACGCTTGTATCCCGGCCGCTTGACTGGAAAATATACGTTGTCGCCTGCCATCATGTTGCATGCGTCCGGCGACCGCGATTCGTCTACCTGCGTGTCGGCGCTTCGAAAGTCCACCCCGCGAAACTTCTGTAAATGCAGGATCTTCCTGCTGCTTTCTCCATAATTTTTGTATTGTATCATAACCCTCCATGCCCCGCCGTAAATACGGCGCACCTCCTCGCCCCGCCCGTTTTCTTAACCTCTTGTCCCCTTCCCCTGTCGCTTTTTCAACGCTTGATCGATAAAACCGCCCTCCGTCCCCCCTATAATCTCCGCGGATGAAAAATAGCCTCTAAACGCTCTTCTTCAGCGCCGCTTAAGCCTTCGCCCCTTCAGCCGCCGCTTCTTTTAAAAAGAGTGTCAGCTTCCGATGAGCTGTACGCCGTTTGCATGCCCCGGCGCTAAGCAGCAGATTGCTCTCCAATTGTTAAAGCCGGCGGTAAATCTCGCTCTGCCATTGAAAATGTTAGCATCTGTGTTCTCATCGATCCAACTGTGTACCGTTAGCGGCAGACGATCCAGCCAGATCAGCCCGCGGTAGTTCTCGTTAAATTTTGAATCTAATAAGTAGAGCTGCGTGCTGCCCGCAGTAATTCCGTCCATCTTGTTTAAATACGGCCAGATGATTACGTTCCATCTTCCAAACTGGTAATTAAACGAGTTGTTCGCCGTGCCCGGAATTCCCTCCGCGCCGATCGCATCAAATACCGCCTTGCGTAATTTGTAGTCGTTCGGCATGATAATCGTGTCCGGACAGATGCTTAAAATGTTGCCGTCGTCATCTCTGAAGTTCTGCATCGCCTCCTCCATCGCGCATAGTACGTCGTAGGAAAATGCGTCGGAGAATAGATTCGTCTGGTTTTTGTATCCCTTTGTAATCGAGGTGTGCGCATTTGAAAATAACGCCTCGCCGTCCGCAGAGGTAGCGTCGTATTCCTTTCCCCCAAACGTTACGTTCTTCTCCGCCGCGCCAGATAAAAGCGCTGCGCCAAATAACTCCTTCGTCCGGCTGTAACCGTCCGAAAACCCTAACATCTCGCCCTTTAAATCAAATAATTTGCTGTCCTCCAGCATCGTCTGCGTCACCGCAAACTGATTCTTCCATTCGTGCGGCTCGATCACCTTTGAGTATCCCTCTTGGACAATACTTCTTGGATACGCTCCATTCTCGCCAACGTCGGAAAAATTGCCAAGCTTGGTTTTGTAGGTGAACTTCTCCGCAAAATTCTTGCTCCTCTCGGTCACATAGACCTTGTTTAACATCGAACGATTCTCAAAATCCTCAATGTGCTTCTCAATAAATGCTTTGATCGGCTCTTGGGATTTGCCGTAAAAGCTGTCGTTGACCCCACTCGCCTTCGAAAAAATAACTTCTGCCATATAACCTTTCCTTTCTTAGATCATTGCAGGCTCTTCCATCCTGCAAAACGCTTCTTCTTGTAAGTAAAACCCATTCATCCTCCGCCGCCTTATCCACATGGAATCCCTGATGCCTCCTCTCGAACGCTTTCCCTGCGCTTTAGCGCCTTATCACGCTCGCTTCATAATAGAACTACTCCTTTTTCCGCTTGGCATAGTCCTTTAAAATGTCACCTTCGCTCCAATCTCCTAACAGCGCATGATATAGCTCCTTCACATCCTCCGGAATTGCGCCGCTTTCCCGCGCGTTCGCTGTACCCGTCGCCTTTAAATGCGACTTCGCCCGCCGATCACGCTCGCGCTGTAATTCCTTCATACTCCCTTCCTTTCCCGCGCTCTCCATCAGCGCGGAAAAATTGCAAAGCTTGTACGCCTGTGATAATCGCAGCCCCATCTTTAAATAACGCAGGATCTGCTCGATTTCTTTTAGCTGCGCTAAGTCGCCCACAGAATGAATCCCGCTGTGCGGAAATTCCTCCTCGAATTCCTTTAGCTCATCGTTGAACGCCAATCTATCCCTCATTTGCTTCATCTCGGGATTGTTCCTTACCGCATTCTCCACAATCAGATCGATATACCCCTTGTTCGCTCGATAAAACGCCATTAACTCCTCAATATTCGGCATTTCTCCTTCTCACCCCCTATCCTCTCTTTTGGTGCCTTTAATCCTTTTTTCCGGATTTCTTTTTGCCCTTGAAGCCGCTTGATACGCCGTTCCCGGCATAACTGGCAATTTTCGGCTTCTTCTCACCCTGTCTTGGGTAGATCGCCTTCACTTCCTGCCCTGCGGCATTCGCAATTCTGCCATGGTAGCTCTCCTTCATCCTCTCACCTCCCTCTCATCGGTAATCCCGCCCTATCCCTGAATGCCCAAGCCCTTCAATTTCCTGTAAGCCGGACACCAAACTCCCATCGCCGCCGTTATTTCCCGCCATAGCGGAGCCCTTTGTCCCCCTGCGCTAACGTCGCTTCAAACTGGTTCATCAGCCGTGTCGATAAGGTTGGATTTTCTTCGTCTAATAGCATCGCCGCAATAAATATCGGCGCAAGCCGCGCCCCGGCTTCGGCAATCTCCAATTCGACGTCCTCCCCTTCGCTTATCCCAATGTACCTCGGAACCGCATGGTAGAATATCGTTGGGTTCTCCTTGAACGGTACAAGCAGCCACTCTCCCGCTGCGGTAAACTCCCCTGCGCCCCACTGCGTTTCTCGATATCGCCGGATCAAAATCTCTCCCGCATAGTCGCGCGGCAGCTTGTACCCAATCTCCCCGCCAAAATCAACCCCGCCCTCTAATTCCAACACCTTCATGACCGGATAAACCGTGATAATCCGCAGCATCGCTTGATTTAAAAATGCGTTCATTCTCAGCAAATAGTCCGCTTTCTCCGGATGCTCGTCTGATATGACGTACCCGTTCTCTGAATACGCGTCCGCAATCTGTAGCGCCGCGTCATAAACCTCTCCTAATTTCATCGTTCCCTCCTCGTGCCGCTGCTTTTGCAGCGTCCCGCTCTTCGCTTTTCTCGCTTAAATCCTCGCTTCGGATATCCCGCTTCATTTCCTCACCTTCTATAAAAGGCTCTCTCGTTTTCCCTACGGCAAATATGCCGCCTTTCCTCCGCGCGAAATCCTTCAGCATCTCAAAAAATCACTCTCCGCTGCCGCTTTTCATGATCTCCTCGCTCACCTGTGCCGCAAGCGGGAACTGCACCGACTCCAAACATCTCCAAAGCCGCTTTAACGCTTCCGCGCTCCCGCAGGCGCCAAACCCGCCAATCTGGTATAACTTCATCGCTTGCTCATACAGGTATCCGCGGTCATGCGGCAGCCCGCCTGATGCGTCAACCGAAAACTCAAACCGATCCTCGTATCTCCATTCGCCATATCCGTCCTCTTTTAATAGCTCCTGCCGTGAAAAATGGCAGTAGCATCGTTTCCCGCTGACGTCCTTCTTCACAAATTCCTGCACTTCGTCTAAAAACGCAAGCTTGAATTCGAATATCTTTCGATATAATTCTCGGTATGCGCGGTACTTGTTCGCTTGCTTGCTCGATAACCGTCCGTTTGCCTGCTCGATCAGCAGCCGTTTCGCTGTTCCAGATACCGCCGTCGGATCGCTTTTGCCTTGGAAGCTATCGTTTAACCCTAATGTCGCCTGCGCCGCCTTGATCTGGTCTTGGATCAATGTCAAATCCTTTGAAATGTCCGGCTGTATCGTGTGTACGCTCACCGGCGCATCCATTGGATTGGAATAGATGACCCGTAACTCCTCCTCGTCAATCGGCAGCCTGCTCTGCATATTCGCCGGCACCTGAACAAAGCTTCCTCCCTTGAGCAGCTTCTGCTCAACCTTTGTGTATAATCGCTTGATGATCTCCTGCTGGTCCGCAATGACGTCCACATCGGATTGCCCGCCAAACGTAAAGTTCTTCGGTACATTCTCCCATATGACAAACGGATATTCCTTCGGATGATAGTAAGCGGCGCTCACCTTTCGTGTGATTCCGCCCTCTGTCAGCCGCAGCTCCTCATATTCGACCGCCTGCTCCTTCCAACGCGCTCCGCCGCAGATTGGACACTCCTCTGCGTCGCTCTCCCAAAGCGCTCCGCATTCCTTGCATACCTTCTCCCGCCTCAGATAAAAATCCTCGGTCTCCTCTAGTACCACGTCCCCGCAAAAGCTGCATCGCGATATCTCCCCGCTCTCGCCGCGGTACCAGCAAACAACCTCCTCGCAGAGCTCCTCCGGATTCTCACTCGATTCGCCGCCCAATAGCTCCGCTAAGTCTGCGCCGTATCGCTCTCCGATGTATCGCTTCGTAACCGATGTGACGATAAAAAAATAGTCCATCTCCTGTATCTCACAAACCCCCGGCTGCGGAATGAACTGCATCGGATGAATCGGCCGCACCTTTACCTCCTCGTCCCAGTAAATTTCAAAAATGCCAAAGCCTTGTACCGGTACAATCCGCTCTAAAATGTCGTTTACCCGCGCTAGATCCATCCGCGCAATGTCCGCCTTGATGCTCTCCTGCACCATCCGCGCTTTCTCCTCATCGGAAGCACAAACCGGATTCACCACCGGCAGCGGCACCCCTGTGTCAATCTGCGATTCGATTAATTCGTAGGTAATGTTCCTTACGTTTTGGCATACCTTGTTCCCGCGTTTTCCATATCGGTATTTGTGCGTTCCCGCATATATTTCTTCCCGACAGTTGATTTTTTCTAATACAGGATAGTAAGCGGACCTCGCTCGCTCAAAAATTCTTTTTAACTCTTCAGATTTCATATTCCCTCCTTGCATGTCCTCGCGCATGACCTATAAGATGATTGCCTTCGGCCTCCCCCACCCTTGCCCCCTATCGAAGCCCTAATCCATCCCCGCTCTACAATAAAACCAAATTACCTCATCCCTCAAAACTCCCTTCGTCAACCCATCCATATACGTTGCTCCCGTTCTTCACCCCGATCAGATGCCATGGATGCGCCGCGCCCGCCTTCTGGCATGTGATCTGCGCTTTTCCGGCTTTTCGCACCCCGCCGGCCGCCTGCGTCCCCGTTGCGCTGACATAGTGCTTTCCCCCACGAAACCATACCTCGTCGCCGATCTTGTACGTCTTCCCTGTTGTATCCTTCACCGCCCCAGCACTTTCGGCAGCAGACCCCGCCGCCGCTTCTTTGTCCCACTCGTACAGCTTGTATTTCTCGATCAGCGAAATCAGGCTCTCTGCATAATTCGGCGCTGTCGCATACCCGCACGCTTTAACCGCCCGGCACGCTTCCTTGTATTCCTTCGCCGCCTTGACCCTCGCATAACGGCTCTTGCAAAGCAGCGCGCTGTGGTCGGAAATTGATTCCGCAAGCGATGGGTATTTCTTGAACTTCGCTTTGACCGTAACATACTTCCCGTTGACATACTCCTTCGTCATACATTCGTAGTACGCTCCATTGTAGCTCCCCTTGATTCCAAACGCATTGTTCGCTTTCACCGTTAATCCGGATTTTAACCATCCGGATTCCAATACCATCTGCGCCGCTGTCAGCGATGCTAATATCCCGCTTTCCTTCGCGTTCGCAATGACGTCTTCCTTGATCTGCTTTAATACTTCCTCTTGCATTTTTCTCCTCCTTATTTCTGCAAATAAAAAAACCGAACGGCTTCATCCCCCTCGGAGATGCGCCCTTCGGCCATCGACCTTACTCGGTCTTACTTATTTCATTGTACTAATTATAACATATTCTTTTCACCATGTCAACATTTGTTCCGCAGAAATAAGGTTATAAAAACATATATTCTTTTGTATAAACTCAAGTAAAATTTCCTACTTTCCCAGAATCCCGCCCAATCTCCGTCAAATCACGTGCGCAACCAACCATTCTTCGCCGTCTCTCCGTCTTTCAAAATCCAAAGCGAAATCCGTCCGCCGCCTGCCTCAGATCAACCGCCTTATTCTCTCCAAAAAAAAATCATCCTCCGCCCCTCCAAAACATTTCATAATTTATCGGCAACGCTTCTATTTTCCTTAAATGGGATTTCGGATGTCACCATCTCTTACGACGAGGAAACCGTTACCTTCTATCAGCCGGACAGCGAAGAACTCGTCATTCAGGAATACATACCCCAAAACAAAGACTCCTGCTGCGCAAGCGTAAAGCGGCAAAACGATCGTATCCATATCAACGATGGCGGCAGATGGATTTCCTCCGTATTCCTTCGCTTTCTCATCCCTTAAGCCCCGCTTCACATGAAAAATCCAAATCGATCTCTCAGCCTCATTGACTCTCCTCCCCAAAAATGCTATACTAATAATAGGCATCCGTCACACGTTACATATCCTGCAAAATTCCATATAAAAGGAGTCTTCCTAATGAAAATCACCTCTGTTTCCTGCTCACCCTTGAGCATTCCTTTGCGTAAACCGTTTAAAACTGCTGTCCGCACCGCCACTCATATCGATGACCTCGTTATTATGATCCATACCGACGACGGAACCGTCGGCGTCGGCGCGGCTCCCCCTTCCGAAAAAGTCACCGGGGATTCTACCTCCGGCTGCGCTTCCGTCATTCAAAATATCATCGCTCCGCAGATCATCGGCATGGATATCGCCGATAAGGATTCTATTCTCCGTATGATCCAAAATTCCTGCGTCCATAACACCTGTGCAAAGGCAGGCGTCGATATCGCAGTCCACGATCTCTATGCCAAAATGCTGCGTCTTCCGCTTTACCGTACCCTCGGCGGCGCATCTGACCGCATTGAAACGGATCTCACCATCAGCGTCGGCGATGTCGGTCAAATGGTCAAGGATAGCGTTGAAGCAGTCAGCCGCGGTTATCGCATCCTGAAAATAAAAGTTGGCAAAGATGTAAAAACCGATCTCATCCGCATCACTGAGATACGAAAGGCTGTCGGCAGCGAGATAAAGCTCCGCGTCGATGCAAATCAGGGCTGGACGCCGAAAGAGGCTGTCCGCATCATCTCCAATTTTGAGGATCATGATCTCGATATTGAGCTGATCGAGCAGCCAACCCCATATTATGATCTCGACGGCTTGCGCTATGTCACCCAGAATTGCCATACCGACGTCATGGCGGATGAGGCTGTTTTCTCCTTCCGCGACGCAATTGGGGTGATTACCACCCGCGCCGCTGACCTCATCAATATCAAGCTGATGAAAACCGGCGGTATCGGCAGCGCAATGAAAATCGCCGCCGCCGCAGAGGAATACGGCGTAAAATGTATGATCGGCTGTATGCTCGAGAACCCAATCGGTATCATCGCCGCCGCTCATTTCGGCGCATCTCAGCCCATCGTTTCGTACGCAGATCTGGATGGCATCGGTCTTGCCGCTTATAATCCGGTTAAGGGCGGCGTCGTTGAACAAGGCGGAATGCTGGTCTTGACCTCCGAGCCCGGCCTTGGCGTTTCTCTGCCCATAGCGTAAAATAAACCCAATCATCGACAGCGCCAGAGTAATCCTCCGGCGCTGTTTCAATTACATGATATTTTGCTTAAAACATGCCGTCCGCAGCATCCATTTAGGTTCCCGCTTTTTTGCCCCAACAAAAATAAAACGCTGCCCCGCTTAATACGTCCTTTACATGGTGATCTCCGGATAAAACCCGCAGCGCCCCCAGCGCTCCCGCAAGTCCCAGCGCGGCTTTCCCCGCCTTCCGGTTTTCCTCCATGACCGCCCGCGCAATGATGAACCCGCTCGCCGCGTGCCGCGATGGAAAGCTCTTTCCTTCCCGCCCGCGTAAGATCGGCTCAAAATCCTCCTCCTCGTAAGGACGCGGCGCGTTAATCGCCGCTCGCATCCCCGTCGCAAGCAGAAACTTCCCCGCGGGTATCAGGAAGTACCGCACCCATTTTCCGCGCTTAACTGCTTTCACGCCAAAGTAAAAATACATTCCGCCTAAAACGATCGGGATCGCCCTGCTCCCAATCCGAACAAATTCGCTTCCGCCCCGTATCTCACGCACTTTCTCCACAATCCGCTTGTATTCCATCATATCCCCCTTGAAAAAGCCGCCGCCTTATCCTTCGCTTACGCATTCTCCGCTTTCCGCATCCCGATCACCGCAGCTCCGCATTTTTCGAATAAAAAGCCATCCACGTCCGGTCGTGTCATAACCGATGTCCGCGCATCAGGGTCTAAATACCGCACAAGTATAATAACCCCGCTCTCCCGCTTCGCAAAGCTGATTACGAAACTGCTCGGAAACTGTGGACGCAGACTTCCCCTGCGGCAGTATAACGCTAATTCCCCCGTCCGCGCTTCGCTGTCCCAACTGAAATCATAGTCGAGCGGGTCGCTCTCCGATTTCTTCTCTAACGAAGAAATACATCGCTCAATCTCCCATTCCGTCCGATAAATCACCCCGCGCGGGAAACCAACGTATAGCCCTTCCTTTGGCGCAGCTTTCTCGATCTCCTTGCGCTGCCCCCGCCGAAGCAGATAGAACACCACCGCTCCGACCGCTACAATCGCTATCCCGATGTATGCGTTAAATCCATATCCTAACGCCGCTAAAATCATCCAAAATAATAGCCCTATTACCAATAAGACCTTCTTTTTCTTCTCGCTCATCGCTGCCGCTCCTTTCTTGACTGCATCAGCATAAAGTACCGATCGATCCTGCGCTTAACCTCCGGCAATGATGGAAAACGCAGCCCCACTCCGCCGCAAAACTCCCCTCGGCTTACAGGGCTTGCTAAGAACCGCCTTCGGCGAGAATTGCCGAGATATGCCGGCTCCTTCTCTTTTCCCGGCTTTTTTCTGCATCGTAAAATTCCATAGCCGCCTTAGATCCCCGATAGGTCGAATACCGGTGTGTATCCCAAATCCGCCGACTCCTTCTCCTGCATGTATCCCTCCGTCAGCCCTAAATCTATCATCCGCTCGCTGACACGGTCATACTCTAACGTCGTAATTCTCCGCCGTAACTCTGGAAATTCTCCCGCTTGATAACACGGCACATATTGCCGCATAAGGCTTACCCATACCTCGCCCGGTGCAAACGTCTCCGCAATCCATTCTAATACCCGCTTGCTGTCATCCTTCCCGCCCGGTAATACTAAGTGCCGGATCATGACCCCGCGCTTCATAAGCCCGTCCGCGCCAAGCTCCACATTGCCGGTTTGTCGCTGCATCTCGCGGATCGCCGCCGTCGCCACCTCAAAATAGTTCGCCGCTTTCGAGTACCGCAGCGCTCGCTGCTCATCCGCATACTTCAGATCCGGCAGGTATATGTCAATCAGCCCCTCTAAACGCCGCAGCTGCGCAGCGTCCTCGTATCCTCCGGTGTTGTAGATTACCGGAATATGCAGCTTTCCCTGCACCAAAAGCAGGCTTTCCCGTACCCATGGCAGATATTGCGCAGCGCTAATTAGGTCGATGCTGTCGGCTCCCTCTGCCTGCAGACGGAGGTAAATGTCCGCTAAATCTCTGACGCTGATCTCTTTCCCGTAATTCTTCGCGCTGATCTCCCAGTTCTGACAATAACAGCATTTTAATACGCATCCTGAAAAAAATACGGCTCCAGTCCCGTTTCCTCCGCTGATGCACGGCTCCTCCCAACGATGTATCATCGCCTTCGCTACCCGCGGCAGCATCCCGCCGCCACAGATTCCCGGCTGTATCGATCTGTCAATCCCGCATTTTCGCGGGCATATCTCACACTTCATCCCTGCCAGCCTCTTACTATCATAATACCTCCGCTCCCCTTTGCTCACACCTCATCGCTGTCCCTTAAATTACTTCATACCCCAGCTCCATTACCGTAATCTCCCCGCTGCCCAGCGTGATCTCCCGCACCCATTCGGTGAATCGCTCGACCTCGCTGTGGTGCAGTAATACCTTTAAAGTCACCGCTTCCGTATATGCAATATCCATTACCTTCGCTCGGAATCCGTCAAGCCCTCTCGATATGCCGCCGTATGCGCCGTAGCTGACCCTCACTGTCGCTTCATAGCAGCGCGTCCGCTCCTCTTTTCCGCCGGCGTCAATCGCCGCCTTCGCTCCTTTCGCATATGCGCGGATTAGCCCGCCTGCCCCTAATAGAATCCCTCCAAAATACCGCGTGATCACAACACAGACGTTCACAAGCCCCTCGCGCTCAATTACCTCTAACGCCGGCACGCCCGCTGTTCCCGCCGGCTCTCCGTCGTCAGAGTATCGCTTTACGCCGCCGCGTAGGATGTAAACCCATACGTTGTGCGTCGCCCCGCGCTCCTCTCTGCGTATCCGCTCAATAAAATCATGCGCGTCTTTCTCGCAGGTGATCGGCGCAATCCGCCCGATAAACTCCGATTTCCGCTCAATAAACCTGCCTTCTCCGACTCCCGCGGCAGTAAAATAGCTTAACTCCATCTCGATTCCCCTTTCCTTGTCGTACAGACCCTCCCTCTGTAAACCGCATCATCAAAATATATAAAAATGTCCCCTTTCGTCAGACCTTTATTCTTGTCCAACAAAAGGGGAAACATCTCAAGCCGATACGCTTTCTCTTAAGTACGCCCGACAGGAGTCGAACCTGCGACCTTTTGGTTCGTAGCCAAACGCTCTATCCAACTGAGCTACGGGCGCATGTCAGTCATATCCTTAACGCTTATATATTTTACCACACCCCTGTCCTCCCTGTCAACCCCTAACATTAAAAACTGTCGTTTTGACCAATTTTTCTCAATTTGAAGCCAGATC
>CAZPLR010000048.1:0-8760 GCA_964587555.1 uncultured Oscillospiraceae bacterium
CAAAAAATTTACAAATTAAATTCTGATTTTTCTGCATTTACTCTTGACTTTTGCGATTCACGCCAAATTTGAAAAAAAGGTTGACAAAGCGACAGCGGCGTGATATACTGAAAATGAAGCAGGGGAGTTCGTGTCAGCGTTCTGAGAGGAAGTAATCTAACTTCGACCCTACACCTGATATGGGTAATTCCAGCGTAGGGAGCTTATCAATGAAATGAGTCAACCTTACACGGAATGCCGGCCTTGGTGTTCCGCTTTATTTTTTGCAAAAAAGAATCAGTCTGGAAGATCGATATTTCAGACAAGAGCCGCTTTGGGACGCGCAGCGCGCGCTATGGATTTTGCGCAGTCCCGTCCGGCTCAGAAAGGAGATTTTTAGGTGGAAAGAAATTATGCAACACAAATGGATGCTGCACGCAGGGGGATTGTCACTCCGGAGCTTAATACGGTTGCGGCATATGAAAAAATGCCGGTTTCCGAGCTGATGCGGCTTGTAGCTGAGGGGAAGGTTGCGATCCCGGCAAACAAGAACCACATCTGCTTAAAGCCGTACGGCATCGGCAGTAAGCTGAAGACCAAAATCAATGTCAACCTTGGCACCTCACGCGATTGCATGGATCTGGATGTTGAGATGCAGAAGGTTATGGCGGCGGTCAATATGGGCGCAGAGTCCATTATGGATTTAAGCTCGTTTGGCGACACCCAGAAGTTCAGAAGGAAATTGACTGCAGAATGTCCGGCGGTTATCGGCACCGTTCCGATCTACGACGCGGTAGTCTACTATAATAAGGCGTTAAAAAAGATCACCTCGGACGAGTGGATGGATATTGTGCGGATGCATGCCAAAGACGGCGTTGATTTTATGACGATCCATTGCGGCATCAACCGTGCGACTGCGGAGCATTTCAAGCAGACCAAGCGCCATACCAATATCGTTTCCCGCGGCGGTTCGATCATTTTTGCATGGATGGAACTGACTGGAAACGAAAATCCGTTCTATGAGAGATATGACGAGTTACTTGACATCTGCCGCGAATACGATGTCACCATCAGCTTAGGCGACGCTTGCCGTCCGGGCAGCATCGCCGATGCAACCGACGTTTCCCAAGTGTCTGAGCTTGTAACCTTGGCGGAGCTGACCAGACGCGCTTGGGACAAGGATGTTCAGGTCATGATTGAAGGCCCCGGGCATATGCCGCTGAACCAGATTAAGGCGAATATGGAGCTGGAACAGGCAATGTGCAAGGGCGCGCCGTTTTATGTACTTGGCCCGCTTGTCACCGACATCGCGCCGGGCTACGACCATATTACCTCCGCCATTGGCGGCGCAATCGCCGCTACATATGGCGCTTCTTTCCTGTGCTATGTTACGCCGGCAGAGCATCTGCGCCTGCCAACTCTGGATGATGTGAAGGAGGGGATCATCGCATCGAAGATTGCAGCGCACGCGGCGGATATCGCCAAAGGATTGCCGGGAGCTGCGGACTGGGATTTTGAGATGGGCGAAGCAAGACGCGCGCTCGACTGGGAGAAGCAGTTTGAGCTGGCAATTGATCCGGAAAAAGCACGCCGCTATCGTGCGGAGAGTAAGCCGGAAAAAGAGGATACCTGCACGATGTGCGGTAAAATGTGCGCTGTGCGCAACATCAATAAGATTCTTCGCGGAGAAGACGTTGATATCATGGACTAGCCTTCTCCCGATTATGTGATTTTTACCAATGAAAAAGGAAGGATTAGAGATGGGTGAAACTAAGATTCAGGCAGCCAACCGTTTTTTCAGCATTCAAAAGATCTGCTTTGCGGGGATTCTGATTGCGCTTGGCGTTGTCGGCTCCATGTTTTCGTTTCCAGTATTTGGATCTAAATGTGTGCCGGTGCAGCACATGATTAATGTGATTGCCGGCGTAACGTTAGGACCGGTTTACGCGGTCATTATGGCGTTTATCACCTCGCTTTTGCGCTATCTGTTTGGACTGGGAACCTTGCTTGCTTTTCCGGGCAGCATGGTTGGTGCGTTCTTATGCGGCATAGCGTTCAAATGCGTGAAATACCTTATTTCGAAGTTACCGAAAAAGAGTAGTCTGGCGGGCTATCTTCCGCTGATCGCGGCGTTTTTCGGAGAAACCATTGGTACTGGCGTTTTAGGCGGAATGCTTGCCTGTCCGGTCGCAAGATTGTTCAGAATCAATGAGCAGGCGGCGGTGCTTTCGTTTGTCATTCCGTTTTTGGTCAGCACAGTTGTCGGCGCGGCAGTTGCAATGCTGTTTCTGACTGCGTTAAAATCCACTAAAGCGATCAACCATATCTCACTGTTTGAGAACATGCGCTGATATTGTTGATAAGAGGAGTTGAAAAAGCAGGATGGAATATTCCTGCTTTTTCCGGTATGAAAGGAGCAATACCATGCGTTCTTATCCTTTGATGCATAAAAACGTCGCGCTCAAAAAGCCGCTTGTACACTGCATCACCAATTATGTCACGATAAACGACTGTGCCAACGCACTGCTTGCCTGCGGCGCAAGCCCGATCATGGCGGACGATCCAGCAGAGTGTGCTGAGGTAACGGCGCTTTGCGGTGCGCTTGTACTCAATACCGGCATGCTGCATCAGAATACGCTGCAATCGATGCTTATTTCTGGAAAGCTTGCAAATGAGCGCGGCATTCCAGTGATATTAGATCCAGTAGGCGTTGGCGTTTCGGCGTTTCGGCGGGAAAGCATTGCGAAGATCATGAGCCAGATCAGGCTGTCGGTTATCCGCGGCAATCTTTCGGAGATTCGGACTCTTTGCGGAGAAAACACCGACCTGCGCGGTGTGGATGCCGCATTTTCACAGGATCCGAGCGGTGAGGACAACGCAAGGGAAAAAATAGAGCTGACCAAGCGTCTTTCCAGAAACACCGGCGCTGTCGTGGCTGTAACAGGCGCGTTTGACGTTGTTTCCGATGAGCGAAATGCGGTGTTGATCCGCAACGGCCATCCGGATATGACTAAGATCACCGGCTGCGGCTGCATGCTTTCGGCTGTAGTTGGAGCGTTTGCGGCTGCCAATCGGCAGAATCTGCTGCCGGCGACGGTAGCGGCGTTGGCGATGTTTGCAATTTCCGGGGAAATTGGCTATGAGAAGGTAAGCGAAAAGGGGATGGGAATTGGCAGCTTTCACGCCGCCCTGATCGATGAGCTTGGTTTTTTAAGCGCGCCGGAATATTTTGAATCTGTATTGGAAAGAAGAGGAATCATCATTGAACAACCTCGATAAGACCCTGCTGCTTTACGCTGTGACTGATCGCAGCTATCTTAACGGAAGACCGCTGGAAACCGCTGTCGAACAGGCGATATTGGGCGGCGCAACCTGCATTCAGCTTCGGGACAAGCTTTTGTCCGAGGCGGAATTCTATGAGGAGGCCGTTTCAATCAAAAGGGTGACGGATCGTTTCCATATCCCGCTTATCGTTAACGATCATGTCGAGATTGCAAAGCAGATTGACGCCGCTGGTGTCCATGTCGGGCAAAGCGATATGGATGCGCTTTCTGCCAGAAAGATTTTGGGGAAGGATAAGATCATCGGCGTTTCCGCGCGCACAGTGGAAACAGCGATTTTGGCGAAGGAAAAGGGAGCAGACTATTTGGGCGTTGGCGCAATCTTTGGAACGCAGACGAAATCAGACGCAAAACCGTTGGATTTTCAGACATTAAAGCGCATTTGTACTGTTTCCGGTATTCCTGTTGTCGCCATCGGCGGCGTAAATGGCAGCAACGTGCTTAAGCTTAAGGGGAGCGGTATTGCCGGCGCGGCGATCGTTTCTGCAATTTTTGCACAGCCAGATATTGCAGCCGCTGCAAATGATTTGCGGAAAAAGCTGGAATGGGTGACGACATGAAAGGCGCTATCTTTGATTTAGACGGCACGCTTCTTGACAGTATGTGGGTTTGGCGCGAGGTAGACGATAGCTATATTCGCGGCAAGGGAAAAATCCCGGAGCCGGATTTAAGCCGGAAGCTTGCTTATAAAAATATGGAGCAGTCGGTGCTTTACTTTAAGGAGCAGTATAGTATCGCCGATCCGCCGGAGCAGATGGCGGCGGAGCTTTGGGGTCTTGCACGGCACGCTTACTATCATCTTGTTCCGCTAAAGCCTCATGCGTTTGCTTTTTTGGCGGAGTTGTCCCGCCGTGGGATCAAATCCGTTGTCGCAACGGCGGGGGATAAAGCGTTTTCATGCGCCGCATTGAAGCGCTGCGGCGTGGAAAGGTATATCTCTGGGATTGTTACCTGCGATGAGCTGAGGACAAGCAAGGATCGTCCAGATATTTTCTATGCGGCGCAGAAGCTGTTGGATTTGCCGACAGAGGAGATTGTTGTTTTTGAGGATTCGCTTCATGCGGTACAGACAGCAAAGGCTGCAAGCTTTACCGTTGCGGCGGTTTATGACAGCTTTTCCGCGCCGGATGAGCAGGCATTGAAGACAACGGCGGATTACTACCTGAGAAGCTTTTTGGACTGGAACTTTGCGCAATCCGGCGCGGATTGCGGCAGATAAAAGCTAATGAAAAATGAATAAAGGCGGGAAGAAATGAAAACAGTATTGACGATTGCAGGCTCGGACTCCAGCGGAGGCGCGGGGATTCAAGCGGATTTGAAAACGATGGCGGCAAACGGCTGCTATGGGATGAGCGTGATTACAGCGCTCACTGCGCAGAACACAACCGGTGTGACCGGCGTGCTGGATGTGCCGCCGGAGTTTATTTCCAACCAGCTTGACGCGGTATTTTCCGACATTAGGCCCGACGCGGTAAAGATCGGGATGATTTCGTCACCAGCGGCAGCGTGCGCGATTGCCGACCGGCTGCGGTATTATCATGCGGAGAATATTGTACTTGATCCGGTGATGGTTTCGAGCAGCGGCAGCGTACTCAGCGATCAATCTGCGATCAGCGCAGTCGTGCGGGAACTTTTCCCACTGGCAATGCTGATTACTCCAAATCTTTCGGAGGCTGCCGCCTTGGCAGGAATGGAATGTATTACAGATCAAGCGCAGATGGAGCAAGCGGCGATCCAACTATCCAAACTAACGCACGGCGGTGTTTTGGTCAAGGGCGGGCATCTCAAGGCGGATGCAAGCGACCTGCTTTTTTGGAATGAAAACGCAATTTGGATTTCCAATAGACGGATTGATAATCCAAACACCCACGGTACCGGATGCACGCTGTCCTCGGCGATTGCTTGCCGGCTTGCGATCGGGGATGGGCTTTTGGATGCCGTGAAGAATGCAAAGGAATATCTTACCGGTGCAATCGCAGCAAACTTTAAGCTTGGCAAAGGTTGCGGGCCGCTCAATCATCTATACCGTTTATTTGAATCACAGTAAAAATTCCCCTGTATCCGCAAAGATACAGGGGAATCGTATTTATCATAGATGCAGAGGTTTATTTTTTGATCCGCACCGCCTTGACCTTGTGGGAGCGCGGTTTTGGCGGCTGCTCCGGAGACTGGGATAGCCCATCTGGGACAAGAAGCGCCTTGGTTGCGGAAAGTTCCGCCTGTTTTAGGAAATGCTCCTGACAATTCATGATATCGTCGCCGCTGCTTGGACGCCGCAGGACATATTTCCCATCCGGCATCAGCCGCCTTGCTTTGACGTTATCGGTGAGCATATCATGCAGCATCGCGGTGATTCTTGCTTTTAGCTTCTCATCCAAAATAGGACAAGCGATCTCAACGCGACGCTGGGTGTTGCGGGTCATCATATCCGCTGAGGAGATGTAAAGCGTGAGGTCTGGGTCGGTGCCGAAGCAGTAAATACGCGAATGTTCCAAAAACCGTCCGACAATGCTGATGACTGTGATATTCTCGGTGTATCCCGGCACGCCCGGGCGCAAACAGCAGATACCGCGGATAATCAGACTGATTTTGACGCCCGCTTGGCTTGACTCGATCAGCTTACGGATGATATCGCGATCGGTCAGCGAATTGAACTTCATGATAATCGAAGCCGCCTTACTGCTTTTCGCCTTGGCGATCTCACGATCCATTGCGGCAAGGATGTTATTCTTTAGGGAATTTGGCGCGACCCAAAGGCGGCTGTAATCGCCATTGAGATTCGTAACCAGCATATTTTTGAAAAATTGGTCGGCGTCCTTGCCGAGTTCCTCGTTTGCTGTGATAATGGAAAGATCGGTGTAAAGCTTTGCGGTTTTTTCGTTGTAGTTTCCGGTGCCAACTTGCGTGATAAAACGATAGCCGGAAGCGCTTTTCAGCGTAATCAGGCAGATTTTGGAGTGTACCTTGAAGCCATCCGGACCATAAAGCACCTTGCTGCCAGCTTCCTCAAAACGCTGTGCCCACTCGATGTTATTCTCCTCGTCAAAGCGCGCGCGCAGCTCCATCAGGACCGTAACGTCTTTGCCGTTTTCCGCCGCGCGGATCAAGTATTCCGCAAGCTTTGACTGCCTTGCAATACGATAGAGCGTAATGCGTATTGAAACGACCTCCGGCGACTCTGCCGCCTCGCGGATCATCTGCAAAAACGGCTGCATCGACTCAAACGGATAAGAAAGCAGCACGTCTTTTTTCAACACCTGCCCGATGATGCTCTCCGAAAGAGAAAGCTGCGCAGATGGCTGCGGAACATGATCCGGTACGACAAGCTCGCCTTTTAAATGCGGCGGAAGCTTACTGTCCAGCGAGAAGATATAGGATAGATCAAGCGACGTTTTGCTGGTGAAAATCGCTTCCTTCGGAAGATTAAATTTTCCAGAAAGATAGCTTATGAAATCGTGGCTGATGCGGCTTTGTACCTCCAAACGCACCGGAGAAAGACGCGCACGCTTTTTAATTAACTTTTTCATATGCTGGCGGTAGTCGAAATCCTCGTCCGCCAGTCCGACGTCGGTGTTAATATCAGCGTTTCTTGTAACGCAGATGATGGTTTTTTCCGTTACCTGATAGATCGAGAATATCTGCTCGCAGTAGCCTAAAATGATCTCCTCCGCTGTGATATAGTGAAGCTGTCCCTCTGGCAGCACGATGATCCTGTTCACCGCAGACGGCAGCGGAATGATGCCGAACAGCCTATGATCCTTCTGCTGGAGCATGACCGCAATATTCAGTTGTTTGTTGTCAATGTGCGGAAACAAATGTCTGTCATCAATGATCTGCGGGGAAAGGTAGGGAAGGATGTTATTTTTGAAGTATTTATCCACATATTTTTTCGCCTGCTCACTCAGCCGTTTGAAGGTGACATGAACGATATCCAGCTTTTTTAGCTCCGCATTCAGCTCGGTGACAATGGTGTTTCGATAGTCGTAAAGCTTGCGGGTACGCGCATAAATTGCCGCTAACTGTTCAGAAGCAGTCATACCGGTTTTCGTGTCGAAATAATCCGGATCATAAAGCATGCAGTCGATTAAACTGCCGACGCGCACGCGATAAAACTCATCCAAATTGGTCGTAAAGATACTGACAAACTTCCAACGCTCCAACAGTGGGGAAGGAGCGTATCTTGCCTCCTCAAGCACGCGCTCGTTGAAAACCAGCCAGCTTAACTCGCGGTTTTGCATACAAATGGTTATCGGATCCTCTAAAATACGCTTGCGCTCATTCTTTTCCTTGTCCTTTTCATGTGCCATAATGGTACTCCTTTATTCCTGTTTCTGTTTGCAAAACGTGCGTCATTTGCCGATGACGTCGCGATATAAAAAGCCTTCGCGCACACCGCCGGCGCATATCTTTAATTCCTGCGTGCCGACCTGCTTTGCGATCGCGCTAAGAATCATTAAGCCCGGAATAACGCTGAACAGTCGCTCAGGAACCGCTTTGTAGATCTGCTTTAAGTAGGAAAACAGCTTTCCTTCCTGCAAATCCCTTTTGATGCTTTTGGATATTTGCCGGATGATATGGAACGAGACAGTTTGGTCGTGAACCCCATTCTGCTCGGCTGCGAACAGTTCTTCCGCCAAACGCTGCGTGCAGCGGCAGGTGCCGCCGATGCCGTACAAAACCGAAAACTTCTTTCGTTCCGGCCATGCAAAGCGGGCGATCTGCTCCTCAATACAGGCTTTCATTTGTTTGCGCTCTTCCGGCGTGGGAATGAACCCTTTGACACAGGTGGCGTAAAGCTGCAAAGAGCCGACCGGAATGCTGACCGCCTGCGATACCTCTCGGTTTTCAAATAGGATGATCTCTGTGCTGCCGCCGCCGATGTCAACAATGACGCCGCTGTTGTCCCTGATTTCCGGAATAGCGCCCATAAAGTCATAATTTGCTTCCTCATCGCCGGAAAGCACCCGCATCCTGATCCCAGTCATCGCGTCGATCTGCGCAACGATCTCCTGCGTATTCTCTACATTGCGGATCGAGGCGGTTGCTAAGGTGTAAAGCCTTTCGACTTGAAGTTGAGCGGCGAGCGCCTTGTATTTTTTTAATGCCGCCGCAAGCTTTTCAACACCAGCCGAGGTCAAATACTCGTTGGAAATGTAGGAAGCTAGGCCAAGCATCTCCCGCTCGTTTAAAAAGCAGCTTAATGCCTTATTTTCTTCGTCGTAATGATACGCCGCAAGCCGTACTGAATTGGAGCCTACGTCGATCACAGCGTAGTTTATCATCGTAAGAACCTCATTTCTTCTCCTAAGGATATGATGTCGTTTTCGCCAATAACAAAATCATATGAGCCGACAAGACAACATATATCTGTTAATGATTCTATTTTACCACAAATCCCCCTTAAAATCTATACCTGCGCTGCATTTCACATAAATTTAAT
>CAZPLR010000048.1:8860-12413 GCA_964587555.1 uncultured Oscillospiraceae bacterium
ATTTCACATAAATTTAATGGAAAAAGCGCATTCGCTTTACAAGTAGAACAAGGAGATTACGATGCCAAAACAGCAAGATTCTGAAAAACAGTCCTTTTTGCTTTCTGCTTTTATTTTAGGAATCAGCATGGCGCTGGTTAAGATCATCGGCGCGTTCTTTAAGATACCGCTGATGAACCTGCTCGGTGAAACCGGTATGGCGTATTTCAGCAGCGCATATTCAGTTTTTACCGCAGTTTATGCTGTCACTGTTTCCGGGCTTACAAGCGCTATTTCGCGGATGGTATCCTCGTTCGATTCGGCAAAGCGGACGGCTGATAAAAAAAGACTGCGCCGGTGCGCTTTCTTTCTTTACACCTGCATCGGCCTGTGCGGTGCGGCGGCAATGTATTTCGGCGCGTCATTCTTTGCTGAACAAATTGCCTGTCCAATGGCGGAAAGCGCAATTGCCGCTTCCTCCCTTTCGATTCTGTTTTGTTGCTGTATGGCGGCTTTTCGGGGTTATTATGAGGGGCTATGCAACATGAAGCCGACCGCCGTGTCGCAGGTTGTGGAGGCGGTTGGAAAGCTTATTTTTGGGCTTGCAGGCGTGTATTTTGTGTTACGGCGTGCAAAATACGATTTTCTTGCCGGCGGATCTGTATTTGGGCAAAGCGTTTCCTCTCTTGAGCAGGCGGTGAACGCGGCGATGCCATATGCTGCCGCTGCTGCGATGCTTGGCATTTCGCTTAGCACACTGATGGGCTTATGCTATTTGATGGTATATCATCTGCGGCACACTGGAAACGAAAAAATCGCTTCTCCTATCCAGTCACTCTCGATAAAAAGTCTGGTCAAAGAGCTGCTTGCGGCGGCATTTCCGATTACGGCGGCAACTTTGATGATGCAGCTCATGTCGCTCATCGATACGGCAACGGTTATGAATGAATTGTCAAAATTCTTTTCTGCGCATAGTATGGAGCAAAATCAGATCAAAAGCGTTTTAGATGCCGGGGAAACGCCGGAGGTTTTTTGTTTTGGCGTATTCTCCGCCTGCGTGACGCTTTATAACCTGATTCCCAATGTGGTTGGACTGCTATCCAAAGCGGCGCTTCCCGCAGTAACGAGGATCTATTCCCTTGGCAATCGCGAATCATTGCAGAAACAGGTGCAGTCGGTGCTGATTTGCAGCTGCTATGTCACTTTTCCTGCCTCGTTTGGCATGGCGGCCATCGCAAAGCAGATCTTGCAGGTGCTTTACAGCCGCCAGCCCAATACGGCGGTTTATGGTGAGCGTATCCTCCAGTTCTTGGGAATCGGCGCTTTATTCTGCGGGATCATCCTGCCGCTTTCTGCCGTATTCCAAGCGGGAAAACGTTTTTGGATTCCGGTACTCTGTCAAGGGGTAGGCGTGGTGGTAAAGCTGGCAGGAAATCTGATTTTTATTTTTCCGGCTGGATTCGGGGTCAGCGGCGCGGCGCTTGCCACGCTTGCCGGACACATAGCGACGGCAGGAATGTTAATGCTGTACGCCCAAAAGCACTACGGATTATCAGAAAATGGCAGGCAAAAAAAGCTTTCGCTTGCAGGACCGCTTTTGCGTATATTGATCATTAGTGTTGTCTCAGGGATGAGCGCATATTTTTCGGCGGGATTTTTGGCGCAAACGGCGTACTCAAAAGCGCTTGCATTAGCGATCTCGATGCTTTTGGCGGCAGTCTGCTATCTGTTGGGGACGATGCTGCTGAAGCCTTTGAAAAAAGAGGCGGTAAATATGCTGGCTAGCGGAAAAAAACTTGCAAAAGTACTTGAAAAATTCAAGATAATAGAGTAAAATAAAGATAAGGATCTTAAGCGGAAAAGATGGGAAAGATTTGCTTACAGAAAGGGAATAAAAATTGGAGCTTAAACCACAGGGAACAAAATACAGCATGGATGATTTGCTTACTATCATGCGGGTTTTGCGCAGTGAGAACGGCTGTCCATGGGATAAGGTGCAGACGCATGAATCGATCCGAATGAATTTCGTGGAGGAGGTTTATGAGGCACTGGAAGCGATCGACCAAAAGGACGCCGCTTTACTGCGGGAAGAATTGGGCGACGTTTTGCTGCAGGTGGTTTTCCATGCCCGCATAGAAGAGGAAAAGGATAGCTTTGATTTCTCTGATGTGGTAAACGATGTTTGCTGTAAGTTAATCGTTCGGCATCCGCATATTTTCGGCAATGAAAAGGCTGATACCATTCCGGAGGTTTTGTCAAACTGGAATGACATCAAGCGAAAAACCAAGGGGCAGACTACGTATGCGCAAACGCTTTCTTCGGTTGCAAAAACGCTTCCGGGACTGATGCGTGCGGCAAAGGTACAGTCCCGCGCGGCAAAGGCTGGCGTTTTGGCTGAGCCGGAGGATACGGTTATCATTCGGATGCAGGGCACACTCAGTGCGCTTGTAGGCAGTGCAGATGGAGAAAACGTTTCTGAGACGCAAAAGGATCTGCTCGGCAGTTTTCTGTTCGATGCGGTGCGGCTGATAGAAGGAAAGGGGTTCTCCGCCGAGGAATTGCTGGAACGGAAAACGGATGCATATATTTCGTATTTTGCGAAAATGGAACAGCAGTTCATTTTATCCGGGAAAGAAATAAAAGACTGCGATCCGCAAACGATTCATGCTATCCTGCAAAACGAAGATAAATAAGCTTCGTATCATAAAAACAAGGAGGTATTATCATGACTAAGTCCGATCTATCCACCATTTATGCCGAGAGAGCCGGCAGCAGCAAAAAAGACGCGGATAAGGCAATCACTACTGTCTTGGAAATCATTTCCGACGCGTTGGCTTCTGGAGAAAAGGTACAGCTTGTTGGGTTTGGCACCTTTGAGGTGCGTGAGCGCGCAGCAAGAGTCGGTAAAAATCCGCGCACCAACGAAGAAATTCAGATTCCGGCTTCTAAGAGCCCAGTTTTCAAGCCGGGTAAAGCGCTAAAAGACTCTGTTAACGAGAAATAATCCCCACGGAAAATCATGCTTTGAAATACCGGCCTATTTCGGTCGGTATTCCTTTTTGAAGGATAAAATTTTGTTTTGTTAAACCATGTCTGATCCGTTTTTGCGGCAGGAGAAAGAAAGGTTAAAATAATGCGACTGGATAAATATTTAAAAACCGCTCGTTTGATTAAGCGCCGTACCGTCGCAAACGAGGCCTGCGACGCCGGCAAAATCACCGTAAACGGTGTTGTCGCCAAGGCCTCTTATCAGGTAAAGGTCGGCGATATCCTTGAGATTACCTTGGGCGCAAAAACGATGCGCATTAAGGTCACGAATATCAATGAATACGCTAATAAAGAAACTGCAGCGGACTGCTATATCGTACTGTAAGGTTTTGGTTCTTTTGTTTAAATTTTTATATTCCTAACGAGAAATATCATATCTCGCAATCTATTGCTTTTTCAGGTCAAATCCTGTATAATAGGGTTACGGGATTATGCCGGTTATCTGAAAAAGCATGATCCCGTTTGTTTTCGTGACATTTGATCATACTAGATGAAAGCAGAAGGAGAGTAGCGTATGACAGAACCA
>CAZPLR010000049.1:0-2931 GCA_964587555.1 uncultured Oscillospiraceae bacterium
AAGGAGAAATAGCAATGCCGCAGCTTTCCCACAATGATAAGCGAAGCAAACGTGCTGATGGGGAACGGAAAATCCTGCTCATCTCGCTGCTGATCGCGCTTATCATCCTATTGGGCGGGATTATGACCATGCTTTTCCTGCGGGAGAAGATTGAACCGGATCAGCTTTCCAGCTCACAGCGACAGCAAAGCGTTATCGCCGCGTCCGCCGATACCTCCAGCGCCACCGGCAGCAGCGCGGGCTATGACGAGGATGACGAAGTTGCATCTGTACCGGATCGTCAGCCGGCTGAAAGCTCCGTACCGGCGTTAAACGAGGCGGAGTCCTCTGAGCTTCAGTCATCGTCCGAGGCACAATCGATCAGCGGAAAACAGAATAAGACCGAAAAGCTTGTGCCGGAATCCGACGCAGCCGATCCATCCTATCTTGACGACGCGGTCTTTATCGGCGATTCTATTTCAGTCAGCCTTTCGCTTTACAAGGCGCTTCCGGCGAAGAACGTTGTCGCCACGCAGAATGTCAGCCTTTACCAGATTACAGCGGGAAAAAAGGTTTTTGCCACTGCAAAGGGCAAAGTAACCTTAAAAGAGGCGCTTTCGAAAAAGGACCCGAAAAAAATTTATATCATGCTTGGCGCAAACGGTATGGACACCTGGTCGAATAAAAAACAGATTGCCTACTACAAAAAGCTGCTCAATCAACTGCAAAAGTGGTATCCGGACGCGATCATCTATGTGCAGAGCATGTCGCCTGTCACCGCCAAGAAGAATAAAACCGAGAAATATCTCAACAATGATAACATCGACGATTTTAACGAGCGTCTATTAAAGCTGGTCGAGGAGCGGGACGATCATGTCTATTTCCTCAACTCCGCCGAAAGCCTGAAAACCAAATACGGCAACCTGAAGGCTAAATACGACGGTGGAGATGGACTGCACTTCTCTCCTGCCGCAGCAAGGCAGATCGTTGCCTACGCACTCACCCATACCGTTTCAGACAGTGTAACCGCAGGCGCAGAGGCAAAGCCTGAACTTGCCAGCACGCAAGCGGAAAATTAAAGGAAGGATATTATGAAAAAGCTGATTGCATTGATTTTAATCTCCGCATTAAGCGCCCTTTTGTTTACCGGCTGCACCGGTAAGGACAGCTCCTCCGAATCCTCCTCATCCGAAAGCTCACAGCAGCAAAGCGGCGATACGGACACAAAAACCGAGCCGAAGGTTGCCGAGATCATGGATGCAGTTTCCAAAGTCGTTACAATCCCGCAAGGCGTTGTAATCGACGACGCCGACATCATCCTGATGGATTACGACCTCGACCTCGACAAAATTGAAGAAATGGCGTTTTTAAAAGCGGGCAGCGGCGCAAATGCCGATGAGATCATGATATTAAAGCTGAAGGACACCGCCGATGCCTCCGCTGTCACCGAGGCGTTTACGCTGCGATTAAGCGTTCTGACCGATCTTTTCCAAGACTACACGCCGGCGGATATGCCAAAGATCGAGAACGCGCAGAGCGCTGTAAACGGCAAATATCACATCCTTGCCGTCTGCGAAAACCCGGACGACGCAATCGACGCATTCCAAGCCTGCTTTTAAGCACCGAAGCTAATCATACAAATAGCTGCCGCAGGGAATTCCCTGCGGCAGCTATTTTATCTTTTTCCGGAATCAAAACGCCCAATCGCCATTTTCAAAAATCAGCGTCTGCGCGCCGTTTTCTTCGATACCGACGATCTTTAAATCGGAAGTGCCGATCATGAAGTCGATATGCAGCAGCGCGACGTTTAGGTGGTTTTCTTTGAGCTGCTCCTCGGTCATATCATTTCCGCCGACAATACAGGAGCGATACGCCTCTCCCATCGCCAGATGGCAGGCGGCGTTTTCATCAAACAGCGTGTTGTAGAACAGAATACCGCTCTGGGAGATCGGAGAATGGTACGGCACAAGCGCCACCTCTCCTAAATATCTTGCGCGCTCATCGCTTTCGAAAATCGAGCGGAGATTTTCCTCGCCAACCTCGGCGGAGCAGTCCACAATTCTGCCGTTTTCAAAGGTCAAGCTGAATTTATCGATCTTGCTGCCGTTATAAATCAGCGGCAAGGCGGATTTTACAACGCCGTTAACTGCCTCGCAGTCCGGAGCGCTGAATACCTCTTCGGTCGGCATGTTCGGCACAAAAATCGTTCCGTTTTTACAGGTATCGAGCGCGCCCGCCCAGATGTGATTCTTTGGCATGCCAACATACAGATCGGTGCCAAGGCTGTTGGTATAGTGCAGCTTGACAAACTGCTTTTCGTTTAAGAACGCGGAGCGGTCGGTCAAATTCTTCATGTGCTGGTGCCATTTCTCAACCGGATCGCCCTCGCCGACACGCGTTGTTGTGAAGATCGCATCCCAAAGCTGGTTAACTGCCTCTTCCTCAGACGCATCCGCAAAAACCTGCTTCGCCCATGCCTTAGTCGGTACCGAAACAACGCACCACACGTTTTCGCCCGACATGATGCAGTCGCTATACTCCTTCATCGCAAGCGCGCCGGCGCGCTCGGCGGCGGAAAGCTTCTTTGTATCCACATCCACCATCAGGTTTGGGTCCTCCGCATAAACGCTTAAAAACGCCGCGCCGCGTTTTTGATAGTACATCGCCAGATCGACAGTCGGCTGCGGGATGTTTGTCAGCGTTTCAATCGAAGCATACATATACCGCTTTTTGGAGATGATCTCGTCGTTCCAGCGAACAACGACCTCTCCCGCGCCTGCTAAATATGCTTCTTCCGTCACACGGCGGACAAAGTCCGCCGACTCTATCGGTGCGTTAATCACAAGGAGCTGATCCTTCTGAATGTTGACGCCGATCTGCACGACGATGCGCGCATATTGATTCAGCTTTTCTTCAAATGTCATAAATGTATTCCTTTCTATACGGGAGGCT
>CAZPLR010000049.1:3031-12020 GCA_964587555.1 uncultured Oscillospiraceae bacterium
TCTATACGGGAGGCTTACGCAAACTCCTTTAAATGCAGACGAACCTCCAAAATATACGGCATATTTTTGCCGCTTTCCCATGCTTTCCAGTGTCCGTAGGTGATCGCCGCCAGCGTATCGTCCGGCAGGACGACAAGCCCCGGATAGCCGCAGTCGCCGACCCACGTTGTCGGGAAATTGTGTTTTAAACGGAATTTATACTGCCCTTCCCTCTGGTACCGCAGATCGTCGTCTGTCCCAACCCAAAGCACCCAATCGCCCGGCGTCTTCGTCTGTAATCCCATGTCCCGATAGGTGATCGCAATCCTGCCGTCGTGCAGTCTGCGGCAGGTGTGGCGGTCGCCGGTCAGGCAGTCTGGCAGCTCCACCGGTTTTGTAAAGGTTTCTCCTTCGTCATCGCTAAACATGATAAAGGAATGCAGTTTCCTCGCGTTCTCCCGCATCAAAACCGCTATCGTCCCATCGTCCAGCCGGATCATCCCCGGCTCGCATAAATGTGCGACCGGATGTCTGGCAACGGTCTGCGGCTGACTCCAGCTAAGCCCGCCGTCTTTGCTGATGACCTTATTGACGTGAAAACATTCGCCGCGATCATATTTGCCGAAGCTGGTTTCGTAAAGCAGCGTCCCATTTTCCTCCGGCAGCGAAAGTTCCCCGCTTTGATAGGTTATTTCCCGTTTACCAAAGCTGCCGTCTGGATTTTTCCGTTGCAGATAGCGCACAAATTTCTTGTTTTCGCCGTCCGTATAGCGATAAAAGGTGTACTTTTCGGAAAAATCCCCGCCGTACAATGCGTTGATATCGTCGTGGAACATTGCCATGTACTTTCCCGGTTGATCCAATGCAATACAGTCCGCCATTGCGACGATGCCGCCATAGTCCCCAATCGGCTTAAGGTCGCTCCAACTTAGCCCGTCGTCCTCCGATACCGCCATCCGGATCGGATACAAGCCGGAAAACAAAATCAGATGCTTCTCCCCGTTTTTACCGTAGGTACGGTAGATGGTCGGCACCTCCATCGAGGTTTCAAAAGAGTCCGGCAGCGGGATGCGCTCACTCCAGCTTAGCCCGCCGTCGCGGCTGATCTTTTCAATGATTCCGCCCCGTCCATGCCCCTTCGGATACACGGCGACGATTGTCTTTTGATCCTCCAGCAGCACGCAGGTTACATGACCTAAATACTGCCCATCCTCCCGGTCAACCACGATTTGGCGAAAAGCGTCCTTGTCTAAATCAAACGCTCTCATATACGCTCTCTCACTCCGAAAGCGCGTCAAACAGCGCAATGCCGGAGAGATCCTTCTCCTTTGCAAGCTGCCGCAATGCGTTCACGCATTCGTTTATCGTCTCATCGGAATTCGGATAGAACGGCCTGCGGTTTCCGCCAACCTGACAGCCCATCCGATTCAGCATATTTTTCAGCGCCGGCATATAGTTGTGCGCAAGCAGGATTTCCAGCGCGTCGTTTGCAAGCGCGGCAGTTTCCATCGCCTTGTCAAGCGCGCCAGCCTTTACCTCCGACAAAAGGCGGATATAAAGCTCCGGAAGCAGGTTATAGGTGCTGCCGATAAAGCCGTCGGCTCCCATGACAGCGCCTGCCAAAAACACCTCGTCACAGCCGGAGTATACCGTGAAGCTATCGCCCAGATGCCGCTTGATGCGTTGGATCGGGAAAGTGTCTGCGCTGGTAAGCTTGATTCCCTTGATGTTCTCCTCAGCCGCAAGCCGCTCCACATCCGCAATAGACATATTTACGCCGGTATTGGCGATACTGTAGATAACCAAAGGAAGATCGGTCGACCGCGCAATCTCGGTATAATGCCTCACAATTTGCTCAAACCCGAATTTATAGTAAAACGGCGGTACGGCGCTGATCGCATCCGCTCCGGCGCGCTGCGCGTGCTTTGCAAGCTGGATACTCTCCTTGGTCGAGATACTGCCGACATGGACGATCACGCCGATCCGGTGGTTCACCTGCTCGACGACCGCTTCCACTACCTTCATGCGCTGGGCGCTATTCTGCAAAAAGCCTTCTCCGGTCGAACCGGTCAAATACAGCCCGCCAACGCCCTTGTTCACCAAGTACTCCGCAAAAGCTTTTACTGCCGGAATATCCGGCTCTTCGTTCTCATCAAACGGTGTGACCATCGCCGGAATCACACCGCCGATCTCCCGCAGCGTAAAATGTTTCTCCATTTCTATCCCGCCCCTTCTCTTTTTTGACGATAGGTCACCGGGTTTCATTATAACACAGTTCTATAGAAAATGCAAATAAAAAATCTGCTTAAACGCAAGGGAGGCGCGTTTAAGCAGATCACTCATTCAATTGTTAAAAAGATACGTCATTTACATCACTATTCCGAAGCCGTATCGTCCATGGAAGACGTTGTTTCCTCTGTGGAAGAAATTTCATCGGAAGAAACGCTCTCTTCGCTGGAGGTCACATCGCTGTTATCCGGTACCTCCGGCGCGGATGTGGTCGTGTCCGCACTGTTTTCGCGGTCGATATCCGGACCTCTGTCCTGCGTTTCATCCGTGCTGACGCCCGGATTGACAATCGGAATTTCGGAAGAATCCAATTCAGATGAACCGGATCCGGAGGACGTTCCCGGCGCATTCTCTCTGTCCGGTGCAGAAGTGGTGTCATCGGTGGAGGAAGCACCTGCTCCCGGATTGATTGGAGGAATTGTGCTAGGATCCATCGCAGAGGAACTCTGGGAATCAGAAGAATCCGCCTGACTTTCCGCACTGGCCTGCCCATTGCCGCTAGATACGGCGGATGGATTCGATGTGACCGTTTCAGCCGGCTGAGACGCCGCAGGATCGGCATTCTCCTTATCGACTGAAAGCGAAGCGGCAGCGCTAGCATTGTTTGATTCGTTCTGGTTCGAACAGGAAATCATTGACGGAATATAGGTGACGTTTGCGTTGGTCTGACACAACTGGGTCAAACCGTTTTCTGAAAGGGTGGAAACAAGCTCCTTCACCGGTTTGTCTAACAGGCTCTGAACCTCTTCCATCGCGTCGGCGTCCTTTACCGGATCGATCGATACGACGTCCGCCTGCGCGATTTCGTTGACAAGCACCAGCTTTCCCGGCGTAGTTCCAAGCTTTTCCGCCTGCTTTAAATCTGACATGGAGCTTTCGACAACAATAATATCAGCCACAACTCCGAGCGATTGCGCCGTCTTCTCGGTAGCATGAACCACAGCGGTGAGTGCTTCCTTTGATTTCTCAGTGAACGAGCCGGTCGCTGAGATCAAAATATCGTTTTTCTCCGCTGAGGTCAAATAATTGTTTTCACCAAGAAGCTCGACCGTCTGTTGGATCACATTATCCGCCGGCTGGTTGATAAAACTCGTGTTCTCCAAAAGCGCTTTGGCCTCCTCGTTTAACGGGACGAAGTCAACGACCTCGTTGAACACATTCAGCTTATACTGTACCGACGGGTTTACGTCCAAGCTGATGTAGGAAACCGGCATTCTGTTTAACACAAAGCCCGCTCCTAAAAACAGAAAAACAAATACAGCCGCAACTGCTGCGATTCTGTGAACGTAAACGGTAAAGCGATTTTTTTGCCCTCGTTTCGGGCAGTCAAGCGTCTGCCCTACTCGATAATTTCGGTTCGGAATGCGGGAGATTGTGCCATCGTCCGACAAAGCGGCGGCATATCCATCCGCTATTTCCAATATAACCATTTTTGTGCCGATAGCAACTCACTCCTTTCCGCTTCATAAAATCAAACCACAGCGCGCAGCTTATTCCTTCGAAATAAACTGAAGATAGTCCGCAAGACACGGGTAATCGCCCGCTAAAATCTCTATCGCTGCTATTATATATTTTCGATGGCGCTCCAAAATTTTTCGGTGTAGTCCATATTCTTTTTCCAGAATCTTAATCGGCAGCGTCTTCCCGCTGCGCAGCCGCGCAAGCAGGTCGTCCCGATTCAATATTACCCGAACAATCATCGCACAGGCCATTTTCGTCTTTCCCGCCTTCGGAGAAGAATCAACCAGATCCATAAAACCAAAGCCGTACTGCTTCAATACCCCGCCGAGCGCTTCGATCTCCAGCGCAATGTCATTCTGCGGTTCGACGATCACCTGCTGCATTACCTGCGCCTGGACTGCCTGATCGACCGCATCTTCCTCCTCACTGCTGCCGGAAAAGACCTCCGGTGATACGGAGATCTCTTTGCGGGTACGATAATCCCTGCGGATCTGGTCAGTTAGCCGCCGCTTGATTACTAGCTGTGCAAACAGGTAAAAATTTCCTTTGCTGTTTTCGTAGGACGTCACCGCCTCGTGAAAGGCAGACAGCGCTGTCGACCATTCGTCGCAATGGGTGTCAATATAACGGCGGCAGACGTTCCCCGCCACCTTGAGAATAAAGTCGGTGCTTTGCTCCACAAGCAGGGCAAACTTTGCGTCGCTTGTTTTTGCAGCAAATATCAGTTCTTCTGACGCGCCAACCTGTTGTGGCATCCGAACACCCCCTGTTCTATATTCATGCTTCTAACACAAACTGTTCTTATTATATCATATTTGTCGGGCGTTTTCCACCCCCCTTTCATAATTTTGTGAAAAAAATTCCCGCAGGGAGATATTCCCTGCGGGAAAATCAGCGTATCATTCGCCATAACCGGCATGTTGCAACGGATCAGCCGATAATTGCATCCGCCGCGTCGTCCATAAAGCAATGGTCAAACAGCTCCACTTTGCCCGCGTCGCACAGCGCAGCAAAGTCCGGATCGATCGGCAGCTTCGCAAGCACCTGCAATCCCTGCTCCTTTGCAGCCTCATCCGCTTTGCTCCTGCCAAATACCTCGATCTTCCTTCCGCAGTCCGGACAGATCAGGTAGCTGTAGTTCTCAACCACCCCCAAAACCGGAACGTTCATCATCTGCGCCATCTTGACCGCTTTGGCAACGATCATTGAAACCAGATCCTGCGGCGAGGTGACGACCACAATGCCGTCCACCGGGATCGATTGGAACACAGTCAACGGCACGTCGCCTGTCCCCGGCGGCATGTCGATAAACATATAGTCGATATCGCCCCAGATCACATCGGTCCAGAACTGCTTGACGCTGCCGGCAATGATCGGTCCGCGCCATACCACTGGGTCTGTTTCATTCGAAACAAGCAGGTTGAGAGAGATCGTCTGGATTCCGGTTTCACTCTCCACCGGATAGATACCGTTTTTATCCCCGACCGCACGGGTGTGCAGCCCAAACATCTTCGGGATAGACGGTCCGGTGATATCTGCGTCCAGCACCGCGACGCGGTACCCTCTGCGGTTTAGCAGCACCGCAAGCATTGCGGTGACAGAGGACTTTCCAACGCCGCCCTTGCCGCTTACCACCGCGATCACCCTTTTGATATGGCTCATCGCGTGCGGCTTTTCAATAAAATCCGCTGGATTCTGCTTTCTTGCACTGCAATTTTCGCCGCAGCTTGCGCAGTCATGCGTACATTCGCTCATTCTCTCAAACTTCCTTTCCCATCAGAAATCATACACCCTATTATATCAGCTTTTTCACGTTCGCGCAAGGGTATTTTCCCCAAAAATAAAAACGGCATCCGCCAAAATGGCGGACGCCGAGAGAATCATTTTACATCGACCCAGACGCCCGGATTTTTCTTTGCTTCCTTTGCCGCCTCGATCGTCGCGATCACAGCAATCGTCTGCTCCTTCGGCGCGCCGACAGCCGCGCCCTCGGTGCGGAAAAATTCCATCATCTGACGGATGAGGTTCGGGAAAAATTCGGTCGCAGACGGAATGCAGACCGTCGTGCCATCGATGCGGTTGATATAGAGCGCAAACGGCGCTTCCGGCATATGCGCGATCGTCGCCGCCCTGCCATCCGCAAACTGTAGGATAACGTGCGGCGTGACGTCGGTGCCGATATACATCGTCTTCTCGATCTGCGTCCCCATCAGCCGGACAATCGGCTCGACCTGATGGATCAGATAAATATCAAACACACCGCTGCCAACGCTTGCAACACTGTCAATCCCCGCAGGGTCGAGGTTTAATATCTCATCTGAAAAACGCAGTGCCGAAGAGGACCACATCGGGGTGTGGTATTCTTCCGCCAGCGCAAACAGCGCCTCAGCAGTCTTTTTATCCGGTGCAAAGGTCTTATCAATATAGGTAGGCTTACCGCTGCGCAGCGGCTTCTGCGCAAGTTCCCAGTGCATCTCCGGATTATCCGGTGAAAGAACGATCAAATAATCGCTTTTTTCGATGACCTCGTCAATGGTGGCGCAGCAGGTAATCCCCATCTCCTCACACCATTCCTCGCTTGTCATACCGTTTACCGGATTTGCGATCATGCCGTAACCATAGCAAACCTTCATCTCGCCGCCAGTTGCTTCCGTGATCCATTCCGGATAGTGATCCGCATGCCACTCCTTCAGGTAATAATCGATGAAGCCTATCTTTTTCATACCAAAACGCCCCTTTCCCTTATAAAACAGGGTACGACGATACGTCGATCTCCTTACCTGCGTCGGAAGAATCATATAACGCCTGCATGATCTTGCTGGTCAATACCGCGTTGTCGATATGCGACGGCAGCTTTTCGCGGCTGTCAAGATCGTCCAAAAACGCATTGATCTCATCTTCAAACATTGGCGTGGTCTGGTATTTCGGGGTGATTTCCTCCAGCATACCATCCTTCGCGGTGTAGATTTTGAAGTCGGCGCCGTACTGTAAACGAATGCCCGCTTTATCGCCCATAAAGTCGATATACATCTCATCCACAAAGATATTCTGCGCCCAAGCGCCGTTTAAGGTGATGGTCGGACCTTCGGTGCGGATAAAGCCCGTCACCATATCGTCAACATCGTATACGCCGTCATATTTTGGCGGACCTGCCCACATCGAGGTGTAGGTGTAGTTCGGCATATCCTTGCCGAGCTTGCTAAACGCCTTGCCGGATGCGGTGAGCGGCTTTGGATCGCCGCAGCAGTACATGACGATGTCTAAGAAATGCACGCCCCAGTCGATCAGCGCGCCGCCGCCCGCGATCTCTTTGGTCGTGAACGCGCCGCCTAAGCCCGGGATTGAGCGATGAGAACGGAACGAAACATAGACATGATAAACCTCGCCCAGTTCGCCGTTATCGATGAGCTTCTTGATGTAGTTTACGCCGGTATTGAAGCGGTTGACAACGCCGATGTTTAAGATTCTGCCGGTTTCGTGCTGCACTTTCTGCATCTCAAGCGCCTGCTCGTAAACTCTTGCCGCCGGCTTCTCACACAGAACGTCCTTGCCCGCACGCAGGAAATTGATCGCAATCTCGGAGTGCGCTTTGTTCGGCGTGCAGACGCTGACCGCGTCTAAATCCGGATCGTTTAAAATTTCGTGGTGATCGTAGACGGCTTTGCCGCAGCCGTATTTTGTGACCATCTCATCCGCACGCTCCGGGATGATGTCGCAAAAATATTTGATCTCGCAGCCGTCGTTCTTCAAATAGGCTGGGATATGCGCTGAATTAGCGATTGTGCCGCAGCCGATGATCGCAATTTGCTTTTTCCTTTCTGCCATAAAAATTTCTCCTTTTTCTTCTTCTTTAGTTACTCCAAAAGAATTTGTTTTCGGATTCCCACAGCATTTTCGCAAAAGGAATCCTTATCCTTATTATATCATCATTTCTCGCTGTCTGGTAATCCAAATTTGTTCAGTCATGTTTCCGAAATGGACAAATTTGAACCAGTATTTTCATTTTATGAGCAAGTTTCACGCCTTCGGCTTTTCGTAGAAATAATAATCGCGCAGCGGCTGCACCCGATTATCCCTTACCATAACGCCCTCTGCCAAAAGCATTGCCCGCTGCTCCCCAATGCCGCCGAACACAAACTCCTCTGCTAGCCTCCCGTCGGCGTGAACGACCCTATGGCACGGCACCTCGCCAAAAAACGGGTTTTTATGCAGAATATTCCCCACTGCCCGCGCTGCGCGCGGCTTCCCTGCCATCGCCGCAACCGCGCCGTAGGTGCTGACCCTGCCAAGCGGGATCCGCTTAACCGCCTCATACACCTGCTTTGCAAACGGCGTCATCTGTGGATTCTCCATGAAGCGTGTCCTTTCTCATAATGGTAAACTTGATCGGTATCCCCTGCGCGGAGAAAAGCCTTTCGTGCTCTGTTTCAATATTGCCCGCAAAACCGGAGGCGTGCAGGTCATAGGTTAGATAGGTCTGCACAAAGCCGCTTTCCTTAAAATAGGCAAGCGATTCCGCAAACAACTGGTCGTCATCGGTCTTGAACCAAATTTCCCCGCCGTCCCTCAAAAACGCGCGGTACTGCAAAAGCTGCCTTGTGTGGGTCAGGCGGTGCTTTTTGTAAGAATCCTTCGGCCACGGGTTGCAAAAGTTGATGTAGATCCGCTCGATCACGTCGCTTTCGTCCAGCATCAGCCCAATGCGCTCGATGTCGTGCGACAGGATCAGCACATTGTCCGGTGCTTTCCCCTGTTCGGCAAACGCGGCGTCGATATGCTTCATCGTATCCCAAAGCACCTCGCTTTTGATATCGATCGCAATAAAATTCAATTCCGGATGCTTCACCGCAAGCTCCGCGATAAAATTTCCCTTGCCGCAGCCCAACTCCAAATAGATAGGTGCATGATTTCCAAACCGCTGCTGCCAGTGCCCCTTATACGCCGTCGGATCGGCAATACAATACGGGCAGCGGGCAAGCTGCGGCCTTGCCTGCGGCTTTCTGCGCATTCTCAAAGGTTTCTCGCCCCTTTCTTCACTTGCGAAAAAGAATTTCCGCCAAGTTCCATTATACCGGATTTTCCAAAGAATTGCAATCAATTCAGCAGCAATATAAGACGTATCTATCCATCTTAAAACTTTGCATTTATTACTATTTTAGTGCATAATCAATATATTTTTAGATTAAATGAAAAATTAAATGACATATACATAGAAAATTGTGAAAAAATATTCGCAAAACGTGCATTTTGCGAAAGATTT
>CAZPLR010000050.1:0-11714 GCA_964587555.1 uncultured Oscillospiraceae bacterium
TCCCTCCATGGAAAGGCACATTCCCACTCCAAGTACAAGCGCCATGATTACGCCAAAAGTATAAGCGATATGTTATTCGCAGGGTATTGACTTTTGTGAGAGAAAAGCTTACAATAAAAGATGATAACGCCTTGGAATAGGTCGTCGATCGAAACATGAAAGGGCGGGTCTTTCTAACAGGAATCGGCTCGTTTTATGCAAATAGGACGTCTCACTAAAACACAAATTCCAGAAAGGAATGGTACTGACATGAATAGAATCGAGATCGCTTCGCTGTATGCGGATTCCGCGCTGTATGCGGATCAGACCGTCACCGTCTGCGGCTGGGTGAAAACGCTGCGCTCCTCAAAGGCGCTGGGCTTCATCGAGTGCAATGACGGCAGCTGCTTTAAGAATTTACAGATCGTCTTTGAAGACGGGAAGCTGTCCAATTTCAAGGATGTGACCCATTACAACGTCGGCAGCGCGATCATTGTCACCGGTACGGTGCTTTTAACGCCGAATGCGAAGCAGCCGCTGGAGCTGCACGCGGCGGAGGTTGTGCTGGAGGGCGCCTCCACGCCGGATTATCCGCTGCAAAAAAAGCGGCATACAATGGAATACCTGCGCACCATCGCGCATCTGCGTCCGAGAACGAACACCTTCTCAGCGGCGTTCCGGGTCCGCTCGGCGGCCGCCTACGCGATCCATAGCTTTTTTCAGGATCGCGGCTTTGTCTATGCGCATACGCCGATCATCACTGCAAGCGACTGCGAGGGTGCGGGCGAGATGTTCCGCGTGACGGTGCTGGATCCAAAGGAGCCGCCGCTGACCGAGGATGGAAAGGTTGATTTTTCACAGGATTTCTTCTGTAAGCAGGCAAATTTAACCGTTTCGGGACAGCTTGAGGCGGAGTGCATGGCGATGGCTTTCGGAAAGGTGTATACCTTTGGTCCGACCTTCCGCGCGGAGCGCTCCTATACGGCACGCCATGCGGCGGAGTTCTGGATGATTGAGCCGGAGATTGCGTTTGCCGACCTAAGCGACGATATGGAGCTTGCAAAGGACATGATCCAATATGTGATCAAGGAAGTGCTGCGCCGCTGCCCGGACGAACTCAGGTTCTTTAACCAGTTTTTCGATAAGGGGCTGATCGAGCGTTTGCAGACCCTTTCGGAGGCGGAATTTGCGCATGTAACTTATACTGAGGCAATTCGTCTTTTAACCGAGAGCGGTGAAAAATTTGAGTACCCGGTAAGCTGGGGCTGCGATTTGCAGACCGAGCACGAGCGTTATCTGACCGAGAAGGTATACTGTAAGCCGGTCTTTGTGACCGACTATCCGAAGGAAATCAAGGCGTTTTATATGCGTTTAAACGATGACGGAAAGACCGTTGCCGCGATGGATATGCTTGTGCCGGGCATCGGCGAGATTATCGGCGGCAGCCAGCGTGAGGAGCGTTTGGATGTGCTGGAGCGCCGTATTGTGGAAACGGGGATGAAGCCGGAGGACTATAGCTGGTACTGCGATCTGCGCAAGTATGGCGGGACGCATCATGCGGGCTTTGGCTTAGGCTTTGAGCGTTTAATTATGTATTTAACCGGGATCCCGAACATCCGCGACGTGCTGCCGTTCCCAAGAACGACTGGAAGCGCGGAGTTCTGATCATATAAAAATAAAAGGGGAAAGGAAAAGGTTATGAGTAAAAAATTTCCAATTGCGGTTCAGGTATATTCTGTCCGCGAGGATGCCGAACGAGATTTCGCGGGCACCTTACAAAAGATCAAGGAGATGGGCTACGACGGGGTAGAGTTTGCCGGATTATACGGGCATACTGCGCAGGAGGTGAAGGAGCTTTGCCAAAAGGCAGGCTTAACGCCGCTTTCCGCGCATGTCGCGTTTACCGAGATGATGTCCGATCCGAAGGGCGTTTTGCAGACCTATGCCGATATCGGCTGCCGCTATATCGCAATTCCTTATCTGACGGAGGAATACCGCCCGGGACAGCCAAAATTTGACGAGATCATCGCCGGGGCAAGGCTGTTAGGCGAGGAAGCAAAGGCGCTGGGGATGCAGCTTTTATATCACAACCACGACTTTGAGTTTGTCAAACTGGACGGCAAATACGCGCTGGACGTACTGTACGACGCGGTGGATGAGGCGCTGTTAAAGACCGAGCTGGACGTCTGCTGGGTCAATGTAGGCGGCGAAAATCCGGCAGAGTATCTTCGTAAATACAGCGGCCGTTCGCCGGTTCTGCATCTGAAGGATTTTGTCATGCCGGGCAAAAAGCCGGCGAAGATGTATGATCTAATCGGTATTGAGGATGACGGCAAGGTCGAGGAGGATTCGGGCGCGTTTGAGTTCCGTCCGGTCGGCTACGGCGCGCAGGATATGCCGGCGATCTTGGACGCGGCGGCGGACGCCGGGACTGAGTGGGTCGTTGTCGAGCAGGATTTGCCGTCGATGGGCAAAACCCCGCTGGAATGCGCGCAGATGAGCGTCGCGTATTTGAAGGGTATCATGGCGTAATCAGAAAGAAGCTTTCTGCGTCTATCTGCGTTTGCGGATAGACGCAGTTTTGTTTTACGCAGGAGGGGCCTGGGAGCGGCGGCTTGTATGGCTTGTATTGTGAAAAAGCGGAATTGCCCGATACTGCCGCTGTAATTGAAAACGGCGCCGGGAAATCGGTCTAAGCTGCCGCCTGCGGGCTGGGGCGCTGATTTGGCAAAAGGAGCATAAGCATTGTGCAGCGGCGTAAAGTTGAGGAAGAGGGTTGCTTTTTCGGGCGATTTGTGGTAAAGTATAATTGGCGGTCGTATTTGCGGCGCGAATGAGCATCATGCTATGGAAAGGCGGAATCGTTCTATGGAAGAGAAAACATTTTTTGCCGGCATTGAGCCGGGCGGGATATCGGATAAGCATCAGGCTCGCGTTTTGATCTGTTATCTGATCGTGTCGGTGGAACTGCCGCTTTCCGGGCAGCAGATGTATGAGATTTTTGCCGAGGACGATCTGGTCAACTATTTCGCCTTTATGGAGGCGTTTTATGAGTTGATCGCTGTGCAGGATATCCTGCTTGTTCCGGAGGACGCAAGTATGGAGCCGGGCAGCCTTGACGCGCATTACTGCTGCTCGCCGCACGGGGAACAGACCGCAAGGACTCTCTCGCCGAATCTGCCGAAATCGGTGCGCGACCGTGTGCTTGATAATGCACAGACTCTTTTGGAGAAGGTCAGACCAAAATATACAAGCGATGTTTCGGTCACAAAGGAAAACGACCAGTACCGCGTCGATTTTGTGATGCAGCGCGACGGGGTATCGGTATTTCATATGGATTTTTACCTGCGCTCTAAGCGCGACGTATATGCGGTGGAGCAGCGGCTGACCGAAGCGCCGTTCTACTGCTGTAGCCAAATTATCGATTTGCTGATTCAGTGAGGGATTATGTTGCTGCTTGATTGTCATAACCATACAAACCATTCGTTTGACGGAAAGGCTTCGGTTGAGGAAATGTGCTTGTTGGCGCAAAGCCAAGGTTTTTTAGTCTACTGCATTACCGACCACTACGAATGCCAAACTGCTAAACAGCAGAACGCATTGCCGGAGATCATACGCTGCGGAGAGGACATCAGGGCGTTTGCAAAAAAGCATCCGGGATCGACGAGGTTTCTTTACGGCGTAGAGCTTGGGCAGCCGCTTCAGGATCGGGAGGCGGTGAAGGAGCTGCGCGGCGCTTGCGGGGATCGGCTGGATTTTATCATCGGATCGCTGCATAATGCGGAAAACGAGCTGGATTTTTACGAGGTCTTTACGGATGAGGGTTATCTGGCGCGTGGAATCTCAGGGCTGGAGGAGCTGTGCTGCCGGTATTATGAGGAGCTGCTTGCGATGTGCCGGGAGGGCGGCTTTGATTCGGTGGGGCATATCCTCTACCCGTATCGTTATGCTGTACGTCACAACGTGAAGCTGGATTACACCAGACAGGATGAGCGGGTCCGCGCGATGATGCGTGAGATCATTGAAAAGGGAATCGCGCTGGAGATCAATACCTCCGGGTACCGGCAGGGCTTTGGCGGCCCGCTGCCGGGCGCATATCATCTGGCAATGTACCGGGAACTGGGCGGAGAACTGATTACAATTGGATCGGACGCGCATCGGACGGGCGATTTTGCAAAGAATATCTCCGACGGCTTGGAGCTGATAAAGGCGGCGGGCTTCCGTTATATTACATATTTTGAAAAAAGAAAGCCGGTCATGGTAAAGCTGTAGACTTTGCAGCCGGCGGGAAGAAGGAGCAAGAATGGATAAATTATTGCAGTTACTCGAACGCAATGCGAGATATACAAATCGGCAGCTTGCGGTGATGCTGGATACCACCGAGGAGGATATCGAGAAGCGGATCGAGGCGTATGAGGAAAGCGGCGTGATCTGCGGCTACAAAACGGTGGTCAACCACAATAAGGCAGAGGACGGCACCGTCTACGCGCTGATCGAGCTGAAGGTAACGCCGCACAAAGGGACCGGTTTTGACGAGATTGCTGCGCAGATTGTTTCCTACCCGCAGGTGCAGAACCTGTATTTGGTGTCGGGCGATTATGATTTGGCGGTCATGATTACGGCGGATTCGTTTAAGGACGTCGCGCTTTTTACGTCGCAGCGGTTGGCGCAGCTTGACTCGGTTTTATCCACCGCAACGCTGTTTATCCTGACAAAGTATAAGGAGAGCGGCGTTTCGCTGATGGGTCAGGAGCAGGACGAGAGGGGCAATATCGGCTTATGAGCATAGATTATAACACCTTGCTGTCGAAAAAAGCTGCGGCGATCAAGCCTTCCGGCATTCGCCGTTTCTTTGATATTGCTTCCGAAATGAAGGACGTTATTTCGCTGGGTGTTGGAGAGCCGGACTTTAAGACCCCGTGGGCGGTGCGCAATCAGGCGATCTCTACGCTGGAGCGCGGCAAGACCGCTTATTCTGCCAATCGCGGGCTGATGACGCTGCGCGAGGAGATTTCGCGGTATTTAAAACGCCGCATCGAGATTGAATATGCGCCGGAGAGCGAGATTTTGGTGACAGTCGGCGGCTCGGAGGCGATCGATCTTTGTATCCGCGCGCTTGTCGATCCGGGCGATGAGGTATTGATCGTTGAGCCTTGCTTTGTGTCTTATCTCCCGATCGTGGAGCTGTGCGGCGGCGTTCCGGTGAGTATCGAAACCAAAGCGGAGGATCATTTCCGGCTGACTGCCAAGCAGCTTCAGGAGAAGATCACCGAAAAGACCAAGCTGCTGGTGCTTCCATTTCCAAATAATCCAACCGGCGCGGTGATGCGGAGAGAGCATTTGGAGGAGATCGCCGCAGTGCTGCGCGGCACGAATGTGGTCGTGCTGTCGGACGAGATATACAGTGAGCTAACCTACAACGGCAACCATGTGTCGATCGCTTCGCTTCCAGGGATGCGGGAGCGAACGGTGGTGGTCAACGGCTTTTCCAAGTCGTATTCGATGACCGGGTGGCGGCTTGGGTATGCCGCCGGGCCGAAGGAGCTTTTATCGGTTATGACCAAGATTCACCAGTTTGCGATCATGTGCGCGCCGACGACCAGTCAGTATGCGGCGATTGAAGCGCTGCGCAGCTGCGACAGCAATATCGAGGAGATGCGGGACGAGTATAATATGCGCCGCCGTTTTATTGTCGACGGCTTAAATGCGCTCGGGCTGACCTGCTTTGAGCCGGAGGGCGCGTTTTACGTGTTCCCGTCGATCCAGAAGAGCGGGCTTTCCTCCGACGAATTCTGCACAAGGCTGCTTTACAGCCAGCATGTTGCTGTGGTGCCGGGTACGGCGTTCGGCGCGTGCGGCGAAGGGTTTGTGCGTATTTCCTACTCTTATTCGGTGGAGCATATTGCGAAAGCGCTAAAGCGCATTGAGATTTTCCTAAAGGAGCTTGGCGTATAACGCTATTGATCTGCGTATGATTGCGGGGAAATGCCGGAAGACGGCTTTCCCCGGCATTTTATTATAAAAGGGGGCTTAGCGTGATGGATACAGGCAAACAAAAAGATGCTGTGTCGGCGGTGAAAACGCGGGACTACAGCTTAAAAACGCTCGTTCCGGCAGTCGAGCGGCACATGCAGGCGCTGGCGGTTTACGAGCGGCTGAAACCGGGGATGAAGGTGCTGCTGAAGCCGAATCTGCTGATGCGCCGTGCGCCGCAGACTGCGACGACGACCCATAACCTGCTTTTGGAGGCGGTGATCCTATCGCTTAAAAAGCATGGCGTAACGGATATTACAATCGCTGATAGTCCGGGCGGGCCGTACACGCCGCAGCACCTGCGCGGCGTGTACAAGGCAAGCGGCATGGAGGAAACGGCAGAGCGCACAAAGGTAAACCTAAATCTGGACTGCGGCTACGCCGAGGTGCCGGCGGCCGGCGAAATGGTGCGCTCGTTTGAGTTGATTCATCCGGTGGTGAACGCTGATTTTATCATCGATATGCCAAAGCTAAAGACCCACTGTATGACCGAGCTGAGCTGCGGGGTGAAAAACCTGTTCGGCACGGTGCCCGGATTGAAAAAGCCGGAATTTCATTACCGATTTCCAGATCCAAAGGACTTTACAAATCTGCTGATCGATCTTTGCGAGACAGTCAAGCCGGATCTTGTGATCTGCGACGCGGTGGAGTCGATGGAGGGCGACGGCCCGTCCGGCGGCACGCCGAGGTATACCGGCATGACCTTTGCGTCTTTCTCTCCTTACGCGATGGACTTAGTCGCGGCAGATTTTATCGGCATCCCGGCACAGAAGGTTTTCACCATCACCCATGCGGTGCGCCGAAAACTTTCCCCCGCTTCCGTAAAGGAAATCCCGATCCTAAATGACGGTTATACGCCGGTCAAGGGGTTTCGGCAGGCAAGCGCGAAAAAAGTCAATTTTGGTAATTTCCTGCCAAAGCCGTTGCAGGGATTCTACGAAAAGCGGCTTCAGCCGCTTTTGACCTCCCGGCCGGTAATTGTAAAGAAAGGCTGCATTGGCTGCGGAAAATGCGCTGAGAGCTGTCCGGCGCACACGATAAAGATTGTCGGGCACAAAGCTGTCATCGATTATGATCACTGTATCCGCTGCTACTGCTGCCATGAAATGTGTCCGCAAAAAACCATCCGCCTTTCCCGATTTTTTCTGTTCCGGAGGTGAAAAGGATGCCGCAATTTACGATCGCTCCTGTCTGCTTTGAGCTTGCGCTGCTTGCGCCGGCAAAGATCAATCTTTCGCTGGAGATTGTCGGCAGGAAGGAAAATGGCTACCATCTGCTGCATATGGTGATGCAGAGCATCGGACTTTACGATCATTTGTCGCTGCGGTTTGAGCCGGAAAAGCCGTATGAGATAACGCTTTCCTGCGACGCGCCGGGCGTCCCGACCGATGGGAGCAACGTCGTTTGTAAAGCGGCAAAGGCTTTTTTTGCCGCCCTTGGGCAAACGCCGGATGGCGCATTGCGGTTTTTACTCAAAAAGCGAATTCCTTCGCAGGCGGGAATGGCCGGCGGAAGCGCCGACGCTGCGGCGGCGCTGACGGGACTAAACCGGATGTTTGGAGAGCCGTTTCCGGCGGAAAAGCTAAGGCGGATTGGCTTGACCGTTGGCGCGGATGTGCCGTACTGCCTGCATGGCGGAACCGCGTTTGTCGGCGGCATCGGCGAGGAAATCTCCGCGCTTCCGACATTGACGGATGGATTTGTAGCCGGGGCAAGGCCGCAGACCGGCGTTTCCACTGCGGCAGCCTACGCAGCCTTCGACAAAGCGCATCCAAACGCTAAGGAGGGGGAACGATCCGCACGCACAAGGAACGTCTTGCAGGCGGTGGAATGTAAGGATCTTAAGCTGCTTGGCAGGCGGATGTTTAACGTCTTTGAATCGGTTTGCGAGGTGGAAGAGGTAAACGCGCTGCGAAACCGGCTTTTGGCGCTTGGCGCCTTGGGCGCTGTAATGACCGGGAGCGGTTCGGCGGTCTACGGACTTTTTGATAACGAGGAAACGGCACGCAAGGCATATGAGGCGTTGAAAACACAGCATCCGGAGGCGTTTTTTGCACCGCTGTTCGGCGAATTAACGGTGATAAGCTGATCGCGGGGATCGGCTGGCAATACGGTCAAAACGGAAAGAGGGGAACAAAGGATGATGGAAAAACTGAAAAAGCTGGGGAAAGTGCTTTGCCATCGGGTGGTTTTTATCGTGCTTGCGATGCTGGTGCAGCTCACGGCTCTGATCCTAGTGAACGTCAGCTTTGTGCAGTATTCGGTCTTTTTTTATATTGGCAACACTCTGCTTGCAATTGTGCTGTGCATCAAGATCCTGTACGATGACTCGAATCCGTCGTATAAAATTGTGTGGCTTGTGCCGATCATGCTCTTTCCAATTGCGGGAACGACCATTTATCTGCTGTTTTCGAAGGTGAAGTTTTCGCCCAAAAACACCGCGCTGCGAAAAAGTGTGCGGCAGCATTATCTTGCGTCGCTGCAAAACGGCGTTTCGGTGGAGCGGGCGCTTACAGCCGGAGAAAGGGACAGCGCGGATAAGCAGGCGCAGTATTTGCAGCGGTACGGCAATGCGCCGCTTTATCAAAACCTTTACACCGCGTATTTTCCGCTGGGCGAAGATAAATTTTCCAGCATGGTAACTGAGCTGGAAAGGGCGAAGCATTTCATTTTTTTGGAGTACTTCATTATCGAGGAAGGGATCATGTGGGACACGATCCTAGATATTCTTGTAAGAAAGGCAAAGGAGGGCGTCGAGGTCAGAGTTTTATACGACGATATGGGCTGCCTTTTTACGCTGCCGGGCGGCTATTATAAAAAGCTGCAAGGTCTTGGAATCAAGGCGCGCGCCTGCAATACCTTTATCCCGGTCCTTTCCAGCCGGTTCAATAACCGCGATCATCGCAAGATTTTGGTGATCGACGGACACACCGGCTATACCGGCGGCATCAACCTTGCAGACGAGTACATCAACGCTTATGAAAAGCACGGGCACTGGAAGGACTGTGCGGTAATGATAAAGGGTCCGGCGGTGGAGTCCCTGACCGCGATGTTCCTTTCCTTTTGGGACACTGAGGAGCGAATTGAAGAGGATTTTACGCTTTATGGTTACCAGCGCTACTGTGCGGAACTGACGCTTCCGAAGAAGGACGGCGGTTTTCTCGCGCCGTACAGCAGCAGTCCGCTTGACGACGAGCTGGTTGGAGAGAATGTTTATCTGAACATCATTTCTCACGCCTCGGATTACATTTATATCAACACGCCATATCTAATTATCGACCACGAGCTGGTTGTTGCGCTGGAGAATGCGGCGAAGCAGGGGGTGGACGTGCGGATCGTCACGCCGCATGTCGCGGACAAATGGTATGTGCATTTGGTGACGCAATCGTATTATCCGAGCCTCATCAAGGCGGGCGTGAAAATCTACGAATATGCGCCGGGATTTATCCACGCAAAAACCTTTCTTGCCGACGACTGCGTTGGCACAGTTGGTACGGTCAATCTTGACTACCGCAGCCTTTACCTGCATTTTGAATGCGGCGTTTGGATGTATCGGACGGATTGTCTGTCGGACATGAAGCGGGACTATGAGGAAACGCTTGGGCGCTGCATTCTGATTACCAAGAAGGAGATGGACGCCTGCCCGCTTTGGAAAAAGCTGCTGCGCCCGATCCTGCGGCTGTTTGCGCCGCTCATGTAAATTCTTGTCTTGCCTGCGTTTCGAATTACGCAGGCGCAGGCAAGACACCATGCAAATCCATGATAGATAGGCGCAGATTCTGCGCGAAGAAGGAAAATGAAATGAATCAGACTTTACTTTGTGATTTTTACGAGTTAACCATGGGAAACGGCTATTTTCTCAGCGGAAAAAAGGATGAGATCGCCTATTTCGACGTTTTTTTTCGCAAGGTTCCGGATGGCGGCGGCTTTGCGATCGCGGCGGGGCTGCAGCAGTTCCTCGAGTATATCCAACAGCTTTCGTTTGACGCGGAGGACATCGCCTTCCTACGTGCGAAAAATGCTTTTTCGGAGGAATTTTTAGACTATCTGAAGGATTTCCGGTTCACCGGCGATATTTACGCGGTACCGGAGGGAACCCCTATCTTTCCGGGTGAGCCGGTTATTACGGTGCGCGCTCCGGCAATTGAAGCGCAGCTGATTGAAACCTTTTTGCTGCTCTCTATCAACCATCAGTCGTTGATTGCCACCAAGGCAAACCGCATTGTCCGTGCGGCGCAGGGGCGCGCGATTTCTGAATTCGGTTCAAGACGGGCGCAAGGTTCCGAGAGTGCGGTTTTAGGTGCGCGCGCCGCGTATATTGGCGGCTGCACCGGCACTGCCTGCACGATCACCGACCGTATCTACGGTGTTCCGGCAACCGGGACGATGGCGCACTCTTGGGTGCAGATGTTCGATTCGGAGTATGAGGCGTTTGAAACTTATTGCAGACTGTACCCGCACAATGCGACACTGCTGGTCGACACCTATGACGTGCTGCATAGCGGCGTGCCGAACGCGATCAAGGCGTTCCAAAAAGTCTTGCTGCCGCAGGGGATTACAAAGTGCGGCATCCGCATTGATTCGGGCGACATCACCTACCTGTCCAAAAAATGCCGGAAGCTGTTGGATGCGGCGGGGCTTACCGGCTGCAAGATCATTGTTTCCAATTCGTTAGACGAATATATCATCCGCGACCTGCTTTTGCAGGGCGCACCGGTGGATGCGTTCGGCGTTGGAGAGCGGCTGATTACTTCCCGCAGCGAGCCGGTTTTTGGCGGCGTTTACAAGCTCTGCGCCGTTGAGCAGGAAGGGAAAATTATCCCGAAGATGAAGATCAGCGAGAATATTGAGAAGATTACCAATCCGGGCTACAAGAGGGTTTACCGGCTTTACGATAAGGAGACTGGAAAAGCGGGCGCGGACCTGATTGCGCTGGCAGACGAGCAGTTTGACCAACGCCAGCCGCTGACGCTGTACGACCCGAACGCCACATGGAAGCGCAAGACCTTTGAAAACTACACGCTGCGCGAGCTTTTAGTGCCGGTGGTTAAGGCGGGGAAGGTCGTTTACCAAACTCCGGAGATTGACGCGGTACGGGACTACTGCTTGGCGCAGGTCGATACCCTCTGGGATGAGGTCAAGCGGTTTGAGAACCCGCATAATTACTACGTCGACCTGTCCGAACGGCTCTGGTCGCTCAAGCAGACGATGCTCAAGCAGGCGCATCGGTAAGGGAATCATCGTTGATCTGCATGTGTTCAAGAACAATTTCTGTATATTTAGCTTATTGACGGTTTTGGAAATATATGGTATGCTATTTATAGCATACCTGCTGTATGATCTGGTTGTTTAGAGAAAGATGAAAAGAAGAACAGATTTGTGAAAGCATTTTTGCACGGAATGGGATGTGTCTTGTCGTTTGTTTTGGTAATTGGGCTTGCTGCTTCTGTGAGTGGAGTTGCTTTCGCCGGATAAAGTGTTGTCAGCAGGAGACGACCTTCCTGTTATACTTGGTGATTTTTATGTTGCATTTACAGGTTCGTCGGCCGCTTGCAAAAAAATCTTGATTTTCTGCTTGACAGATTCGCGAAAGTATGCTATACTAGGAAAGCGGCAAAAAACGGTGTAGCTCAGTCGTGTAGAGTGTTCTGCCTCCTGAGTGAATCATAAATGATTCAAAACAGCAGCCGTAAAACTTCATA
>CAZPLR010000051.1:0-11602 GCA_964587555.1 uncultured Oscillospiraceae bacterium
TTTGGGATGCAAAAAGCGCTGGACATTTGCGCTGATATGTGCTATACTGTAATATGCTGAGTTAATATGCCAAATTAAGAAGGATACCCTAAAGACAAGGAATAGACCAATCACGCAAAAAAGGAGTGCAATCCCATGCTGCAATACGATGAGATCAAAAACGAATTGAATAATAAGCGTCCCGAATTAAATAACCTGAAAGAAGCGCTGCATTTAGACGGTCTGACCACCGAGATCGACGAGCTGGAGCACAAAGCCGCCGAGCCAAATTTCTGGGACGATATGGAGAAATCGCAGAAAATACTACAGCGCACCGCACAGCTCAAGGATATGGTGCAGAAATATGAACGTCTTGTCACCCTTTTTGAGGATTGTGAAACGCTGATCGAAATGGGCAACGAGATGGAGGACCTCAGTATGCTTGACGAGCTGAAGGAATCCTACCGTACCTTCTGCGAGAATTTAGAGGAGCAAAAGCTTTCCACTCTTTTGACCGGCGAGTACGACAGCCACAACGCAATCTTAACCTTCCATGCCGGTTCCGGCGGAACCGAAGCGCAGGATTGGGCGCAGATGCTCTACCGCCTTTACAACCGTTGGGCGGAGCGCCATAATTATAAGGTCAAGCTGCTGGACTTTCAGGAGGGCGAGGAGGCAGGCATCAAGAGCGCTTCCATCATGATCGAGGGGTTAAACGCCTACGGCTTTCTGCGCTCAGAATCCGGCGTACACCGTTTGGTGCGCGTTTCGCCGTTTGACGCATCCGGCAGACGGCACACCTCGTTTGCATCTCTTGAGGTCATGCCGGAGATCGACGATAACACCGAGGTCACAATCCGTCCGGAGGACATTTCGCTTGCCTACTGCCGTTCCTCCGGCGCGGGCGGTCAGAACGTCAATAAGGTCAACTCCGCAGTGCGCTTAACCCATATTCCGACCGGCATCGTCGTGTTTTGTCAGGTGGAACGCAGCCAGCTGCAAAACCGCGAGATCGCGATGAGTATGCTGCGCTCCAAGCTTGTACAGATCAAGGAACGAGAGCATTTGGAAAAGATCGAGGACATCAAGGGCGACCAAAAGGAAATCACATGGGGCTCTCAGATCCGCTCCTATGTTTTCATGCCATACACAATGGTCAAGGATCATCGCACCGGCTATGAAACCAGCCAAGTCAATGCGGTCATGGACGGTGAAATCGACGGCTTCATCACCGCCTATCTTTCAAACCAAAGCGTCGGCGCAGACACCTCTCTCCCGGATGATCTGGTGTAATGAAAGCCTTGTCTATAAAAACAGACGGCTCCTGCAGTAATCGCTGCGGGAGCCTTGCATTACGCATCCTGTTCTCCCTCCGGCTTCTCCCACGGGACTGGGGAAACGACCTCCATAATACCGGCATTCTGCCAAAGCGACGGGTTAAACTGCAGCGCATAGCCGCATCCCGGATTCAGCACCCAATCCGCCGGATTGCGCTTCGGCGAAGCAACGCCAAACAGCAGGTTGAGCAGCACGCCGCCATGGCAGACAAGCGCTGCTTCCGATATCTTGCTTCGCATCATGTCGGCGAGTATCTCGTTTAATCCCGCGTAAATGCGCTCGGTAAAGGCGCGTCCGCTCTCGCCGTTCGGCGGCGAAACCCGCATATTTGAAGAAATCCAGTTTTTATAATCCGCATTCTCCGAAAGCTCTTTGATCGTATGATTTTCAAACGTCCCAAAATCACACTCGCGTAGATTTTCAATCAGCGCCGGCGTGTGGTTCGGGTAAAGAATCGCCGCCGTTTCGGTGCAGCGGCGCAGCGGGCTTGCGTAAACCCTGCCGACCGTCGGATAAAGCTTCTCATCCGCAAGAGCCGTCAGCTCGCGCTTGCCGCGTGCGCAGAGCGGCTCGTCGGTCACGCCTATGTAACGCCCCTCCAAATTAGCCAGCGTCAGCCCATGGCGGATGAAATATAATCGATATGCGCGCATAAAACCGTCCTCCTAAAAATAGATTTGCTCTTTACAAACGGGAAATTTTATAATATAATAGAATCTGATCGATCGTTGTCAAAAAAGCAGGGATCGGGTACAAGCAGGATAAAGAAAGGATTTTTCCGCCGGCGCTTTCACCGCCTTCCGGAACGGTAACGAGATATGGGACAGGATTTTTCAAAAAAGCTTACGCTGCTGCGCAAGGAACACGGCATTAGTCAGAAACAGGCAGCAAGCGACCTTGGCGTTTCCCAAGCGCTGCTCTCCCACTATGAGAAGGGTATCCGCGAATGCGGACTGGATTTCCTTGTGCGCGTCGCGGATTATTACGACGTTTCGACGGACTACCTGCTCGGACGCTCCCCCCAGCGCACCGGCGCAGTCCTCACCATCGACGACATCCCCGATGCAGAAACCGATCGCTTAAAGGGCGGTAAGCCGGATTTTGTCGCACTGATGCAGAAAAAGCTGCTTTCCGGCGCAATCACTGTGCTGTTCGATCAGGTTTCTAAGCTGCATGACTCCAAATTCACCATCGCCATTGCAAGCTTTCTCAACATGGCGGTCTACCGCTGCTATCAAATGGTCTTTCCAAGCGTGAAAAACGGTCCGAAGCTTTTCACGCTCTCCCGTTTGGCTGGCCAGGCAAAGGCCGACGCGATCATGCGCGTCGCCGAGACGCTTGCAAACGAAACCTGCGACGCCTATACCGCCAAAAAGGATTCTCCGCTCGTTCCGCTGACTAACGCGCTGCTAGAGGAGCAATACCCGCGCTACACCGCCTCGGTGCTTAATATCCTGAAAAACAGCGAGGAGCAGATCAACGCCCTTAAATTCTGACCTGCATGTTCCCCTGAGCTTCCGCAATAAGGAAGATCAGGGGATTTGCTTTATCCTTTTCTCGAACGCGTCGCTTCAGCCGCACCGCGAAAAAATTTTTCCTGCGCAGAAGGTCACTGCGGTCACGATGATAAAGATCAGTACAAAGCCATTGACCTGCTCCTTCCAGCGCATCGCCAGAATAACGGCGTCGAATACCGCTGCCAAGAGCATCGGCAGCCAGTAGAATAAATCCTGCCCCTGCCCCGAAAAGATCTGCGCCGCCATATAGGTAAACGCCGCAACAAGCAAAATCGCCGCAGCCGCTTCAATGGCATGAAACGCTCCCGCCTGCGCAATACTGGAGCGGTACATAACCGGGATTGCCATGGAGAAGAACACAAGGTAGCAAAACGACAGCCACAGGCAAAGCTTGTTGGCTGCGCTTGCCTGATTCAGCACCGTTTGCAGCGCCAATCCAATGATCAAAGCGCCGTACGCGCCAAACTGCATCGGCGCAATCGTAAATTCAGTATGTACCATGCCGGATAAAAGCAGTATGCCCGCCGCAATCGTAAGCTGCACAAAATCGATCCTGCTGTAGATCGCGCCGCTTCTGGAAAACACACCGGCAAAAAATACGCCTTGTTTAAGGAACAAATACAAAAGCGCGCCCGCCATTGACGCGAAGGTCAACAGATAAACATAGCTGTGAAAGCCGTCTCCGAATATCCGCACCGAAGGGGACGCAATCGAGCGCGCGACGCTCTGCGCCCGCTCCGCAAACAATAAAACAAAATAAAAAAAGAAACACAGATTGATAAAGTATTTGATTATAGAGACTTTTTCCTGCATTGTAATCTCCTCTCCCATAAAACCGTTCATTCGCTGATGTCCGGCTGATAGTAGCCGTCAGCCTCAATTGAGATCAGTGTGATCGCGCTGACCCGATAACCGTCGTCTTCCGTTTCCAACAGCGTATAGGACATCGTCTTGACCACTGTTTCCTGCGTTGTCGGACGCAGGTAAGAAAGAAAGTCGGCGGTTAAATACTGCACCGTCAGCTTATAGCCGTCCTGTTGCTTCTCGATTGCCGTGATCTTCGGATAATAGGTTGCATAATCCGGCTGTAAGGGCAGCAGGTAGGAGTCGCTGCCGCTGTCATAGCTGATCGAAAGCGAGCCGCCGTAATCCGAGCGCTTTTGCAGCTCAACCTCTCGCCCAAACATCGCCGCAGCCCGCCGCTGCAAGTCGGTACGCGGCACAAATACGTTTCCATAACCATCCTGCGCATACTGAGAAATGTCTGCCGAAAGCAGAAAATCCCACGCCGCACACCGCAGTGTCACGGTTTCCGAAAGTGAACCGCCTTCCGAAAATTCCGGCGCATCAATCACCACATACGGAGAAACGTAGGGCATTAACTCCTCCTTCAGCGCCGATTTATCCGCAATTGCCCGCCCGGTATCAATGCAAAACCGCACCGATGCGATCAGCCCGATCACAGTAAATATGATGCAGAATATACCAAGCAGCGCGTATCGCTTGTGATGCGGCCGTTTGCGCTCCTCTCTGCTCTTTCTGTTATCACGATAGGCGCGATAACGCGCAAGCAGCCGCCGGCTCTCCGCGGGCGCGTTCTCCTGCGGCGCATTGGCGGTTTCAACAGCCAGATGAAGCTGTTTGAGATCCAGCTCTTTTTCGGCTGGCTGAGACTGCTTTACATTTTTTGGAGCGGACTGCAGCGCTTTGCGCCGTTCCTTTCGCTTTTTGGTTGCCATATCATCACCGTTTCCTTTGACTATCACTGCGCAAAAAACAAAAACCCTTTTACCGTACCTGTCCGTCGCCCAAAACGACATACTGCGTCGTGGTCAGTTCCTTTAACCCCATCGGACCGCGCGCGTGCAGCTTTTGGGTCGAGATGCCGATCTCCGCTCCAAACCCAAACTCCCCTCCATCGGTAAACCGGGTCGATGCGTTTACATAAACCACCGCCGAGCGGATACTGGAGAGAAACCGGTTCGCCGCACCTATATCTTCCGTCAGGATCACCTCGGAATGCCCGGTCGAATATCGGTCGATATGCTCCACCGCCTCCTCCAAGCTTTCTACCACCTTCACCGCGATAATATAATCGTCAAACTCGGTTTCATATTCCACTTCGGTCGCCGGCAGCACCGCTTCCCCTAAAATCGCGCGGGTCTTTTCACAGCCGTAAATTTTGACCCCGGCCTTTACAAATTCCTCCCCGATCAGCGGCAGGAAATCCTCCGCGATCTCTGCGTGGACAAGCAGCGTTTCAATCGCGTTGCAGACAGACGGGCGCGAAACCTTCGCGTTGTAAACAACCTTGATCGCCTTTTCAAAATCTGCCGCCCGATCAACATAGGCGTGGCAATTGCCTGCACCGGTTTCGATAACGGGCACCTTCGCGTTTTTCTTCACACTCTGAATCAGCCCAGCGCCGCCGCGCGGGATCAGTACGTCGATATATTCCGCCGCAAGCATCATGCTGTTTGCCGCCTCGCGGGACGGATCCTCTACAAGCTGAATGATATCCGGATCGATTCCGCTTTTCTCCGCCGCCAGCCGCAGCACCGAAACAAGCGCCTTGTTGGTCGCAAGCGCTTCCTTCCCGCCGCGCAGGATTACCGCGTTGCCAGCCTTGACGCATAGAAGCGCCGCGTCCACCGTGACGTTCGGACGCGCCTCATAAATAATGCCGATCACGCCAAGCGGCACTCTGCGCTGCACGATCTGCAAGCCGTTTTCCCGCTTCCAAGCGGAAATCACGCTCCCAACTGGGTCCTCAAGCGCAGCGAGCTTTTCCGCCGCGTCGGAAAGCTGTGCGATCCGCGCGCTGTCTAACATCAGGCGATCTAGCATCGGCTTTGCCATGCCCTCTTTTTCCGCTTGCGCACAGTCGCGCGCATTCTCTCGGATGATCTCGTCCGTATGCGCTAAAATGAGCCCGGCGCAGCGCCGTAAAAACTCGTTTTTTCTGCGGGCCGAAAGCCCTGCCGCCGCTCTTTCAGCAAGCCGCGCCCGCTTTCCAAGCCGCGCTATGTACTCCTGCGGATTTTCCAAATTCATCTCCATGATGCTCATCGTTCCTTTCCGCGCCTGCCTTGCAAAAGACAACCGCCGTTTTTACACAAAAACACTCACACCTCTTTTGGCGCGAACAGCGTCCCGACCGGCTTTCCCTCCATGCAGTCATATAGGATATTTGGGTCGCTGCCGCTTAATATCCGCATCGTGAAGCCGGAAGCAAACGCCGTCTGCGCAGCGTGCAGCTTGGTTATCATACCGCCGGTTCCAAACTCCGAGCCTTTTCCGCCCGCAAGCCGCAAAATCTCCGGCGTGATCCGTTCCACCCGCGAAATCAGTCTCGCCTCCGGATGCTCCTTCGGATCCATATCATAAAGTCCCTCAATGTCCGAGAGGATCACAAGCTGATCCGCATGAACCAGCTGCGCAACGGTCGCTGAAAGCGCGTCGTTATCGCCGAAGTTGATCTCATCGACCGAAACGGTGTCGTTTTCGTTGACAATCGGAATGATTCCAAGCGACAGCAGCCGCTCAAAAGTATTCTCGGCGTGCATCCGGCGTCCTGCGTCCTCCACAGCGTCGCGGGTGAGCAGCACCTGCGCAACTATATGGTTATAACGCGCAAAAAGCTGATCGTAGATGTGCATCAGCTCACACTGACCGACCGCAGCGCATGCCTGCTTGCCCGGCAGATCAGCGGGGCGGCTGTACATCGAAAGCTTTCCCGCTCCCACCGCAATCGCGCCGGAGGAAACCAAAATAAGCTCCTTGCCGGAATTTTTGATATCCGACAGCACCTTCACCAGCTCCTCCGTCCGCCGAATGTTGAGCCGCCCAGTCGCATGGGTCAGGGTGGAGGTCCCGACCTTGATAACGATCCTATTCTCCATTTTATTTCTTCCTTTTATCGCTTTTATCCCAAAGCCGCAGCAGCATGTCTCTCCTATGCGGCTGCTCCTTCCATCTTTCCTATTGTATCACATTTGCCCCGCCGATTGCAACCCTTGCAGACCGTTTATGGCAAAGATTTCGAATCAGCCTGCAAAAAAACGGAAAAATGACTATGCTCATCAGCCCGCGCCTTCTTGAAGCCTTGCCAATGCAAACTGAGAACGCCTTTCCCGCCGTACCGTAGACCGCATAAGCCGCTGAAAACACTGCAAGACGCAGCCAAAGCGACGCGCAGAAGACGACCCCTGCCGCCGTCAGGATAAGCCCCAAATAAAAGCAGATCACAAGCCAAATTCCGCCTTCGCTTGGTAAATAACCCCTTTCCCATCCAACAAAATAAAGCGCCGCCGCCCCCGGAATCAGACAAATAAGCGCCAGCAAGCGCAGCAGCGTCACGGTGACGCCGATTCCCCACGCCCTGCAAAGCCGCCGGAATCCATCAAAAAAATAAAGCGTTTCTCCTCGTCCAAAAAACCGGATGCGATATCCGCCAAGCCGCATGGGATACAACACAATCCGCGCCGCAAACCAGTATAGAAGCAGAAAAAGCCCGCAAAAGAATTGCTCTCTGCCGGGAAACAGCGCAAAATCCCAAACGCAGCCCAGCGTTACAAGCAGACAAAAGCAAAAAAACGCCTCCATTCCCATTCTGCAAAACCGATCCTTTGCATATCGCCAAAACCACCGCTTCATAAAACCTCTCGCTTCCCTTTTTTTGATTTCAGTATGCCCCAAAACGCTTCGCTCCATGCTGCAAAGCATTGCTTGGCTTTTGAAGAGACAGCGCAAGGATAAGCGGGAAAAACTAATTTGCGAATTTTCCGTTTTTTTCATGGAAGTTTCTAAATCGGGTTTTGCCGCCTTTACAAACGTTTTTTTCGGTGTTATGTTATAATGTAGAGTTGTTTGAAACCTATAGAAAAGGAGTTTTACACATGGCAAAGGACATGACCTCAGGCAGCCCGTTAAAGCTGCTTTTATGGTTTACTGTTCCGCTTTTGATCGGGAACGTGTTCCAGCTGCTTTACAGCATGGTGGATACAGTCATAGTCGGACGTTATGTCAGCCCACAGGCACTGGCGGCGGTTGGTTCAACCGGATCGCTCAGCTTTTTTGTGATCGGCTTCGCCGGCGGTCTGATGGCGGGCTTTTCCATCGTCGTTTCTCAAAATTACGGCGCGCTGCAAAGGTCCGGAACACAGGATTACAGCGAGATACGCCACTCGGTTGCGGTATCGTTTTTGCTGACTGCAGTCATCGCGGTCGTCATTACAGCGGCAATGGCGTTTTTTACCCGCCCGCTTTTGAATATGATGCAGACCCCGTCAGATATCGTCGATGACGCCGAGCTTTATATCAGCATCATTTTTTACGGCACTGTGACGACACTGTTTTACAACCTCGCATCCTCGATCATGCGCGCTGTCGGCGACTCCAAAACGCCGCTTTATTTCCTCATCTTCTCCTCGCTGGTCAATATCGGCTTGGATCTGCTTTTCGTCCTCGCGTTTGACCTTGAGGTTGCGGGCGTCGCCTACGCAACGATCGCATCGCAGGCGGTTTCCTGTATCCTAAGCATCTGCTACCTCTTTTCCAAATACAAATTTTTACGTCCTCATAAAGAAGATTGGAGGATGGATCTCGCAACCTGCGGCAAGCTGCTTCGTTTGGGCGTGCCGAACGCATTCATGAACTCGATCACCGCGATCGGCTGCATGGTCGTGCAGTCGGTGGTCAATTCATTCGGCTCGACCGTCGTCGCCGCCTACACCGCCGCTTCCAAGGTGGAACAGATCGCCACGCAGCCGGGCGCCTCGTTTGGCACCGCAATGGCAACCTACGCCGGGCAAAATTCCGGCGCACACCGCCTCGACCGCGTGCGCACCGGCGTGCGCAAGGGCGCGCTGCTTACCTTCTTCTTCAACATCGCTGCCGGGATTTTGGTGATTTTTTTCGGAAAATATCTCACCATCCTGTTCTTGGACACTGACGACGCAGCGATGATGAGTCAAATCCTTTCCGCGGCGCAGACCTATCAGTTCGCCATCGCTTGCTGCTTTTGGGCTTTGGGGCTTTTATTCCTCTATCGCAATGCTCTGCAAGGGCTTGGCAAGCCGATCATCCCGTTTTGGTCGGGCGTGCTGGAACTGATCGCGCGCACCGGAATCTCGATCTGGTTTGCAAATCTGTTCGGCTTTGCCGGAATGTGCTGGGCGTCGCCGGCAGCTTGGCTCGCCGCGATGGTTATCCTCGTCTGGGGCTTCTACTATCATATCCGGCGGCTGGATCCACATGCGAAAAAGCAGCCGAAAACGCAGAAAAACTTGACCGCATAGCGTATTTATGCTATAATGGGAATGTCTTTCAGACAGAATAAACGCAAATGATATTCAGAAAGGAATTTACAAATATGGCAAATCCTATTGTCACCATCACCATGGAAAACGGCGCCGTCATGAAAGCGGAGCTTTACCCACAGGACGCACCGAATACGGTCAACAACTTCATTTCGCTGATTAACAAGGGCTTTTATAACGGTTTGTGTTTTCACCGCTGCATCAAAGGCTTTGTGATCCAAGGCGGCTGCCCAAAGGGAACCGGCACCGGCGATCCGGGCTACAGCATCAAGGGGGAATTTCGCCAAAACGGCGTAATCAACCCGCTTAAGCACACCACCGGCGTTTTATCGATGGCGCGGGCAATGGATCCGAATTCCGCCGGCTCCCAGTTTTTTATCATGGTCGGCAACGCACCGCACTTAGACGGCAGCTACGCTGCGTTCGGCAAAGTAACCGAGGGCTTGGAGGAGGCGCTGCGCATTGCAAAGCTTCCGACCGACTGGAACGACAAGCCCCTCACGCCGCAGATCATGAAGTCTGTCACAGTTGAAACCTTTGGCGCAGAATATCCAGAGCCAGAAAAAATGTGATAAAGGATAGTAGAATTTTTCTCTCCGCCACAAGATGATTTTAGGTCGGCTGAGGGATTAGAAAACGCCGAAACCCCGCATAAACACTATGTTTTTTGCGTTCTCGGCGTTTCTTTTATCACCTGTGTTCAGGATGCTTTTTCGGTAAATGGCGCCCAGATTTCTATGGTGATATAAAACGATACGGACAAATATTAGGGAATACTATTCATACAAATAGGAATGGATAGAAAGTGAGCAATATGCATGAATATTACGTTACATCTATTTCAAGGAGAAAAAAACGAGGCGGTTTCGCTGATCCGCTCCTTCTGGAAGGAGCACAATGATTTGAATCAGTCGGAGGAGGACGCCTTGGCGGATTTAAACGCTTGGACAGCCGAGGGGCATGCGTTCTATTTTATCCGCAAGGAGGAACAAACCGTCGGCTTTATCCATATGGGAAGCCGCGGCTGCGCTATGGATTGGCTGGAGGATCTATTTGTCCTTCCGGCGTTCCAAAGGCAGGGGATTGGCACAGCCGCCGTCCGGCTGATCGAAAAGGAGGTCTGCCAATATTCAAAATCGCTGTATATTGAAGCAGCCGCCAGAAATGAACAGGCGATTCGCCTATACCACAGGCTGGGCTATGATTGCCTGAACACCGTTACGATCCGCAAGGATTTTCAGCCGGACGATTTTCAAACGATACGGAAAGAACGCCTCTGTGACGCGGATTTTGTAGTACGCAGATTGTAGTACGCAGAAAAAATAAGTCATCCGATAAAATGAGCTCCGCCGCAGGATTTGCGGCGGAGCTATTGATATGATTTTTTACAGCAGATATTCCAACTGGCAGTCAAACGGTCCTTTTCCCACATGAAGCGCATAATTAACCTGCGCGTCCACACAGCCCATGCTGCGGTAAAACGCTTGGCTTTCTATCGCCGAATGCGCCGAAATGTAGAGCTTTTTGCGCCCTTTCCCACTGCGGAAAATCAGAATAAAATCCCCGCTTCATATTCATATAAGATAGAACCCGCCGTTTTTCTTATAAAATAAACATGGATTACTGCGTGCTGACGGCGGTATCTGCCACGTTCTAAAATGAAAACCGGACACTTATTTCGATACCCCTCGTATCAAAATCGGTGTCCGGTTTTGGTGCGGAAGATGGGACTTGAACCCACACTCATATAGAACCGGCTCCTAAGACCGGCGCGTCTGCCATTCCGCCACTTCCGCATCTTATAATTCTTTGCGCTTTCTCCTTCTGAATGATTCTGACTTGACGTTCGCCGCAGGCAAACGCAGGAAAACACATCAGCACCTTTATTATAACATTTTTTCATTCTGCTGTCAACAGACTTCTTCTTCCTTTCGCTGACAAATTTTCTGCCAATTCTTCATAATTTAACAACAACTTATTCCAACCGCTATGCTATAATATAAATACTGAAAGCTTCCTCAAACGACAGGAATGGAAAAAGGAGAAAAAAACATGAAAGCAAAGCTTCACAATTTTATCAAAACAATCGTTGTCGCGCTGAGCTGGGCGGCGGCGCTTCCGCTGATCGTCTGCGCTGTAATCCACGCCGGCAAAAAGCATCACAGAAAAAAAGAAAATGAATGAGCTGAATCCCAGACGCTTTTATTGAAAGCGTCTGGCTTTTTTAACGGGAAGTGGGGTATGTTCAAAAGAACATACCCCACAGAAAATCATGCTCGAAACGCTTTGCAGCCGCTGTGCGGGAAATCACAACAGGTACATCCTGTTTCGATTATTTTTATTATATCAGGTTTTTCTCCTTTTGTCAACCCTTTTTTCCTTTTTCTAAAAATATTTTTTCTTTTTCGGTTTTCCCGCCTAACATAGTATGATCTTCCTCTTGCCTGC
>CAZPLR010000052.1:0-11511 GCA_964587555.1 uncultured Oscillospiraceae bacterium
GCGTGAAGATCGGCACCTTTGCTCCGTTCTACACCGATAAGGTTGTGGAATAAGCAATTGCCGCATAACAGAGCGACAAAACACAAATAAAAAATTTTCCCCTCCGGGCAACCGGAGGGGTTTTTTATCCTCCCGCGCGCGTGAAGATTTCGCGGGCAATCGGGGCGGCGGTTTCATTGCCGGAAACGGCGTCCTCAACCGTTACCGCCACCGCAACCTCCCTGCCTTGGTAGGAAAACCAGCCCGCAAACCACGCGGTGATGCGCTCCGCGCCGTTTTCGTCGTATTGTCCGGTCTGCGCTGTTCCGGTCTTGCCGCAGATAACGCCGTGCTCCGGGCGCGCGTTTGCACCGTCGTTCTCCATGACCGCTGTGTAAAGCATTTCCTGCAGAAGCTGCGCGGTTTCTTCCTTTATAATACGCTCCGGGAGCGAAGCGGTTTCCGGGAGCAGCGTCGCCCCGTCCTCGGTCGTCCCCCGGATGAGCGTCGGCGCGTGATATACCCCGCCGTTTGCAATCGCCGCATATGCCGCGCAGACCTGCAGCGGCGTGGCGGTCAATTCCCCCTGCCCAAAGGAGAAGTTTGCAAGCTCCGCGGGCGACAGCGAAGTCGGCAGCGTCCCGGCGGCGCCCTTCACCCCGGTGCAGAGCGCTGTTTCCGCCGCAAACCCGAACGCCTCCGCCATCGTGAGAAACACCTCTGCCGGATAGCTCTGCGACAGCGCGATAAAATACGGATTGCAGGACTCCTTGATCGCTCCGGTCATGTTGAGCGTCCCATGCCCGTCCCGCTTGTGACAGCGGAAAATCACATCTCCCACCGCAGTGCTTCCGGTGCAGGAAAAGCCCATGTCCCGAGAAAATCCCTGCTCCAGCGCCGCCGCCGCGATCACCGGCTTGAATACCGAGCCGACCGGATACGCCGCCAGCGCCCGGTTGTAAAGCGGCGCGTCCGCGCTTTCCAGCGCGGCTCCCGGATCGGTGTACCCCGGAAACGACGCAAGCGCCAGTATCTCGCCGCTTTCCGCGTCGATGCAGACCACCGCCCCCTTTTGCATATCCTTTCCCGCTTGCAGGACGATCTGCTGTAAACGCTTGTCCAGCGTTAAAACAACGCCTGATTTTTCCGTTTGCGGGATGGAAAGGGAAACCTCGGCGTTTTGCAGCAGCTCTCCGACGCCGTTTTGCATCACGCCGGCTTTCGCGGTCTGCGCATTTTCGGTTAAAAGCGCGTTATACGCGGCCTCGATCCCGCAGACGCCCTCACCGTCCGAAAGATACCCCAAAATATGCGGCGCAATGCTTGCGTCCCGCGTCGGAAGCAGGAATATTTCGGTCTGCGGCAGTCCTGAAAGACCGGAGATATCGGTCGTGACGAACGGCGCAGTCAGGCCGCCTGCGTCCGCTTTCCCCTGCGCGGACGCCTTTGCATACCACGCCCGCAGCGCGGCAAGATTCTGCTCGCTTGGAAAAACGACGGCGGCAGGAATGTTTTTCTCGGAAAGGGAGTTAAAATCGCGGTCGTATATCTGCCCGCGCGCGGTATACAGCGTGACTGTCTTGCCGCTTTGCCGGACGGAGAGCGCAAAATAGCTCTCGTTCTGCGTGATGGTGAACAGCTGAAGGCAAAGCGTGAGAAACGCGAAATAAATCGCGAAGGCGAAATAGAGCAGGCGCTTTTGCATCGTATTCTCCTTTCGTGCAAATTGTAATTGACATCAGATAAAGTTTATGTTAAAATGATACTGATATACGCGCGTCTTTTGCGGCGGAAATCCGGCGGAAGGCGTCAAGAAAGGACCAGCAGAATGAAAATCAGCATTGTAACGCCGTTTCATAATGGGAAGCAGTACCTAACCGACTATTTTGAGAGCCTTTGTGCGCAGAGCTTTCGCGATTTTGAGGTCATTTTTGTGCTTGACCGCGCCGAGGATATCTCTGAGATTACTGCGGAATATGAAAAACGGCTTTCTATGCGCGTGATCCCATCAAAGGGCGAGGGCGTCGCCGCCGCGCGCAATACAGGCATAAATGCCGCAGAGGGCGAATTTGTCTACTTCATGGACGCAGATGACTATCTGCTTGACCGCACGCTTGCGCTTTTCATGGAAGCGCTTACCGAAAATCCAAAGCTGCAGCTTATCTACGGCAACAAGCTGCGTACCTGGTATAAACGCTCGATCACCTTAAACGCCTTGACGGAGGAGCATATCGAGCTGATGAAGCAGACGCTTTTAGAGGCGGGTGTTTCCATCCCGGAAAACGCCGATGAAGCGACGCTGGAAAGCTTGGCTGCAAGCGTCGCGCGCGCCGAAGAGCGTTCTAACGTGGATATTGCCGAAAGCGAGGTCAGCGCGACCGACCGCAGAAAAGCCGCCAATTCCGCTGATGATGACGAGGGCTTTGACGCCGACGAGCAGCGCGACTATAACGAGTCCGGCGAGGGCGACGCGGCGGAACTTGACCGCTTGGAGCGCAAAAGCCGCGCCGAGCGGGTGCTGATCAGCTCCCGTCATGGATTAAAGAATATCTCCGCGCTGCATATTTTGATCCGCCGCGATTTTCTTCTGGAAAACGAGCTTTCTTTCGATGAAGGCAGCGTCTATTACACGGATCTGACCTTTGTTTCCGCGCTTTTGGAAAAGGCAGCGGAGTGCCAGCGCTGCTACGACTCCAAATACTACCAGCGCCGCCACAACGACCCGATCAATCTTCCGTCTGTCTCCCAGCAGAAGGATCCGGCGCGTTTCGACGAGCTGATGACCACCTATGAAAAAGCGGTCGCTCCGCTGGCGGCGGAAAGCCCGGTGCGCCAGCGCTTTCAGCGAAAGCTCATCAACTACTACTGCAACTATTTGACCGCTCTGATGCACCGCAGCCCGGACGAAAAGTGGCAAAAGGAGAATTTTGAGCGGATCCGCGGGATTGTACAGACCATGGACGCCGCTTTCCTCAAAACCTTTTCGCTGTTTAAGCGCAGCTTAATCAAAGCGCTGCTGTCCGGCAATGTCAAAAAGGCAAAAACGCTCGCGACTGTGCGCGACGCATGCCAAAAAGCATGGAAGCTGATGAAAAAGCCTTCCCTCATCAAGCGCGCGTTTTATACCTATCGGTATCTCAAGCAGCCGCTTATGGAGAATACGGTGATGTTTGAATGCTTTTTCGGGCGTTTTTATTCGGACAGCCCGAAATATCTTTATCAGCAGTTACAGCGTGCCTATCCGGGAAAATATGAGTGCGTTTGGGTTTATGACGGCAAAAAGCTGGATATCCCGTTCCCGTGTAAGCAGGTAAAGCGGTTCAGCTTCGCCTATCACCGCTATCTGGCGCGGTCAAAATACTTTATTGTTAATAACCGTCTGCCTTACTGGACGGTTCACCGCGATGGTATGGTCTTCTTGGAAACATGGCACGGAACGCCGCTGAAACGTTTGGCGTTTGATCAGGAGGAAGTTCTTTCTGCCTCGCCGAATTATAAATATCTAACCTATAAAGGTTCACGAGACTGGGATTATCTGGTATCGCCGAACGAATTTTCAACCCATACCTTCCGCCGCTGCTTTATGTTCGATAACAAGATGCTCAATACCGGCTATCCGCGCAACGATATCCTGCATATGGAGAATAAGGAAGCGCTTGCGGCAAAAATCCGTCAGAAGCTTGGCATCCCGGAAAACAAAAAAACCATCCTGTACGCGCCGACCTGGCGGGACGACGAGTATTACGGTCATGCACAGTACAAATTCAGCCTGAAGCTTGATCTGGATCAGATGCAAAAGGAGCTGTCCGACGAATATGTGCTGCTTCTGCGAACCCATTACTATATCGCCGACGCGATTGACACCAGCGCCTACAGCGGCTTTGTCTATAACGTCTGCCGCTACGACGACATCGCGGAGCTTTACCTGATCTCGGATATCCTGATTACCGACTATTCCTCGGTGTTCTTCGACTACGCCGGGTTAAAGCGTCCGATGCTGTTCTACACCTACGACCTGGAGAAATACCGCGACGACCTGCGCGGCTTCTATATCAGCATCGAGGACGAGGTGCCGGGGCCGCTGCTGTTTACCACGGCGGAGGTGATCGGCGCGATCCAAAATATCGAGCAGGTGCAGAAGCAGTATGCCGAGCGGTATGCGGAATTTTATCAGCGCTTCTGCGCTTGGGAGGACGGAAAAGCCTCTCAAAAAATCATCGATTATATTTTTGCCGGAAAGGAATTTGATAACCACGAGGAGTGCGAGCCGGATCGCAAGGAAGCTTTGTAAAAATTTCCATTTCCGGTTGCAATAACGCTGGATTTGGTGTATAATAAAATCATCTAAGCCGCCTGTTTCGGCAGCAAAAAAATAAAATGGAGGAAGAAAAGCATGGCAAGAATGGTATTAAACGAAACTTCGTATTTTGGTCCCGGCGCGATCTCCAATATTGTGGACGAGGTAAAGAACCGTGGCTTAAGCAAGGTGCTGTTGGTCACCGATAAGGACCTCATTAAATTCAAGGTCGCCACCAAGGTAATGGATCTGCTGGAAAACGCGTCGATCCCATACGCGGTATACGACAACGTAAAAGCGAACCCGACGATTGAAAACGTCCAGAGCGGCGTAGCGTTCTGCAAGGAGCAGGGCGCAGACTGTTTGGTTGCCGTTGGCGGCGGTTCTGCAATCGACACTGCGAAAGCGATCGGCATCATCATGACCAACCCGGAATTTTCCGATGTGCGTTCGCTGGAAGGCACTGCGCCGACCAAGAATAAATCACTGCCGCTGATTGCGGTTTCCACCACCTCCGGTACTGCCGCCGAGGTCACGATCAACTACGTTATCACCGATGTAGAAAAACAGCGCAAATTCGTCTGCGTCGACCCGCACGACATCCCGGTTGTCGCGATCATCGACTCCGAGATGTGCGCTTCGATGCCGAAGGGCTTATGTGCTGCCACCGGTATGGATGCTTTGACCCATGCGATCGAGGGCTATATCACCAAGGGCGCTTGGGAGCTGACCGACGCGCTGCACTTAAAAGCAATCGAGATCATCGCGCGGTCGCTGCGCGCTTCTGTTGCGGGCGATCCAAAAGGACGCGAGGAGATGGCACTTGGCCAGTATGTCGCCGGCATGGGCTTCTCGAACGTAGGACTTGGCATCGTTCACTCGATGGCGCATCCGCTCGGCGCGGTTTATGACACGCCGCACGGCGTCGCGAACGCGATCATTCTCCCGACCGTTATGGCGTACAATGCGGAGGCCACCGGCGAGAAATACCGCGAGATCGCACGCGCAATGGGCGTAAAGGGCGTTGATGAGATGACGCAGGAGGAGTATAGAGCCGCTGCAATCGAGGCTGTCAGACAGCTTAGCAAGGACGTCGGCATCCCGGCTGACTTAAAAGCAATCGTCAAGGAAGAGGATATCGAGATGTTAGCGCAGCAGGCGATGGATGACGCCTGCCGTCCGGGCAACCCGAAGGATCCGACCAAGGAGGATATCATCGCGCTTTATAAATCGCTGATGTGATTCTCAGCTATATTTCACAGCAAAAAGTACTGCCTATTCCCGCCGCAGAATCTTCTGCGGCGGGTTTTTATCTTCTATATTCCCTTGAAAAAAATTGAAAAAAGGTGTTGACAATGAAAACATTTTATGCTACAATAATATGGCAGTCTAAAAAAGGAGATATTGGGGTGTCGCCAAGCGGTAAGGCAACGGACTCTGACTCCGTCATCGCGAAAGTTCGAATCTTTCCACCCCAGCCAAAAGCCTTTGTCTTTGTGACAAAGGCTTTTTATTATGCGCAACTCTTGGCGGGAACAGGCTTGCGCGATACGCTCCCTGCTTCCTCTATCGCTCAAGCCGCCGCGAACCGGATTGCGATACGACAGCAATCATCAGCTTCTCCTTTTGCCGCGGCGCGAAATGGCACAAAAGCCGCCGAAGGGACTTCCCTTAAAAATCCCCGCCAGCCTTCTACGCGTGCGGCACTTGCGTGCAAAAAACCGGTTCTCCTCTAACCAGCCTGAGCAAAGAAAAACTGGTTGACCGAAAAACAAATGCGGCCAAGCGATTTAATGGTCGCGCTGCTTGCAGGAAAGCAGGGTGCGCAGGCTCTCGCCTGCCGTGCCAAAATTTATCGCTTGTTCATAGTTGAAACGTTGTTTTTATCCGGGAAGTGTGATACAATAAGATACATATAGAAAACAAAACTGCTGTAAGAAGCGACATCCATGCCGGCGGATAAACATGTGCCTGCATGGAGGAGTTCAGAGAGAAAGAGGATGAGATTATTGAAACGCAGTAAGGGCCGCGACCGGTTTCTTTCACTTTTGCTTGCGGCGCTTTGCGCCGGGATGCTTGGCGGATGTATCCCAGCTAACGATCCGGCGACTGATCCGGACGCGCTTGAGCTGATCCAGCTAGAGCCGCCGCAGGAAGGACAGGATATCGCCATTCTGCATACAAGTGACGGCGATATCAAAATGATGCTGTTCACCGAGCAGGCGCCGAAGACCTGCGAAAATTTCAAGCGGCTGGTGGAATCTGGATTTTATAATGGGATCAAGATCGCTGAGATCGACCGCTCCGCCTGCACGCTGCACACTGGCGTAGATGAGGAGAGCGATACCGGCGGCAGGGTAATGACCGACGACGGAAAGGACGTGCCGATTGAGCTTTCGGAAAATCTGCTGCACTTTTCGGGAGCGGTTTCCGCGTATCAGGAGTTAAACGGGTTTAATACTAAATACACCAACTCCGACAGCCGCTTTTTCATTGTCGGTAGCAGAGAGGCGGATGAAACAACCTATGAGCAGATGAAGGCGCAGAACTATCCGGACAAGATATGCGATGCATATTTAAAACACGGCGGACTTTTGGAGGTTTCCGGCTGCTTCACCGTTTTCGGGCAGGTGTACGAAGGCCTGGAAATCGTTGACCAAATTATCCAGAATACAGAATTGCAGTCGGGAACAACCATCCCCGCTGAGGACGTTATTATCACAAGCATCGAACTGTCGGTCTATACCGCCGACGGAGATACAGAGTAATTTTTCAGGAGGTTTTTGTTATGAAGCGCAATTTAAAACGTATTTTTGCGGCGATCCTGCCGGTCATGCTTATCGTGACGATGTTTGCCGGATGCAGTGAAAAAAAGGAAGGGATTGCAAACCTGAGAACACCGGATAACGGCGATCAGATCGCCATCCTTCACACCAGCTACGGCGACATTACAGTAGAATTCTTTGAAGATATCGCGCCGAAAGCGGTTGAAAATTTCGTCACCCATTCAAAAGACGGCTATTATGACAACATGATTTTCCATCGCGTCATTGAAAATTTTATGATCCAGTCCGGCGATCCGGAGGGAACGGGAACAGGCGGCGAAAGCATCTGGGGAGAGCCTTTTGGCTTGGAGCTTTCTGACGACGCTTATAATCTGCGCGGCGCGCTTTGCATGGCAAACAAGGGCGCAGATAATACAAACGGCAGTCAGTTTTACATCGTACAGGCGGGCGTGGTTTCGCAAGCATCGTTTTCCGTCTACGAAGCCTATGGCTACAGCTTCACCGATCAACAGAAGGAGCTATACCAGCAATACGGCGGCGCGCCTTGGCTTGACGGCGCATATACCGTATTCGGTCAGGTGATCGACGGGATGGATGTTGTAGACACGATCGCTGCACTAGAGGTTGACAGCGCATCCAAACCGTTGGAGGACGTCGTTTTGGAATCGGTCGAGCTTACTACCTACTCCCAGCCGGAATAACGCTCTGTTTTTTGAAGATAAAAAACCGGCGCGCTTTTTACGTAAAATAATATGCACCCCAAACGTTAGACTCTTTTGGAGTGCATATCAAAAAAAGCGCAGCCTGTTTTTCTGTAATTAGGAACGCAGCCCCTGCGCAGCGCGCAGCGATTCAATGAACTGCTTGGCGGTGCGCGGCGAGTATCCGCTCTTGCGCAGTGCAAAAGCCCCCGCTCTGGTTAAAAGATCGTCCTTCTCTGCCTTTACTCCATAGTAATCCGCAAGACTCAGGACAATCTGATTATAATGCGCTTTATCCGGCTTGGAGAAGGTTACGGTCAGACCAAACCGGTCGGAAAGCGAGAGCAGTTCCTCCCTTGTATCGTTCGCGTGAACGTCGTCCCCCTGCCGGTCGCGGAAGCTTTCCTTGATCAAATGGCGGCGGTTACTGGTGACATAGATCGCGATGTTTGAGGTTTTTGCCGAAACCGAGCCCTCCAGTATCGCTTTCAGCGCCGCAAAATCGCTGTCGTCGCTCGAAAACGAAAGGTCGTCGATAAACAGGATAAACTTGAGCGGGTTACGCGATAAGCTGTCCAGCAGCACTGGAATTTCATGAAGCTGCTCTTTGCTTAGCTCGATCAGCCGTAGGCCGCGGTCGCTGCAAGCGTTGGCAACTGCCTTGACAGTCGAGGATTTGCCAGTCCCCGCATCGCCGTAAAGCAGGATGTTCGCGGCAGGTTTGCCGGACAGAAGGGCCAGCGTATTCTCCATTACCAATCCCCTTTCCCGCTCATAGCCGGAAAGCTCCGCCATGCAGACCGTATCCGGATACTTCACCGGCGTCAGCGCGCCGTTTTTGAGGAGGAACGCGCGATACTTCGCAAAGACGCCGTAACCGTTGATCGGAATCTGCTTCATCCGCTTTTGGTAGAGTGTGTAAAAATCATATTCCGTTGTCTGCCAGCACGGCAGAAACCCGGCGTAGCCAATCTCCCGCTGAAGCGCTTTTGGATCAATACGGGAAATGCGCTGCAAAGCGGTCAATTCCTGCAAAAGCGTTTCCTCCCACTGCGCCGGGATCGGTTTTTGCTGCGCGCGAGCCAGCATATAAAAATTCTCGTCCTCCAGCACAAGGTTCAGAAGCCTGTCGGTCCAGTTTTCGCCCTGCTCAAAAAGCGCGGCGGAAAAGTCGGCGTAAGCGTCGATTGCCTCGATCTTTGCAAAATGTTCCTTTTGCAGCACAGTAAACAGCGCGGTCAGCTTTTTGACCGCCGGATCATTTAAAATATGCCGAAAAATGACAAGCGCGCAAAGCGACTCGTGAAATTCGGCTGAATAGTCGGACATATGAAAAACCTCTTTTTCCCATGAATTCAAAATTACGGGAAATCCCCCGTTCATCAGCATTATAGCACATATTTTGCAATTTGAAAAGAGAAATCTCTCAAAAAGAAACGCGCTGATATTCTTGACTTTTGCCCCCGAAATATGGTATGCTATTATCAGAGAGGCAGTATGTAAAAAGGACAAACTGTTCGGAAAGGGATGATTCACAAAATGGATTACAATCGCATTGCGCAGACTATCGCGCAAAAGGTGAAGTCCGAATATTCGGAAGACATTGCTGCGGTCGTAATATATGGGGCGGCAGCGCAAGGGGAAACGCAAAACGCCGCTGATCTGCATTTCTACTTTATCCCGAGTACCGAGCGCGGAAAAGCGCTTGGAAAAGCATTTTTAATCAAAGGCTGCGGCTTTGATTTTCAACCGTACAGCTTCGAGGAGCTTTCTGCTCTGCGCGAAGGCGACCGCCAAAACGTTTGTATGCTGCTGGACTCCAAGCTGATCTTTGCAAAAAATGCAGAGGTTGTTGGACAATTTGAGACTCTGCGCCAGAAAGCCGCGGCTGACTTTCCTACAAAGGAGCGGCTGAACAAACTGCTGCAGGACTGCAAGGCGCTATACTTTCGGTTCGGCGATACAGACGCTGACGCCGCAATATTAGCGACCGAAATCCTGCAAAAGATTTCCTGCACTTTGCTGTTTGCAAACGCCCGCTACTTAACGGAGGGACTTTCTGGTATGAAGACGCAGGTGCTTTCTCTAGAGAAAACGCCGGCATGCTACAAAAGCTGCTGTGAAACCATTGCAGGGAGTGCAGATCCGCAGCTTCTTAAAGCAGCCTGCCGCGCACTGATCGCAGAAACCGAGGCGCTTTTGATAGAGGAGCAAGCGCCAAAGGAGATTGTAAGCTGCCAGAAAGCTTATCAAAACATTTACGAATACGCACGCATCTACTATCAGAAAATCACCGACGCTTGTTTTGCAGGCGATCATTTGGCCGCGCTGTTATATGCGGTAAAGCTGCAAAACGAGCTGGATGCAATTGCAAAAAACGCCGAGGAAGCGCCGCAGCTTGCAAATTTAGTAGATCTATTTTATCGGAAGGATTTAACCTCCTTCGCTGTTTCGGTCTATTCGCACGAAGCGGGACTCATGGGATTCTTATTAAACCATGGTCTGCGTTTCAGCCAATACGCGAATGTCGAGCGGTTTGAGGAAACGGTTTTGTCGCAGACAGAAGCGTCTTCTAACGAGGCTTGTACGACATCCTGACATGGGATCAAAGAAAAGGGGGATTTTATTATGCAACGAGGTTTTTTAATCTACCGAGCAAATGAATTTTTCGAAAAAGGGAAATTATTCAAAGCCTATCAGATGGAATATACAGAGAATACCGAGTCTAAGGTACATTCTCACGACTACATGCAAATCTGGTATATTGTCAAAGGGAAATGCTATGAATATATTTCAAGAAAAGAATATGAGATTGCCGCAGGCGAGATTTTCCTCATTCCGCCGTTTGTCGAGCATCACTCCCGCAAGGAAGCGGGGACAGTCGTTTACTGCTGTGAGTTTAAGATCGATCCGTTCCTGCCGCAGCGCCAGGGCAGTATTTTCAACAAGCTTTCCGAGTTCGTCGAGGCTCCGGACGAGATGTACGCCATCCAGCATTTGATGGAATACTCTGCGGAATCCAAAGTAATTTTCCCGCTTTCGGTTCTCGGGACAAAGACCGCCGAGCGGATCATGAAGGACTTAGTCGACGAATATACCTCGAAAAAACGCTACAGCGATCAATTTATGTACATCTACATCCAGGAGCTGCTGCTGACCCTTGCCAGAGAGTACGATCAGCACGAGACTACCCCTGCCGCGCATGACGAGGTATTTGAAAAGCACAAAAAAGCGATTCTAACCGCGGTCAATTACATCGAGGAGCATTATGCCGAGCAGATGCGTTTGGACGATCTTTGCCGTGTTTCGCTGGTTTCCAAAACCTATTTCTGCTACCTATTCAAGCTTTTAACCAAGCAAACCTACAGCGAATATCTGCAAAAGGTCAGAATCCAGCACGCGATGGAGCGGTTGGAGGGCACCAACGACTCGATCACCCAGATCTGTTTCGACGTTGGCTTCAACGATTCGACCCACTTTGCCCGCACCTTCAAAAAGACCATGGGCATTTCGGCGCGTACTTATCGTAAGATGAAACAGCAGGGGCTTTCGATTGATACCGAGATTTCAAAAAGTACCAATTTATAATATCAAATTACAATAAAGATCAGCAAAATTTCCCGCCGGCGCGAAAGCTTCGGCGGCTTTTTTTGTGGTTTTTGACGGTTTTGACCGGCTTTCAAAATTTCAACGGACTTTTCAAAGCGTGTTGAAAATATTCGCAAAACGTGCATTTTGCGAAAGATTT
>CAZPLR010000053.1:0-10865 GCA_964587555.1 uncultured Oscillospiraceae bacterium
TTCAGTCGATGGCGTTTGGCAACATGGGCGACGACTGCGGCACCGGCGTTGCTTTCACCCGCGATCCGGCTACCGGCGAAAAGGGCTTGTTCGGCGAGTTCTTAACCAACGCGCAGGGCGAGGACGTTGTTGCCGGCGTTCGTACCCCGATGAAGATCACCGAGATGGCGGATAAATTCCCGGAGGCGTTCGAGAAATTTAAAGAGGTTTGCGCGACGCTGGAATCTCACTACAGAGATATGCAGGACATGGAGTTCACCGTTGAGCATGGCAAACTCTACATGCTTCAGACCAGAAATGGTAAGAGAACCGCACAGGCCGCTTTGAAGATTGCCTGCGATTTAGTAGACGAGGGCATGAGAAGCGAGAAGGAAGCGGTCGCCATGATCGATCCGCGTAACCTCGACACCCTGCTGCATCCGCAGTTTGATGCAAAGGCGTTAAAGGCCGCTGCCCCGATTGGCAAGGGCTTGGGCGCATCTCCGGGAGCTGCCTGCGGTAAGATTGTATTCAACGCAGAGGACGCCGTGGAATGGGCTGCAAGAGGCGAAAAGGTCGTTCTGGTTCGTCTGGAAACCTCTCCGGAGGACATCACCGGCATGAAGGCTGCGCAGGGTATCTTAACCGTTCGCGGCGGCATGACCTCCCACGCGGCGGTTGTTGCGCGCGGCATGGGCGAGTGCTGCGTTTCCGGCTGCGGCGATATCGCAATGGATGAAGCGAACAAGAAATTCACGTTAGCTGGCAAAGAGTTCCACGAAGGCGACGCGATCTCGATCGACGGCACCACCGGTAAAATCTACGATGGTATCATTCCGACGGCTGACGCCACCATCGCCGGCGAATTTGGCCGCGTTATGGCTTGGGCTGATAAATACAGAACCTTAAAGGTACGTACCAATGCGGATACGCCTGCCGACGCGAAGAAGGCAAGAGAGTTAGGCGCAGAGGGCATTGGTCTTTGCCGCACCGAGCATATGTTCTTTGAAGAAGACAGAATCGCAGCGTTCCGTGAGATGATCTGCTCCGACACTGCGGAGGAAAGAGAAGCGGCGCTCGAGAAGATCCTGCCATATCAGCAGGGCGACTTTGAGAAGCTGTACGAAGCTCTGGAAGGCAATCCTGTTACCATCCGTTTCTTAGACCCGCCGCTGCACGAGTTTGTTCCGACCGAAGAAGCCGACATTGAGAAGCTTGCTGCGGCGCAGGGCAAATCGGTTGAGCAGATCAAGAATATCATCGATTCTCTGCATGAGTTCAACCCAATGATGGGTCATCGTGGCTGCCGTCTGGCTGTCACCTATCCGGAAATTGCGAAAATGCAGACCAAGGCTGTTATCCGTGCTGCGATCAACGTAAAGAACGCGCATCCGGATTGGAACCTTGTTCCGGAGATCATGATTCCGCTGATTACCTCCTTAAAGGAGCTGAAGTTTGTCAAGAAGATCATTGTTGAAACTGCCGACGCCGAGATTGCCGCTGCCGGCGCCGACTTAAAGTATGAGGTTGGCACCATGATCGAAATTCCGCGTGCGGCTCTGACTGCGGATGAAATCGCGAAGGAAGCGGATTTCTTCTGCTTCGGCACCAACGACCTGACCCAGATGACCTTTGGTTTCTCCCGCGATGACGCCGGCAAGTTCTTAAACGCTTACTATGACCAGAAGATCTTAGAGAACGATCCGTTTGCGAAGATCGATCAGGAAGGCGTCGGCAAGCTGATGGAAATGGCGATCAAGCTTGGCAAGCCGGTCAATCCGTCCCTGCACGTCGGCATCTGCGGCGAGCATGGCGGCGACCCGTCCTCTGTTGAGTTCTGCCACAAGATCGGCTTGGACTATGTATCCTGCTCGCCATTCCGCGTTCCGATTGCGCGTTTGGCTGCTGCACAGGCTGCAATCAAGGATATGTAATCTCGACAGCGAAATCAAAAGCATCATAAAAAGCGTGCCGCCCCAAAGGCGAACACGCGTAAAGAAATGGTTCAATACCGCAGGGCGGCATAGTCGAAAGGCTATGCCGCCCTGCTTTTTTTGCAAAACGCATCTGTTAACCCGCAGCCCTCATGCTCTTTTAAACGCTTTTTCCGTTCGCTGCCGCGTTTCCATGCGGAGAGGCTGCAAAAATGGTAAGAGCGGCTGTTCTCTTTTTCCGCATTCCGGTAAAGACCCGTATGTTTTGCGTCCTTTTGCGGAGAACTGCCGGCCCTCCCGCCGATGATCGCGGGAAAACTGCGAAAGACTTTCACATCTGCCTTGATGCCGTCGTCATACCGAGCGGCATGGGAAAGGGCTTTGTGCGGCGATTTGGGAATGCTTTGCCTGTCAGACACGAAATACCTCGCAGACCGTCAGCGTTTGTCCGTCTACGCAAAAACGAATCTCAAATCCCGCAAACGGAAAGCCGTAGACGCGGTCGGGATCGTTTTGATAGGAGGGGCGCGGATCCTCCTTTAAAACCGCAATTGCCGTTTCGCGCTTGTCCTGCGGCAGCTTAGAAAGCAGCTCCGGCGGGAATATAACCTCTAGTCTGTAGCCGCTTAGCTTCTGCGAAAAGCCGCCCAAGGCATCCGGTATCGCGTCGGTCTGCGGCAGATACGGCTTGATGTCGTAAATCGGCGTTTTGTCGACGAGGTCTGCGCCGGAAACGATCAAAGTAAGCCCGTTTGCGGTCTGCCGCACCTCCTCAAGCTTAACGACGGAAAGCCCGAGCGGGTTTGGGCGGAACGGAGAGCGGGTTGCAAATACGCCCTTTTTGACATTCCCGCCTAAGCGCGGCGGGCGCACTGTCGGCGACCAGTCCTTCTGCGCTGTTTGGGAAAACTGCCAAATGAGCCATAGATGGGAGAACTCCTCGATGCCGCGCAGCGCGTCGGGATTACGGTATTTCGGGGCGAAGATGATCGTTCCCTTCAGCGACGGGACTCGCCCGCTTTGACGCGGAATACCGAATTTGCTTGGGAAATCGGTGCGAATGAATGCAATCGGCGTCATGGTATGGGGATCGGAAGGCATTTTCTCACTCCTTTGTAAAGCTCATACGTGCAATATAGCGATCCATGAAATAAGGCGAGGCGGAAAGATCGACTGTTTGGACGCGCTTTGCCATGCGGCAGCTTTTTTCCCGCATGGACGGATCAAGCAGCATTGCGGCGCCTGTTCCGGCGGCGTTGCCGACCGCTTGTCCCTTGGAAAGCAGCGCGTCCGGGAAAAGCCCGATTTTTCCGGCGGCATTTAGGTCGATGAATTTTCCAAAGCCCCCCGCTAAATAGAAATAGTCGACCTCTTTCGCGGTGATTCCCGCAGTATGAAGCAGGGTGTCTATCCCGGCGCAGACCGCCGCTTTTGCAAGCTGAAAATTTCGAATATCCTTCTGCGATAGAAAAACGCCCTCTGTAAGCGGCACCGCCGTTTGTCCATCCGGTGCGGAAAACGCGCTGTTTCCCAAAAAGGCTTCCTCCTCCAGATATCCGCTTTCATCCATCCAGCCCAAGGAGAGCAGCGCCGCCGCCGCGCTGATGAGTCCGGTGCCGCAGATGCCGCGCGCAGGCGTTCCTTCGATGGTGGTGCAGCACAGGCACCCGTTTTCAACAAAGACCGAATCGATCGCGCCCTCTTCCGCCGCCATCCCGCAGGCAATGCCGCCACCCTCAAACGCAGGTCCAGCGGCGGTTGAGCAGGCGTAGCAGCACCCGTGATAAAGCAACACGCTCTCCCCGTTTGTGCCGACGTCGGCAAGCAGGATGGTATCCTTCGCGTCCTGTATTCCGCATGCCAGCATGGAGCAGGTAATGTCGCTGCCGACAAACGCAGAGATGGTGCGCGGCAGATAGACGCGCAGCGCGGGAAGCGACGGAAATAAAGTCTGCTCGGTGCAGGAGAGAAAGTCGTTAATTGCAAACGGCGCGCAGGAAAGCGGTGCCACATCTCTTCCGGAAAGCAGATAAAGCATTGCAGTGTTTCCGGTCACGACTGCCTCGCAATCGCTTTCAGCGACGCGGTGTGCGCGTAAAAGCGCGGCGATCCTGTCAGATAAGGAAGAACAAATCGCAGCGCGTAAAGCTTCCTGTTTCCCGTCCAGCGCCTTTCCGACGCGGGAGATCACGTCCGCGCCGAACCGCGCCTGCGGATTGGCAAATGCGGCGGTATTCAGCAAACGCGCGTTTTTTAGATCGTAGAGGGAAATCACAACGGTTGTCGTGCCGATATCTGCGGCGATGCCGTAGGGCTTTTGTGCGCCGGGAAATTGCAGCGCGAAAATAGACGCGGCAGCGATCTTCATATCGGAAACCGGCAGTGTGATTGTACAGTCGCCCAGTGCGTCGGTCATGCAGGCAAGCCTTGTCTGCGGAGAGAGATTCGGCCGCCCTTTCAGCAGTGATTTTTCCTGCGGAGATAAAGGGGAAAGCGTGCCGGCAGCAATCACCGCGCACTTCCCGCAAACGCCGTTTTGACCGCAGGGCATTCTGAAATCGATATTCTGTTTGCAGATGAGGCTGGAAAGCCTTTCAGGCGGCGTAAAGTCTGCCGTATAGCGTGCGTCGCCTTGTTGGATGGTACAAACTGCCATGAATATCCGCTCCTTTTCTTTTGACCCTTTCCCTGCGGAAGCTGCGGCGTGTCCGCGCTTACCGGTTTAGGTATTCCCGCAGCGCGTCAAGACACTGTAAAGCGTCCCTTTTGCCGAGATCATAGACTTTTTGCAGCTTTTTCGGATTTTTCTCGATCCTGCCTATTTCGATGGCTTCCGATGGGCGGATAACGAAGGCTTTGCCCTCCCGCTCCCACTTTTTCAGTGTTGCAACCGCGTGGTTGTAGATCAGATGCCGCCGCAGCATTTTATCGGCGGCTTGCGGGTATTGGCGCAAAAACAGCTTGACAAGCGGCTTTGAGACTTGTTTTTTCCGGTAATTCATATCTCTGGTGAGAACGACGATCAGCTTATCGTATCCTTGCCCGGACAGCCATTTAAACGGGATGCTGTCTGAGATACCGCCGTCTAAATAGAGGTTGTCGCCGATGGCGACCGGCTTTGAAACGAACGGCATGGAAGCGGAGGCGCGAAGCACGTCCATCTGCGCAAAAACGTTTTCGATTCTGATATATTCCGGCATTCCGGTCTTTACGTTGGTCACAACGGCATAAAACGGGATATTTGCCTTCTGATAGGCTTCGTTGTCAAATGGGTCGAGCGTATGCGGCACATCTTCATAGGCGTATTTGGTGTCGACGATATTCCCCTCGCGCAGCAGCGGGAGCAGCCCCATGTAATTTTTATCCGGATTGTATTGCTTATTATAACGGATCACTCTGCCCTTCTGTCCGGAAACGTAGTTTACGCCGAACAGCGCGCCTGCCGAAACGCCGGCGATGCCGTCGACCGAAATATGATTCTCCAGAAAGGCGTCAAGCACGCCCGCCGTAAACATTCCGCGCATTGCGCCGCCCTCTAATACCAATCCAATTTGCAAAATGATCTCCTCCTTGAAAAATTCTTATACTATTATACATCATTCCATGCTTTTTCGCAACCGGAATAAAAAGCTCTCTGCCTTTTTACCGGAAGAGAGCTTGAAAGGTGCTGTTTGGTTTGCGCGGATCGATCAGGAAATACCGCCGGAGGCTTCGGCAGCCGGCGCGAAAATCGTATTCGCCTGCTCATCGGTCAGCGTGATCGAAAACACCTCGCTGTAGTAACGCTTGGTTTCCTCGATGATGTCGATATCCTCAAAAAGCTGCGGATAGGTGGTTTTTGCCAGCCAGAGCAGTGTGACTGGAGTGTCGATGCCGACGGTATAGCTGCGGTACATACCGAGCGGCATTTTATAAACGCTGCCGTTTTGTACCGCCTTAACGCTGCTCCAATCGTAGCTGCCAATGGTGTTGTTCATGAGGTCGGACGGTTTTGCGGCGTTGAAGTTGGTAATAAAGATAGCGCTTGGATTCCACGCATAGATCTGCTCCATGTTGACCGGAGCGGCGTTGTTGACGTCTAGCTCCTCAGCGACGTTTTTCGCGCCGATCGCATCCGCCCACCACTGTCCAAAGAAATGTTTGCCGGAGGTGGCAACGATTTCCTCGGTATATTGGAACAGGAAGAAAACTTCCGCCTTTTCCGCGTCGGTCAGGTCTGAAACGCGCTCCCGAACCAGCGCATAAGCGTTGTCGCTGAATTGGGCGACGGCTTCGGTCTTATCGTTTTCCGGGAAGATCTGTCCAAGTAAAGAAACCCACTGCTTGAGCGTTTCAACCGCATTATAGTCCCATTTGCTCGCTGAAACGGCAACGGCGCTTAATCCGGCGTTCTCTAAGCTTTCGCCAAGCGCCGGATTATCCGCGCTGAAAAAGACGACGTCAGGATTTAAGGTAATAATTTCCTCAACATTTACGGCGTTGTTATTGGCAAAGCCGGTTTGCGCATTTAGGATGTCCGGATAAAGCTGACCGAGCAGTCCATTTTTTGCAGGCGCCATGCAGGCAGGCGCCATGCCGACGATCTTTTCAGCGGAGTCAAATAAGACCGCTAAAACCGATGGCAGCGGATATGGATCGCAGACGACGACGCGCTGCACGTTCTTTGGCAGCTTGACGGTTCTGCCCAGGTGATCGACGACGGTGATCTCGGCGGTTTCGGCGCTGTCGCTGCTCCGGCTGTTTTCCTCCAAAGAGCTTTGTCCTTCTGAGGATTCCGGTTCGGAGGATCCGGTAATATCCTGCGAGCAGGCCGCGAGGGAGAATACCATCAAAAAGCAGAGCAGAAGCGCAAGAAGCTTCCGGATATTGTAAAACTGACGGATTTGATTCATAATGAAATATCCTTTCTATACGCAAGGCTCGTTTCGGTCGTTTGGCTGTGCTACCGAAACGGCTGTCACATTCTGAATTTCATATTCCGAGGTTTTCACGGTTTGAATGCGTGTATTTACGCCGAAATAGGCGCGAATGCTCTGCTCGGTGATTACCTCTGCGGCTTCTCCGAACAGATAGGCGCCGTCGGTGCCCAGCATCAGCGCCTTATTTGCATGCTGCAAGGCGTGCGCCGGATAGTGAGTGTTAAAGATGCAGGTCATTCCATGAGAGGAGAGGCTTGAAAGGGTCTGCAGAACGATCAGCTGATTTCTGAAATCAAGATTGGTTTCCGGCTCGTCTAGAATCAATACGCATGGATTTGCCGCCAATGCACGGGCGATCAGAACCATTTGCAGTTGTCCGCCGCTTAATTCGGTGCAAAGTGAATCCCGCAGCGATGCCAGCCCCAATCGCTCTAAAATGGCAAGACAGGCGTCGACATCCTTTTTTTGGGGGCTTTGAAACGGGTTCAGACGGCTGGTACGCCCCAAAAGCGTCATTTCTAAAACATTATATGGGGGAATCTCGCCCTTTGCCTGTGGAACATAGGCGATCCTACGCCATCGCTCCCGACCGGAAAGCTTGGAAAGCGGTCTGCCGTCAAGCAGCGTATCGCCCTGTTCCCAGCGCAGCAGCCCGGAGATGCAGCGCAGCAGCGTTGTTTTTCCGCTGCCGTTTGGGCCTAAGATTGCAAGCAGATCGCCGCTTTGGAGATCAAAATTGATCTCCCGCAGAACCGGATTATTTTTGCGGTAGGAAAAGCGTCCGTTTTTGACCTCCAGATTCATGATAGCTGCCAGCCTTTCGACCTCTGTATCAGCAGGATGAAAAACGGTGCGCCAATGATCGCTGTCAGGATCGAGATCGGGATCGACGCTGCGGTTGCACTGCGTGCGATGGTATCTACAATGATCAAAAAGCTCGCGCCGAGCAGGATTGACGACGGCATCAGCGCCATATGGTTGTTTCCGAACCACATACGGCAGATGTGCGGGACGATCAGCCCTACCCATCCGACCTGTCCGCACATCGACACGCTCGAAGCGGTGATCGCGGCGGCAGCGAGGATTGTCAAGCCGCGCAGCAGGGAGAGATTGACGCCCGACGCTTTCGCTTCGTCGTCGGACAGGGGCAGAAGGTTCATCCGCCAGCGCAGCGTCAAAAGGATCAAAATGCCGCCTAAGATAAACGGTGCGCCGAGCCGCAGCGAGGCGTAATTGCTGCTGTCAAGGCTGCCCATCAGCCAATAGGTGATGACCGGAAGCTTGGTGTCCGCGTCGGCGACATATTTGACAAGAGATACAAGCGCTGAAAACAGCGCGCCAATCATAATTCCCGCTAAAATGATGCTGGTTTTGTTTCTATCCCTCCGGTATCCGGTCAACGCTGTCAGCGCAACTGCCAAAAGTCCGCCCAGGAGAGAGATAAGCTGCGTACCGATCAGACGAAAGCCGAACAGAATTCCCAGAACTGCGCCAAAGCTGGCGCCCGATGCAGCGCCGACCGTATCCGGCGCTGCCAGCGGATTGGAAAACAGGCTTTGAAATGCGCAGCCTGCTGCTGAAAGCCCGCCGCCGACCAACGCTGCAAGCAGGATACGCGGCAGGCGAATATTCCATACCACCGCATGGATCTGCTTATCCGGAATCTCGCCGGAAAGATGCCCGATCACTGCGTTCCATACCTCGCCGGGAGAAACCATCATCCTGCCGACACAGAGCGCTGCCAGCATGGTAATGAACAGGCAGCAAAGAAGGATCAGCTTTGCGGAGAGCGGCAGCGCACCGACTGCGCGGCTGTCAGAGTGTTTCATCCGCCTCATGCGGGAAAGGTCTTGTTGGAATAGGCGGCTTTGGCACTGATTCCCGGGAGTCTTCCCAGCTTGCCGGTGAGGGCGTTTATCTGATCCTGCGGCGCATCGATCGCGATGCTGATGATGCTGATCCCCTTTGCCCGGTACGGGATGCCCATCCGCCCGATGATATATGCGCTGTATTCGTGCAGGATGCGGTTAAGCGTGCGGATGCTTTCCGCATCTGCCTTTTCTACAATGATGCCGATCAAAGCGATCCTGGTTTCCATGTTTCACTTTCTCCTTTCTTTATAAAACGCGGTTTTGTTCCTCTCAAAAAACAAAGCTGCATCTGAAAACAGATGCAGCAAGGGTTCGCAATCAATGAACGTATTTACCGCATCTTTCATCTCAAAGCTCTTTTCGATGTCAGAATGCAGCTTTATTATAGCATATAAAGAGAATATTTACAAGCGTTTTGCAAAAATCAATACTGTCTGCCCCAGTAGACCATATGCTTCGCCGGTTTGCCACAGCAAACGCAGGTATCCGACAGATGCTCTTCGACAAACGGGATGCAGCGGGACTTCACGCCGCCGGTTTCCTCCTTGAGCTGATCCTCGCAGGCCGCGTTTCCGCACCACATCGCTTTGATAAAGCCGGATTTATTCTCGGCAATATCCAAAAACTCCTCATGGGTGAGGGCGGTATAGGTTCTGTCCTTTAGGTTCTGCAAAGCGCGGTCATACAATCCGTTGTGAACCGCTGCCAGCGCGTTTTTAACCTCTTCCTGTAAGCTGTCAAGCGAAACAAAGAGCTTTTCGCCATTGTCGCGGCGCACCAGCACACACTGATTTTTCTCGATATCCTTTGGCCCGATCTCCAAGCGCAGCGGAACGCCCTTCATCTCATATTCTGCAAATTTCCAGCCCGGCTGCTTATCCGAGGAATCCACCTTCACGCGGTAATCCTTTTTCAACGCTGCGGCAAGCTCGTTCGCTTTTTCTAAAACGCCCGGCTTATGCTGCGCAATCGGGATGATGACAACCTGAATTGGGGCAATTTTCGGCGGCAAGACCAGTCCGTTATCATCGCCGTGGGACATGATGATTGCACCAATCATGCGGGTGGAAACGCCCCACGAGGTTTGGAACGGGGTGGCAAGCTTATTGTCACGCCCGGTGTATTGGATACCATAGGCCTTGGCGAAGTCGCTGCCAAAGAAATGAGAGGTGCCGCCCTGCAGCGCATAGCCGTTGTGCATCATCGGCTCGACGGTTAAGGTGGAAACTGCGCCGGCGAATTTCTCTTTATCGGTTTTGGTGCCGGTTAAAACAGGGATGGCAAGGATTTCTTCGAAAAACCATTCGTAGATGTCGAGCATCCGTTTGGTTTCTTCCATCGCTTCCTCAGCCGTTTCGTGCATTGTATGGCCTTCCTGCCACAAAAATTCACAGTTGCGCAAAAACGGGCGGGTGGTCTTTTCCCAGCGGACGACCGAGCACCACTGGTTATAAAGCTTCGGCAGGTCGCGGTAGGATTTGATGATATCTCTGTAATGCTCGCAGAACAGGGTTTCCGAGGTTGGACGGATGCAAAGACGCTCGGTCAGCTTTTCGTTTCCGCCGTGCGTGACCCATGCCACCTCCGGCGCAAACCCTTCTACAAGCTCTTTTTCTTTGGAAAGCAGGCTTTCCGGGATCAGCAGCGGCATATATACGTTTTCGTGTCCGGTTTCCTTAAATTTGCCGTCTAAAATACGCTGAATATTTTCCCAGATAGCATAACCATAGGGGCGGAAAATCATGCAGCCTTTTACGCTTGAATAATCGATCAACTCTGCTTTGATGATAACGTCGGTATACCATTTCGCGAAATCTTCGTCCATCGCGGTGATGGCTTCTACCATTTTCTTTTGCTGTGCCATATGAATCTTCCTTTCTTTTGGCAAAATAAAAACCGGATGCTTATCACATCCGGTTGGTGGGAAGTGGTGGATTCGAACCACCGAAGCGTGAAGCAGCAGATTTACAGTCTGTCCCCTTTGGCCACTCGGGAAACTTCCCGTATATAATGCTTCCTGGCGAAATGGAGCTGGTGGACGGATTCGAACCCCCGACCTGCTGATTACAAATCAGCTGCTCTACCAGCTGAGCTACACCAGCTTAAGCACTCAACGTCCTATATTATAGCATACGGGAAAGGGTTTGTCAACCCCCTTTTTT
>CAZPLR010000054.1:0-10809 GCA_964587555.1 uncultured Oscillospiraceae bacterium
TGCGGGTAAGTTTCAGTTTCATGTTATGACCTCCTTATGCGTTTTGGGCAATGGCAGCACCCAAAAGGGCATAATAATACCACCGCCCATGTTTGGCGTTGAATTGCAAAACTTATTTCCGTTTTTCGATTACTCCCTGTATTTACTCTTGCGAGACATATCCCGTTCCGGAACCTGCTTTTGCAAATAGGAGCTTCGCTTTGCAATGGAGTTTTATTTTAGTATTGCATAATAAGGCGGACAGAAAAGGAAAAACTTGTTAAGCTTTTGTGCGGAGAATGAGAATAGAATGGCGGTCATAGAAAAGCATGACCGCCGCAGTGTGTTTTCGAAATAATTATTTGGTGACAGAGGTGATGTGCGGGTTAACGCCCTCGTACCAGTATAAGAAGCCTTCCATATCGATGGTGTCGCCGATCTGCAGCTCCTTGACTGCCTTGTAAACGTCGGTAGTGTTGTCGCAGAGATAGGACTCAACCGTGAAGGTGTAGGTTTCGCCGTTTAAGGAAACGTTGAAATACAGGTCGTCGCCATCCTGGCCAGAGCCATCCCATTTGTACAGGTAAGCGGCATCGCTGCCTTCAGCAGCAGCCTCTACGGTCATGCCCTTGAAGGATACGAACTCGTTCTGGTGGTTGATCAGATCCTCGGTGCCAAGTAAGGAGGTGACGTCCAGCGCTTCGGCAATGTAGGAGCCTTCCTCGATTTCAAAGGTAGCGTCGATGATCTCTACCTCGCCGGACCACTCAGATTTGTAGCCGGTGACCTTAATCTTGGTGCCCGGAGTCAGCTTGGCATAGTCCTCTTCGGAGCAGGTCATGTCGTATAAGAAATATGCGCCGTCTTTGTCCTGCGTGTAAACGGTGGCTTTGTCCTCCCACCAGGACTGTTTTGCCTGAACGTAGGCTTCAACAACGACTTGGCTGTCGACTGGAGCTGCGACATACTCTGCGTAGGTCATGACGCCCTCGGATTTTACATCTGCTTCGTCATCCGTTTTGGAACAGCCGGCGAAGGCAAATACGCCCATTGTCAGGGCAAGTAATAAAGCGAAGAATTTTTTCATGGTTTTTCTCCCTTCTCAATCTTCGTATTTTCCGATTCTACGGGAGTCTCCCGTAAAATCGTTTTTATTATAGCACGAAACGTTTTGGGAATCAATAGCTATCTTTTGTCTTTTGTAAATTTTTTCCTGTGTTCCTTCAGCTTTCGCATGAGCAGGTAGCTGAAAATAAGGAACCATGCGCCGCCGATACAGCAAATCAGAACGACCGACATGACCGGCAGCTTACCGAATTCGGTTTTTCCGGCTGCCGCTTGGTTATTTGCCGCAAGCTGATCTAAACGGTAAAGCGCTGTTACGTCGGAGAAAAGCTTTTCCATGTACGCATCGTCGACCGTTTCCCCGCGCCGCACGGATTTTACCACGTTTTCGATCAACTGACCGGATGCGTCGCGCAGCGACGCCGAGCCGTTGAATACCGGAGTGATGAAGGTGTTATCCAGATTGTCAAGCAGCAGCTTTGAGGCGCTCAGCTTGACGTCGTAGTGCAGATCATTATCCATGCCGCTGGAGGCAAGATATTCTTTGTAGGCGGGATCGCTCTGCGCTTTGGAGGTGACAGGAACGTAGCCCTCGGTTTCGGCGTAGGCGATTTGTACCTGATTGGTCAGCAGATACTGCGTAAACAGCCAAGACGCTAAAACCTCCTGCGGGTCGGATTTGTTGAAGATGCAGATGGACGGCCCCTGCGAGATCATCTGCGGATTTTCAGGATCAAACTGCGGAATAGCGCGCACTGCCGTTTCAAATTCAACAAACTTGTCTTCGCTGATGTCGGAATGCGGGGCGTTGGTGCCCATCCATGTCGCGCCGGCGGTTGAGTCGATTGCGAACACGCATTGTCCGGCATTGAGGAAGTTTCCCGGATAGCTGGAGATTTTGAAGGTTGAGAACGCTCCTTTCCCGGCGTGATCGGCGATCTCGAACAGCAGCGACTTTGTGTCATCATTAAATAGCCGGATCGTTCCATTCTGATCGGAGTAGCCAGCGTTTCGCTGTTTGAGCATCTGAATCATCATGTTGTCGGTTGATTTGTAGATGAACGGAATCATGACATTCTGTCCGTTGAGCGCGTAGGTTCCGTCGGCGTTTTTCTTTGTTGCCGCGTCTGATACCTCCCAGATAAAGTCCCAAGTCAGCACGTCCGGAACCTCGTAGCCAAGCTTTTCCACAAAATCTTTGTTGATGTAGCAAGCCTCGGTTGAGCGCATGAACGGCAGCGCGTAATAGGTTTCGCCGAACGCGCATTCCGCCAAAAAGCTTGGGATGATCTCGCTTTGGGTTGGCGAGTCGAACTTGAGCGCGTCGCCGCCTAAGCCGTAATCCGCGTCTGCCAAAAGTTCGTTCAGCGGCACGACGATATTACTGCCGGTGAGGTAGGTCGCGATATGATCCGGATAGGTGATGCAGACGTTCGGCGTGGTTTGGGTGGCGATGTTTGTAATCACGTCGTTGTAGATTTTGCTGTAGTCGGTATAAAGTCTTAAATTTACCCGGATGTTTGGATAAAGCGCTTCAAATTCCGCGATGGCGGACTCGTAGATGTCGGTTTGAGTTTTGTTGGTGTCGTTTTTTGCCCAGAAGGTGATCTCATACTCCCTAGATTCGTCAAACGTTTCTGGAAGCAGGAAAGCGTCAAGCCCGCGCGAGCCGTGACAGCCGGTCAGCGGCAGTAGAATCAGCAGTGCGGAGAGGAACAGTGGAAACAGCTTCTTTTTCATCCCTTTGTTCCTCCTCTGGAAACGCCCGCCATAATTTTCTTGCGGAAGATCAAAAACAACACGATGAGCGGCAGCGAGATAGCGACAACCGCTGCCATCATTGCCGGGATGTTTTCCCGTCCGAACCCATTTTCCCGTATTTCTTGGATCCCGTTGGAAACGAGGAAGTAGTTTTCATCGTCGGTGATGAGCCTCGGCCAGACATAGGAATTCCAGCATTCGATGACCTTCAGGATAACGATTGTGATGATGGTCGGCTTGCAGATCGGAATCAGGATGCGGATCAGATACTTGAAATCGGAGGTGCCGTCGACCTTTGCGGCGTAGTATAATTCGTCCGGTACCTGCGCAAAGTTTTCCTTTAATAGGTAGATATAAAATACCGAAGCGACCGACGGCAGAATCAGTCCCAAAAAGGTGTTGCGCAGATTGAGGTCGGTGATGGTGGTGAAGTTTGTGATGACGACCAATTCGTTCGGGATCATCATCAGCGCTAAAAACAGGGAAAATACAAAGTTTTTGCCGCGAAAATTCATTCGTGCAAACGCGTAGGCGGAAAGCACGGTGATAATCAGCATCAGCGCTGTGGTGGCGAGCGTGAAGATCAGCGTGTTGACAAAATAATCCGCCAGCGGAACCGAGGTGAAGGCATCCTTATAATTTTGCAGGGTCGGTGAAAGGGTGTAAAATTTTGGGATGTATTCAGCGTTGTAGGAGCTGTAGCTTTTAAATGAGGTCAGGATCATCCAGTAAAACGGGAATAGAACCATGACCGCCCAAAACGCCAAGCAGATATAAATAAAGATATGAAGCGCCGTCTTTTTGATTTTTTCAGCGCGCTCTAATTTTCTGTAATCGGCAGTTTTCATGCTGTTTCCTCCGCTTTTAATAATACACGCGCTTTTTGCTGACGAGCAGGTTGATGACCGTGATGGTCAGCACAATCGCAAATAGGATGATCGCTGCGGCGGAAGCGTAGGACGGGTAGCCGCCGCTGTTTCCGTAAAGCATATCATAGATGTATCCGACGATGGTGTTCATTTCAGCGGCGTTTAGGTCGGTGCCGAACAGCGCGACCGCGTCGCTGTAAGCCTTAAACGCGCCGATGAAGCCGGTGATAACCAGATAGAAGATCATCGGAGAGATCATCGGCAGCGTGATCCTTGTAAAGATACGCGGACCTGACGTCCCGTCGATCTTGGCGGCATTGTAGTAGTCCTGCTTGACCGAGGCGAGCGCACTGGTCAGGATCAGAATTTTAAACGGCAGCACCACCCAGATTGTGTAAAAGCAGAGGACGAACATCTTCGCGGCATAGGGGCCGGTGATAAAGTCGACCGATGGCCCGCCAAACCAATTTATCATCAGATTGACCAGTCCGTCGGTATAAGGCGTTTTCTTAAATAGGATCATAAAAACCAGCCCGACCGCCAGGGTGTTGGTCACATACGGCAGAAAATAAACGGTCTGGAACAGGCTGCGAAGCGGCTTAATCGCGCTGAGCCCCAGCGAGATAAGCAGCGCCAAGCCGGTAGACAGCGGCACTGTGACGGCGACTAGGATCAGCGTGTTTTTCACTGCCTGTAAGAAATACGGGTCATGCAGGACGTAGGAGTAGTTGTAAAGCCCAACGCCGAAATAGCTCTGCGACGCGGAATTATACCCCTCCTCAAAGGAGTAGATGAACACGTCGACCAGCGGGTACACCATGAAGAACCCTAAAAATAAAATAGCCGGCAAAAGGTAAAGCCAAGCTTTGCGATTGCTCTTTTCCATCGAAAACGACCATCCCTTTCTTTTTGTAAAGGCCTTGATTGGCTGCGCCGGAAACGGGAGCGTTTTTGCCGGTTCCCTGCGCAAGGCTATAGCCTAATTATATTCCCAAAGACATAATTTGTCAATAAATTTAGGAGAGCGGAGGCGCGTTTTGCGCGATTACCTATTTACTTCTTCCTTAAATTGTGTTATGATGAAAAGGAAGCGGCAGCATGATTCTGCCAGAAAGCGAAGGAATATTATGAAGGTTGTATTAAAAAACGTGACGAAGGAATTTCCGGGAAGCAGAAAATCGAAGGAAAAGGTCGTTGCGGTAAAGGATTTTGATTTTGAGATTCCGGATGGTAAGCTCGTGGGGCTGTTGGGGCCTTCCGGCTGCGGCAAAAGTACGACGCTTTATATGATTTGCGGGCTGCAAAAGCCGACCTCCGGACAGATTTTTTTCGGGGAGGACGACGTTACCAATCTCCCGCCGGAAAACAGAGGCGTGGGGCTGGTGTTCCAAAACTATGCGCTTTATCCGCATATGACGGTCAAGCAGAATATCATGTTCCCGCTTGGAAACCTCAAAGGGGATAAAAAGCTTTCCAAGGCGGAGATGGAAAAACGCACGCTGGATGCGGCAAAACTCGTCCAGATTGATAATTTGATGGATCGTAAGCCGGGCGAGCTGTCCGGCGGGCAGCAGCAGCGCGTCGCGATTGCCAGAGCGCTTGTCAAAATGCCGCAGGTGTTGCTGCTCGACGAGCCGCTTTCCAATCTAGACGCGAGATTAAGGCTGCAAACCAGAGAGGAGATCCGCCGTATTCAATATCAGACCGGCATTACGACCGTTTTTGTCACCCACGACCAAGAGGAGGCAATGAGCATCTCGGATATCATCGTCGTGATGAAGCAAGGGGTTGTACAGCAGATCGACAAGCCGCAGGAGGTGTACGATAATCCGGTCAACCTGTTTGTCGCAAAATTCTTAGGCACGCCGCAGATCAACGTGTTTTCCGGCAGGGTACAGGGAGAACGGCTTTACATCGGCGACGAGGCGGTTTTGGAGGTAAAGGGCGTTCCGGACAAAGACGTGTTTGTCGGCATCCGCCCAGAGGGATTTATATTAAAGGAACACGGCGTCTTCCACTGCAATCTGTCCGGTGTGGACGTAATGGGAAGGGACATCAGCGTGATTTCCACCCATCCGGCGTCGCTTAACGTCTCGGTGCGCTCGATTATCAGCGCGGAGAATCGGGTGGAGCTGAGCGCTAAACAGGTTGCGTTCGACCTGAAGCCGAAAAAGGTATTTTTGTTCGATGCGGAAACGGAGGAACGGCTCCGGTTTGCAGAACAGGCGTGAAGGCGGTCGGGAAAATGCTTGCAATATGCGGGCTTGTCTGGTATAATAAAAATAAGCGTCTTTCGAAAGCTTACGGGATCGGAGGGGGACCTCCCGCATTTATGAAATTTGTGAAGAGAAATTCATAGTTTATCTGTTTTTTTCTCACGAATATTCGATGAATTCAAAGAGAAAACGGAGTATGATGGGGATAAAGCTGAAATTCGTCATATCCGTAGAAGGGAGAGAGCAGAAACAATGAGACAGAAAGCAAACACTCCGGTCACAGAAGACCCAAAGGAAAATGCAGAATACCTCTCTGAGGAGGAAATCCCGGAGGAAGTAAGAAAGAACCTGCCGAAAGGCGCCGTTGTGCGCCGGGTTAAGCGCAAAGCAGCGCCGAAAAGCGAAACGCTGAGAGCCATCCAGCAGGAGTCAAAGGAGCGCAAAGAGCTTGCGCAGCTGAAAAAAGCACGGCAGGGCATTGCGCCGACGCCGGGCGTTTTGCAGGAAGGGAAGCCGGATTATACAGCGTATCAGCCGGTTACGGTGCAGCAAAAGGCGGAAAATTTCTGGTATCATAAAAAATGGGTTGTTCTGGTCGCGCTGTTTGTTGTGTTTTTGGCGGCGATCGGTATTGTCAGTAAGGTTTCCAGCCGGTATGATACGCAGATCATCATGCTGACCGAGTATCCTCTCGACGATCCGAGCTTTGATTTTTCAACGCCGTTCAGCGTATATACAGAGGACTATGACGGCAACGGCGAGCAGGTTATGCGGGTGCCGGTTTGGTACACCTGCCGCTCCTACACGCCGGCAAACGCCTATGAGAATCTTTTGAATAATTTCAAGATCTGGCTTTCGGTCAGCGATTACGATCCGATGGTCTTTATCATCGACGACGCAAACTACGAATATCTGAGGGACGAGATCGGGATGGAGTTTCGGGATCTGTCCGATCTGGATGAAAGCGGAAGGATTACCGGCGATCGGGCAAGGCTTTCCGAGCTGGAGATCGCGGCGGAGTTTCCGGAATTTTCAGAGACATTCGAGGGATTGTATCTCTGCATTTACGATCTTGACCAGATGGCGACCAATGCTGATGGGGAGCCGGAGGATCGTTTCCTAGAGAATGAGAAATACATGGAGAAGTACCAAAAGGGCTTGGAAACGGTTAAGAATCTAATCAACGGCGTAAAGCCGGAAGTTGAAGAATAAATATGCCGTCTGGAAAATGGGCGGTGAAGGAGGAAACATCATGAGAAGTGATTTAATCAAAAAGGGGCCGGAGCGCTGCGCGCATCGCTCCCTGCTCAAAGCGCTCGGTATCACCGACAGTGAGTTAAAGCGCCCGTTTATCGCGGTTGTCAGCGCCAAGAGCGACTATATTCCGGGGCATATGCATTTAGATAAAATTGCGCAGGCGGTCAAGGACGGCGTGCGCAATGCGGGCGGCGTTCCGTTTGAGTTTAACACCATCGGCGTTTGCGACGGCATTGCCATGAACCATGTCGGCATGAAATACTCGCTTGCATCCCGCGAGCTGATCGCGGACAGCATCGAGGTCATGCTTACCGCTCATCCGCTGGACGGTATTGTGTTTATTCCCAACTGTGATAAGATCGTTCCGGGTATGATGCTCGCAGCGATCCGTTTGAATTTGCCGTGTATCTTCCTGAGCGGCGGTCCGATGAATCCGGGCATTGTCAAGGGCAAAAAGATTGGTCTTTCCGAGGTGTTTGAGGCTTCCGGCGCCTATGCGGCAGGCAAGCTGACCGAGGAGGATCTGTACGAATATGAAGAAAACGCCTGCCCGACCTGCGGCTCCTGCTCCGGTATGTACACCGCAAACTCGATGAACTGCTTGGTTGAGGCGATTGGTCTTTCGCTGCCGACGAACGCGACGACAATGGCGGTTGCCTCTAAGCGTCTGCGTCTGGCGAAGGAGAGCGGCGAGCGCGTTTTGGAGCTGGTGAAGGAAAACATCCGCCCGAGCGATATTCTGACTCCGGCTGCTTTTCGCAATGCGCTGGCGTGCGACATGGCGCTCGGCTGCTCTACCAATACGGTGCTGCACTTTCTGGCGTTTGCCAATGAGATTGGCAACGGGATCAGCATCAACGACATTGATGAGGTATCCAAGAAAACGCCGCAGCTATGCAAGCTGAATCCGGCAAGCTCAGTCTTTATCGAGGATTTGGGCTATTTGGGAGGTATGCCGGCGCTGATGAAGGAATTGGCGCGCGGAAACTATGTTGACACCTCCGTCCTGACTGTTACCGGCACGCTTGCCGACCGTATTGCCGCGTGCAAGTCTGTTCCGGATGGGATTGTGCTGCATACGATTGATGATCCGATCCGCAAGGACGGCGGCATTGCGGTGCTGTTTGGCAATCTAGCGCTGGATGGCGCTGTTGTCAAGCAGGGCGCGGTTGCGCCGGAGATGATGGTGCATACCGGAAAAGCGCGCGTGTTTAATTGTGAAGAAGATGCGTCTGAGGCGATTTTAGGCGGAAAGATCGAGGATGGCGACGTAATTGTCATCCGCTATGAGGGACCGAAGGGCGGTCCGGGTATGCGCGAGATGTTAGCGCCGACCGCTTCCTTGGCGGGCATGGGAATGGACCGTACGGTTGCATTGATTACCGACGGACGTTTTTCCGGAGCGACAAGAGGCGCCGCGATCGGACACGTTTCTCCGGAGGCTGCTGCCGGCGGGCTGATTGGACTGGTAGAGGAAGGCGATCAGATTGAGATCGACATTCCGAACCGGAAATTAAATCTGCTTGTGGATGAAAGGACGTTGGCAGCGAGAAAGGCGGGCTTCAAGCCGCTGGAAAAGGACTTAAAGGGCTACATCAAACGTTATGCCTCCCTTGTTACCTCCGGCTCGAACGGCGCGGCGTTCCACAAATAAATCGACCTTAGAAAGAAGGTTTGTCAAAGCCGTCTTCAGAGCAAAAATCACCTGCCCTGAGGGCGGCTTTTTAACAATGGAGCGTACAGAATCCAAAGCAAGAAAATGGCAAGGGGTTTTTGTCCTCTTGGGAAGGGAAATGATGAAGCTTTATATTCAGCAAAAGGTATTCTCTTGGGGCGATAAATTTGCAGTGCGGGATACCAATGGAAACCCGGTCTATTATGTCGAGGGCGAGGTATTTACTTTCGGAAAAAAGCTGCATGTCTATGACCTAAATCGCACAGAGGTCTGCTATATTGCGCAGGAGGTACTGCACTGGATGCCGCAGTATGTGGTACATATTTCAGGATTGGCGCCGGTGAAGCTTGTCAAGAAATTCACCTTTTTTTCACAGCGGTATGAGATTGAAGGATCAGACTGGGCGGTCGACGGCGACTTTTTCGCACATAACTACGTGGTGAACAACAGGTATGGGCAGGTTTGCTCGCTGCGCAAGGAGTGGCTAAGCTGGGGCGACGCATATGAACTGGATATCGCCGACCCGCAGAACGCCGTGATGGCGCTGGCGGTCGTGCTGGCGGTTGATGCCGCGATGGAAAACAGAAATTAAACAGAACGGATCGAGCGAACAGGAGAGAAATGGGATGGAAATTGAAAGGCTGAAGGCAGGAATAAAAAACGGAGCGTATGACGAGCGGCTAAGGGCGCTTTATCATGCGGATGAAAACGTGCTGAATTGGCAGAAAAAACGATATTTGGATGCAATCGACACATTTTGCGCGCTGTATCCGGAGATTACCGACGCAGAGATATTCTCCGCGCCGGGGAGAACTGAGGTCGGCGGAAATCATACCGATCATCAGCGCGGCAAAGTGCTTGCGGCGGCAGTGAATTTAGACGTGATCGCTGTAGCGGCGAGAACGCCGGGGACGGTGGTCAAGATCAAGTCCGAGGGCTTTTTGGGCGATGTGGTCGATGTGGCGGTTCTAGAGCCGCAGGAGAAAGAAACGACCCACTCTCCGGCGCTGGTGCGCGGCGTGGCTGCGGGTCTTGTAAACGCGGGACACAGAGTCGGCGGGCTTTGCGCCTATACAACCTCAAATGTGTTAAAGGGTTCGGGGCTTAGCTCCTCGGCGGCGTTTGAGGTATTGGTTGGAACGTTGTTTTCGCATTTATATAACGGCGGTGCAGTCGACGCGGTGAAGATCGCACAGATTGGGCAATACGCCGAGAACGTCTTTTTTGATAAGCCGTGCGGACTAATGGATCAGATGGCGTCAAGCGTCGGCGGCTTTATTACGATCGACTTTGCGGATACGGACAAGCCGGTTGTAGAGAAGCTTTCGGTGGATTTTGCAAGGAGCGGGTATCAGCTCTGCATTGTCAATACCGGCGGCAATCACGCGGATTTAACGCCGGACTACGCCGCTGTTCCCGCCGAGATGAAGGCGGCGGCGCAGGTATTTGGCAAGGAAGTTCTGCGGGAGGTCGGGGAAGCGGAATTTATCGCCGGGATCGACCGGGTGCGCAAGGCGGTGAACGACCGCGCTGCGCTGCGCGGACTGCATTTCTTTGCGGAAAACACCCGCGTTGAAAAAGAGGTTGAGGCGTTAAAAGCAGGAAATTTTGAACAGTTTAAGGCGCTGGTTGTAGAATCCGGACGTTCCTCCTATTGCTATCTGCAAAACGTCTATTCCAGCCGTCATTTTGAGGAGCAGGGGATGTCCTTGGCGCTCTGCCTATCGGAACGGCTGCTTGCGGGAAAGGGCGCATACCGCGTCCATGGCGGCGGCTTTGCCGGAACGATCCAGACGTTTGTGCCGCAGGAGATGGTCAAGGAATATGTCGGGCAGATGGAAGCGGTATTTGGAGCGGGAAGCTGTCACCTGCTTTCGGTGCGCGCCGAAGGCGGCGTCAAGGTTCTGCCAGCATAACCGAAAAGAGAAATAGAGAAATCCGGGATACGAAAGAAACGTATCCCGGAAATTTTTATTCTGCGGCGCGG
>CAZPLR010000055.1:0-10284 GCA_964587555.1 uncultured Oscillospiraceae bacterium
CGGCAGAGCGCAGTTCGAAGCATATGATGCAATCGACAAAGCTCCGGTAGAGAAGGCTCGTGGAATCACAATCAATACTGCGCACGTTGAGTATGAAACCGAAAAGCGTCACTACGCTCACGTTGACTGCCCAGGACACGCTGACTATGTAAAGAACATGATCACCGGTGCTGCGCAGATGGACGGCGCTATCCTTGTAATTGCTGCTTCTGACGGCCCGATGGCTCAGACCAGAGAGCATTTGCTGCTTGCCCGTCAGGTAGGCGTTCCGTATATTGTTGTATTCCTGAACAAGGTTGATCAGGTTGATGACGAAGAGCTGCTGGAACTGGTTGAAATGGAAGTTAGAGAGACTCTGTCCGAGTATGAATTCCCGGGCGACGACATTCCGATTATCAAGGGTTCTGCTTTACAGGCTCTGGAAGCTAGCAACGATCCTAATGATCCTGCTTATGCTCCGATTGCCGAACTGCTGGACGCTGTCGATGAATATATTCCGACTCCGGCTCGTCATGAGGATCTGCCGTTCCTGATGCCAGTTGAAGACGTATTCACGATCACTGGTCGTGGTACCGTTGCTACTGGCAGAGTTGAGCGTGGCATTTTGAAGCTCAATGACACCGTTGAGATCTTAGGCTTAACCGAAGAGAGAAAATCCACCGTTGTTACCGGTATCGAAATGTTCCGTAAAATACTGGACTATGCAGAAGCTGGCGATAACATCGGTGCGTTGCTCCGTGGTATCCAGAGAACCGAAATCGAGCGCGGACAGGTTCTGGCGAAACCGGGCACTGTTCATCCGCATACCAAATTTTCCGGTCAGGTTTACATCCTGAAAAAAGATGAGGGCGGTCGTCATAAACCGTTCTTCACCAACTATCGTCCGCAGTTCTACTTCAGAACCACCGACGTTACCGGTGTTATCACCTTGCCGGAAGGCACCGAAATGGCTATGCCGGGCGACAACTTAACAATTGATGTTGAGCTGATTACCCCGATCGCTATGGAAGAAGGCTTACGTTTCGCTATCCGTGAGGGCGGTCGTACCGTAGGTTCTGGTGTTGTTTCCAAGATTTCTGAATAATTTTGCTTTCATTCAGTCTCATGCGTTTGCATGAGGCTGTTTTTTTTCGGCGAAAGCTGGTGGCGGGCTGAATGATGGGGTGAAGAATGTACAGTATTTGCGGATAGAATACAATTGTTTTACGCAGTCCGATATGTTATAATAAAATTACAGAGGATATATCCGCAGCATAAAGGAGGAAATGTATATGAAAGAATTAGGGGCGATAGGCGCATTGATGGCGCCGTATATCGTCGAGCAGGCGGAGTTATTTTCCGCAGTCTTCCATGATAAAGAAAGGCTGACGGCGGAATTTGTTTCGCTATTTGAAAAAAGCTGCCCGAAGGAGCTTGTATTGATCGCAAGCGGCACCTCTTATCACGGCGCTGCAACCGCCGCACCATTTATGGATGCGGTATTGGGAATGAAGGTGACGCCTTTTGCACCGTCGCGCGCGCTCAGGCAGAAGATGCCGCCGGACGCGATGGCAGTCATTGTAACGCAGGGCGGAAATTCAACGAACACTGTCGCGTCGATCCGGCAGCTTGAGGAGAGCAGTCCGACGATTGTTATTACTGCAAATATGCAGGGTATGGCTGCCAAGGTATGCAAAAACGTAATGCTGCTGCCGTGCGGTCCGGAAAAAGCGGGTCCAAAGACCAAGGGCTATTTAATCACTGTATTGCTGCTCTATCTCTGCGCGCTGCAAACTGCACGAAAGCTAGGCTTGAAGCCGCAGCGCTGGCTGGATGAGGTTGAGGAACAGCTTACCGACGCCGGAGCTGCGATGGCGGAGAATATTAAGATATCGGAAAAATGGGTGCGGAATAACGCCGTGCTGCTTTCCAAACCGCAGTCCTATTTCTTTGTTTCACTTGGGCAGGGGCTTGCCGTTGCGGCGGAGGGCGCGCTGAAAACAATGGAAACGCTGCTGATTCCATCCTGCCCATACGAATTTGAAGAATTCTTGCACGGCCCGTTTTGCTCGATCCAGCAGACAGTCGGCGGTGTGTATTTACTGCCGGAGAAGGATGATCCGGATCTCGAGCGGATGCAGCGATTGGTGGATTTCCATCGCTTGACCAGCCCGTCGGCGTTTGCGATCGGCGCAGAACGGTCGACGGATGACCGAGACTGCGCGCTGATTATGACTGGGCAGTGGTATACCCGTCCGTTTGAAACAGTTTTCCCGATGCAGTGGGCGAGCGCGATTGTGCCGGGACAGATGAAGGCTGACGGCACAGGGACGGGACGGTTTGCCGATCTTGATCGCATTCTCCGTATCAAGTTTCCGGGAGAGGAGAATGGATAACAGATGAAGTATGTGTTGGGTATCGACAGCGGTGGAACGCGCTTTCGCGTGACGGCGGCGACGCTCTCTGGAGAAATGCTTGCTGCGTATGAGGGCCCATCTGCCAATCAGTATCATATGCCGAAGGATAAACTTATCCTTCGCATGATAGAGAACATTGACTGCTGCTTGAAGCAGTTTGGCGGAAAGCCGGAGAATGCGGTTTATATTTTTTGCGGCGCATCCGGCGTGGATAGCGAGAGGGATCAGCAGGCGCTTTATGACATCTACCGGAATCTGCCGGGCTTTTGCTGCGGTGTGACAGTGATAAACGATGCGGAATTGGCGCATCGGATTGTAACGAACGGCGAAGGCGTGCTTATTATCTCCGGCACCGGTTCGATTGTGTTTGCTAAGGCAAAGGACGGCAGAACCGTTCGCGCAGGTGGGTACTTGTTTTCCATTATGGGGGACGAAGGCTCCGGAATCTGGGTCAGCCGGATGATTCTGCGCGAGGTTGGGCGGCATTTTGACGGCGCAAGCCCGCGCGGAATTTTGGTGGACAGCGTCATGCGGGAGCTTTCGATCTCGAGCCGTGACGACCTGAACCGGATGGCTGCGCATATGGCAGAAATGCCGTGGGATGTGCCGCAGCTTGGCAAGCTTGCCGATGACGCGGCGGACAAGGGGGATAAGGCGGCAAAACGTATCCTGCTTCTTGCCGCAAAGGAGCTGGCTTCGATCCTGCGCGATGCAGTGCTTTCGCTTCGGCTGGATGAAACTGAGCCGGATTTTCAGATCGGACTTTGGGGCAGCACGCTGTTAAAGTCGCAGTGGATCGGTGCAGAGTTTGAGCGGCTTTGTAAGCAGGCATACCCAATGTGCCGCATCGTGCGGCCGACGATCTCCGCCGTGGAGGGTGCGGTGCAGCTTGCGGTCGAGGAGGCCGCAAAGCTTGGCTGATGCTCTGAAACAAAAAAGCAGGCGTTCCCTTTCTATCATGAGAAAGGGACGCCTTTTGTTATGTTTATTCGATGGTAATCCAATATCGCTTGATGATTTCGTCATCGGCGGTGATTTCCTTTTCAAAAATGCCGCCGCATGATAAAATGACCTTTTCGCTCGCTGTATTTTCCGAATTGCAGGTGACCATCACCTTTTTTAATCCCAGCCGTTTTGCCTCCAACAGGCTGAGCCGCAGCATATCCTTGGCGTAACCCTTTCTTCGCTCGGACGGGCGGACGCAGTAACCGATATGACCGCCCCATGTTCCCAAAATCGGATGGTCGATGTGATGTCTGAGATCGGTGACGCCGACAATCCGGCGATCCGTTTTGCGCACTGCAAGAAAGGTGCTTGCAGGGATAAGCTCTTTCGGACAGGTTTCGGCGCATTTCATCGCATGAACGCCTTCGATCCATTCTGCGGCGGATACGGCGTTTTTTAACGTCCCGCAGCCCGCGAATTGATCGTGATCGACAGAATTCATGAATTCCTGCCGCAGCCGCCAAATGTCGTCGGCGTATCTTGGCGTAGGTTCGATTAGGATGATTTCATTCATATGATTCTCTTTTATGTAATGTGGAAAGGCGCTCATTCCAGCGTGGAAAGGGAAGAAAAATGCTCTTTTAAGCTTGGATAGAGCTTGCGATAGAGCGCGTAGCAGCGGTCGTACTGCGGCATATTTTCTTCGATTGGCTGCTGGATCTTGTCGGTCTTGATGATCGCGTCACATGCTTCTGGAACGCTTGGATATAATCCTGCGCCGACCATGGCAAGGATCGCCACGCCGAGTGCAGGTCCCTCTTTTGAACTGGCGGTTTTGACCGGGCAATGGTAAAGATCGGCAAGCATCTGCCGCCATAATGGGCTGCTTCCGCCCCCGCCGCATGCCATCATGTCGGTGACGTCAATCTCCATCTCGCGGAAGATTTCTAAGCAGTCGCGCAGCGAATAGGACACACCTTCCATGACCGCGCGCAGCAGCTCTTTTCTGCCGTGGATCGCCGAAAGCCCGAAAAATACGCCGCGCGCCTTTGCGTCCAGATGCGGTGTGCGTTCGCCCATGAGGTATGGCAGATAGAGCAGCTTGTTTGCGCCGATTGGAACGTTGGCTGCTTCCTTGTCCATGAGATAGTATGGGTCGACTCCCATTTCCGCAGCGGTCTGCATTTCCGCTGCGCAGAATTGGTCGCGGAACCACTTAAGCGAAAGCCCTGCCGCCTGTGTTACCCCCATAACATGCCAGCAGCCCGGTACGGCGCAGCAGAAGGTATGGACTCTGCCCTTTGGATCGATGTGCGGCTGGTCGGTATGCGCGAAAACGACGCCGCTTGTGCCGATGGTGGTAAACGCTCGGTTCTCCCTGACAACGCCGGTACCCACAGCGGCAGCAGCGTTATCGCCCGCGCCGCCGACAACGATCGTACCCTCCTGTAAGCCAGTTAGTGCGGCTGCTTCCTTGGTGATCCTGCCGGTGATCTCTGGGGATTCGTAGACCTTGGCAAGCAGTGCCTCGTCGATCTCTAGGATCTGAAGCAGCTCTTTTGACCAGCAGCGGTTTGGAACGTCTAAAAGCTGCATTCCGCTCGCGTCGGAAACTTCAGTCGCGTATTCGCCTGTCAGCATGAAGCGGATGTAATCCTTTGGCAGCAGGATATGCCGGCATTTTTGATAGTTTTGCGGTTCGTGGTTTTTCACCCACATGATCTTTGAAGCGGTAAAGCCCGGAAGCGCCGGATTTGCAGTGATTTGGATCAGCTTTTCGTAGCCGACCAGCGCGGTGATCTGCGCACATTCCGGCTCGGTACGTCCATCGCACCAGATGATAGCCGGACGGATGACGGCGTTGTTTTCATCGAGCATTACAAGCCCGTGCATCTGACCGGAAAGTCCGACGCCGACGATCTCCTCCGGCTTCACACCGCTTTTCTCAATACAGGAACGGATGGTGGTGTGCGCTGCGTGCCACCAGTCCTCCGGCTTTTGCTCGGCATAGCCGTTTTTTGGCTGATAGAGCGGATATTCCTCAGTGCAGGAAGCGACGACGGTTCCATGCGCGTCGAATAGGACGGTTTTGGTGCCGGACGTGCCAATATCGACGCCGATCACATATGAATTTGTCATGATAATTCCTCCTCGATCGTAAGCTGATCCATGAACGCTTTAGGGAAAGCGATGGCTTTTTCTCTGCTTTCTATTGTATCAGGAAATAAAAGGCTTGTCAATCATTGCTTTTTTGTCAGACCTGCAATGCAACAAATGCCGATGCGTTTCATACAATAAGACTTGAAGGTATTTTTAACGGGAGAGCGGTATCGGCAGGTATAAACTGTGCGCAAAAAACCAATCATTCCTATGATGAATCAATAGGAGGGTATCAAAGTGGCATATATTTTCGGCGGATTCACAGAGAAGGCAAACCACGCGGTGAATACGGCAATTTCCTTTGCTGAGCAGATGGGGCATACCTATATCGGCAGCGAGCATTTGTTATATGGATTAGCGGCGGAACTAAACAGCGTCAGCGGACTGCTGCTTTCCGGCAGCGGCGTAACGCCGGAGCTTTTACAGGGAAAGATCACCCAGCAGACCGGACGCGGCGTTAAGACGACGCTGGCTGTCGATCGGCTGTCGCCGCGCGCAAAGGCGATTTTGGAAAACGCTGTCCGCTATGCAAAGGAGATGGGAAGAAACCGCGTCGGCACAGAGGATTTATTTCTGTCGCTTTGCAAAGACTCCGATAGCGGTGCGGTGAGTATCCTGCGGCAGCTTAATGTCGATGTAAATATTCTGATCTCTGATTGTGCAAGGGCGGGGCAGCAGTATATTTCCCAGCTTAAACACGCGCAGGGGATGCCCAAACAGCCCGTAAAAGCCGAAATTCCCTATACGACCGATTTAACCGCTATCGCCAAGAGCTGTGATCCGGTGATCGGCAGAGAAAAGGAGCTTTCCCGTATTGTGCAGGTCTTAGCAAGACGAAGCAAAAATAACCCTTGTTTGGTCGGCGAGCCGGGGGTTGGAAAAACGGCGCTTGCCGAGGGGCTTGCCAGCCGGATTGCGGCAGGCGAGGTGCCGCCGCCGGTCGGAAACAAGCGGATTCTGTCGCTTGATCTTGCCGGGATGCTGGCAGGGGCGAAATATCGCGGAGATTTTGAGGAGCGCGTGAAAAATGTGGTTGAGCAGGTCGAGCGCGCCGGGGATGTGATCCTCTTTGTGGATGAGCTGCACAATATCATCGGCACCGGCGCGGCAGAGGGCGCGATCGATGCGGCGAATATCCTAAAGCCTGCGCTCGCCCGGAGAAAAATCCAAATGATCGGCGCAACCACGCCGCAGGAATACCATCGTGTCATTGAAAAGGACGGCGCATTGGAGCGGCGGTTTCAGCAGATCGAGGTGAACGAGCCGACGCGGGAACAGGCGATTGCTATCCTACAGGGTCTTGTTCCGGCATATGAGCGGTACCATAGACTCTATATCTCAAAAGAGGCGGTATGCGCGGCGGTGGATTGCTCGATTCGGTGTATGCCGCAGCGCTTTTTGCCGGATAAGGCGGTTGATCTGCTGGATGAGGCTGCGGCGGCATTGCATCTGACCGCAGCCGCACCGCTCTCTGTCGAACAGGATTTCTCTGCGCAGACGCTGCTTTCTGTCAGCATGGAGGAGAAGCTGCCATCTTTGCCGGTCCTGCGCGCAGAGGACGTTTGCCGTTTGGCAGCGAAGATCACCGGCGTGCCGCAGGAAACGCTTCTTCAGACCGACGTCGAGCGGGCATGCAGCTTAGAACGGCTGCTGTCGCAGGATGTGATCGGTCAGGAGAACGCGGTAAAGGCGGTGGCGGCAGCAGTGCGCCGCAGCTATGCTGGACTGCGGGATGAAACCAGACCAATTGCCTCGTTTTTGCTGCTTGGTTCGACCGGAGTCGGCAAAACTGAGCTTTGCCGCAGTCTGGCAAGGCATCTGTTTAACGGGGCAGACAAGGACGCGTTTTTGAAGCTGGATATGTCTGAATTTATGGAAAAGCATGCGGTGGCGAGGCTGATTGGCGCGCCTCCCGGCTATGTTGGAACAGAAGAGGGCGGACAGCTGACAAACGCTATCTCCCGCCATCCGCACACGCTGATCCTGTTTGACGAGATTGAGAAGGCGCACAGCGATATTTTTGACCTGCTTTTGCAAATTTTGGAGGACGGATGTTTGACCGACGCTTGCGGCAAAAAGGTTTCGTTTGCGCAGACGCTGATTGTGCTGACTTCCAACCTCTGTGCCAAGGAGAGCGCGGCGCAGATGCTCGGTTTCCATACGGGGAGTGAGGAATCGCCCATCTTTGACGCGTTAAATCAGACCTTTCGCCCGGAACTGATCGGCAGGCTTGACGAGATCATTCGCTTTGCACCGTTAAACGAGCAGAGTCGAGAGCGGATTGCGGAAAAATTCATTGCGGACTTTGCCGCGCGCGCTAAGCGGATCGGTATTACGGTTGAGGTAAGTCCGCAGGCAAAGGCGCTGCTTTTAGAAAATCCGGGTAAAAGCGGCGCGAGACAGATACGCGCAAGGGTAACAAAGCTTTTGGAATCCCCGCTGGCGGATCTGCGTCTGTCCGGCGGAGTGAAATCCGGAACATGTGTGCGCTTTGAAGCGGATGAAAGCGGCGGAATCCGCTTGTGTACCGTGAAGCGCGATATGCTTCCCGCGCAGGTATGAGACAATATGCCTCAGGAATGATATTCGTTTTGATACAAAAAAGCTGCATCGTGTATGGATGCAGCTTTTTGTTCTTTTGATAAACGGAAGATAGGCTTGAAGAGCGAAGGCTCTCGCTGTGTAATCTGCCGGTCGGATATAGCTTATGAAATCCGCACGGAGGTAATCCCTTGAGCAGGGACTGCCAACTTGCAAACTTTACCCTCCAGCCGCAGGTTCACGTTTTGAGCTTCTTCACTGCGGTTGAGCAAGATCGCCACGATTTCCTTGTCGGGATTTTGGAATGCAGTCACATCCAACGCAGCGGTAAATTTCGTACTGCCGATCCGTACCGCTCCGGGCTTGATATGCCGGGTGATCTGCCGGATATAATGGTAGGAGGTACGAATTTCATAATTGCCCTGATCGTTCAGCATGATGGGGGCGCTGCAATAATTCCGAACATGGTTCGGACCGCCCTGCGCGTCCAAGAACAAATTCCAGTCAAACCATCCGTCTGTTCCGCTGTTCAGGTTTTCAATCATATCATGGGCGTAGCGAACACCCTGCTGTAATTCCTCCGCACTTTTTGCCGGTGCAAACGGGCAGCAGCATTCGGTGGACAGCAGTTGCAGCTCTGGAAAACGCTCATGAACCATCCGCACCGCGTCAAAATGGTCGCCGCTGTACCAGTGAAACGCCGCGCCGGCGACCATCGCTTCGGTCTGCGGATCGAGGATCTCCAGCGTGCGGTCCAGTAAATTCTCTTTGTTATGATCCCAGAACAAAATCCCTACCCGATCGGATAGCTTCGCCCTTTCCATAGCAGGATAGAGATAATCCCGCAGGAAGGTTTTCTCCTCTTGCGCGGTCCATACGCAGGAATCCCACGGCGTAGACGCTTGGGCCTCATTTTGAATCGACAGCCAACGGACAGGGATTCCCTCGTCCAGATATGCCTGTACATATTTCACCAGATAGTTTGCCCAGCTTTCGTAATACTCCGGCTTTAGATGGCCGCCGCAGGTGCGGCTGCCCTCGCCGCTTTCCAATGCCGCACACAAATTCGTGTAAAACGCATGGAGAAATGGATTTTCTTCCTGCAGCTGCGTTTCGGACAGCTCCGGCGGCAAAAATTTCTTTAATTCCTCTTTCGAATAAATATCCTTCAATATTGCAGGCGATGTTTTCCACTTGGCGGGCGGGGACCATGGCGAAAGCAGAACCGAGATTGGTTTGTCCGACGCCGCAATCGCTTCCCGCAGCGCCGGGAGAATGTATTTGCGGTCGCGCTCTAAGGAAAATGACGCAAGAGTTGGATCTGAATCTGGTACAGCCTGATACGTCCCTAGGGAAAAGTCACAGCTATCTACAGGAACGCGGATCAGGGTGTAACCGCTGCTATCCGCGCCAAAATACGCGCGCACGGCATCTTTTCGCGACTGCTCAGGCAGCTGCGACAAAACGTAAGCGGCAGCTTCGGTCATCGCGCCGCCAAACCCAAGGATCGTTTGATAGGTAAAAGCGGGGTAGAGGTTAATTACCTGATTCTCTATCGGAACGGTTTCTGGGATTACATCCATTGGAACGGTGTCGTTGGCAAGGCATACCTTTCCATTTTGGAGATAAGTGCTTGAAATTATAACATTCTTCATCGTAAAATCCCCTTCTTTCCTGACTGCCGCACAGATATAACTGTGCGGCATATTTTTTAGCTTTGCAGCAAAACGGCGCTGTCGTTTTCAGCCCTGAAACGTTTTTTCTGCCGTTGCTCCTGCTGTATTTCATTGTATCGTATTTTTCGAAAAAAAACAAGAGATATGCCGGAGGGTCGCTTATAAAGTTAGGATCTGTGGCAGAGGAAACTTTCTCAACCATATGAGGAGCCTTTATCAAGAAGAAATATGAGCCGTTAAGGATGAATGAAAACGGTCTGAGCCATACTCTGATGAAAAAGCCGTTAAGTAAAAAAGCAGAAGCCAGCTTGGGACACCCTCCACAAGGAAGGTGTCCCAAAGCGGTTTTTGTCTCAAAACTGAATATTGATTTTGTTGACCGGCATAGCCATATCGGTCATGCTGTTCCTTTGCTTGTTTTCGGGTAATGACGTTATCTTTTTGTTATGCACCTTTTTCAAAGCATACACCCACTATGACGCTTTCAGCCTTGTGCCGCAAAGTGTCATAGTGGGTGCAGCGGTTCAATTTCTGATGGTTTTCTTCGCTTGATAAACTTGATAAAT
>CAZPLR010000056.1:0-3456 GCA_964587555.1 uncultured Oscillospiraceae bacterium
TAAAATAGTGTCAATTTCCGTTTTCTTGTTATCCGATTTATCCGAATTCGCTTTTTTCTGTAACATTTGCCGGAAGGGACTGCATAGGGCAAACCAAAAAAGCCAAAGGCGGAAAAAACGCCTTTGGCTGATGTATTTTGCAGATTTTACGCCCATAAATCGTGCGGATAAGCGCCGGCATCCTTGAGCGCCTTCAGCGCCGCGCAGACCATCGGCTTATCTTCTTTATAGGTGACGCCGTACCACTTGTCCTTGCAGGTCAGAACCTTAACGCTGCATTTACCCTCCTGAAGCAGCTCCCCAACGACAGTCGGCAGCAGGTATTCGCCCTTTAACGGATTCTCCTGTATCGCCCAGTCCAGAAATGCCGAGAAACGCTCCTTCAGCACCTCCATAAAGTTCCGGTTAAAGCCCCAGAAATTCATCGAAACGGTGCAAGGATCCGGCAGCATGGTGTATTCCTTTCCATCCTCGGTGAATGCGATCCCGCCGTTATATTTTAAAATCTTGGTGCGCTCGGTAATCTGGGTCAAATAGCCGTCCTCGCTCGTTTCACATACGCCGCGCGCCACGCTTCCGTTATCGGTGACGGTGTTTTCCAGCAGATAGCCGACCATTGCATATTCCAGCTTGTCAGAGTCCTCAATCCCCTTTAAGAAATCGTAGATCTGTTTGTAGCCGTTTTTGCCATAATAATCGTCCGAGTTGATGACGGCGAACGGCGCGTCGATCTCATCGTAGCAGCAAAGCACTGCGTGCGCCGTACCCCACGGCTTTACTCTGCCATCCGGAACGGCATACCCTGTTGGGAGCATCGACGTATCCTGAACGACGAATTTAACCTCGGCGTGCTTGGCAACCTTATTGCCGATGATTTCGCGCATATCCGCCTCCAGCTCCTTCTTCGTGATAAAAATTACCCGCTGGAAGCCCGCCTCAATCGCGTCAAAGATCGAAAAATCGATAATGATCTCGCCGTTGTCGCCGACTGGATCGATCTGCTTTGGGCCGCCGTAGCGCGAGCCCATTCCGCCTGCCATAACTACTAAAATCGGTTCTTTCATAACAACATTTCCTTTCAATATCGGTTTTGCTTACGCTTGTTCAAAGCCGTTTGGATTTTTACTCTGCCAGTTCCAAGAGTCGCGCAGCATATCGGAAAGATTTTTTTCCGCGCGCCAATGCATCTCCCTGTATGCCTTATCGCAGTTTGCATAGCACTCGGCGATATCGCCCGGACGGCGATCGACAAATTCATACGGGACGTTAACCTGATTAACCTGCATAAAGGTATTAACCATCTCTAAAACGCTGTAGCCAACGCCGGTACCGAGATTATAGGTGACAAGCCCGCAGTTCGACGCCAATCGTTTGATCGCGGCGACATGACCCTTGGCAAGATCGCAAACATGGATATAATCGCGCACGCCGGTGTGATCCTTGGTCGGATAGTCGTGGCCGTAGATCGAAAGATGATCCAGCTTGCCGATAGCAACCTGCGTGATATACGGAACAAGGTTGTTCGGGATCCCGTTCGGATTCTCGCCGATCAGACCGCTCTCATGCGCGCCGACCGGATTAAAATACCGCAGCAGCGCGACATTCAAGGACGGATCCGCTTTGCAGATATCCCGCAGGATGTTTTCTATCATTAGCTTGGTCATACCGTATGGATTGGTTGCGGAAAGCGGAAAATCCTCGGTGATCGGCACAGTGTGCGGATCGCCGTAGACAGTAGCGGAGGAACTGAACACCAGATTCCTGACCTCAAATTCCCGCATAACCTCCAAAAGCGAAAGAGTGGAAATAAGGTTATTCTGATAATACGCAAGCGGGATCCGGCATGACTCGCCAACCGCCTTTAATCCGGCGAAATGAATAACGCAGTCGATCTTCTCTTTTTGGAAAACCTCGCGCAGTTTTTCCTTATCGCAGACGTCGTATTCATAAAACGGATACTGCACGCCGGTGATCGTTTTCAGACGGGATAAAACCTCTTTGGAGCTGTTGCATAGGTTATCCACGATAACCACGTCATACCCCGCCTTGGTTAACTCAATACAGGTGTGGCTGCCGATGTACCCGGCGCCGCCTGTCACTAAAATTGCCATGAAAATACCTCCTTAATAGTAAAATCATAAGGGGAAAGCCTTTCACACTAATCCTAGTATAGCATACTTTTTTCGTTTGTAAAGCAAACCGACTCAAAAAAGTTTATTCTTCCCGACAAACACGAAGATAACCGGAACATTTTGAAACCCTCCGACATAGAATATTCCAGAAGGCGCTAAAAGTCCTTTCCCATTACCGCAGGCTAACGCATTACCATACCAAAGGAGGATTCAGTTTATGCCGGATACCATGAGCGTACAGGAAAACCCAATGCAATTCAAAGAGGCAGTCTGCATCAACGCAAAACGCATTTACGACAGCTGCAGCGATAAATCCTGCTTGAGCGATCTACAGGTACATTTTACCGACAAGGCGCAGGAAAAAATCGACGCCGCCGCAAGCATCAAATGCCGCGCGGTCACGGTGATGCATGCTGCAATGGAGGTGGAGGCGGTTCCGTTCAACACCGGCTTCTACTCGGTTGACGTCACCTTCTTCTTCCTCGTTTCGCTGGAAGCGTCCTCCGGCGGCATCGCGGTGCCGCAGCGGGTGGACGGTATCGCCTATTACAACAAAAAGGTGATCCTCTACGGCAGCGAAGGCAAAACAAAAATGTTCTGCTCGCAGGAGAAAACCCCTGTTTCCCGCTGCGGCGAGGTATTCCCGACCGCCTGCGTACAGGTAGCAAGTCCTATCGTGCTTTCCTGTAAGCTGTGCGACAAGGAAAAGGCCGCCGGCGAAGCATACGTTTCAATTCCAGAAGAGGTCAAAGCACAGTTTGAAGGATCGTTTGACACCATCTGCGGGCAAAAAACGGTCTTAATCAGCATTGGATTATTCTCCATTCTGCATTTGCAGCGCAGTGTGCAGGTGATGGTCCCGGCGTATGAATTCAACGTTCCGGATAAGGAATGTTTGTTTACGACCGACGACCCTTGCGAGATCTTCCGCAAGATCAAATTCCCGACCGGGGAGTTTTTCCCGCCGCGCCTGCAAGACCTGCCGAAGGATGAATGATCCGTAAAACCCGAAAGCTCCGGCTTTCGGGTTTTCGTCATATCTTTTCCAGCCGCTTTTCCCAAACCATCGTCCAAATATCCCGATCCATTTCGGCAGAAAAACACAACGTGTTTCGCCAGATACCATCCTGACCGTTTAATAATTTTTTTCAAAAATAGTTGACAATATTTTCTAATATGGTATAATAGTTATAAAGAGAGGTGATGCAGTGATGAAATTTTGATTCGTCCGGCGTCTTGCGCTGAAAAATGAAGCTGTCTCCATTCGTGGGAAGCGGCATTGCTGCCGCCTTCCAAGTTCCGTTTTATTTCAGAAAGGATGTTA
>CAZPLR010000056.1:3556-10201 GCA_964587555.1 uncultured Oscillospiraceae bacterium
CCAAGCTTATCTCCTTTTTCCTGTGCCTGTCTATTTGCTTCGGCCTATGCGGCCCCACTCTTGCGGACACACTGCAGACCGGTTCTTTGAGCGATGAAGAATATTTGCAGCAGCGCGCCTTGGAACTTGCGAAGGCGAAGGCGGACGCGGCTTCGGACAACGTAACCATTACCGGACCTTATGAAGTGTACGGCTGGAAGTATCCGCAGTCGGCATGGGAGGCTTACGCACGCCCGCTGCCGGCGTTCGTAAGCGATATCTATGCGCTTTTCTTTGTCTACGAAGACAACGAGCCTTCCTTTGCCTTATGCCTTAGATATGATAAAGGAGAAGGATGGAACAAAGCTCCTTCTTTAAATGAGCCTGATCTAAACAGCCTGCTCTCGGAGAAGGAAGCGCTGGAAAAGCAGCTCCCGAACAAAAAGATCGGTTATCTTCATATCAACGGCACACTCGCGCTGTTTACGCCGGAAACAAATAACGGCTACATCCTGCTGCCCGATTCGATTGGCTCTGGGCACGGCTATGGTGCGTATGGCAACAACGAAACCCATTTGATCCGGACAAGAGATTTTACAGTTGGACTGTACCGGTTTTTTAAAGGGCTGGAGGATTCTGGCATCACGTTCGACGAATGGTGTGATGAAAATATGCTTACAGATCTTTTTGCCATGCTGTTTTTCGATAAAACATATCCGGTCTGGCCGTTCTGGCTGACCCGCATCGGGCTTCCGGCAGCCACCGTCGTTATCGCTGCCGCCGTCATTTTGATTATCCGGAAAAGAAAAGCGGCAAAAGGAAAATAGAGCCTTGCATAACAAAGGCTGGAAGGAAACATTCCTTCCGGCCTTTTCCTATTTTTCTTAACGGTTATACTGCTTGTATTTTTCCGCGATCATCTTCATCTTATCCGGAATTCCGATGAGCTGCGGACAGTGGGTCGCGCATTTTCCGCAGGCGCGGCAGTTTCCTGCGCGCTGCTGTTCCTCAAGCTCGTTCATCGCCTCCACAAATGCCCTTGCGTTCTCAGTCTTAGTAAACTCGTTGAAGATGGCGAAGTTCTTTGGAATATCCAGCCCGAACGGGCAGTCCATGCAGTAGCGGCAGCCAGTACATGGAATAACGTCCTTTCTTCGGTAGGCATCCGCCGCCTTCTCCAAAAGCAGCTCCTCGTCCGGCGTCAGCGGTTCAAAGTTCTCAACCGTTTTCACGTTATCGATGATCTGCTCCATATTCGACATACCGGAAAGCACAACCAGCACATTCGGCTTAGAAATGTTAAACCGGATCGCCCAAGATGCGGCGCTCTCCTGCGGACGCGCGGCTTTGAGCAGCTCAACCGCCTCTTTGCCCGGATTGGCAAGCGCGCCGCCGCGTACCGGCTCCATCACGATGACCGGAAGGCCATGGCTGGTCAACACATCGTACTGTCCTTTCGCGTCCTGATTGACCCAATCGACATAGTTGCACTGAATCTGCGCAAAGTCAAAATCGTAGGTTTCCACGATCTCCTTTAACAGCACAGGGTCGTCGTGATAAGAAAAACCAAGATAGCGAATACGCCCTTTCCTTTTCTGCTCAGACAAGAACTCATAAACGCCGTATTCCTTAAATTTCTCCCAGTTGCTGCGCTGCACCGAATGCATTAAGTAAAAGTCAAAATATTCTACGCCGGTACGCGCAAACTGTTCTTCAAAAATGCGTTCCACATCCTCCCGGCTATTTGCCATCCAAGCAGGCATTTTGTCAGTTAAATAGTAGCTTTCGCGCGGATATTTCTTTAACGCCTGCCCGATAAAGCGCTCCGAATCGCCGTTATGATACATATATGCCGTATCGTAATAATTGATCCCATGCGCATAAGCGTAGTCGATGATCTCCTGCGCCTTTTCATAATCCACTTCTTGGGATTCTGCGCTCACGCGCGGCAGCCGCATACAGCCCATGCCGAGCGCGGAAAACTTCATGCCAGTGTCTTTGTACTCTTTGTAATACATCTTTCTTTCCTTTCTATCTAAAAAACGCATTTTCAGACCTTTCCCCTTTTTCAAATCATGCCAATGAGATTACGCTTCCGTCTCGCAGCACTCGCCTGAAATATATCCCCAAAGCAGCGACAGGGTATTCTTCAGCCCATCAATATGGGTGCGCTCATAGTTATGGGAAGCGTAAACGCCCGGACCAACTAATCCGTGCGCAAGATCATATCCGGCGGAAAGCGCCGCGTCGACATCCGAGCCATAGCGCGGATAGATATCCACCGCATAAGAAAGCCCGCGCTTTTTCGCGATGCGGATCAGCCTTGAGGTCAGCTCGTAATCATACGGACCGGCGGAATCCTTCGCGCAGATCGAAACATCCCGTTCCGTACAGCTTAAATCCTCGCCGACACAGCCCATATCTACCGAGATACACTCGGAAAGCTCCTCCGGCAGTCCGGAGCTGCATCCATGCCCCACCTCCTCATATACCGTAAAATAGAGGTAAACGTGACATTTTAACGTGATTTTCTGCTCAGCAGCCGCTTTGGCAAGTATAATCAGCACTGCCGAAGACGCTTTATCATCTAAGAACCTGCTCTTGATATAGCCGGACGGCGTAACGACGGTGCGCGGATCGGCGGCAACAAAATCGCCGACCTCAATCCCCAGCGCGTTTACCTCCGCCTTGCTGCTCACATCTTCGTCTAACAGCATCTCCACCGTTTCATCGCTTCTTTCCGGCGCTTTTCCGACATGCACCGACGGATTGGTGTTCAGCATCTGCCCGGTATAGCTTTTGCCATCGCGGGTAAACAGGGTTGCGTTCTCGCCGTCCGCAGTATCAAACTGGAAGCCGCCGACCGCCGTTAAGCGGAGTCTGCCGTTTTCTTTGACGCTGCGCACCATCGCGCCGAGCGTATCGACATGCGCCGCAAGCCCAACCGCTTTGCCTTCGCCGCCTAAGTCCACCAGCACACATCCCTTTTTGGTGCGCTTCACCGGAAAATGCATCGACTCAAAAAGCGACACTAAATAGTCCGTTACCTTCTTGGTGTAACCGGATGGACTTGGGATCGCTGTCAGCCGTTTCAATTCCTCCGCTGCCTGTTTTGCGTACTCCATCATCTGTTCTTCCATAAAATCCTCCCCCCAAAAATCGTCCCTTGCTCTGTATTACTCCAAGGAAATAATACAAACAGTATATTAACTTGCCGTAGGCTTCACCGAAACCTCACCGGAATTCAGTGCTTTTACACTGCCATCCGGACAGGAAACAATCAGTCTGCCGTCATCGTCAATCTCAACCGCCTCGGCTTCGTAGCTTTCGCTGCCGCCGACAATCGGATAAACGGTTATCTTTTTGCCGAGCAGCATGCTGCGTCTGCGGTATTCCGCAAGATAGGCGCGGCCTTCGATCTCGTTTTCCAGCCGCCGCAGTCCGTTCAATATTTCCGCCGCGATGCGGCAGCGCAGCATATCTGGAATTTCGCCGGCGGCAAAATCGCAGACAGCTCCCGCAATCCCCCGCGCATTTCCAGCAAAGCCGCCCGGCGGCGTGCGGATGTTGACGCCGATACCGATCAGGAAGTAATCAAACCTGCCGCTTTCGAAATCCATTGCGCCCTCGGTGAGGATGCCGCAGACCTTTTTCCCGCCGCAGTAAAGATCATTCACCCATTTGATATCGCATTCGATTCCCAACACTTTTTGCAGCGCGCCGGCAACCGCCACTGAGGCGTAAACGGTAATCAGCCCCGCGTTGTGCAGCGCAAGCGGTAGTGAAAACGCCGCAGTCAGATAAAGCCCATCTCCCGGCGGTGAAAAAAACGCCCTTCCCATCCTGCCTCTGCCACCGGTCTGACAGTCGGCAAGCACGGCGTAATTTCCGCGCCGCCCCTTTGACGCTTGACGCTTGACATAAAGGTTGGTGGAGTCAACCTCATCCAGCACAACTAGTTCCTCCCAGTTATCCTGCTGAAGCAGCGGGCGGATTAGCTCTGCCGAAAGACGGTCGCCGCACTTTTTCAGACAGTAGCCGCGGCTGGCAGCCGCATCAATGGAGCAGCCCTCCTCTTTTAGCTGTGCGATCGCTTTCCAGACCGCAGTCCGCGAAAGGGAAAGCTGTTTTGCGATCTCCTCGCCGGAAATAAATGTACCGAGATTTCTTTGCAGCAACGCAAAAACCTTTTCCTTTGTCGTTTGGCACATCTCCTATCCCCCTCCTTTCGCCGATGTTTTTCCCAACCGGCGCATCGCAAACCGCCTCACGTCTGTTCATCCTTCGGCAAAAGGATGAGCGCCGCGCTATGCGGCAGCAGAAGTGCGCCCGCTTCATACTGGCAAATCCTCTCCCCGGCAAAAGCGGACAGATCATACGGGTAAGAGCTATGGTTGACAATCACCACGCCGTTTGGAAACGCGGAGAAGCTGAGATTTTTGCGCAGCACCGGCCGGCTGCCGTCAACCGTATAACGGTCTAATACCGGCGCAGTTTCCTTATGAAGCAGCATACGCATCGGATCATCCGGCACAAGATTGATCGGATAATACGCCTTATTGCCGTACTTTGGCGGGACGGAATCGGAGCGCGGCGCGATATACTGCGCGCCCGCCGCAAAACCGAACGCATATACCCTACCCTTTCCGTATTCCATCACACCGACAGCGGTCATACCGCTGTCCTCATAACACGCCACCGCGGTCAGATTGGTCAGCGCGTAAAAATCGCCGTCGTTTAGGATCAGCCCGTCTCTGCCCTCCATCCGTATGCACTGCTTCGGATGCGGCGTGCTGCCAACGCCGAAAAGCTCTCTTGCATACGGGTGGGAAGCGCCAATATAAGCAGCGCCGCCCGCGTCCACAAACCTCTTAACCGCATCCAACGCCGCCTCATTCCTTTCGATCGCGCAGCAGTCGTTTTCCGGGATAATCAGCGCTTGATATTGCGATAAAATACCTGCGGCTGCGTTATCCTCGTGGATCACATCCGCCATAATCCCCGCGTCGCAGCAAAGCTCGTACCAGCCCAGACTGTCCATCCGGCGCGCGCTGTTCCCTTCCACCATATAATTTTCCATCAGCGCCATCTGCGACGGGAATAGAACGGCGACCTGCTTGATCCTGCCCGGAGCGAGCGCCGGGATCGCCTTTCTCGCCCAAGCGTTGCCGATCCGGATCGAGTCGTGGAATTCCGGCGGAAGCTTGTGCATCACGCCGCCGTCGTCCAAGCCGAGATAGCCGTAAACATGATATCCGAACGCACCGCTTGCAACCGCGCTGCCGATTATTTCCGCCGGGGTCAGCTCTCTGTAAATATCCCCCTCGGTGTGCTTACCAACATAAAACTCGGTCAAAAACGGCCGATCTGGATTCATACACCGGATCATGCTGTTTTGATACTCGGTCACATAGGCGTTTGCCGTTCCATCCGGAAGCTGCGGCACGGTCATAAAGGTCGCGCAGTCGACATACGGCGCAATGCGGTACGGATCGACGCCCCGATTTGCAGTATCCCAAAGGTCGTTTGGGTCCCTGCGGTCGATATTCAAAAAGACGCTCCACTGCGAGATGCACGGCGCTAAATAAAGCCGTTCATCAATCGCGTGCAGCCTTTGCTGCATATCGGCAAAATACTCCTTCAGCTCCCACGCCTTGTAAAGCATCAGATCGCCATAGCGATAAAAACGCCCGTTCTTGCGCCGGACGTCATCCGCGTTCAGCGGCGCGTGATCGCGGTCGATCAGCCAATCCGCCGGAGTCAGCTCGTCAAAGCAGGAAAACGCCGTTTCATACGCTGCGTTTAACGCCAGGATATCGCCCCAGCGCCGCCGCAAAAAGCCGCGATAGCGTTCCATTCCCTCTGCGTCGAAGCTCGGCATTGCGATCGGGTCCCACATCGAGGTCATTGGCAGCCGCACCCTTCCGTCAATCTCATGGATCGAGTGACCGTTTTCCGTCCCATAGAGCTTCAAAAGCCCGGCAACGTGGGCACACATACTGTCCTTTGCCTTATCGGACCAATATTTATAATAGCGGTACGGCGTGCCGTCGAGCAGTGTGATTCCCTCGCCAATGACCGGCGGAGAAAAGCGGATGGTCGGATAAAGGTTATCTCCGCAGAGATAGATGGACAAAAACCAATGCTGCATCCCATTTTGGTTGAGGCAGTCCATCATATATTCCTGCCCGCGCAGATACTGCGAGGCAGGCTTGCCCTCATAGCGGTCAAAAAAATCCTGCCACGCTTTAGAGTCCATCAGCACATGGTCAAAGCCAAGGTTTTTAATATGCGAAACGCTGTCGGCGATAAACTGCATGTCGGAATATGCCGGTTCAAAAAAGTTACCGAACCATAAGCTGAAAAATGGCTTTGGCTGTTGATAGCCGCTCATAAACGACACCCCTTCCCCATTTCTGCCCCGCGCCGCGCGCAGACTTCCACCATCTATTATATCAGCATTTCCCCGTGAGGTCAAGCGGTGTTTGTTCAGGTGTTTTTGCCTGTTTTGCACTCGATCCCACGCTGATATAAGCCGTTTTGCTATCCAGAATAGCGCCCCAGCACAAATGAACGTTACAATTTACTTGCGACTTCGTTTTCAGGTTCATATGACAGCCAGCAGTATTCTGCCTTTCCGCAAGCGACGTTTTTATAAAATCCCAA
>CAZPLR010000057.1:0-7962 GCA_964587555.1 uncultured Oscillospiraceae bacterium
CAAACGATAGTTGAGTTTAATGCTAACGAGGACAAGCACAGAAAGCGTATGTATCAAGCGGCTGATATATTCGGATACGACGAAAAGTTGTCCCCGGAGCTGTCCCTTGCAAAATCGTTTTATTCGTGATAGGGTATGGCAAATCGCGGCAAAGAAGAAAACCCCGAAAACACTGATGTTTTCGGGGTTTGTTGGCATTTTTGCGGCCTGATTAACGCTTGCTGAACTGCGGCGCTTTTCTTGCTGCCTTGAGACCGTATTTCTTACGCTCTTTCATACGAGGGTCACGGGTCAAGAAGCCGGCTTTCTTCAGTACTGGACGCGTGTTTTCGTCGTACTGTAATAAAGCGCGGGATAAGCCGTGGCGGATGGCGCCCGCCTGACCAGAAACGCCGCCGCCGACAACAGTACACTCGATGTCAAATTTTTCGGTGGTGTCGGTGATGGTGAGCGGCTGCTTTGCAATGGTCTTTAAGGTCTCCAGACCGAAATATTCGTCGATATCTCTGCCGTTGATCTTGAAACTACCGTTTCCGGCATAAACTCTGACTCTTGCAACAGAGCTTTTTCTTCTGCCGGTGCCGTAAAAATAAGGTTTTGTCTGGTAATTCATAACTTATCTGCTCCTTTCTGCTTAAAACTCGTAAACTTCCGGCTTCTGAGCCTCGTGGTTGTGCTCAGCGCCAGCGAATACTTTTAAGCGGGTCAGGGCTTTTCTGCCGATCACGGTGTCCGGGATCATGCCGCCGACTGCTAAATGCATTGCTTTTTCCGGATGTTCAGCCATTAATTTTCCGTAGCTGATCTCCTTTAAGCCGCCGATCCAGCCGGTGTGCCAGCGGTGCATTTTGTTTTCCGCCTTCTTGCCGGTTAAGATTGCCTTGGAAGCGTTGACGATTACGACGAAATCGCCGCAGTCAACGTGCGGGGTAAAGGTCGGTTTGTGCTTACCGCGCAGCAGTACGGCAGCCTGCGCCGCAACGCGCCCGAGCGGCTTGTCGGCAGCGTCTAATACATACCATTTGCGCTCAACGTTCTGTGGGTTTGCCATGTAAGTTGACATATGATTTATCCTCCTGTTTTTTGATGCAACGCTAATATTATACCGCGCCGATTTTGGTTTGTCAATCCCTTTTTCGCCTAAATTTTAATTTATAACTGCTATACTCTCGTTTTCTCTCCTTTTCTCTTTGTTTTTCTTCGATTCTTAAAAATCATTTCAATTTTATGGGGATAGCTAATCCCTATTGTTTGTGCTATAATGGGTGCGGCGACAGCTTGAAAGGCGGGAGATATCTTGAAAACATGCTGCTTAATCGGCGGCACAATGGGCGCTGGGAAAAGCACAGTCTTCCGGTGTTGTAAGAAACTGCCGGCAAACAGCGTGTTTTTAGACGGGGAGTGGCGCTGGGATGCGCACCCGTTTCGGGTTACGGATGAAACAAAGGAGATGGTTATGCAGAATATCTGTGCGCTTTGGTTTGATTATATCATCGCTATATTCGGGATCGCGGCGGTCTGCGCCGCCGCGATCTTCAACGGCAAAAAAGCGGGCAATTTCACATACAGCATCATATCATACGGATCGCGCTGTCGCTGATATGCATCGTCGGCTTTATCTTTTTATAAGAAGGACAGATCACGGTACGGTGCCGGAAAGGTGCGGGCTTTCTTTTATAAAATATCTCTTGTTTATTTTTTCTCTTGCAATTCCTATTAAAATAGTATATAATAGAAAGCAGGAAATTTGAGAGAAAAAGGATGGTTATCATGGCGGATGCAATGCAGCGTGTGCTTGGCTATATGCGCAAGGCAATACAGGAGTTTCATTTAATCGAGGATGGGGATCGGATTGCGGTCGGCGTTTCCGGCGGGAAGGATTCGCTTGTACTGCTGCAAGGGCTTAAACGGCTCCAGCGATTTATTGGCATCCATTACGATCTGGTCGCGATCACGCTTGATCCCTGCTTTGAAGGAAAGGAAACCGACTATTCCTCGGTGCGGATGATGTGCGAGGAGCTTGGGGTGGAATATGTAGTCAAGCCGACCGAGATTGGGCAGATTGTGTTCGACGTATTTCAGTCGCAGAATCCGTGCAGCCTTTGCGCGCGGATGCGGCGCGGCGCGCTGCATGACCTGACCAAAGCACTCGGCTGTAATAAGCTGGCGCTGGGACATAATTACGACGATGTGGTCGAAACCTTTGTGATGAATTTGTTTCAGGAGGGCAGAGTCGGCTGTTTTGCGCCGATTGCGTATCTTGACCGCAAGGACTTATTCGTAATTCGCCCGTTGGTGTTCGCGCCGGAGAAGGATGTGAGAGCTGCCGCGTCCGCTAAGGAGCTGCCGGTTGTCAAGAGCAGGTGTCCTGCCGACGGAAAGACCAATCGCCAACGGACAAAGGAGTGGCTGCGCGGAATGGAGCGCGAGGATCGCGGCTTCACCTACCGGCTGTTTGGCGCGCTGCGGCGCAGCGGGGTAGACGGCTGGGGCTATGCGCAAAAGCAGCAGGAGATGTATGAGGGCGACGGCACGCCGGAGGAGAATCGTCTGCGCTATCTCTCCACAGCCGGAAAATACCGCGCCAAAAAGAAATAAGCGGCACCCTATTTGCATCATTCGACTGCCCGCACAGGATTTTTCCTGTGCGGGCTTTTGCTGTAGATGTGCGGGGCAGTCACCGTCCTGTTTTCAACATCTGCTTCTGAAAAGCAGGGAAGGCTTTCAACAATTTGTAGATAAAGTGTTGAAGTTTACAGATTGTTTTCAAAAGAAAAAAATTTCCCGCGCTAATGTGACATCTTTTTCCCAAGGGAGCGCATATAATGGTAGATACACTTCAAGGAAAAGAGAGGGTTCTGCCAATGCTGTCCACACCGAAAGCGCTCATCAAGCTGCTGCAACAAAAAAGGGAGTTATCAAAAGAAAACAGAGAAAGCAGGCAAACCGCGCTCACACGCGGCCTGTTATGGAAAGCGGGATTCAGCGGGCTGTTTGCCTACCTGTTAACCCGAATGTCCTTATTTGGATACATAAAGGGGCTGGGCTTTGCTGCGGCGGCCGGGATTCCTGCCGCGTTAGGGCCGGTGGGCTGGATCGGCTGTTTTGTAGGGGAGATGCTCAACGGCTTTGACGGGGAATCGCTTTTTTATCTGATCGGGTTGGCGGGATGGATCGTACTGCGCCGCGTTTTTGCGCGGCAAGGAAGGTTTTCTCTGCCAAAGCATTTCACCGGAACCTTCTGGCAGGCGGCGGTGATCGGGATTTTACTGCTTGGGAAAACGGTGACGCTGTATTTTGTGCGGGATCAGTCGCTGATGGAATTTTGGTTTTCGGTTTGCCAGCTTGTACTGCAAATGGCGCTGCTGCTCTGTGTTTTGCTAGTCAGCGGCGTTTGCTACACCGAAAAGCCGTTTGCGGAATATAGCCGTCCGGAAGGGCTTGCGGCAGTTGTATTGGGTATCTTTTTACTTGCTTCGTTAGGGAACATCGCTTTTATGGGGGTGAGCCTTGCGGGGGTGGTTGCGGTGACGGCAGTGAGCGTTTTTGCCTGTCGGTACGGCTGCACTGGGGGCGCGGTCAGCGGCATTGTTGCGGGACTGGGGCTGCTTTTATACGACGCTTCGATGCTTGAATTTGCTGGGATTATGATTTTAGGCGCATTTTTGGCGGGACTTTTTGCCGGATACGGCAAGCTTGCCACTGCCGCAGCAATGCTGATGGCACATCTTGGTATCGTGCTAATCTATGGCAAGCCGATGCAGATGCTCGCTGTTACCGCAGCGACCCTGACCGGCATTCTGCTGTTTGTGCTGCTCCCGCAGGAGCGGTTGGAGCGGGTGGCCCTGCCGCCGCTGACCGCTGTCCCGGCGGACGTGCAGGCGCGAAAGCGGGCGGACAGGCAGAGCAAGGGTCAGCTTGCAGTACAGGTGCATTTTGCCGCTGATGCCATGGAGATGCTTGGCGATAGCATCAAAGAGCTTGCAAAAGCTTTGCAGCAAAAGGAGGCTCCCGATGTCGGACAGGTTTATGAAGCGGTAGAAAATGAAGTCTGCGCGCATTGCCGCAGGAAGATGGACTGCTGCGTTAACGATTATGACCGGCTGAAGGGGAATTTTAAGACGCTGACCGCAGCGATCAAAGCGCGCGGAAGGCTTTCAGCGGCGGAGCTTTCCGGCTTTTGGCGCGAGGAATGCGTTCGTCCAGACGATATCTGCCGGGCGTTTGAGAAGCACTATGGAAAGCTGACCTTTGTTTCCGGACAGTGCAGGCAGGTGAATACTGCTCGAAGCCTGATCTTAGAGCAATACATGGTTACCTCGGCGCTTTTGGGGGACATTGGTGAGGAACTGCGTCAGGCGGTGCAGACAGACGCCGAGATGGAGGAGCTGTTGACGGAACGGCTGTGCAAGGAGGGATTTCCACCGGAGAAAGTCTGCTGTGTGCGGGGGAAAGAGAATCGGACTTTTATCGACCTATATTATTCGAATGAGAAGAAGCCGCTGCCGGGCGAGATCAAGGCGCTGGTGGAAAAGTGTCTTTCAACGTCGTTTTTCGATCCGGTGGAAGCAGACGCCAAGAGTTTAACAAGGATCTCTTTGTTCGAACCGCCGCCATATTGCGTCAGCTTAGCGGTCAGCCAGCTTCCGGGCAGGAGTCAAGCAGATGCAAAAAACGGTGTGAACGGCGATACCGTCACTTCGTTTTATGACGCGAGAGGGAATTATTATCTGCTGCTTTCGGACGGCATGGGGAGGGGCAGGCGCGCAGCGCTCGACAGCATGACCACCTGCACGATCTTAAAAAAGCTGATTACCGCCGGTTTTGGCTGGCAGACCTCGCTTCGGCTGCTCAACACCTCGCTGGCGGTGAAATCCGCCGATGAATCGATGGCGACTGCGGACATGGTCAAGCTGGATCTTTATGAGGGAAAAGCGGAGTTTATCAAGGCGGGGGCGGCGTCCTCCTTCTTAGCGAACGGAAAAACAGTCAGCCGCATCCGCTCCTTTACCCTTCCAATCGGAATTGTCAGCGGAGTGAATTTTGACAGCAAGAAGGTCGACGTGTCGCCGGGAGATATCATCCTGCTGACCTCAGACGGCGTTTCGGAGGAAAAGGAGCAGCTTGTCGCAAGGCGAATCCTAGCGTGCAAAGATGAGCGCGCGGATAAGCTTGCCAAGGAGGTCTGTGAAGAGGCTGCAAGAGACGTCGGGATGGAAAAGGACGATATTACCGCAGCGGTGCTGCGCATCGCAAAGGTTGAGAAATAAGGAGGCTGTAACGAAAGCGCTTCGTTTTCGTTACAGCCTTTTCCAGTGGCTGGTTCATCAAAAACCGGACATAAAATCGGTACAGCTTATTTACAATCCGGAAGGGCATTTTTGCTATAATATAAATTGTATTGTTATGCAGTTAGGAGGGGAGTATATGGCGGATATGGCTGCAGTAAAGCCTGCGCTGGTCGACGGGATGACAAGCAAAGCGGTTGACAGCAGGCTGCTGCCCTGTATCGCGCGCGCGATAGCGTCTGCGCGAGATGAATCGCAGCCATTTTGTATCCTGCTTCTCTCGGATGGCGAAGAGGCGGACGCTTTTTTAAAGCGCTGGAAAACGCTGTCGTTTTTGCAGGAGGTCTGCTTCCTGCGGCAGACGGCGGATATCCTGCGCGGCAAGATGAGCGTTTCCGCTGCGGAAAGCCTGCTGGCGGCGGATTTTGTGATATGGCTTGTGCCAGCGTCCCGGCAGGTGAACGCCGACGCGCTGGAGGTTGAACTGTTCGAGCTGTGCGGGATGACCGACGGGCTATTCTGGGCGGTTGTGTGCGGTCAGGGGGAACTGAGAGAACCAACCCGCTTTTCCAATCGATGCTGTCATCTAAAAAGCGAGCTGCTCGGCGGCGGCAATTTCTATACCGTGAAGGATTTCAGCGAGGACCGGCTTTTTCATTGCCTAAATGGAATGCTGCTTGTGGAGCGAGAACGGATTCGCCCGCATTTGAAAAGGCAGACGGCGGATTACGTCTGCAAAGCCTACGCCGAAAAGATACGGAAGGAGCTGCTGGAACAGCGGGCATGGCAGGCGCAGCAAAACCGGCTTCGGATGGTGATATACGGGAAGGTTATGTGCATCTGCGAGGAACTGGAACACGCGCTTTCGGAAGACGGGGCTTATATCCGGTTTATCGGAAAGCAGTTAGAGAGGCTTGATGTACCGGAACAGTTTCGATCGGACGCCAAAGAACTGTTTTGGAGCGAGAGCAAACGCTTTTTCTCTCGCTGGCAGGAGCGGCTTTCCCATGCCGCGCCGGGTTCAAAGGCCTGCGCGTCGCTTGCGGATGCGCTTTGCAATACGGTGTTCGGCTACGCGCCGCCTTTGCCGCAGATTGTCGGATATCGGAAAAAGAGCTTTTGGGAGATAATCCTTTTTCGTCCGGCAAAGCCGGTCTACGAGGACGTCCAGAAGCGTACAAAACAGGAAATAAAGGAGAAGCTGCTTCCGCTGCTGCGAAAACAGCTTGCCGCCATCTGCAGGGAATTTCACGCGGAGAGCGAGGAACAGATCGTGCGGTGCGATCCGCTGTGGGAAGGATGGCTGGAAAGCTATCTAAAACTAACCGAGCTGTCCCAGCAGCTTCCGCAGCAGTATATGAGATGATGAGGGGGATTTGCTTTGGCGGAAACGAAACGGATCGAGAATCAGCGTCAACTGACGGCGGCAATCGCGCTGGCTTTGGATGAGATAGGCTACCACTACCGGTATATTGAGTCGATCGGGAATTTTCTGCTGCAATTCAAGCTGAAAAAAAGCAGGATGAATGAAATGCAGGTGTTGATCTGCGTCAGGGATCGGTTTTATTTGATCTATGCGCTCGCGCCGGTCAGAGCGCCAAGAGCGCGCATGGAGGCTGCGGCGATCTATTTGGCGCAGTGCAGCTATCAATTGATCTACGGCGGCTTTGCATTGAATCCACAAAATGGAGAGATACATTTCAAGAACAGTGTTCCATGCTATGAGTTTTTTCCGGCAGTGGAGCAGATAGAGGAGATGGTGAATCTGCCGGTCATCCTCTTTGACCGATATGGCGACGGGCTTTTGGACGTCCTATTTGCTGAAAAGGATCCGCTCGAAGCATATCAACAGGCGGAGGAGGCATGACGCACGCAGAGGGAAAGGAGATAACCGTATGGGAGAGGGCGGACGCAAGGGACTGCAATACTCGAAGCAGGTTGCGGCGCAGCTTGCCGCTATGATTCAGGAAATGGGGTTTCAGTACAGCTTTTATGACGAGGTCGGGCTTTTTCGTTTAAACTTTGATCTGCGGAAAACAGCGCTGAAAAACGTTGCCTTATATATTTTGGTGGAGGATAAGACCTATACCTCCAGCGCGGTCTGCCCGCTGCGCGTGCCAAAAGCGCGAATGACGGCGGTCGGCGAGTATATTCTGCGGATCAACCGCCGGATGAAGCTTTGCAGTTTTACGCTTGACTGCGACAGCGGGGAGCTGCGCACCCATTGCAGCGTTCCGTTCCGCGGCTTTGTGCCGTGGACGGACGTGTTAGAAGCAAGCATCCGCCTACCGATCGAGCTGTACGAGGAGTACGGCGACGGTCTGCTCTCGGTTTTGTTTGGCGAAAAGCGGCCGGAGGAGGCGGCGCGGGCTCTTTTACTCTAAGTGTTGCTAGGATATAACTCAAGCAGTTTCACCAACCGTGGATGGAAATTCAAAATTGACCATGATATAATTCAGGATGATAAATCGAACGTTGCAGAGAACAAAAATATGGTAAAAATCAAAATACAGGCAAAACAAAGAGGGGATTGTTTCTTTCATTGAGCATACATTGTAATTTCCCATTTATCGGGCGGTTATCCTTTGAGGGCAACCGCCCATTTGTTCATTTTGACAGAAAATTTGGAAAACAGAGCAGCAGCAACACCAAAGGCAAAGGAAAGACGGCACAC
>CAZPLR010000058.1:0-7564 GCA_964587555.1 uncultured Oscillospiraceae bacterium
ACGGCGAGAAAGCTTCTCCAATATTCGAAAAAAATGCTCGCGTAATCCCCCGCATAGGTCTTTAAACCGAATTTCTCCAGCGGATGCCCGCCGTAATACGGCGTAAGCAGCTCCACCAAAGCGCGGTTAACCTCCCGCTCGGCAGAGAATTCCTGCTCGGTCAAAAAATACCGTCTGCTGATATATTCCGCCATGCCTTCTTCAAACCAGATGCCATCCTCATAATCGTCGTCAAAGCCGTCCGCAAATAACCCGCTGTGATGAACAAACTCGTGTCCTAAAATCTGCATCACATGGTTTTCCCCAAGCGTTTCATAATAGCGGCGCAGCAAAGAAAGCCTGCTTTCATCGACCCCCGCCTTTTGCAGCGGCGCAAGCTGCTTTAAGTAGATTTTTCTCCAAACCTCTAAGCTTGGCGTAAACATCACATGGTATTCGTTTGTATACGCTGGGACAGGGATGTCGCTCACCCGTTTGGTCGCAGTTTCTTCCCCTGCCAGAACAATCACGCGCGGCAGGTCGGAAACCGCGTAATGCTTTTCTAAAAAGGCAAGATATTCGTCAAGCCGCGGCGACCATCTGCGGACAAAATCCTGGTACTGCGCAAGCTCGCGCTCATCCTGCACCAGATAAACAAATTCCATCTTTATAACAGCGTGATGGTCAGGTGATAAGTATCCTGCTTGCACTCAGGCAGCGTTTTCACGCCGTACTTGTGGGCGTAATCCATGTCCTCATCCTTGCAGACCGCCATACCGCACCACGGCTCAATGCAGAGGAAAGGCGCGTTTAAACCGATCGGCGTCCAGAACGCCAAAAATTCAAAGCCCGGATACGCAACCTCCACGCCGCGCCCGGTCAAGCGGTTATATAGCCGCACAGAGTCGGATTTCAGCGAATCAAACACCACCGCGTCGTTGTCAAAATCACAATATTGTAAATTCCACGTCGTTTCGTCGTTCAGCATCGGACGGCGGTCGGATTTGTCAAATTCCAGCGCCTTCAGGTCATAGCGGATCGCCGCCGCCGTTTCCTTCTGCGGGAACTCGACCACACAGTCGGTAAAGCCGCCCTCACCGTCAACCGGCGTGTTAAACGCCGGGTGCGCGCCGAAACAGTAAAGCATGTCCCCGTCGCCGACATTTTGAATATCATACCGAATATCCACGCCGGTTTCGGAAACGGTATAGGTGAGCATCACCGAGAAACGGTACGGATACTGCTTTAAGGTTTCCTCATTCCAGCGATAGCAAAGCTTCGCGCTGCTTACATCCTGGTAAAGCACCGAAAACTCCGCCTCGCGGCAGAATCCATGCTTGCCGATCTGATATTCCTTCCCCTCGATCACAGTTTTTCCGTCCCTTAAATTGCCGACGATCGGGAATAAAAACGGCGACGTCTTTGCCCAGTATTTGCCGTCTCTCTGCCACATATACTCTGTCCCGACGACATCCTTGACCGATAAAAGCTGCGCGCCCTTGGTATCCACCTGCACAAATACAGATTTGGAGCGTAATTCGATTATCATTTTCCTCTCTTCCTTTCTTTTCAGGCAAAAATGCCCAATATCCTGCTTTTTTGGAATAAAGCCCCGTCAGAGACCCATGCTCTTAAGCCTATTATAACATCCCATCCTCTAAAAAGCAAGTATAATGCGTCTTACCGCCATGCTTTGCCTTCTGTTTCCCAAACGCCTTCCCGGTGCAAAACGGCTGGCAGGAGGCAAGGTATGGGCAGCTTGGGCAGTCGTGCAGCGAAGGTACAGTGCTGCTGACCGTCGTTTTCATACACCTCCCGTCGCTTTGATATGGACAAGGCTTACTGCATAAGGTCAAATTCATTGTGATCTTCCTTTCTCCTTTTTGTTCGCAAAAAATTTGCGTGCGGTAATATCTTTACAATTTTCAGTCAAAATATGAATAGAAAACCGCAATGCAAAGGAGAAAAAACATGACCTTAAAACCCTGCTGCAAGCTTATCCTGCTCACCGCCGCTCTATGCGCCTGCGCCTACTGCATTCCCTTCTGGGTGAATATGGCGTGCGCTCCAAGCGTAACGCTGCTCTATCCCGAAATCAGGGTTGTGCGCGACGAAGTCCCGCTGACGGGAACGATCGCCGCCAAACAGAGCGCCTCCTTGACCTGCAATCTGCCCTATGTCATCAAAAGGGTTCACGTTTCGGTCGGGGATCGGGTCAGCGCCGGACAAATCGTTGCTGAGATCGACAAGACGCAGACCATTCGTACGGCGGCGTCACTTCTGCCGCTGCTTTCCGCCTACGCCGAAGGTATGGACGGCGCCGAGCTTGGCAATATGCTCACACAGCTATCCGATCTAAGCAGCCTAAACGATACGCTGCCGGACACGCTTTTGGCACCCGCGTCCGGAACTGTGACCGCTTGCTCTCTAAAGGAAAACGCGCTGGTTATGCCGGGGACCTCCCCGCTGACCGTATCCGACTGCGACGAGCTATGCGCCATCCTATCGGTAGATGAAAGCTTCGCCGCGCTGATCTCCGCAGGAGATACCGTCTATCTCAAATCTGCCGCAACCGGAGATCGGATCTTTTCGGCGTCAGTCGAGGATGTTTCGCCCGCTGCGGGAGAGGTGTTCTCCGGAACCAGTCTGCAAACGGTTGTTGAGCTGACCGCCTTGCTTTCCGACAGCACCGACCTGCGCCCCGGCTATTCGGTCGAGGGCGTTTTCTACCCCGACGACGGAACAACGATGCTGCTCATCCCCTACAGTGCAATCTTTCAACGCGGCACAACCGAATATGTTTGGGTTTATCAAGCCGGAAAAGCGGTTTCGCGTCAGATAGAGGTCGGAAATGAATACGCTGATACAGTCGAGATCGTAAACGGGTTACACAAAGATGAGCTTATCATCAACAATCCGCCCGAATTGACCGAGAACCAGTCGGTTATTCCACAGGACAAGACAGAAAAATAAAATCATTTCGGAAAGGAACCTGATATGCTTGCCATCATCAAAAGCATCTGGCGGCAAAAAAGCCGTTATTTCCTGCTGCTTTGCAGCGTTGCGGTCGGCGCGTTCACGGTATGCGCGGTATGCGCAATCTCCGACATCGGAACAAAACTGATGGATGAAGAGCTGGACGCAATGGGCTTAAACGGGCTGATCGTCACAAGCTCCGGAGCATCCATCACCGAGAGCGATCTGCAAAAGATCGCAGCAGAGGATTTTATAACCACCCAAACGCCGCTCAACTACGAATACTGCACGGTAAATATCCACGGCGATACCGAAAAGTGTTTGCTCTGGGGGGTGGACAGCCGCGTCTATGACAGCGTAAAGATCACGCTGCTGTACGGAAAGCTGCTGCAAACTGGCGACAGCGGACTAAATTGTATGGTCGACGCATCGTTTGCAAAGGCGCATTACGGCAGAGAGAACATCCTCGGCAAAAAGCTGGATCTAACCCTAAACGGCAGAAGCGTTTCCCCGACCGTCGTTGGAGTTGTTGACACCGGAAAAAGCCTGACTGGGCAGCTAATGGGCAGCGTCGTTCCCTGCTTTTTATACCTGCCAATGGACACGCTGCGGCTTTATACCCGCGATTCCGGCTATAACCAGCTCATGCTGACCTTAGACGGCACAATACAAGCAGACGTTGCCGCCGAACGTGTCAGCGCCTGCCTTTCCTCTGCCAACGCCGCCGAGGTGCAGAACATGGCTGGCTCAAGGGAGCAGCTAAACGGCATTCTCTCGATCTTCACAACGGTTTTGGCTGCGCTTGGCAGCGTTTCCTTCTTTACCTCCGGTATTTCGATGATGACGGTCATGCTGCAAAACGTCAGAGAGCAGACCCCGCAAATCGGCGTCAAAAAAGCGATCGGCGCAAGCAGCGGGATGATCTGCATGGAGTATTTATCTTTATCGCTGCTTTTATCGCTATTCGGAAGCGTGATCGGCAGCGGCGCCACCGCCACGGTAGTGCTGCTCAGCGTCAGGCTGCTTGGGATCGATGTCGCCGTAAATCCCGCGATCTTCCTGCTTCCCGCGCTGCCGGGCGTACTGACCGGATGTGTTTTCGGACTGTATCCGGCGCTGAAGGCGGCAAAATGCCATCCGGCGGACGCAATTGCAAAGCTTTGAAATTTCAGATGTATATTTGACTGCGTTTCGGTACAGAATAATAACAAGCCGCACAAATAAAACATCCCATTCATCGTGTTTGCAATGATCCTATGATCCCTTAGCGTGCGGCGCGGCGGGTGTCTTCCCCTCTTCCCCCGCCGTTACATCGAAAGGAGTGGCTTTTTCCAATGCCGAACCCAAACGCCCCGCTCTCCCGCGATTTTCCCTACGACGGGAAAAAATACTACCGCCTTCCCGGCAGCGCTGACCACGCGCAGATCAACAGCAATATCGCGCCGCGTCAAGCGCCGCACACATTAAAGCTCCCACAGCAAAGCTTTCAAAAGCAGCCTGCCGCCTACGAGCTTTCAAAGCAGGAACGGCCATTGTAGACAAAGCGCAAAAGGTGCCCGCGCAGTGAACATGCGCCGTCTCTTCCTGCCTGCATATTCTGCCCGCAAGGCAAAATGGAATGCGGTCCGGCAGGAGCTTTATTCCATTGCCGCCTTTCCCGCCGTTTTGACCATAGACGGAAAATCATCGAAAATGCCGATGGGATATCCTCCGCTTCTATACGCCTGCCGGTTAATATTTTCTGAAAAATAAAACCTTCTCGCTGTGATAACGCTTTGTCAGGCGCTCACTTCGAGAAGGTTTTTGCTTTTCTCTATTTTATTGGATCAGTAAACATAACCCTTTGTTTCGCTGTACTTTGCGCAGAGGTAGTACCAGTCGCCGCTTTTGCCGCGGTTGCCGGCTTCGACCAAATAGGTCTTGCCGTCAATCTTGACCTGCGCCCAGAAATGCTGCCAAACGCTGCCTTTGGAACCGCGATAGCCTTGCACCAACGAAGAATCATAGCCCAAATACGCCATCATACAGGCAAGCGCGCCGTTATACTGCGCACACTGTCCGGTGCGGCATTCAAAAATCGCTTCCACCCAGCTTTTTCCCGTTATTTTCGCCCATAAGGCGCTCGTATTCGCATACTGCACCTTGGTGTGGATCCATTCCATTGTGTACGCAACCTTGTCCGCCGCCGACATTTTGTCGGTAAAATGCTCCTTTGCAAATGCCTTTAATATCGCAAGGTCTTCCTTATCCATTTTATATGTATATCCTGCCGAGGCGTTTCCTTGGAAATTATATACCTTTACAGAGCGATGCGGCGTAAGCGATTCCTCTGCGCTTTTTAATCTTGCAAGCGCCGTTTTCGAATTACGCGCGATATAGCCGCTGCTCGACGCCGATACCCCTCCCGCTGTACAAACCATACAGAATACCGTTACCGCCACAACAAATACCGCGACCAGCCTTTTTCCGATCCTTCTCATGCTCCATCTCGCCCCTTTCGGATTAAATCATTACAATTTGTAATCTTGTTGTTACCATTATAACGCCAGATTTACAATTTGTCAAGCTTTTCTGCCGAAAAAGATGAAAAATAATTTCAAAATGGAAAAAAGACAAAGAAACAGGGTTTGAACGGCTTCAAACCCTGCTTGCAGCGGAAAAATATCCGCTTTGTCGAACGTATTTGCAGCGCGAAGATTTTTCCCGAATCTCTCCAGAAAAACCGCTTTGCGTAAAGAGCGGGCTGACAGCCGCTGTTTGCCGCTTCCGGAACGGCTGAATCAAGAAACTGCCGCAGCGGGGACGCGGCAGTGCGCCGCAAGCGCCGGATGCTATAAATCCCGCAGCCAACGAGATAAAAAAACAAGACCCGCTATTCTATTGCATGACATGACGCGGTGCGCGCTTCCGCGACGACCCACGCGTAAGCGGCAGATCAGCAGCCAGCCAATGGTGCCGATAACGGCGCGAAGGACGTTGAGCCGCTCTGTTCATACTCCGGAAGCCCGGTGGAGGTTTCCGTCATGGACGAGCCGCTTTGCACATCTTCTGCGTCATACCGCAGAAAGGTGATGATTAAAAACACGGCGCAGCCCAAAATCGCAGCTAGAAGGATCGCCACAATCCGTACCATTCGCCGGTGCCTTTTTTGTTCCTTAACCGATCTTAACATCATTTTCTTCCTTTCAAAGCGCCCTCCGGGCGTCGTTTTCCCCGGAAAAGGCATGTCGTTTATATCCATCATAGCACATTTACGGAAAAAATGCTACCCGTTTCGACAAAAAAACATTTTCTTCCCTTAATTTGAATTATTCAAACTTTTTACAAGAATTATTTCAAAGAAAACTGTATAATAATATTATTCAAATCAAAAACCGCCGTGCGGCATCAGCCGACAGTTTATCAGAAGGGAATGAGAGAACATGGGAAAACAATATCATTATATGGATACAAAGACGTTTAATGCCGCTATCGGAGAGAATCCTGCCGGATATCTATCCGCTTCAGACGAAAGATTTCTGCGCACGCTTGACCGGATCGCGGATGCGATCAGCGCAAACCGCAAAACAAGACCCATTGTGCTGCTTTCCGGACCATCCGGCTCCGGCAAAACCACAACGGCGCATCTATTAAAACAAATATTGGATAAAAAAGGTCATCCGGCGCACACCCTCTCGATGGATAATTATTTCATTGCGCTGTCAGAGGCGGAGCGCGCGCTTGTGCTGGAGGGAAAGCTGGATTTAGAGTCGCCGAATCGGCTCAACCGCACGCTGCTGAACGCGCAGCTACAGGATATGGCGGACGGAAAGCCGGTTATCCTTCCGCATTATGATTTTGTGCGCTCGACCCCGGTATCCTCCGGTGTCACACTGACAAGACAGCCGGGCGAGATCATCATTTTGGAGGGAATTCATGCGCTGAATCCACAGGTAATTACAATCCCGGATGAGGAAACGGCAAAGGTTTACGTCAGTGTGCGAACACGCGTGCGCTGTGGAAGCACAATCCTGCATCCATCAAAAATCCGCCTGATGCGTCGGATCATCCGCGACAATCTATTCCGCGACCGCAAGCCGCTGGACACCGTTCTGCTTTACGACAGCGTTGAACGCGGCGAGGAAACATATATCATGCCGCATAAACACCGTGCAGACTATGACGTCGATTCTTTCCTCGACTATGAGCTGAGCGTGATGAAAACGCTGCTGCCAAAAATTCCTGTCGAAGACAAGGAAACGCTCAGCAAGGAGGAGACGGTCTTACACGATCTGCATGAAATCCTGTCTCACCTTACCCCCATCGACCAGCGGCTTGTTCCAAGGACATCGCTGCTGCGCGAATTTATCGGCGCGCCGCATAAATGACAGCTTTCATCAGACGGCGGAAACCGTTCCATTTTCCCATATGCTCCAAACGATTGGAATGCAAAACCGCCGCCTCGCAAAAAAATCCCCGCACTGCTTCATGCGGGGATTTTCTATCAAAGGGGATCAACCGGCAGCTTTAACAGCCTGTCGCCGCAGACCGGCTGCGCAGCTAGAATATATATGGTTTCTATAAAACCAAAACCGAAGCATCCGGGCTTAAACCCAAACGCTTCGGGATC
>CAZPLR010000059.1:0-6285 GCA_964587555.1 uncultured Oscillospiraceae bacterium
ATTTTTTCTTTTTCGGTTTTCCCGCCTAACATAGTATGATCTTCCTCTTGCCTGCATATTTCCTGTGTAAACTGTTTTTTTGCACAAACATATAATCTATTTTTCATGCAACGATACAAAAACGAAGGAAAGCGCTTGACAACCTATTCCGATCGCACTATAATTATGGTATGAAACCGTTGAAGCGGAGATCAAGACCGAAAGGGTACGCACAGAGAGTCCGGAAAGCTGAGAGCCGGATCGCAGCCGTCGATTAAATGGACCGCAGAGGGTATGGTCAAAGGAGCGTTTTGCTCCGAGTATTCCATAACGGAAAGCCGCCGTTATTTGGCTGTGGATATGATAGTATCCGAAAAGAGCGCAAAAGGCGTTCCCTTTTGCGAATGCAAGGTGGCACCGCGGAAGAACGTTCTCCCGTCCTTGGCAGATTTTTATGATTTGCCGGGGACGGGATTTTTATTTGCCGAAAGGAGTTTTCATATGAATACCACACCGGATTATCAAGCCGCTTACGAAATAGCAAAAACGCAGGAATACCGGATGATACCGATCAGTTCTGCGCTTTACAGCGATTTTATCACCCCGATCACAGCGCTGCGTATCCTAAAAAATGTGTCGAAGCACTGCTTTTTGCTCGAAAGTGCCGAGGCAAACCAGACCTTCGGACGCTACTCGTTTTTGGGATTTGATCCCAAGCTCACCCTTACCTGCCGCGACCACGTACTCACGATCGAAAGCGGCGTGACCATGACAGAAACGGTCGCCCATCCAAAAGAATACATCCGGAAGGTTCTTTCTGACAACAAAAGTCCTAAAATGCCGGAGCTGCCGACTTTCACCGGCGGTCTGGTCGGATATTTCTCCTACGATTACCTCAAATACGCCGAGCCGGGAATAGAGCTTTCCGTACCGGACGAAAAGGATTTCTGCGACGTCGATCTGATGCTGTTCGATAAGGTTATCGCATTTGACCATTATCGCCAAAAGATCATTCTCATCGTCAACCTAAAGGCGCCGCATCCATTTTCCGACGATACATTTGCCGCCGAATATCACAAAGCTGTGTTTGAGCTTTCTAAGCTGCAATCGCTTTTGAAGGAAGGCGCGCAGGCGGAGGAAAAACCGTCTAAGCTTCTCTCCCCTATCTCGCCGCTGTTTGACAAAGAGAGCTACTGCAAGATGGTAAAACGCGGCAAGCAGTATATTCGCGAAGGCGATATCTTTCAGGTCGTGCTGTCCAACCGCTTGGAGGCAGCGTTTTCCGGCGGACTTTTGGATACCTACCGCGTGTTACGCGCGAATAATCCTTCCCCGTATATGTTTTACTTTTCCGGCGACGCAGAGCTGGCGGGCGCTTCGCCGGAAACCTTGGTAAAGCTAACGGGCCGCGTTGTGTCGACCTATCCGCTTGCCGGAACACGTCCGCGCGGCAAAACTGACCAGGCGGATCAGGAGATCGAAAAGGAGCTGTTGTCCGACGAAAAAGAGCTTGCCGAGCATAATATGCTGGTGGATCTCGGGCGCAACGATCTTGGAAAAATCTGCCGCTTCGGAAGCGTATCCGTCACAAAGTATAAGCAGATCGAGCGTTTTTCTAGGGTCATGCACATCGGCTCAACCGTAACCGGGGAGCTTGCGGAGGGGTTTGATGCGCTGGACGCGGTCGATGCGGTGCTGCCAGCGGGAACGCTCTCCGGCGCGCCGAAGCTTCGTGCCTGCGAAATTATCCGGGAGCTGGAGCAGAATAAACGCGGCATCTACGGCGGCGCGGTTGGATATCTCGACTTTGCGGGGAATATGGATCTCTGTATTGCAATCCGCTTAGCTTACGTCAAGGATGAAAGGCTTTTCATCCGCTCCGGCGCTGGCATCGTTTCGGACAGTGTGCCGGAAAAGGAGTATGAAGAGTGCATCAATAAAGCCGCCGCCGTAGTCGACGCAGTGAACGAGGCGGTCACGATGCGGCAAACGAAAGGAGAATCGGTATGACCCTCATTATCGACAATTACGACAGCTTTTCCTATAACCTGTACCAATACGTCGGGGAGATCGATCCGAATGTCAAGGTAGTTCGCAACGACGCACTCACGCTTTCTGAGATCGACACGCTTTCGCCGGCGCGGATCATTCTCTCCCCCGGGCCGGGGCGTCCGGAGGACGCGGGAATCTGCATTGACCTGATTAAGCGTTTCTGCAAAACGATTCCGATCTTAGGCGTTTGCCTGGGGCACCAGGCGATCTGCGCCGCGCTGGGCGGAAGGATCACCTACGCCAAGCAGCTGATGCACGGCAAAACCTCCATCATTACGATCGATCAAACCAGCCCGCTTTTTGCCGACCTGCCAAAGCAGATCGAGGTCGCACGGTATCATTCGCTTGCCGCCGCAAAAGCCGCGCTCCCGGACAGCTTGTCGATCACCGCTGAAACGGAGGACGGAGAGATCATGGCGGTCGCCCATCGCGAATATCCGGTATATGGGCTGCAATTCCACCCAGAATCCATCCTAACGCCAAACGGCAAAACCATACTCAAAAACTTTTTTTCACTGACCAAGGATCAGAAAGGAGATTATCATGATTGAAAATGCAATTCGTCGTATCACCAAAGGGCAAAATCTGTCCGCCGAGGAGGCTATGGCTGTCATGGACGAAATGATGTCCGGAAAAGCCTCCGATATCCAGAAAAGCGCGTATCTCACCGCGCTCGCAATGAAAGGCGAAACGATCGAGGAAATTACCGGCTCCGCAGCCGGAATGCGCGCCCACTGCCTGCCAATGGGCGAACACATCGACGCGCTTGAGATCGTCGGCACCGGCGGCGACGGCGCAAATACCTTCAATATTTCCACCACTTCGGCGTTCGTGATCGCAGCTTCGGGCATTCCGGTAGCAAAACACGGCAATCGCGCCGCCTCCAGCCGGTGCGGCGCTGCCGATTGCTTGGAGGCGCTTGGAGCGGTGCTGAACGTGCCGCCGAGCCAAAGCGTAAAAATACTGCAAGATGTCGGCTTTTGCTTTCTTTTTGCCCAGCAGTACCACAGCGCGATGCGCTATGTCGGACCGGTGCGCAAGGAGCTTGGCATCCGCACGATCTTCAATATCCTAGGACCTCTGACCAATCCCGCAAACGCAAAAACCCAGATCATGGGTGTGTTTAGCAAGGAATACGTTGAACCGCTGGCTAAGGTGCTCTATCAGCTCGGCGTGACAAACGGTATGACCGTCTATGGAATGGACGGGATGGATGAGATCTCCGCCTGCGGCGAAACTCTTGTCTGCGAAATCAACGGCGGCAATTTCAAAACCTACTCCATCGTGCCGGAGGATTTTGATCTGCCGCGCGGCAAAAAATCCGATCTGCTCGGCGGCAGCCCGGCGGAAAACGCCGCGATCACTCGCGCGATCCTCTCTGGAAAAGAAACCGGAACAAAATATAACGCCGTACTGCTGAACGCTGCCGCCGGAATTTATGCCGGCAAAAAAGCGCCTTCGATGCGTGAGGGCGTAAAACTGGCAAAGGAATTGATCTCCTCCGGGAAAGCGTCGGAAAAGCTGGAGGCGTTTATCGCCGCAACCCATGAGGAAACGCCTGCGCCATGAAAAATATCTTAGATGAAATCGCTGAAAAAACCCGGAAACGGGTCGAAGCGCGCAAAAACGCCGTTCCCTTTGAGCAGATGAAGGCTGCCGCACAGCGGCTTCCGGCAAACGACGGCTTCCCGTTTGAAAAAGCGCTAAAGCGCCAAGGGCTTTCTTTTATCTGCGAGATTAAAAAAGCCTCCCCATCCAAAGGGCTGATCGCGCCCGATTTCCCTTATCTGGAGATTGCTTCGGAATATGAAAAGGCGGGCGCCGACGCGCTTTCGGTCTTAACGGAGCCGTATTATTTTCAGGGCAGCGACGAATACCTGCGGCAGATCAAACAAAGGGTTTCGCTCCCGACGCTGCGCAAGGATTTCACAGTTGATCCCTACATGATTTATGAAGCAAAGACCCTAAACGCTAACTGCGTTTTGCTGATCGCCGCGTTGTTAGACCAAAACACACTGCGCGAATACTGCCGGATCGCCGACAGCTTGGGGCTTTCCGCACTGGTGGAAACGCATAACGAGCGGGAGGTCGACGCCGCGCTGAACAGCGGCGCGCGGATTATCGGCGTCAATAACCGCGATCTCAAGACCTTCACCGTGGATTTACAGACCAGCGTGCGGTTAAGGGAGCATATTCCAAAAGAATATGTTTTCGTTTCGGAAAGCGGGATCAAAACGCCGGAGGATACCGCGCTGCTGCGCGGTATCGGCGCGGACGCCGTCCTGATCGGCGAAACGCTGATGAGAAGCTCCGACCGCAGGCAGATGCTTTCCGACCTGCGCGGCAGCGCCGGATGATTTTCCCGCAAGAAATACACGAAATATTGGAAGACTGGCAGAGGATAAATTTATGAAAATCAAGATATGCGGGATGACCTCCTTTTCCGACATCGAGGCTGCAAACGCCGTTTTGCCGGATTACATCGGCTTCATCCTCGCACCAGGCAGACGCAGAACCGTTTCCCACGCGCTTGCGGCGCAGATGAAAAGGGCGCTCTCCCCCGCCATCCAAGCGGTCGGCGTATTTGTCGATCCTACGCTCTCAGAGGTGCTGGAACCGGCACGGAACGGCACGATCGACCTCATCCAACTACACGGCGTGGAAACGCCGGAATTTGTCCGTGCCGTCAAAAAAGCGACCGGGCTTCCGGTCGTCAAGGCGCTGATCCTCAAGCCTGGAGTAAACCCTCCTCCGCTTTCCTGTTGGGAAGCGTCGGATGCGGATTACCTGCTGCTTGACGCGGGAACTGGCAGCGGCGTCGCATTAGACTGGAACACGCTGCCTCAGGTGAAAAAACCTTTTTTTCTCGCAGGCGGTATCACGCCGGAAAATATCCGGGAGGCAATAAAGCGCGTACAGCCTTATGCAATCGACTGCTCTTCCGGCGCAGAGGAAAACGGCATAAAAAATCTTACCAAAATGAAGGCTCTCACAGACGCTGTCAAAACATGGATATAAATTAGGAAGGAAATAAAGCTATGGAAGCAAAAAATCTCTCGGCTGAGCCGGTAAACGGGCGCTTCGGCGCATTCGGCGGACAGTATATCAGCGAAACGCTGATGAATGAATTATTCCGTTTGGAAGAGGCGTATGAAAGCTATCGGAACGACCCCGCATTTGTGTCGGAGCTGCAAACGCTGCTTTGCGAATATGTCGGCAGGCCGTCGCTTTTGTACTATGCAAAGAAAATGAGCGAGGATTTGGGCGGACCGAAAATCTACCTCAAGCGCGAGGACCTCAACCACACCGGTTCCCACAAAATCAACAATGCGCTTGGGCAGGCGCTGCTTGCAAAAAAGATGGGAAAAAACCGCATCATCGCCGAAACCGGCGCGGGTCAGCATGGCGTTGCAGCCGCTACCGCAGCGGCGCTTCTGGGGATGGAGTGCGAAATATTCATGGGCGAGGAGGATACCAAGCGTCAGGCGCTGAACGTTTTCCGGATGAATCTGCTCGGCGCAAAGGTCCATCCGGTCACGACCGGCACCAAAACCTTAAAAGACGCGGTCAATGAGGCAATGCGCGAATGGACTGCGCGCGTGAGCGACACCCACTATGTTCTGGGCTCCGTCATGGGTCCGCACCCGTTCCCGATGATCGTGCGTGATTTCCAAAGCGTCATCGGCAGAGAGGCGCGTGCCGAGCTTTTAAAGCGGGAAGGCAAGCTTCCGGCGGCAGTCTTTGCCTGCGTCGGCGGCGGCAGCAACGCCATGGGTATGTTCTATCCGTTTATTCCCGACAGTGAAGTCAAGCTCATAGGCTGCGAAGCGGCTGGACGCGGCATAAATACTGCCGAAACCGCCGCCACCATTGCCACCGGTAAGATCGGCATCTTTCACGGCATGAAGTCCTACTTCTGCCAAGATGAAAACGGGCAGATCGCCCCAGTCTACTCGATCTCCGCCGGACTTGATTATCCGGGCATCGGACCGGAGCATGCCAACCTCTACGACGCCGGACGCGCCCAGTACTATCCAGTCACCGACGACGAGGCAGTTGACGCATTTTCTTACCTTGCCCGTACCGAAGGCATTATCTGCGCAATTGAAAGTGCCCACGCGGTTGCGCAGGTGCGCAAGATGGCAAAGGAATTCGACAAGGACGACAGCATCATCATCTGCCTGTCCGGACGCGGCGACAAGGACGTTGCCGCCATTGCTAGATACAAAGGAGTAGAGCTTTATGAGTAAGATA
>CAZPLR010000060.1:0-5555 GCA_964587555.1 uncultured Oscillospiraceae bacterium
ATTATGAGCAAGGAGCCATTAAAGATCAAGCGCAGGGGTGAGGACGGCAGCAGAGTGATCACGGTACGGATCAGGGAGGAAACGCTTACGGCGCTGGACAAGATCGCCTCCGAGAGCAATTATTCCCGAAATGAGCTGATCAATATTATCCTGCAATATGGAGTAACTCATATCGAGATTGAGTGAAAATGAATTTTCCCCTTTTGCATATTGCAAATCAAAGTGTTCTGCCTTGACAATATCAAGGGGTCTGTGCTATAATGGGGATGCCGGCGCGAGGAGTGATGGTCGAGTATCTATTGGCATGACGCTTTAGCGCTGTAAAGCATTACATTCCCCGGCAGAGCTGCCGAGGCGGAAAGGAAGGAATTATATGGAACAAAACATCCCTTATAAGATTTATCTTTCGGAAGCGGAGATGCCAGCCAAATGGTACAATCTCAGAGCCGACATGAAGAATAAACCGGCGCCGTTATTAAATCCGGGCACCTTGCAGCCGATGACTGCGGAGGACCTTGCGCCTGTTTTCTGCGACGAGCTGATTCAGCAGGAATTAGACGATACGACTGCATATTTTGAGATCCCGCAGGAAATTCTCGATTTTTATAAGATGTATCGTCCGTCGCCGCTGGTGCGCGCATATTGTTTGGAAAAAGCGCTCGGCACACCGGCGAAGATCTACTATAAATTTGAAGGAAACAATACTTCAGGAAGCCACAAGCTGAACAGCGCGATCGCGCAGGCGTATTATGCGAAAAAGCAGGGCTTAAAGGGTGTCACCACCGAAACCGGAGCGGGTCAATGGGGTACGGCGCTTTCGATGGCGTGCGCGTATTTGGGGCTTGACTGTAAGGTCTATATGGTCAAGGTTTCTTATGAGCAGAAGCCGTTCCGGCGCGAGGTCATGCGCACCTACGGCGCATCGGTTACGCCTTCTCCGTCGATGACGACCGAGGTTGGCAAGAGAATTTTGGCGGAGCATCCGGGCACCGGCGGAAGCCTCGGCTGTGCGATCTCGGAGGCGGTCGAGGTTGCGACAACCAATCCGGGATACCGCTATGTGCTGGGTTCGGTGCTGTCACAGGTGCTTCTGCACCAGTCTGTGATTGGTCTGGAATGTAAGACTGCGCTTGATAAGTACGGTGTGAAGCCGGATATTATCATCGGCTGCGCGGGCGGCGGTTCGAATCTTGGCGGTCTGATTGCACCGTTCATGGGAGAAAAGCTGCGCGGCGAAGCGGATTATCGTTTCATTGCAGTAGAGCCGGCGTCCTGTCCGAGCTTTACCAGAGGAAAATTTGCTTATGACTTTTGCGATACCGGCATGATCTGCCCGCTTGCAAAGATGTACACCTTAGGCAGCAGCTTTATCCCTTCACCGAACCATGCGGGAGGTCTGCGCTTCCACGGCATGAGCTCGGTGTTATCGCAGCTATATCACGACGGCTATATGGAAGCGACCTCGGTTGGTCAAGTCGCGGTATTCGAGGCGGCGGAGCAGTTTGCGCGGATCGAGGGAATCCTTCCTGCGCCGGAAAGCAGCCATGCGATCCGCGTTGCGATCGACGAGGCGCTCAAGTGCAAGGAAACCGGCGAGGAAAAGACGATCCTCTTTGGTCTGACCGGCACCGGCTATTTCGACATGACCGCTTATGAGAAATTCAACGACGGCGTGATGGACGACTCCGTCCCGACCGATGAGGACTTAGCGGCAAGCTTCGCTAAAATGCCGCAGGTGAATCAATAATTTTCCGGCAGCTTGCAATAGATGCGCAAATCTGACGCCCCGAGTTTTCGGGGCGTTTTGCTTTTCTTTTTGAAAACGCATTGCCTTTTTACGTTCTGCATGCTACAATGAAGCAGTAAGATGTGCGCGCAGTGCGCGTATCCATGGGGAAATATAGAAAGGGAAATCAAGATGTATCAAAGCAGATATCATTTTACCAGCTGTCGTTTGCCGCAATGTGCCTTGGCGCGGCGGAATGGCGGAAGAATTGTGTGCGAAACGCTTGCACCGGAGTGGAAAAACGATGCGCTTTCATTTGCGCTGCCAAGGCAAGCGGTTTGCATTGCAGTGCCGGAAAGATAAAGTGTTTTTTCGAAAAAAAGTTCATCTTGACGAAATTATATCTTGACGTAGGCAATATCTGCATGGTATAATGATAATAGATCATCGTATCTTGAATCAACAGAGCAAAAGCGGATAAATGCTGCGGGGAATCCTGCGGATCATCTGCGGTGCGGAAAGGAATGGTTTGATATGAAGAATAAGATTATTTTAGGCTATGCGTTAGAGGAGCATGGAAACCCGTTGACCTGTAATATTACGCCGGAGGATTTTGACCGCCTGACCCACATCAACGTCGCGTTTGGGCGGGTGATGGAGGATCAGGGGATCGACACGCAGGTGGTTGGCGATGCGGATTCGCTGATTAAAAAGCTGCGCGCCGGACGCGGCAACCGAGATACAAAGATCGTTTTATCCTTGGTCGGCGAATTTTCCAAGGCGGCGGAGTCAGAGGAGAACAGAAAGCGTTTGGCACTCTCTTGTGTGGATGTTATCAACCGTCTTGGTTTAGATGGCGTTGATTTTGACTGGGAATTCCCATGCGTACCGTCCAACGGCTTACAGGCGTCCCCGGCGGATAAGGAGAATTTTACGCTGCTTTGCAGGACGGTGCGTGAAACGCTGGATGCAAACCAGCCGCAGGGCATTCACTGGCTGTTCACCATTGCGGCGGGCGGCGACCAGTTTTATCTGGACTTTACCGAGATGGACAAGGTGCAGCAGTATCTGGACTATGTCTGTTTGATGACCTATGATCTAAAATGCGGCTTCCACGCGATCACCGGGCACCACACGAACCTTTATCTCTCGACCGGTGATATCATCAGATCCAGCTGCGACACTGCGATCAAGGCGTTTGAGAAGGCGGGCGTGCCGTCCGAGAAGCTTTTGATGGGCGCGGCGTTCTACTCGAGAATGTGGGAGAATATCCCGAACCGCTGCAACGGCTTTTTACAGCTTGCAAAAACCGGTGGCGGCTACGGCCCGGATTATACTGCGTTAGTAAATGATTACATTGACAAAAACGGTTACACCCGATATTGGGACGACGAGGCAAAGGCGCCGTACCTGTTTAACGGCAGCACCTTTATCTCGTATGACGACGAGCAGTCGATCGCCGCAAAATGCGATTATATCAATGAGAACAATGTCGGCGGCATCTTTTATTGGCAGCACAGCTATGATCTGACCGGTAAGCTGTTGAAGCTGATGGACGAAAAGCTGAATCGATAAGAAGTATGGTGTTGGGAGCAGCAAGACGATGTCTTTGTCTGCTCCTTTTTGTTTCGAATCGTTTGGAAAAGGGGCATAGTGATAAAGAAATTAACAGTGTGGATGCTGATATTTGCTTGTGTGTTGATGCTGAGCGGATGCAGCGAGCCGGAAACGCTTCCAAGAGTCAACGCAGTATGCGGCAGTGATCCTCGTATGCTTATTTTAGGCTGCGAGGACGGCGACTGCGGGGTAATTTTAAGCGCCGAAACGGAGATAAAATTTTAAAAAAGATTTATGCAAAGAAGCACGGGAAGAAGTTTTTTCCATATATGGCGCGGATGGCAAATGGGGCGTGGTAGATGGTTTTAAAGTCGTCGAATGGGGCGGCTCGAAAGCAGAGGAATAAATAAGGGAGCGGATTGAACATCCGAACAAGAATCCGCCGCATCATGCGGCGGATTTTTGTTGCTTGAAAGGGTCGAAAAAGATATCCCTGCCGTATAATATGGGCAGATATTGTCCGAATTGGAGAAAAAGTCTGCTTTTTGCGGAGCATAAAGCGGGAAGCCTGCGCATATCCATGACCGTATGGAAAACCGACGTGATAAGAGGGGGCTTGAAAAAATGCGTTTTTTATCGCTGCAGCGGCATTATACATGGGTGATATCATTGCTGGGCGCTGCCGCGCTGCTGCTTTGGGGGATAGCGCTCTGCCGCAGCATTGCGCCAAAGGAGGAGGAGCAGCAAGCGGGGCTTTTGGGGGATACGGCGATAAAGACGGTAGTGATCGATCCCGGGCACGGGGGGATCGACGGCGGAGCGACCACCGACTCTGGGCTTCCGGAGAAGGATATCAATCTGTCGATCTCGCTGACGCTGCGCGATCTGTTTGCCGCCTCCGGCTGGAAGGTGATTATGACCCGAACTGAGGATATCGATCTTTCCTCGGCGGGCGGGAGCGCAGCGGCGCGAAAAACCGAGGATTTAAAAGCGCGGCTTGCCTTGTTTGAGCAAACCGAGGCCTGCATTGTGCTGTCGATCCACCAGAACCATTATGAAGGAGCGTCCTCGCACGGCGCGCAGATGTTCTATGGCGGACAGAACGCCTTGAGCAAGGAGCTTGCCGAGAACATCCAAAGCAGGATCGTCAAGGAGCTGCAGCCGGACAATACCAGACAGATTAAGCAGATTACAAAGGACGTATATATCGTCTACCACACGACCCGGCCGATCGTGCTTTGCGAATGCGGCTTTTTGTCGAATCCAACCGAAGCGGCTCTTCTATCGGATGAGATGTATTGTAAGGAGATGGCGTTCTGCATTTACGCCGGTGTGATCGACGCATTCTCGCCGGAGGATGCTGATCCCTCCGATTCTGCCGCTTCGGAGGGATAAAGCAGGCGGCGCGCGGCGGTCGGCTTGCGGATGGTGAGCTGACAGATCGGTTTAAAGAAATTTTCATTGAAGCGGTCGTTTGGTTTTTTCACGGTGATGTACATTCCTTTCCAGCGGGTGGAATCCGCTCAGCAATAACGCAGCATAAAGGGTGAGAAATACAGCCTATCATTTTCAAGAAACGGAGGATTGTGCGGTATGGCGGGATATAGAGGGATCGATGTGAGCGTCTATCAGGGCGAGATCGACTGGAGACAGGTAAAGGCGGCGGGCGTGCAGTTTGCGATCCTGCGCGCAGCGTACGGTACGGCGGAAGACGCTGCTTTCCAGCGTAACTATCGCGGCGCCAGAGCCGCCGGGCTGCCGGTTGGGGCGTATCTTTACAGCTTAGCGGAAACAGCGGGCGCCGCTTTGCGGGAAGCAGATGCGTTGGCGCGCATTCTGCACGGAATGCAGCTTGCATTCCCGGTCTATCTTGATGTGGAAAACGAGGCGCAGCGCCGGCTTTCCAAGGCGCGCTGCACCGCGCTGGTAAGGGCGTTTTGTGAGCGGCTGGAGCGGGAACGATATTGGGCGGGCGTTTACAGCTACGACGCTTTTTTTGGAAGCAATCTATATCCGGAAATTCAAAAACGGTACGCTGTCTGGTGTGCGCGGGTTTCTGAAAAGCCGCGGATCTGTAAGACTTACCAGATACACCAGTACAGCTTTTCCGGCAGAGTAACCGGGATAAGCGGAGAGGTCGATCTTGATTTGTGCAGCTATTGGTACCCGCCGGCAGTGAAGCGCGCGGGGCTGAACGGATACGATAATCGCGCGTGAGATCTGCGTCAAAAGCGTTCGGAGGAGATGCCGGACGCTTTTTGTTTGTCTGTCA
>CAZPLR010000061.1:0-5392 GCA_964587555.1 uncultured Oscillospiraceae bacterium
ATCCTGCTGCCGGATAGTCGCTGTCCGCAAAGCCCTCCGCCATGACCTCCTTGACCGTCCCCACGAGTTCGGGGTTTTTACACCGCTTCGTCCACTTGATTTCTTTTCGGACTGTCGGTATTGCCACCACATGAAGGTGGTAATGGTACACGGGTCTGCCCAGTTCCTCGCTGAGCGCCTTGCCCCGTTCGTCGGCGTGCATGACGGCGGAAACGATGTTTTCCTCGCCGTATCTCAAAAAACGGGCGGCTGCCAAAAAGGTCAGCCGCCCGAATTTTTTTACTGCTTTTCTAATATCTGGACAATCTCGCCGATATACATCGTGTGATGATCCTTCATCGGATAATTCTTTTCGTTCAGCGCGGGATCGATAAAGCCTTCCGGGCTGATTTGCCCAACGTAAAGCTTTTTGCAGACCAAGATCAGTCTTGCCTGCTCGTAGCAAACGCTCTGTCCGTTTTTTGCGTCTGCGATAAACGGTGTTAAACCGCAGGTTGCATCCTTGTCGACGTTGCGTCCGGAATATTTGCCGCAGTAGCTGAGCGTCTGGCGCATTTCTTTTGGCAGCACCGACAGAGTAAAATACTGCGTGCTGTCAACAAATTCTTTCGTGTAGCGCTGCGGACGAATGTAAACCGTTGCAACCGGCTTATTCCATAGTACGCCGACGCCGCCCCAGCTTGCGGTCATCGTGTTGTGCTTTTCAAGTGTTCCGGCGGTAATCAGCAGCCAGTCCGTCCCGATCAGGGTAAACGGGTTATCGGGCAGCTGTTCGGGGGTGATGCTTTTGAATGCTTCGTTCATGCTTCTCTTCCTTTCTGGCTTTTGGGTTTAATCTTCGATGGTGAGCTGTGTTTCTTCGAATTTCGGTTTATCCGCTGCGGAAAGCAGGCAGCCGCCGCTCGGCAGGCTCTGCGCGGTGTAGCGTTCCGGCTTGACAAGCTGCCCGTCTTTATATCTTATGACCTTGGCGAGCGTTTTATTTTTGCGGAATGTTAAAATCTGAACGCCTTGGCTGTCGCGGGACGCTTTCTCCGGAATCTGCTTGGCGGAGATCAATAGATAGCGGTGATCGGTTGTTGAGAGCAGGAAGTTTTCTCCGCCGGAGGTGTCAAAAACGGCGGCAAGCGGGAATTTGGAGCAGTACGCGCCGGTGAGCCTTTTGCGGTTCGTCTTTGTTTCGTAGGCGGAAAGCGGGATACGGCTTGCTTTCCCGTTTTCATAGAAAAAGACAACGTGTCCGGAGTAGTCTTTGGTCGGCAGTGCGGTCACAACCCTTTCGTCCGGATCAAACCCCAAGGCAGCCGGAAGATAATCGCCGAAAACGCTTGCCTTGACCTCCTCAAAGTCCGAAAGCCGAGTCTTATAGACCTGCGCTTTGCTTGTAAAGACCAACAGCGAGGCGGAGTTTGTCTGCTCCAGATGGAGGATCACAGCGTCGCCCTCCTTAAGCTTTTGGTTGGAACTCATGCGCAGCGACTGCGGCGTGATCTTCTTAAAATACCCCTCTCTGGTTAGGAAGATATGCACCGGATAGTCTGAAATTTCCTCCTCCCGCTTTTGCGTTTCCTCTTCGGTATTGTATAAGAAGATGCTCTTGCGCGGCTGCGCGTAGTCTTTGATGACCTTTTTTAATTCCGCGATGATGATTGCGCGCACCTTGCTTTCCTTTTGCAGTGTGTCGCGCAGGTCCGCGATTGCCTGCTCCAAGTCTTCGATCTCGCTGGTGCGGTTGAGGATATACTCGCGGTTGAGATGCCGCAGCTTGATCTCCGCGACGTATTCTGCCTGTATTTCGTCGATGCCGAAGCCGATCATCAGGTTTGGAACGACCTCTTTTTCTTCCTCTGTTTCCCGGACGATCCTCACCGCCTTATCGATATCTAACAGGATCTTTTTCAAGCCCAAAAGCAAGTGCAGCTTGCTTTCGCGCTGCTTGAGCTGGAAGATAATCTTGCGCTTGACGCAGCCGGTGCGGAACACGATCCATTCGTTAAGTATCTCGCGGATGCCCATGACCTTTGGATAGCCGTTGATTAGGATATTGAAATTACAGGAGAAGGTATCCTGAAGCGGCGTACTGCGATAAAGCTGCTGCATAAGCCGCTCCGGATTAACGCCGCGCTTGAGATCAAAGGTGAGCTTTAAGCCGGAAAGGTCGGTTTCATCGCGAATATCGGAAACGTCCTTCAGCTTTCCCTGCTTGACGAGATCGATCGCCTTATCCATGATGGCTTCGACGGTGGTGGTCGGCGGGATTTGGGTGATTTCAATGCAGTTGCCCGCTTTGTCGTAGTTATAGCGCGCGCGCACCTTGACGCTGCCGCGGCCAAAGCGGATGATCTTTTCCAGCTCCGCCTTGTCGTAGAGGATGATGCCGCCGCCCGGAAAATCCGGCCCTTGGATTGTGAGCGTGATATCGTGCGCCGGATTTTTTAACAGCTCGATGGTGGTCTGGCAGACCTCCTTCAGATTAAACGGGCAGATATTGCTCGCCATCGAGGCGGCGATGCCGACGTTGGAGTTGACAAGGATAGATGGGAAGGTGGTTGGCAGCAGCGACGGCTCGGTTGTGGTGTTATCATAGTTCGGCACCATGTCGACCGTGTTCTGGTCGATATCGCCAAACAGCTCCCCGCAGATTTTGGAAAGCTTTGCCTCGGTGTAACGGGCGGCGGCATACGCCATATCGCGGGAGTATGCTTTGCCGAAGTTTCCCTTGCTGTCGACATACGGATGCAAAAGCGCCTCGCAGCCAGTGGATAAACGCACCATGGTTTCATATATCGCCTGATCGCCGTGCGGATTTAGGCGCATGGTCTGACCGACGATATTGGCGGATTTGGTTCGCGCGCCGGTCAAAAGCCCCATTTTATACATCGTATAAAGCAGCTTGCGGTGCGCGGGCTTAAACCCGTCGATTTCCGGCAGCGCGCGGGAGATGATGATGCTCATCGCATACGGCATGAAATTTTTTTCTAATGTTTCGGTGATCGGCTGTTCAACAACCGTTCCCGCCCCGGCAATATAGGCGTTATAATCCGTTTTGCGGACTGTGACCTCTTTTTCTTTTTTTGCCATGAATTTGACCGTTCCTTTCCTCTGACCTGAAGCTCTTTCAGACCTTTGTCACCATTACGAAATGTCCGCCAGCTCTAAATAGTCCTGACCGTTTTGGGCAATGTAGTCCTTTCTGCCCTGTAAATTGTCTCCAAGCAGCATATCAAACATCTCCATTGTCCGCTTTGCTTCCTCCCACGAAACGCGGATGAGCCGCCGAGTCTGTGGATTCATCGTCGTCATCCACATCATCTCCGGCTGGTTTTCGCCTAAGCCCTTTGAGCGCTGGATGGTGTATTTGCTATCCTTGATTTTTTGCAGGATTTCCTGCTTTTCCCGCTCGGTGTAGGCAAAATAGGTCTTCGCCTTGGTTCCGATTTCAAATAACGGCGATTCTGCGATATAAACGTAGCCCTCCCTGATAAGCGTCGGAACAAGCCGATAAAGCATTGTGAGAATCAACGTGCGGATGTGATATCCGTCTACGTCGGCGTCGGTGCAGATGATTACCTTGTTCCAGCGCAGCGCCGAAAGGTCAAAGGTGGAAAGCTCCTTGTTTGCCTTTGACGTCACCTCGATACCGCAGCCGAGTATCTTCATCAGGTCGGTGATGATCTCGTTTGCGAATATCTTATTGTATTCCGCCTTTAAGCAGTTTAATATTTTACCGCGTACCGGAATGACCGCCTGAAATTCCGCGTCGCGCCCCAATTTCACCGATCCGAGCGCCGAGTCGCCCTCCACGATATAAAGCTCGCGCCGCGAGAGATCCTTGGTGCGGCAGTCGACAAATTTCTGCACGCGGGAAGTCAGATCGGTTCCGCCGCTTAGCTTGGTCTTAATGTTTAATCTCGTTTTTTCCGCATTTTCGCGGCTGCGTTTATTGATCAGCACCTGCTCGCAGATCTTGGCGGCGGCGTCCGGATTTTCCAAAAAGAAAATCTCAAGCTGATGCTTTAAAAAGTCGGTCATCGCTTCATAGATGAACTTATTGGTGATCGCTTTTTTGGTCTGGTTTTCGTAGGAGGTCTGGGTTGAGAATGAGGAGGAAACCAAAATCAGGCAGTCAAATATGTCGTTATAGGTCAGCTTATTTTCGTTTTTCAGATACTTCCCGTTTTGCTTCATATAACTGTCCAAAAAGGAGGTAAATGCCTGCCGGACCGCCCGTTCCGGCGAACCGCCATATTCCAAAAAGCTGGAATTGTGGTAGTACTCGGTGAGCTGCACCTTGTTGGAGAAGGTCAGCGCGACCGAAAGCTTGACCTTATAATCCGGCTTGTCGGCACGGTCGCGCCCGACCCGCTCTGTTTCCCAATACTGCACTGCGCAGAGCGTGTCGGTTTGCGCGACCTCGGCGACGTAGTCGACAATGCCGTTTTCGTAGAGGATCGTTTCCTCCTCAAAGCTGCCGTCCGGCTGCTCGTTTCGGAACAGAAAGATAAGCCCCTTGTTGACGATTGCCTGCCGTTTTAGCACGTCGCGGTAATATTCGGTCGGGATATTGATGTCAGTAAAGACCTCCAAATCCGGCCGCCAGCGCGTTCTGGTTCCGGTTTGCCGGCTTTTTGTCGGCTTTTTTTGAAGTCCGCCGACATTCTCGCCCTTTTCAAAATGCAGATTATATTCGTATCCATCACGGATAACTCTAACATCCATATACTCGGAGGAATATTGCGTGGCACAGGAGCCGAGTCCGTTGAGTCCCAAAGAAAACTCATAATAGCCGTCTGTGCTGTCCTGATATTTGCCGCCGGCGTATAGCTCGCAGTAGATCAACTCCCAGTTATAGCGCTGTTCTCCCTTGTTGTAATCGACAGGGCAGCCGCTGCCGAAGTCCTCGATTTCGATGGAGAGATCGTTGTAGCGGGTGAGGATGATGCGGTTTCCGCGTCCGGCGCGCGCCTCGTCGATTGAGTTGGAGAGTATTTCAAATACAGTGTGTTCGCAGCCCTCCAGACCGTCCGAACCGAAGATAACGGCTGGGCGTTTGCGCACGCGATCCGCGCCTTTTAAGGAGGTGATACTTTCGTTATTGTAGACGTTCTCAGTTTTTTTCATGTTATTGACCATACCTTTTTGGAGATTGCTCTGATGATATCGTTTCCTGCCGTTTGTCATTCATGAGTTTAATTGTAGCTTGTTTTTATAAAATTGTCAACTCCGCGCATAGAGAGGCGTTTTTGATCCGGAAAAAAGCGGGGAAGGGCGCCGTTTTGCAGCGATCCCTTCCCTCCCTTGTTTTTGCAATACTATTTTGGAAAAGACGCGCGTTATCCGCCCAAAACGCTGTGCAGAACGGAACGCTGTCCCTTTCCGGCGTACAGCCTTT
>CAZPLR010000062.1:0-5168 GCA_964587555.1 uncultured Oscillospiraceae bacterium
CTTGGTTTGCTCGAGGAACTTGAGCTTGACGAAGGTCTGCTCGTTGTGCTTGTTGTGCTCGAATTCGATGCCGGCTTGTTTACAGCGCTCGAAGAGCCTTCCGGCGGTCGTGACGCATCCGCGGCTTCGCCCGACGGCTCCTCCTCCCCGCTGTCGCTTGGGACAGGCGTTTCCGAAGAGGTCGAGGTCCAGTCCTCCGTTTCATCGGACGAATCCTTCGAATCCGTCTCCGAGGTGTTCGCATCGGAATTGTATTCCGATGAACCGCCCAACGCAGTGGAGCTTTCCATACTGCTTCCCTCTTTATCCCCGCATCCGGACAATAGGCACGCCGCTGCAATGACCGACGTCAATATCAGCCAAAATTTACGTTTCATAAATAAACCCTTTCTGCTATGGTTTTATTATCTGCTTGTATATATAGAGTCCTTTTTCGCCCACTGTGTTGCACGAGGCTGAATCTTCCGCCTATCTCACAAAAATTATAATATTATCGTTTTTTTGCTATGTGATATTTCCTAAAAACAGCTTAGCATTTTATACATCTTGTCGCCGCAAAGGCAGGAATATTGTGCTGACGCAGATATCCTTCCCCGTTTGTGTCGTCGTATATATGGGTCAGGATAAACCCGGCTTCCAATTGACCGCCGATCTGCTCCTCCAATGTGTGCGAAAACTGAATCCCGCAGTCGGTTTCGCGCAGCTGCCTTGCCTGCTCCTCGTTTTTCAAAGGATTAAACGGCAAAGTGTTGACAATCTTCGATTCGCTTTCGTCAACTGCAAAATTGATGCCGGTATCAAAACCCGCCATCAATACGCCGCCTTTTTTCAAAATGCGGTAGCATTCCTTCCAAATGGGCTTGACCTCCTCCACATAGCAGTTGGATACCGGATGAAAGATCAAATCAAAGCTTTCATCCGCAAACGGAAGGCTTTGGGTCATGTCCGCCTTGACGACGTTGATATCGTAGCCCTCACGCTTGGCAACAATCCTCTCGCTTTCCAGCTGCATGTCCGAATAATCCAGTACGGTGCATTCCGCACCCAAGGCGCAAAAGATCGGCATCTGCTGCCCGCCGCCGCTGGCAAGTCCCAAAAGCTTCTTCCCCCTAAGCCCGCCAAACCAATCGTGCGGAACAAACTTGACCGGCGTGAGCTTTACATCCCATTTTCCGCAAAGCGCGTTTTCGTATTCCTCATGGCTGATGCAGATTCCCCATTCCCAGCCCTCCTCGATCCATCTGTCGATCGTTTTCGCATTGATCTTCGTATATTCCATCGATATCTTTCTCCATAAACCGTTCTTTATATCCCCTGCGTTTACCGCACCGTAAGCGCACCAAGACTCACCGACACCGCGTGGATGCCGATCTCTTTGAAATACCCCGCCATACTTTTGTTCGCGCCAAGCTCGCCGCAGATGCAGACGTCCACCCCCGCCGTATTCGCTGCGGCGGCGGTCATCTCGATCAGTCGGCAGACCGCCGGGTGCGCTGGATCGCATAACACCTGCGCCCATGCGGCATCCTCGCTTTGCGCTTGGTCATCCGGCATAAAAACCATCTGCCGATCGGCTGCTAAGGTGTATTGCGCTAAGTCGTTCGTTCCAATCGAGAAAAAGTCTGAATACCCGCATAAGGTGTGCGCACAGAGCGCTGCCGCCGGCGTTTCGATCATCGCGCCAACTAAAACGTGATCGGCAACCGGAATCCCCTCGCTTTTTAGCTCGTTCTGTACCCGTGCCGCAAACGCGCGCACCGCGATCATCTCCTCGCACGAAGTCACCATCGGCACTAAAATCCGCGCCGTACCGTAGATCGACGCGCGGTAAAGCGCGCGCAGCTGCGTTCGTAAATATTCTCGCCTTGTGAGCAGAAACCGCACACCCCGCATCCCCATCGCCGGATTTTGCTCCTTTTTGATATTAAGATGCGGTGCCGTTTTGTCCGCGCCAAGATCGGCAAGCCGAAACACGACCGGCTTGCCGCGCATCACCTTCAGCACATCGCGATAACAGCGAAACTGCTCTTCTTCCCCCGGCGGCGCTTCTCTTCCTAAAAATAAAAATTCAGTGCGGAAAAGCCCGATCCCCGCAACCGGAAGCTCGGCTGCATACTCCGCCTCCGCCAGCGAAGAAACGTTGGCAAAACATAGCATCCCCTGCGGCGGCGCCAACGTTTCGCGGCGCATTCCTTCCCATTCCTGCCGCTTTAAGCGCAGACGACGCATCGTGACCACATCCGGCTCAATAATCACCTCACCGGTAAAGCCGTCTAAACATGCCATCTTTCCATGACAGTCCGCGCTTAACGCCGCACCCACGACAGCCGGAATGCCCAGCGCGCGCGCAAGAATGGCAGTATGGGAATTGACCCCGCCGCGCTCGGTAACTAGCCCCAGAATAAATCTTCGGTCTAATCCGATGGTATCGTCCGGCATCAGATCCTCCGCCGCTAAAATCACCGGCTCGTTCAATAATAGCCTGCGCTGCGGCGCGCCGCCGAGCGCATCGATGATCTTTCCGCCAACCGCACGCATGTCGGCGGCGCGCTCCTTGAGGTATTCATCCTCCATCTGCTCGAACATCCGCGCATATTCCTCAGCAACAGCGCAGACGGCATATTCGGCGGCGGCGCGCTTTTCATCGATCATGCCGCGTATCTTAACACGAAAGCCGTTGTCGCGCAGGATCGCAAGATGCGCTGCAAAAACATCCGCCTCGTCCCCGTCAAATAACGCCCTTGCGCGCTCATAGGTGGAAGCAAGCTGCGCCTCGCTGCGTATAAACGCATCGTCCAAACGCACATGCTCAATCGCCGGATCACCTGTTGTAAACGCGATATGCGGGATGCGGCTGTCATGATAATAGAGCTTGCCGATCGCAACTCCGGAACAAGCGCTTTTTCCGCGACAAACTATATTTTTTTCATATGCCATAAACATCACCGCCCCCTTGATATCATCATTATAACATACTCTGTACAACTATGCAAGGTGTCGTGCAGATTCCAAAAGAGAAACCTCCCCCGCCGTACAAAACAAAAAAGGAGCGGATCTCTCCGCTCCCCTATGGTCGACCGCTCCTTATTTTCCTCTCAGCCGCATCGAGATCGCTCGCTGGGAAAGTCCGCGCCGCGTCAGCGCATCCTCATATTGCTCTACGGTGATCGCGTTGCTTTGATATAACTGGTCAAAGTACGCTATATACGCCTCGTCCGTTGGAAAACTCGCCGTCGACTGCGCAAACGCCAAATACCGCTGATATAGCTGCTCCTGTGCCAGCGCCTTCGATTCCTTCTCGCTTAACGTTTTTTTCTGCGTCTGCGCGCTCTGCGCCGCTTGATTGATGTCAGCGCTGCTCGTATTGCTTCCGGTACCGCTTTTTGCACTGGAAGACGCCGCACTGGCAGCCTTGCGCGCATTTGCAATCGCATCCTGCTGTTTCTGGTACGCAAATTCCGTCTCCCAGTTGCGCTGCGATTGCGCGTCCTGCGCCTTCTGATAATCAAACTGGCTTTGCCAATTGCTCTGCGAGATCGCATCCTGCGCCTTCTGATAATCAAGCTGGCTCTGCCAATTGCTCTGCGAGATCGCGTCTTGCGCCTTCTGGTAGTCAAACTGCGCCTGCCAATTGCTCTGCGAACGGTCGTCCAACTGCTGCTGATAGTCAAATTCCTGCTGCCATTGATAGTAGTCAAATTCTAATTGACTTGCCTGCTGCAGCGCATTCAAATACATCGAGGTGTATTGACTCTCCGCATTGTTTAAGTCCTTCGCGCGCTGCGCGTTGATGTCGGCAATCTTGCTGTCCACCAACGCTAAATTGCTGTCGCGGTTCATCGCCGCGCCGCTTAAGTTGTTCTGCATCGCCGTATCCAGCCGCACGCGCGACGTTTCACCGTAGCCGGAGTTCGCCGCTTTTGCACTCCCGCGGGAAAGCCCCAGCGCCGCTAACTGCTCATTCTGATTAACGGCGGATACCTTCGCGTTTGCATATATGTCCCGAAAAGATTGATCCGCCTGCTTGACGATCTGATCCTTGTTTGCGGCAGTGCTGCTCACTAGGTCGTCGTAACTTGCGTTGATCTGCGCCCGCGCCGCAGCCTTTGCGCTCTCGATCGCGCTGATGTAGCTCTCTAAGTAGCTCGCGGCGGAAAAGCCTTTGTCCACCATGTCGTTCGTTACCGTGACAAACTCCTTGTCCGGTCTGCTTGCCATAAAATCCTCCCCTTTATTTTTCTCGCAGCTGCTGTAGCAGCTCCTTAAGCTTCTGCGGATACGGCAGAAATGCCGCTGTATTCTCTAAAATAGAAAGCCCTTCGTTGCAGGCGTAAAAGACGATAACCATCTCGCGAAGCGCAAGCTCATCGCCTAAAAACGCCTGTAACGCAGCCGCAGCCGCAACTACGATCAATATCAGTATTTTCTTAAGAATCCCTTTGAATCCTACCTCGCTTGAAAGCGATTTCGTGCAGATTCCCTTAATAAGCCCCGATAGATAGTCGAGCGTCATCAGCACAATCAGCGCGGATAAAACTGCGTCAAATCCGCCAAATACCCGCACCAGATATCCGCCAATGATCCCCGCCGCTACCGATATCCCGTTAAAAATCTTTTCCATCTCTATCCCTATGCTTCCCCAAAAACTGCGCTTTCCCTCTGTCTCACAGCTTTACATACAACGCAAACGCATAGTCGAATACGCCGCCCGCTCCCTTGCTCACAGTGGTTTCCCCGTCTAACGCATAAGCGCCGCCGACGTCGTGGAACGATACGATCCCTTCCTCTGTAATGCGGTTTATCGCATAGTAGTTTTCATATCCCGATGAGCCGATGCTGGTGTCTAAGCAGGTGTTCATATACCCGCGCTCATATCCTGTACCATCCAGCAGATAATTCGCCCAGCCGGAATCATGCTTGAAGTCTTTGTAGGACAGCCATCCGTTACGCTTGTCGTGGATTACCCATGAGGTGATAATATAGGTTCTCGTTAAATCAGAGGTGCTCTGCACCATGGTGCGCGACCGCGCCGTGCAGAACACATAGTCGTAATCAAACATTGGGTCGGGGTATGGATAGACAATCTTCTGGTTAGTCTCAGAAAAGCCGTAGGTATTCTGCGGCGTGCCGACATATTGTCCCTCGACGCGCACAATCTTAGGCGTGTA
>CAZPLR010000063.1:0-4745 GCA_964587555.1 uncultured Oscillospiraceae bacterium
AAAGAAGGAACCGTAATTCCGCACTTGTCGGGCTAACTCAATATGTAACGGCGGCAGAGCCTTTCACTCGCCGCCGTTCCTTAAATTTTTCTGATTTTTCTGCATTTACTCTTGACTTTTGCCCTCTTTATGCCTGTTGTAAAAAGGGGAAGCAAAGCGGTACAGAATCCCTGTTTTTCGACCGAAACAGCGGTTGACAGAGCTGTAAAAATCTGCTATACTGAAAGGCAATCGTAAAAGACGTCCCGGAATAAATTCAGAAAGGAATGGTCAGAAGGATGGGGCTTTGGGAGCTGTTTTTCATTGCGGTTGGACTTTCGATGGATGCGTTTGCGGTATCGATTTGTAAGGGACTTGCAGCGGGCAGGGCAAAAATCAAGCACATGCTGATCTGCGGTGCATATTTTGGCGCTTTTCAGGCGGTGATGCCGCTGATCGGGTATTTTTTAGGGGCGCAGTTTTCCAGATATATCGAGGCGTACGACCACTGGGTTGCGTTTGCACTGCTTGTGCTGATCGGCGGCAATATGATCCGTGAGGCGCTTTCGAAGGAGGAGGAGAAAGCCGATGCTGCTTTCAACTTCAAGTCAATGGTGGTCTTAGCGATCGCGACCAGCGTCGATGCGCTGGCGGTTGGCGTGTCGTTTGCATGTCTTTCCGTCGACATCATTCCGGCGGTTTTGTTCATCGGCGTGATTACCTTTGTGATCTCAGCGGCGGGTGTAAAAATCGGAAGCATATTCGGCGCGAAATTTCGTGCGAAGGCGGAGCTTGCGGGCGGTGTGATCCTAGTGCTGATCGGTGTGAAAATCTTGCTGGAGCATTTGGGGATTATCTCGTTTTGAAGCAATAGAAAGAACAAAGCATCAATTTTGTTTGGTGCGCTGTACATCAGATGGGAGAAAAGCGGGCGGGTTTTCCGCCCGCTCTTTGCGCTTTATCAATGGAATTTTGCGGGACATTGTGCTATAATAAAATAAAGAAGCGGTTTGGAAAGGGGAATAAAGATGCCGATCGCATTAGATGAAAGACTGCGCGCCGCCGCGGGCTTGGTCAGAGAGGGGGCGGTTCTCTGCGACGTGGGAACCGACCATGCTTATTTGCCTTGCGCGCTTGCCGCACAGGGCAGAATCAAGAAGGCGTTTGCAATGGATGTTGCTGAGGGACCTCTGGCAAATGCACGCGAAACGGTGATGCATAACGGCTTGCAGGAAGCTGTTTTGCTGCGGCTTTCGGATGGGCTGGACGCGCTGACGGAGGACGAGCGGCAGGAGATCACCGATATTTTGATCTGTGGGATGGGCGGCGAGCTGATCGACCGGATCATCTGCCGCGCGCCGTGGCTCAAAAATGCTAAGAAAAGCCTGGTTTTGCAGCCGATGACTAAGGCGTCGTTTCTGCGCCGCCGGCTTTATGCGCAGGGCTTTGAGATTCAGAAGGAGGTCGCTGTTTTCGATCACCATCACTGTTATTCGGTCATGCGGGTGATATACGCCGGAAAGGCACGGGAGATCGACCCGCTTTTTGCCGAGGTAGGGAAGCTGCCGGACGAAAAAACGGAGGATGCACGCCGTTATATGCGCGTTGCCGCGGGGCGGCTCAAAAAGGCGGCGATGGGGATGCTGCGCGGTCATGCAGAGGCAAGTCGTGCGGCGGCGCTGAGGCAGGTTGCGGCGCAGATAGACGCGCTTTTGCCGGATAATGCTGTGACGGTCGGCGCAGTTTTTGCGGCGCTCGACCGGTTTGCGCCGTTTGCATCCGCCTGCGGCTGGGATAACTCCGGCTTACAGACCGGAAGCATGGAGCAGAAGGTGAGCGGCGTTGTGCTGGCGCTTGACTGTACCGCTGAAACGCTTGCGTATGCCGGGGCAGTGGGCGCAAATTTGGTGATCACCCACCACCCGATCATCTTTGATCCGCTGCGACAGGTGTTAAGCGATTCGGTAGTGGGGATGGCTTTACAGGGCGGTATTTCAGTCATCAGTGCGCATACCAATCTTGATCTTGCTGCGGGCGGCGTGAGCGATTGTTTGGCAAAGGCGCTGGATTTAGAGGTGGCCGGCTCGTTCGGCGAGGACGGCGTCGGCAGAATTGCAAGCTGTAAAGAGCCGCTTTCCCCGGCGGAGTTTGCCGCGCTTGTGAAAAAGCGGCTGCATACCGCCGTACGTTATTGGGCGGGAGATAGAAAAATCTCCACTGTCGCGCTGGTCGGCGGCGCAGGATCGGACGAAGCGCTTGCAGCCTGTGAAACGCATGCCGACGCATATCTAACCGGAGAGCTAAAGCACAACTGCTTTATCGACTGTGCGCAAAGCGGCATGACTTTTGTGGAGGCGGGGCATTACGCGACCGAGCGGGTCGTGCTGCCGCAGTTATCCGCGCTTTTGGCGGAGGAATTTCCGGAACTTCCGATTGCGGTCTATGAGCTGACGCGATTGGCGTCGATCTAATAAAGAAAGGGGGAAAAGGCATATGCCGGATTATACGGAAACCCCGACAATTCTGCGGCTGCGGGAAAAGACCCATTTGCTGCCAATGGAGCCGGGGGTCTACCTGATGAAGAATAAGGAAAATGAGATCATCTATGTCGGCAAGGCGAAGCTGCTGAAAAACCGCGTTTCGAGTTATTTTATCAACCTTTCCTCCCATACGCCGAAGGTAGCGAAGATGGTTTCGCAGGTGGAGAATTTTGACTATATCGTGGTCGGAAGCGAGTTTGAAGCGCTGGTTTTGGAGTGCAGTCTTATCAAGCTTCATTCTCCAAAGTACAACATTCTGCTCAAGGACGATAAAGGCTATCATTATGTGCGGGTATCCAAAGAGGATTATCCGCGTATCACCGCGGCAAAGCAGAGGCTGGATGACGAAGCGGAGTATTTGGGACCGTACACCAGCTCATACACAGTGACACAGGCAGTAGAGGAGGTCAATAAGATCTTTTTGCTGCCGACCTGCAATCGCCGTTTTCCGCAGGATTTTCAGAAAGAACGTCCCTGCCTGAACTATCATCTGCATCTTTGCAGCGGCGTCTGTACCGGAAGGATCAGCAAGACAGAGTACGCCAAGGAGCTTCATAACGCCATCGGCTATCTCAAGCGCGGCAGCAAGGAGCTGATTGTCGGGCTGCAAAAGCAGATGGAGGAGGCCGCTGAGCGTCTGGAATTTGAGCGCGCGGCAGCGCTGCGCGACCGGATCAACGCGATTAAGCGGATCGGCAACAGCCAGCGCGTTATCATGACCGATGTAAAGGAACAGGATGTGATTGCCGTAGTCGGCAACAAGGACGCCGTTTGTCTGACTGTGATCAAATTCCGGGATGCAAGGCTGGTGGATAAAAACGATTTCCTATTCTACGATGCGTTTGATCTGAATCAGGTGAGAGAGGAATTTTTAACACGTTACTACAGCACTGCCGAGGACATTCCAAACAGTATCCTGCTCGACGAGGATTTTCCGGATCGGGAGATGGTTTTGCAGCTTTTGACCGAGCGGCGCGGCGGAAGGCTTTTCCTCACAGTTGCGCACACAGCCGATCAGAACCGCGCGGTTGCGATCGCTCGGGGAAACGCGCTCGACCGGCTTTCCAAGGCGGTTGGCAGGACGGCGCATGAGGTGCAGGGGCTGTCGGAACTGCAAAAGCTTTTGAATCTGCCGAAAACACCGGAATACATCGAGTCCTATGATATCTCCAATCTTGGCGATACCGGCATTGTGGCCGGCATGGTCGTGTTTGAAAATGGCAGACCGCTCAAAAGTGCGTACCGCAAATTTTCGCTGAAGGAGGTCGTTACACAGAACGACTACGCCTCGATGCGGGAGGTATTATCCCGCCGCTTCGCCCGGTATTTTGAGGAAAAGGAAACGAACAAGGGCTTTGGCAGGCTGCCGGATCTAATCCTGCTGGACGGAGGGAAAGGACAGGTGTCGGCGGTTTTGCCGGTTGTGCGGGAATACGGGCTGGATGTGCCGGTCTATGGTATGGTCAAGGACAGCCGTCATCGCACTAGGGCGATTGCCGCCGATGGCAGGGAGGTGAGCGTCGCCGGATATCAGGCGGCGTTTACGCTGATGGGGCGTTTACAGGAGGAGGTCCATCGTTACGCGATCACCTACCAGCGCCAAAAACGCAATCAGACCGCATTTGCGCTCAAGCTGACGGAGGTGCCGGGTATCGGCAAAAAGAAGGCGGAGGCACTGCTGCTTCATTTTCGCACAACGGCGGCGCTTAAAAAGGCGAGTCCGGAGGAGCTTGCAAAGGCGGCAAAAATCAATTTGGAGAGGGCGAAGGAGTTAAAGGCGTTTATCGAAAAGGAATTTTAAGATGGGATGAAGGGCTTGGAAAATAAAATCACAAAGGAGCAGGCGCGAAGATTTCTTTGCCGCAAGCAGGGGCTTTCGGGAGAGCGGCTGTTTTATAGGAAGGATGGCGCCCTTGCGTTTGGGCGTCTGGACTGAGTATATTTGTGACAGGGGGATTGTGTTGTGGGATTGTTTGATGACGTTGATTTTGAGTTGGACGATTATTGGATTCCGTCAAGAAATCCCCGGCTTGTGTGCCGGAGCTGGGCGAGGGCGGGGTACGGGCTGCCTTCAAGCGATGCCTGGCAAATCGGAATGACCCAACGGAGGATGCGGCTTCCAGCAAGCTGTTTCAGCATGTATTTGGCTATGAGGAAGATTCCAAGCCCGTCTTTTTCAGCAAGACCAGAATTGAGCAGAACAAGAACAACATTTTCTATCTGCCG
>CAZPLR010000064.1:0-4364 GCA_964587555.1 uncultured Oscillospiraceae bacterium
AACACACAACATACAAGACACAGGAGGGCAGACAGCATGACGATCAAGCATCTGCGCGTATTTATCACAGTTGCGCAGACCGGTTCGATGAGCGCGGCGGCGGAGCGGCTGTATTTCTCTCAGCCGACGGTCAGCCAGATCATCCGAGAGCTGGAAACACACTATAGAGTAAAGCTTTTTAACCGCTATTCCCAGCGGCTTTACATCACCGACGCAGGGAAGAAGCTTTTGGGGTATGCCTTGCAGACGATCAAGGATTTCGACCAGCTAGAGGAGAATATGTTTCTTTCCTCCGGCCAGCAGCTGCTGCGCATCGGCGCGACGGCTGATATTGGAAACCGGTTTATCCTGCGGACGGTACGTGCATTAAAGGAGCGCGGCGATTGTCCTGAAATCCAGGTCTATTCCGGAAACACCACCTCGATCGAAAAGCGGCTGCTAAACGCGCAGCTCGACGTCGGAATCCTGCAAGGAGCGCTTATCCATGACAACCTGATTGCCGTGCCGAGTATTTCAGACCGGATCGTCTTAGTCTGCGCGCCGGAGCATCCGCTTGCCGCGCTTGACCGGATCGAGCCGTCGGCGCTTTCAGAGTATCCGTTTTGTCTGCGGGAGGAAGGCTGCGGCATCCGCTCGGCGTTCGCCCGCTACACAGCGAAGCATAAGCTGTCTCTGACGATCAAATGGGAGGTTTCATCTCCCGACGCGATATACAGTGCGGTGCTGTCCGACGGCTGTTTAGCAGTTTTGCCGCTGCGTCAGGTCTACGCGCAGGCAGCACAGGGAGCGATACATATCATCGCAGGAGATATTCCGGAATGGGATCTGCCGTACTGCCTCGTCTACCACAAGAATCGCGGGATTACGCCGGAGCTGCTGGCGATCCAAGAAACGCTTATCGCAATTGCGGAGCCGACGCCGCTCGAACGCCTAAAGATCGGCATATTAGGCGCATAATTAAACCCCGAAGGGAACGCGATCCCTTCGGGGTTTTCCAAATGAAAGCTTAGTCTTAAAAATGAATCTTCCGCTTACAGCCACGGATCAGACGGCTCGGTCACAAAGACGTATTTATAGAGCCGGTTCAGCTGCCGGAATTTCAGGTACGGCGTACTAAAAATCCGCCTTGCCAAATTCCGAAAGCTCCAAGCCTCTATTACGCTCCAGCGCCCATGTGATATTCCAGCCGCTTGTGAACAGCAGCAGGAAGTTACCGCGAAAATCCTGCACCACCTTGGTGTCTGAGGTGATGCTCAGCTTATTCGGCTCTACCGGAGTTTTTTCAATCCAGCGCAGCATGCTGTACGGCAGGTGATCCATGATGATATCGACGTTATACTCGTTTTTGAGCCGATATTCCAACACCTCAAATTGCAGCGTGCCGACCGCGCCGACAATAACCTCCTCCATACCGGTATACGGCTCATGGAAGATCTGGATTGCTCCCTCCTGAGCGATCTGATTGGTACCCTTGACAAACTGCTTGCGTTTTAGGGTGTCCTTCTGCCGGATACGGGCGAAGAATTCCGGCGCAAAGGTTGGGATGCCCTCGTAGCGCATCTTGCTTTTCGGCGCACAGATGGTGTCACCGATCGAGAAGATGCCCGGATCAAACACGCCGATGATATCTCCGGCGTACGCTTCTTCAATCACCTCGCGCTCCTGCGCCATCATCTGCTGCGGCTGCGAAAGCCGTAATTTTTTATCTCCCTGTACATGCAAGACCTCCATGTCGCGTTCAAATCTGCCGGAGCAGATGCGCATGAAGGCGATACGGTCGCGGTGCGCCTTATTCATATTCGCCTGAATCTTAAAGACAAAGGCGGAAAAATCATTCTCAACCGGATCGATCACGCCAATATCCGAGCTGCGCGGCAGCGGCGGCGTAGTCATCTCCAAAAACGCCTGTAAAAACGGTTCCACGCCAAAGTTGGTCAGCGCAGATCCAAAGAATACCGGCGAAAGCTTGCCAGCCTGCACCTCGGCAAGATCAAATTCATAGCTTGCGCCGTCTAAAAGCTCGATATCGTCCGACAAGGTTTGATGCAGCTCCGTCCCGATTGCCGCATCCAAAGCCGGACTGCCAAGCTCCAGTTCCGTCGCCGCCACCTGACGGCTGCCGTTTGCCATATTGTCGTTTGCGGTAAACGAGATAACGCGGCGCTTTCTGCGGTCAAACACGCCCTTGAACTCCTTGCCGCAGCCGATTGGCCAGCTAACCGGGTAGGTCTGAATTCCAAGCTCCCGCTCGATCTCCTCCATCAGATCAAACGGATTACGCGCCTCGCGATCCATCTTGTTAATAAAGGTGAAAATTGGGATGTGCCGCATCACGCAGACTTTAAAAAGCTTTCTGGTCTGCGCTTCGACGCCCTTCGAAGCGTCGATCACCATGACGGCAGAGTCCGCCGCCATCAGCGTGCGGTAGGTATCCTCCGAAAAGTCCTGATGTCCCGGCGTATCCAGAATATTGATGCAGTAGCCGCCGTATTCAAACTGCATGACCGAGGAGGTGACCGAAATACCTCTCTTTTTCTCGATTTCCATCCAGTCTGAAACGGCGTGGCGGGCATTCTGTTTGCCCTTGACGGATCCGGCTAAGGCAATCGCCCCGCCGTATAGCAAAAATTTTTCGGTTAAGGTGGTTTTGCCGGCGTCCGGATGCGAGATGATCGCAAAGGTACGGCGGCGGTTTATTTCATATTTTAAGTCAGCCATTGTGCTTTTCCTTTCCAAATCATAATCAGATCTCATTTCCAAAGCCGGAGCAGCTACCGCTTAACCAGCCGCTGCCTCCGCATATCGGCGAGCAGCGGAATGCCCTGCAGCGCCGCAAGCGAGATCACACAGGAAATCTGCAAAGCTATGGCATTGCCCATCTGTTCTTGATACATACAGATAAAGCATTGCAGCAGAATGATCGCCGTGCTTCCGAAAAGCCTTACCGGGCCAAAGTCCAGCGGCAGAAGATGTCTGGTATTGATCAGCCGCAGCACAACCATTGTGAAATAGCTGAAGAAGGTAGCAAAGGCGCCTCCCCAAGGTCCAAAGGTCGGAATCAGGGCAAAATTCAGCACAACATTGACCGCAGCGCCGACAACTGTCGTGATCATCGCCATCATATTCTTTTTGCTGTCCATATAGATCGTCCCCAAAAAAGTCGAGAAGCAGGAGAACCCGACCGCAACAATCAAAAACGGCGCGTAGCTCCAAGAGGTATAATAGTCCTCGCCGGTTACTAAAAGCCTTGTCAGCGGCTGCACCAAAAGGATGATTATGCTCATCGCGGTAAAGATAGCGGTCTGATACATCTTGAACACATTTGAGTAAAACTGCTTTTTGATTTCCCTTGACTCATCGTTAAAGGCGGACATCTGCCAAGCGCGGTTAAAGATGACCGAAACCGCGGTGACAACCGACGGGATACGGCAGGCAACCGCAAAAATGCCGTTTACCTCAACCCCGCAGAAATAGCTGACCATATACCGGTCAGAGGTGTTTGTGATCTGCCAGCAGATTGTATTCGGGATCATTGGCAGCGAGTAAACGATCATCGCCCTCAGCGTTGCTTTGTCCACCCGAAATTTAAAAAAACGCCACAGCTTACAGATGATAAACAGCGCCGCGCTCGAAATCAGATCGCTCAGCACGGTTGAAAGGATGTATCCGGTCACGCCGAAATGGAACACGCCAAGGCTTAAAATATTAAGCCCCACCACATACAGCGTTGCGCAGACTCCATCGATAGCAAACAGCCTCACATGGCCCTGCGAGCGCACAAACTGCGAGATAATCGATTTCAGGCAGGCGGCAAGCACATACAGATAGATCAGCCAAGTGTACCCGGCGGTATTTTCATACAGGTTCAAAAGCGGATAACAGCACAAAAGCACCGCAAAGCCGCACGCCAGCACAATCAATCCGGTCGAAAAAACATCCCGTTTATCCGACTCCCTATCCAGTCCAAACCGCACAATGCTCTCGGTAATGCCGAGTGCCGCGATCGGCAACAGCAGGTTTGCCGTCGACGTGATCAGATCGGCGACGCCGTTTTCTGCCGGCGTCAGGTGCGCCGTGTAGAATTTCATCATCACCAGCCCTAGAAACTTCGAGCTGAAGGTGCTTAATCCAAACAACAGCGTATTTACAAGCAATGTGCCATATCTGCCGCCGGTCAGTTTTTTTATTCTCGCAGACAATCCCATTTGCCGTTCCACCTTCCCAAATATCACAAGACGTTATGCAAAGCGCCGCCCGTGCGGCTCCCCTGCTCTTTTTTCCTCAATAGCATACATTTTATATCATACCTCAAAACGCACCGAATGTCAATAAAAACCGCCTGCAAATTTAAATGCAGGCGGTTT
>CAZPLR010000065.1:0-4117 GCA_964587555.1 uncultured Oscillospiraceae bacterium
GGGGGAGAGATGGTGCATAAAGGTCGTATATTAAGCGAATATAATCCGAATAAACGCTGATTTTTCCCGTTTCGTTCTATTGACAACTTTACGGTAATGTGTTAAGATAGGAAGGTCGGCACATCCGTCAATTATTTTGGTACCAACGCGCCGGAGAGGAGTTGCTGGCAAAAGGTCCGGCGCGCCCCAATCATCCGCATTATTTTTTGCCGACAGTTACAGACATAATGGAAGTGGACAGGAGGTGTTTTCATGTCTGATTCCAAACAGAAAAAGCAGAAAGGGCTGGGGGAAAGCTTTCTGCTCATCCCGCAGCATTTAAAAGGGCTGTGGGGACATCTGATCTTCTCGCTGCTTATGCTGACCGTTTACCTTGCCGGTTCATTTTTATCTCCGCAGGTGCTTGCATTTGTCGTGGACAAGATCATCGGGAACGAGGATTATACCTCGATGCCTGCCGTCGTTGTGTATGCGGTGGAAAAAGCGGGCGGCATTGCGAACCTGCGCGATAATCTGATCCTGTGTTCGATGCTTGTACTGGCTTTCGCGGTGATCTCCGGTTTTGCCTATTATTTTTATATGGTTTCGATGGGAAAGGCTGCCGAGGGCATGGTGAAGAAGCTGCGGGACCATCTTTATTCACACATTCAAAGGCTGCCGTTTGCATGGCACGCCTCGCATCCGACCGGCGACATCATTCAGCGTGCAACCTCCGATGTGGAGGTGGTGCGCAGCTTTGTCGCAAACCAAGTGATGATGCTTCTGCGCACTGTGGTTATGATCGGGATCGGGCTTACGCTGATGTTTCGTATGAACTGGAAACTTGCGCTTGTTTCAGCGGTATTCGTGCCGATCATCGCAGGGTATTCCGGCGGATTTTTCAAAAAGATTTCGGCGCGGTTCCGCGCGGCTGACGAGTCGGAGGGTGCGCTTTCGGCGATGGTGCAGGAAAACCTGACTGGAGTGCGCGTGGTGCGCGCGTTTGGGCGCGAAGCCTATGAGATGGAAAAATTCGACATCAAAAACAACGAGTTTGCAAACCGCTGGATCAAAATGGGCTACCTGATGGGCACCTATTGGGGCGTCGGGGATATGGCATGCGGGCTGATGAATACGCTGATTCTTACCATCGGTACCTATTGCTGCGTCACCGGCGATATTACGCTCGGCGAGCTGTTGGTTTTTATCTCCTACAACGGTATGCTGAACTGGCCGATCCGCCAGCTTGGGCGTATCCTAAGCGATATGAGCAAGACCGGCGTTTCGCTGACCCGTGTCAGGGAGATTTTTGACGCGCCGGTTGAGCGCGACGATCCGCAGGCGATCACGCCGCCGTTAAACCGGGAGATTGTGTTCGATCATGTAAGCTTTGCCTACCGCGATACGGATATTCCGGCAGAGGAAAACCGCCCGGTGCTGAAGGACGTCACCTTTACGGTAAAGCAGGGGATGACGGTGGGCATTTTGGGAGCGACCGGATCAGGGAAATCGACCTTGATGTACCTGTTAGAGCGGCTTTATGATGTGACCGAGGGGCAGATCACAATAGGCGGCGTCCCGGTTTCGAGGATCAAAGGCTCGTACTTAAGGGAGAATGTCGGCTTTGTATTGCAGGAGCCGTTTTTGTTCTCTAAGACCATTTTAGAAAACATTGCGATCACCAAAGAGGAGGAGAAGTCGGTTTTGACCGAGCTTGCGCGCAGCGCGTCGCGCACTGCGGCGGTGGACAGCGCGATCCTTTCCTTTAAAGACGGGTATGATACAGTGGTCGGCGAGCGCGGCGTGACCTTATCCGGCGGACAGAAGCAGAGAGTTGCGATCGCCCGGATGCTGATGCAGAAAGCGCCGATCATGGTGTTTGACGATTCGCTTTCGGCGGTAGACACCGAAACAGATTTACAAATTCGAAAAGCCCTAAAGACCGATACGGCGGGTGCGACGGTATTTTTGATTTCGCACCGTATCACGACCATCATGGACGCGGATTACATCATTGTGCTTCAGGATGGAAGGATTGCGCAGCAGGGAACACCGGCGCAGTTAAGGCAGGTCGAGGGCATATATAAGACAATATTCGATATGCAGAACAGCCTGCAAACCGAAGTGGACGCTTTGGCGGAAGGGGGTGTTTGCTGATGGCATACAGACAAGAGGAGGACTATCGATCTCCAATATCGCTTTCCATCTGGAAGAAGATGCTTCCATACATGAAGCCGGTGAAGAAAAATTTTATTTGGTTAATTGTGCTGAATATTTTCTGCGCGATCCTAGACCTTTTATATCCGCTTTACCAACGTTTTGCAATCAGCCACTTTATCGAAACCGGCACTGCAAAGGGGCTTATCTGGTTCGGCGCTGCTGTAGCGCTGACGATCGTGATTCAGACGATCTGCGTGATTATCTTTGTACGTCATGCGATGACCATTGAGATGACGGTCGGGCGCGACATTAAGCGCGCTGTATTTAAGCATTTGCAGACGCTTTCATTTTCCTATTATAATCAGACGCCGGTCGGGTTTATGCTGGCGCGCGTGATGAGCGATACCGGACGTATCAGCGGCATTATGGCGTGGAATTTGTCCGACGTTTTTTGGCAGATCAGTTATATCATCGGCGTTTTAATCATTATGTTCGTATTAAACTGGAAGGTTGCCATTGTCGCGGCGATTACGATACCGGTCGTTATGGTGGTCGCGTATCTATTCCAGACGAGCTTAATCAATTCCAACCGGAAGATCCGCAAGGCGAACTCGCGGATGACCGGTGCGTTCAACGAAGGAATCACCGGTGCAAAAACCTCGAAAACGCTGGTGATCGAGAAAAAGAATTCGCATGAATTTTCCGAAGTTACCGAAGAGCTTTATCAAAAGACGATGTATTTTACCCGCACGAGGGCGATTTTTATCCCGCTGATCTCCTGTGTTTCCGCTGCGGCGAGCGCGATTGTAATCTCGATTGGCGGCAACGAGGTTTTGGCAAACGGGATGCTGATCGGCACGCTTTCGGCGCTGGTTTCCTATGCGACGAACATTTTTGACCCGCTGCAAAACTTGGCGGGCAACTACGCGGAGGCTGCGGCGACGCAGGCGAATATCGAGCGCGTGACTGCGCTGCTGGAGAAAGAGCCGATGATTGCCGATCGTCCGGAGATCATTGAGAAATACGGCGATGTATTTCAGCCGAAGAAGGAGAACTGGGAATCGATCACTGGGCGCATCACCTTTGATCACATCTGGTTTCACTATCCGGACGGGGATGAGAACATCTACGAGGACTTTTGTTTAGACATTCCGGCGGGGCAGACCATCGCGATTGTCGGCGAAACGGGCGCAGGCAAATCGACCTTAGTTAATTTAGCCTGCCGTTTCTTTGAGCCGAACAAAGGGTCTATCCTTATCGACGGTGTGGACTATAGGGAACGTTCGCAGCTTTGGCTGCACTCGAATATCGGCTATGTGCTGCAAAGTCCGCATTTATTCTCCGGCACTGTGCGGGAGAATATGCAGTACGGTAAGCTGGACGCGACCGACGAGGAAATTTGGACGGCGCTGAAGCTTGTTTCAGCAGACAAGGTAGTCGAAAAATTAGAGGGCGGGCTTGACGCGCAGGTAGGCGAGTCCGGCGACCGGTTATCGACCGGTGAGAAGCAGCTTTTGTCTTTTGCGCGTGCGGTCATCGCAGATCCGCGCATCTTTGTGCTTGACGAAGCAACCTCGTCGATCGACACCCAAACAGAGGCGGCGATCCAACATGCGATCTCGACGCTTTTGACCGGACGCACCAGCTTTGTCATTGCGCATCGTCTTTCGACGATCCGCCAAGCGAACCTCATTTTGGTCGTAGACAACGGCAGGATTGTGGAGCGCGGCACCCATGCCGAGCTGCTGCGTGCAAACGGACGATATGCGAACCTTTACAAAATGGGGCTGCAATCCGAGGCGATGCAGGCGGCGGAGCTTAGATAATGTCGTTTTTCCCATCAATCGAAATAGGAAAGCAGGTCCCTGCTCCGTTTGGAGCGGGGGCTTTTCTCTTTGCAGAATTCCCGACTGGTTATAAAGGAAAAGCGAATTCGGATAAATCGGATAACAAGAAAACGGAAATTGACACTATTTTA
>CAZPLR010000066.1:0-3838 GCA_964587555.1 uncultured Oscillospiraceae bacterium
GCCCAAAGATTTCCAAAAAGCTGCCACTGCCCAGCCCCGTGCAGCCGCATCGCATGATAAAGCTCCTTGTCATCCACCTTGACGCTGTAAAAGCTGTCGGAAGAGTCCTCTGTTTTCATCCAGATTTCATAGGAAAATCCGCCGTCCATGCACTGTACAAACGAAAATTCCGCCTTTTCTCCAGGTATTAGCCGCAGTGTCGGATGCGTTCCATCCGGGACAATCCACAGGTGCGTGTTCTGTGTGACCATAGCCCTTGTTTCGTTTTTGTTTTTCATTTTCATTTCCCCGTCTGCCGCGTCATAAAGGCGGCAGTCTCTGCTTTTATTCCGGCAGGTGATAGCGATCCTCTTGGAACTCGCGCTCCAGCGCCGCTCTCGCCTGAGCATCGGTCATGCCCTGTTCCTTTGCGCAGCAAAACGCTCCGCCGACAATTGGCTCGTATACCGGCCTTTCCACCGTCTTTCCCGGAAACGCCTTTCGCACGTTATCGCTGAAACGCTCAAACAGCAGATAATTTTTCCAGCTTCCGCCAGTCACCATCAGCTTATACGCCCGCGCTTCGGAATAAAGCCGGTAAATACTCCCCACCTGATCGCACAGCAGCGCGGCGGCACGCTCCAAAATGCCGGCAGCGATCCGATCTCCCGCTCTGGCAGCCGCATCGACAATCCGGCTCATCGCGGCAATGCTGCGCGCCGGAGAAGAGGTTTCATAGATCGTAAAGACCGATTTGCGGAAATCGTCCGGATACAGCCGCTCGGCAATCATATCCTTGAGCAACGTACTTTCGCCGCGCCCTTCGAAATCGTAGATCGAGGCAATCAGCGCTTCTCTGCCTATCCAATATCCGCTGCCCTCGTCGGCAATCAACGCGCCCCAGCCGCCGATGGCGCCTATCGTCTGATTGTCCTTTACAAAATAGATGTCCGATCCGGTGCCGGAAAGCGTCACCACAGCGCTTCCGCTGGCACAGCCCGCATACATCCCCATCTCGCCCTCGCTGAGCGTCAGCAGCCGCTCATGCGCAACAAACTCATCCAGCGGCTTCAGCAGGATTTCCGCCGGGCAGACCGAGCATAGGTAAATACAGGAAAGCTTTTTCACCTGCGGATTACGCATAAACATCATGGTAAACGCCCGTCGCATATTCGTGACGATATGCTCCTTTGAGGTTAAATTCGGATTTGCCGAAGCGGCAGCCTCAAAGTCCAGCCGGTGAAACGCCTCGTCGAACAAAAGCAGATGCACCTTGCTTCCGCCCGCATCAACAGATAAATAGTACTTCATAATCTTTTCCCCTTGAGAGAAGGTCAAAGCGCCCTCTCTATCTCTTTTTTCTATTTCTTGACCGCAAGCAGAAAATAATCTGCCAGCAGTACAATCAACAATGGACAAAGCGTAAAACCGATCAGAGCAAAGCACACCTTGATATCCGTGACATAGCCGTTTGCGATCTGCGCCAGCGCCGCAATGTACGCAGCGCCCATCCCGGCAGTCACGACCGAAAGCCCGATCCCCAAAAATACGCTCAATACCTTTTGCAGCGGCTGACCGCCCGCAGTAAAGATGGTCAGCACAATATTCGCGACAATCAAAAATGCGATTGCGGCAATCGTGTACATCCCGCTTTCATCCACCGCCGCCGCACGAATCGTTATACAGCCTAAAAACACGCCTAATACCGTCTGCAATACAGGAACGCCTCTGATAAACAGCATCGTACCAATCGTTTTCAGCAGGTAGATGCACATCCCCATCAGCGCCTCCTCCAGCATGATCTGCGGCAGCGGGCTGATGACTGCGGCAATATACCCTTCGGCTGTCAGCGCCGCGCCAAGCGAACGGACATAATCCCCCGTCAGGGAAAACCAAGTTTCCATGATCCCCACCTCGTCGGTTAGGCGGGATATGAACTGCCATCCCCCATCCGGCACCAGCAGCTTCAAAATGAAGCAGAGTACCGGAAGAATAAGCACCGCCAGCAATAGCTGCGCAACCGAGGGAATGATATTCTTTAGCCGGAAGCCGGATAGAAATGACTCCAACGACTTCATGCTCTCTCCTCCCTGTTTTTTTAGAATTTGCTCTGCGTCACCAGATGGTAAACCAGCCAGTACATAAGCATAACCAAAAGCAGCGCCAGTCCAAAAATAATTCCCTCTTCCGACCGGAAATATCCTTGAAAATAAAAGCACCAGTAGGATATCGCGACTCCCATGTAAAGGGTCAGCGCTGCCGAAAGCGGCGCGCCTACAATAATATCCAGCACCTTCTGCCAAGGCATCTTTGGAATAAACAAGGTAACAATCACGCTCATTGCAAATACGCCGATCGTCCCTATCACCAGCAGCCAGACCTCATACTTCCTTGGGCAGACCGCAAGAATTGCCATCCCCATAAACGTGCCGATAAAGGTCTGTAAAGCGGGAATCCCACGGATAAACAGCAGACTCCCAACGTTCGTCATGAGAAATACGCACACCGAAACAAAGATATCCTCAAAAAACGCCATGTACAATTCCGTCGCAAAAACATTTTCCGGCACCGACAGGTCAAGCGCTGTTTCTCCCCCTACGCTGAAATAAACAAACCGCACAATCGGGAAATTATCAAACAGATTGACGATAAAATTGGCCCATTGATCCGGCGCAAATTCCATAAAAAACCAGATAACAAGCGGCAAAAGCAATACTGCAAGCAAAAGCTGCACAATATGCTGGATTATCGTCGAGCCGACGCTCAAATACTTGGATGACAGGTAGTTCGGAACGCTCTTTGCACGCGCTTTGGTCACGCTGCGCTGCATCGCGTTATTGTAATACTGGTTGTAGCCCGACGGATTATTATAGCGGTTTCTCCCGCTAAAATATCCGCCGTTTCGATTCGGGTTGTAGTACGACATATTTTGCCTCCTTAATTCTGATGCCGGACGATCTCATAGTCGTCGTTCGAGCGATAAAAGGGGCATCCGCTATAACCGCCGTGAAAATACCTTTCCGCCTCGTCCTCGTCAAGATCCATCTCGCAGACATAGTACCCGCTTTGGTCGTCAAACCGATAGCTGTAGCAGCTTTCACAGATATTTTTTGTCTGCCCTCTTGCCGGACATACCATAAAATCCCCCTCTCTCCTTTATTGCTCTCATTATAGCAAATGCGCCTTGAAAATACAAGGTAATCTTCTGAAAAAATTGGCTTTTTCTATTCTTGCATTTTTTGATAGATTATGCTACAATAAAATCAGTCAAGTAAAAATTTTAGAGAAAGGATGGTCCTATGCCACGAATTCACGAATCCGCAGAGAATTATCTGGAAACCATTCTCCTGCTGCAACAGAAAAACCCGCAGGTTCGCTCAGTCGACATTGCAAACGAGCTGGATTTTTCCAAGCCGAGCGTGAGCATCGCGATGAAAAACCTGCGTGAAAACGGCTGTATTGAGGTGGACGCAGCGGGATGTATCACGCTGACCGACTACGGCAGAAAAATTGCGGAAACCATCTACGAACGACATCGCACCATCTCCGCCATCCTGATTGAGTTGGGAGTGGACGAAAAGATTGCCGCAGAGGACGCCTGTCGGATCGAGCATGTTATTTCCCCGGAAAGCTTTTCGGCGATCAAATCCCATTTTAAACCGTTTGACAGCCGCGACCCATCATGAAAAAATCCCGAAAAGCAAGGCTTAACAGTGACAAGTAACGATTTGCCGCAGAGGGCGGCGTGACTGTGCGTCACGCCATCTTTCTGCGTCCATAGGTTGTTTCCGCAAGGATAGGCTCGGGGAGCGCAGGTACTTCCGCCTCGTCCACGAAGTTGAAGTGGATCGCTATCCTC
>CAZPLR010000067.1:0-3816 GCA_964587555.1 uncultured Oscillospiraceae bacterium
AGGATATGTTATAATAATAATACCAATACCAGTACATCATCATAGAAGGAGAGTGGTTTTATGCCATTAGTGTCAGCAAAATGTACGAATTGCGGCGCGGCATTGCAGGTTGACAGCGCCAAGGACGCGGCAAGCTGAAAGGACTTTTCAAGCGAGTCTGCACGCAGTGCGGACGGGAACAGTAAGATTCGAGAACGGTAAGATTGCCGCAGGGAAACCGATTTGAAGGAGTCGGAAGCTTCCAAGGAATGGAAGAAAGCGCATCTGAAGCGGTTAAAAACGCTGGGGATAAAAAAGCTGTTTGGACGCTGACGGGCGCGCTTTAGCCCGCGGGAAAGGAGCAGATTATGTCACTTGAGAAAAAATGCGTGATCATTGGGGTGTCTGGCGGTATCGCGGCATATAAAATGCCGAACCTTGTCAGTATGCTGGCAAAGGCAAAGGCGGAGGTGCATGTGATCCTGACGCAAAACGCGCAGAATATCATTCCGCCGACGCCGTTTGAAAGCTTGTCGCATCAAAAGTGCCTGACTGATACCTTCGACCGGAATTTTACAATGGAGGTGGAGCATATCGCGTTGGCGGATAAGGCGGAGCTTTTGCTGATTGCGCCTGCAACCGCAAACATCATCGCCAAACTGGCGCATGGCGTCGCGGACGATATGCTGACTACCACTGCGCTTGCCTGCAATTGCCCTAAATTCATCGCTCCGGCGATGAATACCAAAATGTATGAGAATCCGGTCGTACAGGATAATATTCAAAAGCTGAAGGATTACGGTTGGACGGTAATCGAGCCGGTAAGCGGGTATCTTGCGTGCGGTGCGGTCGGAAGCGGAAAGATGGCTGAGCCTGCGGTACTTTACAGTTATATCGAGCGGGAGCTTGCACACGAGAAGGATATGGAAGGAAAGACGGTTTTAGTGACCGCAGGACCGACAAGAGAGCCGATCGACCCGGTGCGTTACATCACCAATCACTCTACCGGAAGGATGGGATACGCGATTGCAAAAGCCGCAATCTGCCGCGGTGCGCGGGTGATTTTGGTTTCGGGTCCGGTTTCGCTGGTTCCGCCGCAAGGCGCCGAGATTGTCCCAATCGTTACTGCAGAGGATATGTTCCGCGCGGTGACAGAACGCGCTCATGAGGCGGATATCATCATCAAGGCGGCGGCTGTGGCGGACTATACGCCGGTCAAAACGGCCGAGGATAAGATTAAAAAGGGCGGCGATGATCTCAGCCTTCCGCTCATCCGCACAAAGGATATTCTGGAATATTTGGGGCAGCATCGCCGCGGCGGGCAGTTTCTCTGTGGTTTTTCGATGGAAACAAAGGATCTTTTGGAAAATTCCAGAAAGAAGCTAGTCAAAAAGCGGGTCGATATGATCGCTGCGAATAGCCTGAAGGTGGAGGGTGCCGGTTTTGGAGGCTCCACCAACGTAATTACCATCATCACCCGGACCGGCTGTCAGGAACTTCCGCTGATGAGCAAGGAAGACGCCGCAAACGCGCTTCTGGATGCGATCCTAGACGAGATGAGAAAACCCAAATGATATGAAAAATGCGCTTGCAGTGAATCTGCAAGCGCATCCTATTTTTTGGTTAAGAGAGGGTCATTCCTCAGCAGGAGCTTCTTCCGCTTCTTCTGCTGCTTCAGCAGGAGCTTCTTCCGGCTCCTCCGCTTCCTCAGCAATCTCCTCTAACGGCGTTTCAGAGGAGGCTTCCTCGTCCTCATTGTCCAACAGGAAATCGACGTCGTAGTCATAATCGTAGTCGTCAAACTCTTTTTCTTCCTTATCCTTCGTTACGGCTTTTTTCTTTTTTGTCTTAAAGTAAACAGCAAGCGCAATCAAAGCCGAAGCAACGGCAATGATAGAGGAAACGACGGCGATCCAAGTATATTTTTTCTTCATCATGCAACATTCCTTTCTATTTTATGGGTAGTACATATTAATATTATAACCGTAAGCGGCAACGTTGTCAAGTATTATAGAGAAATCTGCGAAAATATTTTTGAAAGACATGCTAATCATCAACGGTATAGCTTAGGATCTCAAATTGGATAGCGGTTTGCAGCTGCGAACAGTTTTCCAGTCTATGCCGTCCCTGCGCCGGAGTGCTGAAGCTGTACGGCGTCATAGCAAACAGCGATTGAATCGCGCCGTTATCCGGCAAAAGAATATCCTTCTCTATCCGCTTTACGTCCTCGATCACAAAACCGGGAAGCGGGTAATCCTTGACTTGGTTTTCGTACGGCGTGTCATAAAGCAGGCTTTTCAGTTCCCAAAGGTGTTTTCTGCCGGGGATGATCATCAGCATTTTCCCGCCGGGCTTGAGTATCCGTAGAAATTCCTTTCCGGCAAACGGAGAGAAGGCGGTCATCAGCAGGTCGACTATGTGATCCGCAAACGGCAAGCAGAAGGAGCTTGCCGCCGCGTAGGTTATGGCGCGCGCGCCGTTTTGCCGTCCGGCGTAATCCAGCGCAAACTTGGAGATATCGCTTCCGTAAACGCGCGGGGAAAATCCCTTTTCGATCAGCGTATCGTAAAGGCGGCGGGTATAATATCCCTCGCCGCAGCCCGCGTCTAAAACGACAGGGCTTTTTTTCTGCGTGGAAGAAAGCAGCGCAGCGGCGGTTTGGTTAATCGCATCGGAAAGCGGCTGATAGTAACCGGCGTTCAGAAAATCGACCCGCGCCTTACTCATAAGCTTATTGTCGCCGGGGAGCTTGGAGTGCTTTTGGGTGATTGGGATCAGATTGACATAGCCGCTTTTCGCGCGGTCAAAGCAGTGTTTTTGGGGACAAAGGTAGCTTTTTCCATCCTCCGTCAGCTGAAGCGCTTTGCCGCAGACTGGACAGCGTAAAAGACTTTCCTGCAAAGTTTACACCTCTTCCGGAATATAATCCATCGGAATATTGCCCTCTTTCACAACCGCTTTCAAGTGGTCGAGCGCCTCCTTGATCTCTTCCATGGTGTCCAGATGCTCCACAAAGACTGGAATATCCTTGCCCAGCAGCGACGCACAGTGCAGAACCGTATGGAAGTCGACGCTGCCTTTTCCCGGCATACACTCCCGAATACAGCAGGGCAGGGTGCTGTCCATCATCACGTCCTTTGCGTGAATGCTGCGGATGTGTTTGCCAAGCTTTTGGAACATATAGCGGATATAGGCGCTTGAGCAGCTATATTTCTGCGGATCATTTATCATATTGGTATAGTCCAAATGCGCTGCAAACTGGCTGCGGTCGATATCCTTAATGAGATGCAGGTACATCTCCGGCGTGTCTGGATACATCCACGGCATCGGCTCAAGCGTATAGAAGGTGTGCGTGGGATGCACCTCGTCGATAATTTCCCTGACGGTATCGACAATCAGCGCGTAGGTGTCGGAAGTAAAATTCTCCGCCGCGCACGCATCCCACGCGCCGTATGAGCGCGCGCCGCTGATGTTGACGCAGCAATTTGCGCCGAACTCGTCGGCAAGCGCTAACTGCTTTTTGCAATAATCGAGCGCAGCCCTGCGCTTATCCGGGTCTAAGGACATCGGGTTGCTCCATGCGCCAACCTCGCCGAACAGAAGATTATTTTCGAGTGCGAGTCTTTGAAAATCCCGCTTTAATTCGGCGGGCGCCGTGTGATCCACTGGACAGACCACCGCAGTATAGCCTTGAGTTTTGACCTGACGCAGCCAATCCTCCGGATCTTTGAAGCTGAGAACGTTGCCGCCAAAACGCATATGAAATACCTCCCGTTTTTTATCCCCATTATAGCATATGTCAGAATAAAATACAAGGCGGTTTTTGCGTGAAAAGAC
>CAZPLR010000068.1:0-3708 GCA_964587555.1 uncultured Oscillospiraceae bacterium
CAGCGATGGCGCAATACGTTCGACAATTTTTAAAAAGAAATATGGGAGGTTATAAAATGGGGAAATCTTATCGTTTGAATAATGGGGTTATAATTCCGAATATTGGCTTTGGCACTTGGCAGATTCCAAATGAGCTTGCTGCGGAGGCGGTGCAGAACGCAATCGCTGCGGGATATCGGCATATCGATACTGCGCAGGCATATGCCAACGAGGAAGCGGTCGGGGCAGGCGTTCGCGCAAGCGGTATCCCGCGCGAGAGTATTTTTATCACCTCAAAGGTGATGGCGGAGATCAAGGATTATGAAACGGCGAAGCGCTCTATTGAGGAATCGCTCCAAAAGCTGGATCTGGATTATATCGACCTGATGCTGATCCATTGCCCGCAGCCGTGGGATGAGTTTCGCTCGGAAAAACGCTATTTTGCAGAGAATAGACAGGTTTGGAAAGCAATGGAGGAGGCATATGCCGCAGGCAAGCTGCGCGCGCTCGGCGTTTCTAACTTTCTTGCCGACGACGTTGAGAATATCCTGTCCAGCTGCGCCGTAAAGCCGACGGTGAATCAGGTTTCGACTTATATCGGTAATACGCCGCTTGCACTGATCGATTTTTGCAGAGAGCGGGATATTGTGATAGAGGCTTACTGCCCGAACGGTCACGGCGCAGCGTTAAAAAATCCGACGGTAATTGCAATGGCGGCGCAGTACGGCGTCAGTCCCGCGCAGTTCTGTATTCAGTACACCCTACAGCTTGGGACGGTTTCGCTTCCAAAAACGCTGAATCCTGCGCATATGAAGGAAAATTTGGAGCTGGATTTTGTCATTTCGGACACGGATATGGGGGTGCTGAAGCAGGTTGCTATTTAAATGTGACTTGAAAAATGATAAAGCGGAGAGAAAATCGTTTAGATTTCCTCTCCGCTTTTTGCACAGGATGGGGCTTGTCAGCTGTGATGCTTTACTGTTAATATGGGGTGTAGCACCAATTTACTGCTTTGGTCGATACCACTTCCCAGGTTGGCGCTTCATACCAATACCAATTGGATTTATTATAACCTCTCCAACCAAAAGTTTGATATATTTTTGTGGCGAGTGTTTTGGTTTTATATTTTTGGTCGCCAACCGTTGCAGGCTGATATGGTTTTACCTCAATGGTGTAAGTTTTGTTGTCCTCTAGCTTTAACGTGTAGTTTTTCTGGTATTTCCAGTAATATTCTTTTGTTTTCCCTGTGCTTTGATCTTTAACCCGGATGGTATAAGCGCCATAGGCATTGCTTACGAATTGTCCGGGAGAGTAAAATTGATACGTGAGCGTGCCCGTTGTCTGCGTGAATTTTACCTTATTGCTTCCCCAATTTTTGTCGGTTATCACCGTGATTTTTTTCCATGTGTTGCAGTCCGCCGCACTTCCGCTGACCGCGATACATGCGTTTTTTGCATATGCCGCTGGCTGCACCATACAGAAAATCATGAGGCACGCAAGCAATGTGCAGAATACCCTTTTCATTTTCTTATTCTCCTTTCTTTTGCCACAGCTTTCCAAGATCCCCATCCTTTCCCCCATATTATATCATGTTTATATTCTCTTGTCAACTCAAATGAGTTAATCATTTCAACCTTAACTGGCTATAATGGTAGTAGGGTAAGGGATGGAGTTGAAAATGAATATAGGTGAAGCGGTAAGGATCAGGATTCTTGAATTGTGTCGGGAGAAGAAAATAACGGTAAATAAGCTTGCCACGATAAGCGGCATTACGCAGTCTACGCTGAATAATATCGTAAGCGGCAGGAATAACAGCACTACGGTTTCAACCGTGAAAAAAATTTGTGACGGGTTGGATATTACCATCCAAGATTTTTTCGGAACGGAGCTGTTCCGGGAGTTAGAACAAGAGGTTCAATGAGAGGATTGCGGCGGTTTGGCGGAAGCATTCAGCTGATAAAGTATTAAGACGGAGGGAAAGCTTTAGGATTTCCCTCCGTCTTTTGCGTTCTTGATTCATAAGCAAGAAAAGCGTTGTGCATTGCAGCAAGAGTGCATCTGTGAATTTTGATCGGCAGCCGCAGCAGCTCATGGGCAAAGCGCTTTGATCAGCGGCTACTCTGCATCGTCGATCTCCAACAGCTTATCCGATTCGCTTAGATCGCTTGCTTGGATGCTGCGCAGCTTGCGCTGAATGGCGCGGGTGCGGGTGCCGATGAGCTTGTCCATATCCTCATCAAGCTGGCGGATACGGTTTTTCGCAGAATCAAAAACCTTGCCAAAGGTTTCAAACTCGGCTTTCACCGCGCTCAGCACGTCTCCGATCTCGCTGCTGCGCTTTTGGATCTGAAGCGTCTTAAAGCCCATCTGCAGGGCGTTGAGCATTGCCGCCATGGTCGAAGGTCCCGCGATGTTGACCGCATAATCCCGCTGGAGGATCTCGACTAAGCCATGATTAACCACCTCGGCGTAAAGTCCCTCAAACGGCAGGAACATGATTGCAAAATTGGTGGTGTGCGGCGGCGCGATATACTTATCGTGGATATCCTTTGCGCTTTTTTTGATGACGATTTCCAAATTCTTATATGCAAGCTTGATCTGCTCCGGATCGCCGTTTTCATATGCGTCCTGTAGAGCGGAATAGGTATCGCCCGGGAATTTGGAGTCGATCGGCAGATAGATAAAATCGCCGCTGTCCTTTGCTGGGAGCTTCACCGCGAATTCGACGTGATCTCTACTGCCCGGAATTGTCGCGACCTCGGTGTCGTACTGCTCCGGTCTGAGTATCTCGCTTAAGATCGCGCTAAGCTGGATCTCGCCCAAAATGCCGCGCGTCTTTACGTTAGAAAGCACCTTTTTTAGATCGCCCACGCCGGAGGCGATGGTCTGCATCTCGCCTAAGCCCTTATAGACCTGCTCCAACCGCTGGCTGACAAGCTCGAAGGAGCTGGTCATTTTTTCCTCCAGCGTTTTTTGCAGCTTATCGTCGACGGTGGCGCGTATCTCGTCGAGCTTCTTATTATTATCCTCCTGAATGTAGCTTAAGCGTTTGGAGATCGTTTCGCGCATCTCGCTTAAATTCTGATTGTTGGTCGATTCCAGCGTCTTAAATCGCTCCTCCAGCTGCTTCATCTGGGTCTGAACATTTTGGGTCATGAGGGTCTGGCGTGTGCTCATCGCGCGCTCCATATCGTCCAGCTTCTGCGCCTGATTCATCGCGGCGATCTTTTGATTTTCGGTGATATGCAGGGAAAGCTGGCTCAACTGTCCTTGCAGGCTGCGGGAAAGAGCTTCCTGCTTATCGGCAATCGTCCTGTCGATCTCGGCAAGCCGGCGGCTTTGCAGCTCCGAAACAGCCTGCTGATTGGAGGAAACCAGCTCGCCGAGCGTTTTCACCGAGCCTTGCACCGTCGCGGAAAGCTCCTGCCGCAAACCGCTCTGGCTGTCGGCAAGCTCGTCCTTTAGACTTTCGAGCAGGGTTCGGTCCATCGGCTGCTTTCTGCCCTTAAGCAGTAAAAATAACAGGATGACAAGCAGCATAACGCAGACGGTGAGCAGGATTAAAATCAATATCGGATACGGTTCGGGCATGAAGAAACATCCTTTCTATCATAGGTGGTAGTCCTATTATAGCATAGAAAAAGCAGTGCGGTCAAGCTATGGACAACCGCAGAAGGATATGTTATAATAATAATACCAATACCAGTACATCATCATAGAAGGAGAGTG
>CAZPLR010000069.1:0-3368 GCA_964587555.1 uncultured Oscillospiraceae bacterium
GTAATTTCGCTGCGAATGAACTTATAAAACCATAATTGCATCACCTTATCCTTTCTTTATTGTCTCTATTATACAATAAAATAAAAGCCAAGTCAATACAGATCACGCTTTCTTTTCCATAATTTACATGATAAATTTACATGATATTCATATATAAAAACGAAATAGTATCTGTTATTTATTTTGAAAACACACCTTTATCACTTTAAAACTTTCCACTTTTTATGTAGAAAGTTTCCTGTTTACACAAACAGCGCATTAAAAAGGAGCGGCCATGGGCTGCTCCTTTTGCATTTATTCCGCTTTACTTTTCCTCACTTGCTTTCACGATGCTGACGATGATGTCGGCGCATTGAGACAGGCTGATCTTGCTGGTGTTTAAGACAAGATCGTAGTTTTTCGATCTTCCCCAGTCCCTGCCGGTGTAATGCTTGTAGTAGACACGGCGCTTGTCGTCGCGCTCCTTTAGGCGCTTTGCCGGATTGGAATGCTCCTCGCGTTCGTTTAATCGCGCGATCTTGTCCTTCTCGTCCGCCTCAAAGAAAACGTGCAGGCAGTCGGCGCGGTCGGCCAAGATGTAGTCGGCGCAGCGTCCGACGATTACGCAGCGATGCTCCTCCGCCAATTTTTCGATGATGTTGTGCTGGATGACATAAAGCTGATCGGATGGGGAGCTCCCGCCGCTGCTGGCGGATGCGCCGACCGAGAGGCTGAACAAAAAGCTTACCCTTGAGGACGCGTATTCGCCTTGCTCGATGATGTAATCTTCCGCCAGACCGCTTTCTTTGGCGATCTTGGAAACCAGCGCCCTATCGTAGTAGTCGTAGCCCAGTCGTTCGGCGACCATCTGCGCGACTTCATGCCCGCCGCTTGCGTATTCGCGGCTGACCGTAATAACTCGTATGCTCATAGGAATATCCCCCTTCTTTTTGTTTTTGGATTGACGAATCCGTTGTTTTCCGCTATAATAAAATATACGGGGAAGAGTTTTTTCTTTTCACCTCTTCATCTTTATTATATCATAAATAACGCGAAAATGCAAGGGAATATGTAAAAAATTATAGGAAGATATTCATGAGGACGGGCATACAAGAAAGGTGAGCCGTCAGCAGGCAGCGCTGTGCATCCGGCGGGGCGGGAGATCAGCGCGTGAGCTGGGCGAAATCCTGACGGCCGATCCGAAAAGCGAATGGTGCGAGCCGGTTTTAGCGGAAATGCGATTTTTCATGCCGACGGAAGCCGCGCCGCAGCGGATATGATGAAGACTGGCTGCGTTTGGCTCTGTGGCCGATATATTACCGGCAGTTTTCATTTCGGGAAAGCCGGATGGGATCAGTAAGCGGGAAAAGCGTTTGAAATAAAGCGAGAAGTATGGAGGAAGCGAGCATGAGTTTATACAAAGAGCAGGCATACATGGCTGCAAAGGAGTGTTTGGAGATCGCGAAGGTTTTACCGGGCGGGATGATGGTAGTAGGATGTTCGACCAGCGAGGTTTTGGGGGACAAAATCGGCACACATTCCGCGCCGGACGCGGCAAAAGAGATATTAGCCGGGATAATGCAGGCGGCAAAGGAGCGCCATGTTTACCTTGCTGCGCAGTGCTGTGAGCATCTCAACCGTGCGCTGATCGTCGAGCGTGAGGCGATTGAAAAATTTAGGCTGGATGAGGTCAATGTTGTACCGGTGCCGAAAGCAGGCGGATCGTTTGCAACCGCCGCATACGCTGCGTTTGCAGATCCGGCGGCTGTGGAGCATATCAAAGCCGACTGCGGGATTGATATTGGCGACACGTTTATCGGGATGCATCTGAAGGAGGTTGCCGTTCCGGTGCGGCTTTCGGTGGACGCGATCGGCAAAGCGCATTTGACCTGCGCGCGAACGCGGCTCAAATTCATCGGCGGCGAGCGCGCGCATTACGATGCGGAGAAAATGTAAGGTTTGGAGACAGGGTATGGCAAAGCATCACGCCGGGGAGACCGGCTATCGAAAGAATGAGGTTTATCCGCTGACCGTGACCGGGCTGACTGCCGAAGGGAATGGAGTCGGGCGATTACCGGACGGCTTTGCGGTGTTCATTCCGGGCGCAGTGCCGGGGGACGAGCTGCGGGTCCGGCTGGTCAAGCTGCTTTCGCGCTACGCGTTCGGCATCATTGAGGAGATCGTCACCCCTTCGCCCGACCGGGTGGAGAACGACTGTCCTGCCGGAAAACAGTGCGGCGGGTGCTGTCATCGGAGCCTTTCCTATGCGGCGGAATGCCGGCATAAACAGGGGATTGTAGAGGACTGCATGCGCCGGATTGGCGGCTTTGCGCTTTCACCCGAGGCGATCATCGGCGCGGAAAGGACGGAGGGATACCGCAACAAAGCGATGTTTCCGGTCGGTTACGATAAAAGCGGGAAGCTGATATTCGGTTTTTATGCCGAGCGGTCGCACCGCATCATCCCATTGGCGGACTGCCGCATTCAGCCGCAGATATTCACCGATGCGGCGAAAGAGGTGCTTTGCTGGATGGAGGAAAATCAGATCAGCGCCTATGATGAGCGCAGTCATACCGGCAGCATTCGCCACATCTACCTGCGCTATGGCGAGGAGCGCGGGAAGCTGATGCTTTGTCTAATCGGCACGCCGCAGGAATGTCCGAAGGCAAAAAGCCTTATCCGGCGGATGACGGAACGGTTTACGCAGTTGGAGTCAATCAGCTACAGTTGTAATCCGAGGATCACCAACGTGATTTTAGGGGATAGCTGTCAAACGCTGTATGGAAGCGGGTATCTGAGCGACACTCTCTGCGATGTTCGCGTGCGCATCTCGCCGCAGGCGTTTTACCAAGTGAATCACGCCCAGACCGAGCGGTTATACGCGCTTGCAGGGGAATATGCTGCGATGCAGCCGGGGGAAACGCTTTTGGATTTGTACTGCGGCATAGGGACGATCGGGCTGAGTATTGCGAAGAAACAGCCGGAGATCCGGCTGATCGGCGTAGAGATCGTACCGCAGGCGATCATCGACGCGCGCGAGAACGCGGCGTTAAACGGGATTGAAGCGGAGTTTGTCTGCGACGATGCTTCAGGTATGGCGAAAAAGCTGCGGGAGCAGGGCTTGCAGCCGGGTGCGGTGATTCTCGATCCGCCGCGAAAGGGCTGTGACAGGGAAGGACTTGACGCGGTGTTGGGGATGCAGCCAAAACGGATTGTGATGGTTTCGTGCAATCCCGCGACGGCTGCCCGTGACTGCAGATATCTGTGTGAGAGCGGGTACAGGATGGAGAAGTATGTTCCAGTCGATATGTTTCCAAGAACCGGACATGTGGAAACTGTATGTTCCTTAGTTCTGAGAAAACCGGTTACACATATCAACATTGATGTGG
>CAZPLR010000070.1:0-2639 GCA_964587555.1 uncultured Oscillospiraceae bacterium
CCATTCGGTTTTATGCGCCGATGATCTCCCGGAAGCGCCGGTATGCGCTATCCCAGTCAAGCGCGCGGTCGCATTCATAAACCGCCGGCGTGGTGGAATTCTTCACGATCTGCCGCGCCTCGGCTAAATCCTTCACCTCTCCCATGGCGACTAAGCAGGCGGCAATATTGCCGGTCGCGGTCGCTTCAATCGGTCCGGCGTAAACCGGTATGCCGGCTGCGTTGGCGGTCAGCTGGCAGAGGAAGTTATCCTTCGTCCCGCCGCCGATCATATGGATGCTGCGGTAGGCTTTGCCGGTCACATCACGAATCATATCGTAGGATAAGCGATATTTCAGCGCCAAGCTTTCGTAAATGCAGCGCATGATCTCGCCCTTGGTCTGCGGGACGTACTGTCCGGTTCTCTCGCAGTATTCCTGCACACGGCGCGGCATGTTGCCCGGCGGCTCAAACGAAGGATCGTCCGGGTCGATGAAGCAGGCAAACGGCTTTTCCGCCAAAGCCGCGCGCTCCAAATCGCCGTAGCTGACGTTTTCCCCGTTTGCAGTCCAATATTTGCGGGACTGCTGGATCAGCCACAGCCCCATGATGTTCTTTAGAAGGGTGACCTTTTTGCCAAAGCCCCCCTCGTTGGTGAGATTGTGGCGGCAGGTTTTGTCGTTTACAATCGCCTCATCCACCTCGGTGCCGAACAGGCTCCATGTGCCGCAGCTGATATAGATAAAGTCCTTCCCGGTATTCGGCGTTGCGACAACCGCCGACGCCGTGTCATGCGACGCAACCGAGATGACCGGGACAGCCGGACAGCCCAGTTCGCTGCAGATTTCTTCCTTTAAAATCCCATAGACCCTGCCGCTTTCGATGATCGGCGGAAGGATGCCTGTCGGAATCCCCAGCCTTTCACAAAGCGCGTAATTCCAGTCCTTGGTTTTCGGATCGATTAGCTGGGAGGTGGTCGCTTCCGTGTATTCCGCCCTTTTTTCCCCGGTCAGGAGGTAATTAAACAGATCCGGTATAAAGAGCAGCTTGTCGGCGAGCGCGAGGAGATCCGGCTTTTTCTCGGCGTATGCGATCAGCTGGAATATGGTGTTAAAGCGCATAAGCTGGATGCCGGTCGCGGCGTAAAGCTCCTCCTTGGAGATCGTTTGAAAGACCTTTTCCGGGATGCCGGCGGTGTATTCGTCGCGGTAATGCACCGGATTGGACAGCAGCGCGCCGTCTTTGCCGATCAAGCCGAAGTCAACGCCCCATGTGTCGATGCCGATGCAGTCGAAGCCGCCCGCCAAAACCGCTTTCCGGATTCCCTCCTTGATTTCATGGAATAAGCGCAGGATATCCCAGTAAAGCGTGCCGCCTGCCAAAACCGGATCGTTTTGGAAGCGATGGATTTCCTCCATATGAAACCGCTCTCCGTCAAAGGAGGCAAGCATTGCGCGCCCGCTGGACGCGCCAAAGTCAAATGCAAGTACTTTTTTCATGATAATTCCTTTCGGTGAAACCGCAATCGCCCCACCGTTGGGTGAGGCGATAAGCCGATACGATGAAAACGATTACTGCTCCTTGCGGTATTCGTCGTATTTCGTCTTGCCCGGATGCTTGCCCGGTACGCTGAAGGTCTTGCGCAGGTCAAGACATTTATCCAGCTGCTCGCCCTTGATCTCGTGCATCAGGCCGGACAAATCTCCGCCGGACAAACGCTGCATACAGCCGATTGCAGAGGAGTAAAATGCGGTCTTGGCGTGATATTCCAGCGTTTCCATGCGGTAATAAGCGGTCATCAAGTCTTTGCCGACCGTCAGCGCGCCGTGATTTTCCAGCAGGATTGCGTCGTTGGTCTGCAAGTACGGGGCGACCGCGTCCGGAATCTCGTTCGTCGACGGCGTGCCGTATTTCGCAATCGGAACGGCGCCGATGAAGATGATGACCTCCGGCATGGTGTTGAAGTCGAGCGGCTCATGATCGATTGCAAACGAGGTCGCAATCGGCGGATGCGCGTGAACGACCGCGCCGACGTCCGGGCGCTCCGCGTAACAGCGCAGGTGCATCTTAAATTCGGAGGACGGCTTGTACTTATCGTTGCCGTCGAGAACTTTGCCGGTCTTGTCAACCAGCAGGATCATTTCCGGTTTTAAAATACGTTTGCTGGTACCGGTCGGTGTGCAGAGGAAGTGATCCTCATCCAGCTTAACCGAGATGTTGCCGTCGTTCGCCGCGACAAAACCGAGCTGCCAAATACAGTGACCGATCTCGCAGATCTGTTCCTTTAATTCCATGATTTGCTGTTCATTCATATTTTCATACCACCTTTACTCTTTTTGGTCATGGACAGAGTTTTATCTGGCTTTATTATACCACGTTTTCCCACAAAAGTAAATGTTAATCTTGCTATTTCCCACAATCTTCCCAACGCGCAAAAACCCCCGCCCAAACGGGCGGGGGAAAATTTTTTATTTGCGTTTTACGCTTTCACAAAAGCTTATTTTGCTACAACCTTATCGGTGTAGAACGGAGCAAAGGTGCCAACCAGCGCGTCGTCATAGTAGACGTTCGCCACTGCAATGTTGGTGCCCTCTCCCAGAATGATTTTGGTCGCAATGCCTTCCGGACGGATGTCGCCCTCATACTCCGGTTCGAAGAGCC
>CAZPLR010000071.1:0-2576 GCA_964587555.1 uncultured Oscillospiraceae bacterium
ACTCCCTCATCTCCGCACTTCGAACAATTTGGATAGCCTTAAAACTGCGTTATAACGGCAGTGAAAGCAAAAACAAGCGCGCCAAAAGTCCGGTAAAACCAGACATTTTGGCGCGCTTTTATTGGTGGAGGCGACGGGAATTGAACCCGTGTCCGAAAATCCGTCTTCAGTGCTTTCTCCGTGCGCAGCTTATCTTTTGCATTCCCGATGCGCGCCGCCGGTAAGCAGGCTGCCCGCAAAGGTATTCCTTAGGTCCTATAGCGGCTCAGGACGTTTCCGCCATAAGTTCACCACTGGTTTTTACGCCTTCACCGCGCCGTGGTTTCGCGGCAAAGACGCGCCGTTATATATAACGGCAATTTTTCACTGCAATCAAGCAGCGAAAGCTAAAGATCTGTTATTGTTCTTAGCGTTTATATTTAGGTGCGACTTTTTAAGCATTTTCGCCCATGCTGCACGCTTACCCTGCTTCAGAATCCCCGTCGAAACCTTTACGCCCCCATTTCTTTCCGCCGCAAAATAACGGCGACGTCATTTGCTCCTTAATCCCAGTCGGCTTGCTCGCCGGTAACATACTCCTGCTTTACTAGCTGCTGCATGATAAACCGACAGGCCAACTCAATCCATTGCGCGACATCCTCTCGATTTTGCCAATTCTCCCATTCCGCGTCGGTTGTGATCGGACACGCGAGCGAAAGCCCATGCGCGCCGTATGGGAAAACGTGCAGCTCAAAGCCGACGCCGTTTTGGTTCAACGCCGATGCAAATAACAGCGAATTTTGTACGGAAACGCCGTTATCTGTACAGGTATGCCAAAGGAAGGTCTTCGGCGTATCTGCGCTCACCTGCTCCTCCAACGAAAACAGCGGTTCCAGCTCGGGCTTACCGCATTCCCAGCTGCGCAGTGAATCGGTATGCCGCACGCCCTTTTTTCCGCTGATGACCGGATAACACAGGATCATGCCGTTCGGCTTATTTTCCTCTCCAAAAATTCCGGTATATTCCTTCAGCCATTGCTTGTTCCAGTAGACGCCTAAGCTGCACGCAACATGCGCGCCCGCAGAAAAGCCGCAGACATAAATCTGCTCCGGGTCAATATCATTCTCCCCGGCAATGCTCCGGACATACGCGACAGCTTTGGAAATTTCGGTCAGCGCACATGGAAAGCCAGTCGGCTTACAGGAATAATCCAGCACAAAGCTGTGAAACCCGCGTCCGGCAAACGCCAGCGCAACCGGCTCCGCCTCGCGGTCGGAGCAAATCTCATATCCGCCGCCCGGACAGACAATCACCGCCGGACGCTTTGACCAAGTTCTCGTTTTTAAGGTCGCAGTGTCGAGCAAATAGGTCTTTAACGTCGCCGGCTTTTGCGGCGGCACAACCTTTAGCTGCGCATAGTTCGGCTTTATCTCAACGGTTTTGCATATCATTGTTTTTCCCCCTTTACCTGCGGTTGAAGCTCTTCATCGCGCGATCAATCTCGCGGTTTGCGTCGCGCTTTGCCGCGTCCTGCCGCTTATCTCTTTGATCCTTGCCCTTGCAAAGCCCAAGCTGCATCTTCACCCGCGAACCTTTGAAATACAGGGAAAGCGGAACCAGCGTATAGCCCTGCTGCTTAATCAGACCAAATAGCCGCATGATTTCTCGTTTGTGCATCAGCACCTTACGCACCCGCAGCGGATCCTTGTTGAAGATATTGCCCTTTTCGTATGGGCTGATGTGCATCTGCTTGACAAAAAGCTCCCCGTTCTCAATAGAGCACCAGCTATCCTTTAAATTGACTGTGCCGGCGCGCAGCGATTTCACCTCGGTGCCGACAAGCTCCAAGCCCGTTTCAAAGCTCTCTATCACAAAGTAATTGTGCCGCGCCTGACGGTTTACCGCAATCGTTTTTGTATTCTCTTTCTCCGCCATTGCAGGCACCTCCTTTGCATCCAACATTATATCACGTTCTCTGAAAGATTACAAGCGATTTTCCACAGGATTTACAAATCCGAAATAAATGAGCGGCGTTTATACTCCCGCTTTTCTCCAAGTATTCTCATAAAAACCGCGAAAACCGACGTACATGCAGGGAAAGTCCGTCTTTCGCTATGCGATGACCTCAAAACTGCGCAGCAGGAATATCCACAGCGTCAACGTCACGCTTGAAATCGGCGTTGTCACAACGATTGTACTGGAGGACAGAACGCCTTCATGTCCCATATTTTTTTGCCATAATATAGCAGGTCGGGGCCTGCTGGGCTGCCAAGCAAGACCGCAAGCGCCCTTACATACGCCACAAACGCCGCAGCGAAAATTCCCATCGGTCGCATCCAAAAGCTTTTTTTAGCTTGTGAAATCCTTCTCGCCGGAAAAAAGCACCGTGATATCCCAAGCCGAAGTTTGGAAGAAAAAACGTCCGAAATTTCCTCAGGCATGGTACTTCTTCCCACATTTTAAAACGATCCCCATCAGGAGGACAAACAGCCCCGGAAGCAGCGCCGTATTCAAAAAGAAGTCCAGTACAATCGCGGCGGGATCCGCATCATAGAGATGCCCGGTTTCGTTGAGCCGCTTGGCGATCTGGTTTTCAT
>CAZPLR010000072.1:0-2382 GCA_964587555.1 uncultured Oscillospiraceae bacterium
TAAGTCCAAAAGCTGCCGCCCGACTGGAGGGATCCAGCCGGGCGGCAATTTTTATAAACGCAATGCTTTTCAAGCTGCCGGCAGTTTAGCGCGATCAAATCTTGATCTTCTGCCATTTTCCGGTTCGGAAGCGAAGCATACTGCAAAAGAAACGGGTGTACTGATCGACAAACAGTCCGACCCATGCGCCAATCAAGCCGAAGCCAAGCGGCAGGCAGAGCAGATAGGTCAATACCGGACGGACGATGCCGATGCTGACCAACGAAACAGCCGCGACAAACTTGGTGTCGCCTGCACCGCGCAGGCAGCCGGAGAATACCACCTGCGAGGTTTGCGCATGAGTGGTAAACGCGACAATAATCATGATGACGCCGCCGAGCGCGATGACCTCGGTATCAGGCGAAAACAGCGAAACCAGCCAGTTCCGTCCGAAGACGAACAGCAGAAACAGGAAGGTAGATACGGTAAACGCAAGCCGCTGACCGATTTTGCCATACGCCATTGCGTGGTCTGGACGTTTTGCTCCAAGGCTCTGCCCGACCAGCGAGGAGGATGCGACTGTCAGACCGTCGCCGAACGCGAAGGAAAGATTTAGGATGTTCATACAGATCTGGTGTGTGGCGTATGCCACTGTACCAAGCGCTGCAATGATCTTGTTGTAGGTGAAGAAGCCGATGCGCATAAAGACCTGCTCCACCATCGCGCTGCCGCCGATCTTGAGGATGACGCGCAGCGTGTCGCGCTCAAAGCGCCATTTGGAGCTGAAATCGATATGTAGGAATTTCTGCCTGCCGATGACCGAGCAGATCGCCATGATACAGCTTGCGATACTGCCGAGCAGCGAGGCAACCCCTGCGCCGAATACGCCCCACGCCGGGAAGCCCAGATGTCCGCCGATCAGCAGGAAATTAAAGCAGAGGTTGACAATATTGGAGAGAATGTTGGTTTTCATGGAGATGCGGGTGTTGCCCGCGCCGCGTTGAGCGGCGTTGATGGTCATGCAGACCGAGGTGAAAAATACGCTGATCGTAATCACCTTGAAATAGGTAACAGAATCGGCTAATATCTCCTCGTTTGCGCCCGCGAAGATCATGAGCGGTTTGGCAAACAAAAAGCCGAGCGTTGCCAGCAGGGCGGAGAGCATCGCCGAAAGCATAATGCCCTGACGCAGCGTACTGCACGCAGATTCCGGATCTTCCTGCCCTTTGCGCCGCGCAACGATTGCGGTGATCGCAGTATTCAGCGAAAAGATGGTTGCAAGCAGGATGAATTTCGGTTGGTTGGTCAGTCCGACTGCCGCGATGGCGGAGGTGCCAAGACTGGAAACCATCATGGTATCCACCGAGCCGATTAGGCTGATAAGAATGGATTCCAGTGCGGACGGCCATGCCAGCCGCAGCATATTGCGGTACATTTCGCCGCTTTGCGGGATCTCGCCCTGCCACTGATCGGGTTTTAGCATGTGGGAAACGCTGTAAAAGCGTGACAGCATCCGGACGAATATGTTTCTGCGCTCCCCATTCGCGCTTTCAGGATTTGACGACATTGCAGCTATGCCTGCCTTTCTATCTCTTTCCCTTTTATGATCGATGTTTCCTGAAGGAAGCTTGTGAGATGACCTTGCTCTTTTCATTATAACATAAACCGTCAAGCGCTTGCAATCGCGTGTGGGCGACGAGCAAAATCTGCACGATATATCAAGTCGGCAAAATCCAAGCAAAGCCGCATATTGACAAGACACCGGCTTTTTTGTATAATGAAAAAAAGCGTGGGCTGAAGGGATGATGATAGATGGGCAAACGAACCGACAAACAAAACTACTATTTGGATATTGCACAGGCGGTCAGCGAACGCGGCACCTGTCTGCGGCGCAACTTCGGCGCAATCATCGTCAAAAACGACGAGATCATTGCGACCGGCTATGTGGGCGCACCGCGCGGGCGGAAAAACTGCTGCGATATCGGCACCTGCATCCGCAGCGAGCTGAAGGTGCCGCGCGGGGAGCGGTACGAGCTTTGCCGCTCGGTTCACGCCGAGGCAAACGCGATCATCTCCGCGCCGCGCAGCGAGATGATCGGCGCGGATTTATACCTCGCCTGCATCGACTATCTGACCGGGAAGTTAGTCGCGGGCACCTCCTCCTGCTCGATGTGCAAGCGGCTGGTGATTAACGCCGGTATTGCCAGAGTGATCGTGCGCGACACCGAAACCGATTACCGCGTGATCGACGTGCAAAGCTGGATTGAAAATGATGAATCGCTTTCCGGCGAAAGAGGGTATTGAGCCAAAAAACCGTCCCATATGGGGCGGTTTTTTGTTCATATAAGCTTTACAAATGAATGTTTAAAACTGTATTGAAATATGAAATGATTTATGGTATCA
>CAZPLR010000073.1:0-2039 GCA_964587555.1 uncultured Oscillospiraceae bacterium
AGCGTCTCTCACTCTGCCGGATACCAGTCGTTTCCGGATGCCATTTCTTCCGGAACAACTGGCATTTCTTCTTTATCTATATTTTACCATATCCAAAGTATTGTGTCAATATATAAAACGTGTTAATTTCCGCTTTCTTGTTATCCAATTTATCTGAATTCGCTTTTTCTGTAATATCCGTTGAAAGGGCTGCATAGGGCAAACCAAAAAACCAAAGGCAGTCAAACCGCCTTTGGCTGATGTATTTTGCAGATTTTACGCCCGCAGATCCTGCGGATAAGTGCCAGCATGCGCGGGAAATTTTGTACAAAGACTTCGGTTTTTGAAAAGATATTGACTTCTGTACGAAAAAAAGATATACTATAAATGATAGATTGTCGCGCGGGATATTCCGCGTTAAGAAGGAGAAGCATATGAGCAAGTCGAATATCGCTGTTGTGGTTGATACCAATGGCGCAATTACCAAAGAAGAAGCAAAAAAACTTGGCGTTTATTTAATGCCGATGCCGTTCAGCATCGACGGGCAGGAGTACTTCGAAGGCGTTAACTGCAGCTACGAGCATTTTTTTGAGGAATTAAACGCCGGACATACGGTTTCCACCTCGCAGCCTTCCCCAAAGTCGCTGACCGATTTATGGGACAAATTATTAGAGAGCTACGACGCGGTTCTGCACATCCCAATGTCCAGCGGCTTAAGCAGCTCCTGTGCGACGGCAAAAGCGATCGCGGCGGACTACAACGGAAGAGTCTGCGTGCCGGATAACAAGCGTATCTCTATCTCACAGCGCTGCTCCGTTTTAGATGCGCTGATTCTGATCGACAGAGGGTATAGCTGCGGGGAAATTTGTCAAAAGCTGGAGGAAACTGCTCTTGACGCAAGCATCTACCTCGCGGTCAACACGCTCGAGCTGCTCAAAAAGAGCGGTCGTGTCACCGCAGCGGGCGCGGCACTCGCGACAATCCTAGGCTTAAAACCGGTTTTGCAGATTCAAGGCGCAAAGCTTGACGCATACGCGAAAGCGCGCGGCATGGCCAACGCCGAAAAAACGATGCTCGAAGCGCTCGAAAAGGATATTGCGACCCGCTTTGCCGGGAAGAAATATGAAATCTCAGCCGCTTATTCCGGCGATCTTGCGCCGGCAAAAGAGTGGCTCAAGAAGATGCAGGCTTATTTCCACGACGACAGCATCAAGCTCTACGCGCTCCCAATCAGCATCAGCTGCCATGTAGGAGGCGGCGTAAAGGCGCTTGGCTGCATTCAGCGCATCGAGTGACGCTCCCGCCCTTTTGCCATTAACTGCATCGGCAGCTAAACGGTGGGAGAAAGCAGGTCTAAGTTGTACAAGGCGCACAAAAATATTGATAAACCAGCGGTTCACAAATCAAACTCCTGAAGAAAATATTGAAGATGTAAAACGTAGGATTTTCATCAATCCACAAAAGAAAAAATCAAATAATTTTCTGTCTATATTATCAAAAGCAGCGCCCCCATAAAAGGACGCTGCTTAAATTTTTTAACGAAGACACAGCTCCATTATAATCTCATCGCCATCCGTTTCACCGGTCAAATGAAATCCGCATTTCTGATAAAGCGCGCAAGCCGCGGTGTTACCGTCAATAAAACACAAAACACAACGATCGTATTTGCCGTCCGCCCTCATTGCAGCGATAATCGCCTGCACCGCAGCCGTTCCGTAGCCCTTGCCCTGATATCGCGCGTCGATAAAAAGCTGGCTGAAATCGTAGGCGCTAAGCGCGTCACAATCATAATACAGCGCCATCCCCACAGGAACGCCATCGCTCTCGATGATGACTGCCCTGCTGCGGTAGTCGCGAAAGGCGTATGCCCTCGCAAGCAACCGCATTTCATCCGATACAAAATGCACCTGTTCCTGCTTTACCTTTAACCCTAATCTCCAATTTTCTGGATGAATATCGGTTAAATATACCATTTTCATCTTCCTCTTACGTAAATTTGGAAAAAATAAAGAGAGAAGATTCTCACTTCTCTCTTTCTCTCCTTTAAGATGGCAACACTC
>CAZPLR010000074.1:0-1973 GCA_964587555.1 uncultured Oscillospiraceae bacterium
GCGCGCTTTACAAGGACGCGCCGGTACTCGTGCTCGACGAGCCGACCGCAGCGCTCGACCCGATCAATGAAAGCGACATCTATTTGAAATATAACGAGATGACAAAGGGACGCACGGCGGTCTACATCTCGCACCGGCTTGCCTCGACCCGTTTCTGCGATCGCATTCTAATGATCGCCGACGGCGGAATTGCCGAGGAGGGGACACACGAATCTCTCATGCAGGCGGGCGGAAAATACGCCGAGCTGTTTGCTGTTCAAAGCAAGTACTATCAGAAGGGAGGAATCGAGGATGAAGAATAAAAAAGAGAAAATTTCGTTTCGCGAAACGATTTTGCTTTACCGCCGCAACGTAAAAATCATCCATCAATATATGCCGGGTTTACTGCTCAGTTGTACGTTCAGTTCGATGCTGAAGGTGCTTACACCATATGTTGGAATTTATTTTTCGGCGCGTATTTTAGACGAATTGACAGGCAGCAGGAATATGGACGTGCTGTTTCGGCTGATTTTGCTCACGCTGACCATCACCGCCGGGCTCGGGATTTTGCAGGCGGTGGTGAGACGATGGTACAACCGCAAGAAGGATTCGGCTTTTTATCCGGATTCGCGCCGCGCTTTCATCGAAAAGATGTTAAGCATGGATTTTGCCGTGCTGGACGACCCGCACACCTTCGACGTGTATTCACAGATCCAGCAGGCAGCAAACTGGAACGGCTGGGGTTTGCCTTACTTAACCTTCCAATTTCCGCGATTAGTCGAATCGTTTTTCAAGATTGTGGGCGCAATTGCGCTTTCGGTCAACCTGTTTGTGCTTCAGGTTCCAGAAAGCGGCGGAAAGCTGACGGTGCTTAACCATCCGCTGTTTACGGTGGCGTTTCTCTTTCTTTTGATCGGCATTACGCTGCTTTCCAAAAAGTTTATGGCGCTTTCTAATAGCCTGTATGCCACTGCGGCGGAGAACGCGAAAATGGGAAACCGCTCTTTCATGTATTTCGGGATGTATTTCCAAACAGAACGCGCGCTCGACGTCCGGATGTATGAGCAGGCGAAGCTCGTGCAGCATTATAGTGAAAAAAATACCATTTTTCTTCCCGGCGGCTATTTTTCCAAAAAGGCAAAAGGATCGATAGGGCTGTTCAGCGCGGCGGCAGTGGCGATGTCCAAGCTGCTGATTGGGCTTGTCTATGCGTTTGTCTGCTTAAAAGCGTGGGGCGGCGCATTCGGCGTCGGTTCAGTGGCGCAATATGTCGCGGCGCTTACCTCGTTTGCAACCGGCTTGTCTGCACTGCTGGGGACCATTGCCCTGCTTCAGATCAACGCCTCCTTCCTAAAAACCGCCTATAAATTGCTGGATATTCCAAATGATATGTATCAGGGCAGCCTGACAACCGAAAAACGCGCCGACCGCAAGTATGAAATCGAGTTTCGGGACGTTTCGTTCAAATATCCAAACACCGACTCCTACGCGCTGCGGCATCTTTCGGTGAAATTCCGGGTTGGACAAAAGCTTGCCGTTGTGGGCTTAAACGGCTCCGGAAAAACCACCTTCATCAAGCTGCTTTGCCGGCTGTACGATCCGACCGAGGGCGAGATCCTGCTTAACGGCATCGATATCCGCAAATACAATTACAACGACTATATGTCCATTTTTGCGGTTGTTTTCCAAGATTTCCAGCTTTTATCGTTCTCATTGGGACAGAATATCGCGGCGTCGGCGGAATATTCCGCACCGCGGGCAAAAGCCTGTTTGGAAAAGGTTGGCTTTGGAGACCGCCTTGCGGCAATGTCCAAGGGACTTGAAACCTGTCTGTACAAGGATTACGACGAGCAGGGCGTCGAAGTTTCCGGCGGCGAGGCGCAGAAGATCGCGATTGCCCGCGCGCTTTACAAGGATGCGCCGTTTATCATCCTAGACGAACCGACCGCCGCGCTTGATCCGATTGCCGAAAGCAAGATTTATTCCAACTTTAA